>CBDUHN010000080.1:0-1620 GCA_965367295.1 uncultured Gammaproteobacteria bacterium | reverse complement strand
GATGGTGCGTTGTGCCCACTGCGGCCTGTACCTGCCCAGCGAGGATGCCGTGCGGGCGGACGGCTCGACCTTCTGCTCCATCGAGCATCGCGACCGCCACGCTGCCCGTTGATTCATGCATCCATCCTACCTGGAACAACTCACTGGCAAGCACCCACAGGGCTACCGCGATTCACTGACCTGGAATCCGCTGCGGTTCCTGACCTTCTACCGGCTCATCCTGGCCGGCTTTCTGCTTACGGTGTTTTTCGTGACCGGCAGCACCCCGCTGGGCGAACAGAACCCGGGCCTGTTTTTCATCACTGGCGTTGGCTACATCCTGTTTGCCCTGGTGGCCGGCTTCGCCGCCCGGTTACGCGTGCCTTCCTACCGCTGGCAGACATTGAGCCAGGTGCTGGTGGACATCTTCGCCATCACCCTGCTGATGCATGCCAGCGGCGGAGTGGGCAGCGGTCTGGGTATTCTGCTGGTGGTGGCGGTGGCGGCCGGCAGCCTGCTGGTACCGGGACGCCTGGCCTTCCTGTTCGCCGCCATCGCCACCCTGACCGTGCTCGGCCAGTATGGTCTGGCATTTCTCGAAAGCGGTGGCACCCCCAAGGGTGGCCTCACCCAGTCCGGCCTGCTGGGCGCGGCCTTTTTCGCCACCGCCGCCATGGCCCGCATGCTGGCGCTACGACTACGCGAGAGTGAGAAACTGGCGGAACAGCGTGGCGTGGACCTGGCCAACCTGCAGGAACTCAACGAACGCATCGTGCAACGGCTGCAATCAGGCATCATCGTGGTGGACCCGGAGGGCCGGGTGCGGCTCATGAACCGCACTGCCTGGATGCAACTGGGCATGCCCCCGGATGAACCGGGGCAACCCATCGCAGTGCTGTTTCCCGAACTGCATCAGCATCTGCGTACCTGGTGCCAGAACCCGGACTGGACGCCCCCGATCCTGCGTCCCGTCGACAGCGAGACCGGACTGATCCCCAAGTTCACCCGCCTCGGCACCGACAGTGGCATGGGCGCCATCATCTCCCTGGAGGACAGCACCGCGCTGGCCCAACGGGCCCAGCAGATGAAACTCGCCTCGCTGGGACGTCTCACCGCCAGCATCGCCCACGAAATCCGCAACCCCCTCGGCGCCATCAGCCATGCCGCCCAGTTGCTGGCCGAATCGGACCAGCTGAGCAGCGGGGATCATCGCCTCACCCAGATCGTGCGCAACCACACCCAGCGGGTGAACACCATTATCGAAAACGTGCTGCAGCTTTCGCGCCGCCGCCAAAGTGCCCCGCAGCGGCTCGAGCTAGGCGGCTGGCTGCGGCAGTTTTTGACGGAATTCACCGCCACCCTGCATACCGGGACCGAACAGATTCAGTGCCACAGCGACGGGCCGGTGCTGGTGGAAATGGATCCCAGTCACCTGCATCAGGTCCTGTGGAACCTGCTACAGAACAGCCTGGAACATGGCGGGCAGCAAGCGGAACCGGTACGCATCCGGCTCAATACCGGCTATCTGGAGGAATCGGGCAAACCCTTTATCGAGGTGATCGACAACGGCCCGGGGATTTCCCGGGAGGTCCAGGAACAGATCTTCGAACCCTTCTTCACAACCGCGGCGCAGGGTACCGG
>CBDUHN010000079.1:0-2791 GCA_965367295.1 uncultured Gammaproteobacteria bacterium | reverse complement strand
GAATCCGGACCTACAATAAACCGGCGCTCCGGAAAAAGAGCATCCAGCGTTGTACCAAGCAAAATGAAGAACCGCGGATGAGCACAGGGACGGTGCAATGAAGGTGCCCCTTTTTACATTCCGGTTCATCCATAGCCATAATGGCCCGTAATCCCCAACGGTGAAAAACCATGCCCCAGCACTACGACCTCATCATCATCGGTGGCAACCACGTCGGCGCCACCCTGGCCTGCGCCCTGGGTGAGGCCGGCTTGCGCATCGCTGTGGTGGAGGCGCGCGAACCGGCCATGGACTGGTCGGCGGGCAGCGTCGACCTGCGCGTGTTTGCTATCACCCGCGCCTCGCAGCAGATCTTTACCCATCTGGGCGTCTGGGGGGGGATGGTGGCGATGGGGGTGAGTCCGTTCCGGCAGATGCAGGTATGGGATGCCGGCGGCAACGGTTCCATTCACTTCGATTGCGCGGAGATCGGTGAGCCGACCCTTGGTCATATCGTCGAAAGCCGGGTGATCCAGAAGGCGCTGGTACAAAGGCTGCCGCAACTGGGCAGTGTCGATTGGCTGTGTCCCGCGGAACTGGCCGAACTGAATATGGCGCCGGATGGCCCGGCCCGGGTCATGCTGGCCGATGGCCGCCTGCTGGAGGCCGCGCTGGTGGTGGGTGCCGATGGGGCGGAGTCGCAGGTACGGGAACAGGCGGGCATCGGCTGTGCGCGCAAGGAATACCGGCAGCAGGCGGTGGTGGTGGTGATCGGCACCGAGTACCCGCACCAGGAGACTGCCTGGCAACGTTTTCTGCCCACCGGGCCGCTGGCGTTTCTGCCGCTGGCCGATGGGCGTTGCTCCATTGTCTGGTCCACCAGCCCCGAGCAGGCCGAGGAACTGCTGCGGCTGGAGGAATCTGAATTCCTGGAGCGCCTGGGAGCGGCCTTCGAACATCGGCTCGGACGTATGCTGTCTACCGGCGAGCGGGTGTCTTTCCCGCTTATCCGTCGCCATGCCGAGCGCTATATCGGGCATCGCCTGGCGCTGGTGGGCGATGCCGCCCACACCATTCATCCGCTGGCGGGGCAGGGTGTGAACCTGGGGCTGCTCGATGCCGCCGTACTGGCGGAGGCCATCCTGGAGGCGCGGGCGAGTGGGCGCGATATCGGCAGCGAGCGGGTGCTGCGTCGTTACGAACGCAGTCGTCGCGGCGACAACCTGGCCATGATGACCGCCATGGACGGCTTTCAGCAGCTGTTTGGCCATCCACTTGCGCCGGTAAAGCTGGCGCGCAACCTGGGTCTGGCGCTGGTGAATCGATCCGGTCCGCTCAAGGGAGTGGTGATCCGCCAGGCGATGGGGCTGAGCGGCGATCTGCCGCCCCTGGCGCGGTAATGGGCTGTTGCGGTGGGCGGGCGGCCGTCCATCAAGGTGGGTGCGAATGCATGTCATCGCTAATGGGGCGATTTCAGTAATGTTTTCCGGGATCAGCGGTGAATCAGCGTCAATTTTGTACGTCAACTCCTGGTTTGAGGCCGCCTGAATTACATCCTGATTCAAGGTGTTTAGCAGGCTTGGCGATCTTCCCGGGCCCGGGTATAGTGGCGGCTCGGTATACCACCGCGGCGGGAGAGAGCTGGATTTTCACCCGGCCGCCGAAGGCGCAACTCGCCCGGAAACGCTCAGGCAGATGAACTGTCGCGGTGGGATCAACTTCCGATCCCATACCGGCTCTGGAGAGCGGCCACCATTCGGCAGGCCCACCGAAGGGGAAGGCACCGCTTGCGGTCTGCCTACACTCTCAGGTCACGGGACAGAGGGGCGACGGTTCGACGAAGGCCGTCGCTGTTTTGTGCACCCGGCGCCCATCGTTACCTTGCAACCCCCGACACAAGACGAGACCTGAGATGGGCAAACGTACGCCGTTATATAACGATCACCTGGAAGCCGGCGCCAAGATGGTGGATTTCGCCGGCTGGGACATGCCCATTCACTACGGCTCCCAGCTCGAGGAGCATCATGTGGTGCGCCAGGATGCGGGTATGTTCGACGTATCCCACATGACCGTGGTGGACCTGGAAGGCGCCCAGGTGCGCGATTTCCTCAAGCGCCTCATTGCCAACAACATCGACAAGATCAAGGAACCTGGCAAGGCGCTCTATAGCTGCATGCTCAACGAGCGCGGCGGCGTCATTGATGACCTGATCGTCTATTACCTGTCCGACACCTTTTTCCGCATGGTGGTCAATTCCTCCACCCGCGACAAGGACCTGGCCTGGATCAACGCACAGGCCAAGGCCTTCGATCTCACCGTCACCGAACGTCCTGAAATGGCCATGATCGCCGTGCAGGGACCCGGTGCACGCGCCCGGGTCCTGGGTCTGCTCGATGGCGAACTGCGTACCCGGGTTGAGGGCCTGAAGCCCTTCATGGGGGCCTTCGTCGGCGACTGGTTTTTTGCCCGTACCGGCTACACCGGCGAGGACGGATTTGAGATCATCCTGCCGGCGGGCGAGGCCTCGGCCTACTGGAGCACCCTGGTGGGTGAAGGCGTGCGCCCCTGCGGGCTCGGCGCCCGCGATACCCTGCGCCTGGAAGCAGGCATGAGCCTGTATGGCTCCGACATGGACGAGGATATCAGTCCGCTGGAGGCGGCCCTCAACTGGACTGTGGGCTGGGAACCGGCCGAGCGTGATTTCATCGGCCGCCAGGCCCTGGAGGCCCAGAAGGTCGCCGGGGTGCCGCGCAAGCTGGTGGGCCTGGTGCTGCTCGACAAGGGCGTGCTGCGCAACCACCAGAAGGTGGTG
>CBDUHN010000078.1:0-3540 GCA_965367295.1 uncultured Gammaproteobacteria bacterium | reverse complement strand
ACAACCGCGCCGCCCGCCAGGCCTTCACCGATTTTTCGGAACTGGTGCAGCGCTATCCGGACAGCAAGTATGCCAAGGATGCCGCCCAGCGGGTGGTGTTCCTGCACAACGGTCTGGCTCGCTACGAAGTGAATGTCGCCGATTACTATATCCGCCGCAAAGCCTATGTGGCCGCAGCCAACCGTGCGAAAAATGTGCTGGAAAATTACCAGCGTACCCCGGCCGTAGCCGATGCGCTGGTAGTGCAGGTGAAAAGCTACCGGGGACTGGGCCTGGATAACCTGGCGGAGGATTCACTGCGGGTGCTGCGATTGAACTACCCCGACCATCCCTTCCTGCAGGAACGTCGGCAGGCCGCGGCGGATACAGACTCCGAATAACCCGTAGGTGGGAATTTATTCGCGTTGCCAACAGGTTGGTATGTGGTAATGCGAATAAATTCGCACCTACACGTCCTCTGACCCGAGGTTGCAACCATCCGCAGGTGCGAATTTATTCGCACTACCACCAGGGTGAGGGATGGCATTACGAAGGAATTCGCACCTGCAAGCCCCCCTTTGCGGCAAGCCCTGGTCGAATCCCTCCGCTCAGATCGCGTCCTGATCCTGTTCGCCGGTACGGATACGTACCACCTTCTCCACACTGGTGACAAAGATCTTGCCGTCACCGATCTTGCCAGTGCGTGCCGCGCTGGTGATCACCTCCACGCAACGGTCCACCTGGTCATCGTTGACCACCAGCGTCAGCATCATCTTGGGCAGGAAATCCACCACGTATTCAGAACCACGATACAGTTCGGTGTGGCCTTTCTGGCGACCGAAGCCTTTCACCTCGGTGGCGGTCATACCGGTAATGCCTACTTCCGACAATGCCTCGCGGACATCGTCCAGTTTGAAGGGCTTGATGACGGCTTCGACCTTTTTCATTGCTGTGTTCCCCTGACGCTAGGTATGACAATGCCGCATACGATACCGAAAGCGGCGACGGTTATGAATCCCGGCAGAGATGATTCCTGTGCATTTCATGCGCATCGACATCGCTGGGCTTACTTGATCTGCGCCGCCAGGTATCCGGAGGTGATGGGATAACGCCGATCACGACCAAAGGCCCGCCGGGTGATGCGTACGCCGGGTGGTGCCTGACGGCGCTTGTACTCGTTACGGTCCACCAGCCCCGCCACCCGGCGCACGGTTTCAGCGTCGAACCCCATGCCGATGATATCGGCGATACTGCGATCCTGTTCCACATAGGCCTCCAGGATCGGGTCCAGTACGGTATAGGGCGGCAGTGAATCCTCGTCCTTCTGATCCGGGGCCAGCTCCGCCGACGGCGGCCGCTCCAGCACCCGTTGCGGGATCACCGCGCCCAGCGAATTTCGGTAGGCGCTGAGCCGATAGACCAGCAGCTTCGGTACATCCTTGATGGGTGCAAAGCCACCCGCCATGTCGCCATACAGGGTGGCATAGCCCACCGACATCTCGCTCTTGTTGCCGGTGGTGAGCACCATTTTGCGTTTCTTATTGGAAATCGCCATGAGCAGGATGCCGCGACAGCGGGCCTGGATATTCTCTTCAGTGGCATCGCGTTCGGTGCCGGCAAACTCCTCGGCCAGCAACTCCAGGAACTGGTTGAAGGCCGGCTCGATGGGAATGATGCGGTATTGCACACCCAGCAGGCGGGCTTCCGCCTCGGCATCCTCCAGGCTCATGTCGGCGGTATAACGCGAAGGCATCATCACCGCTTCCACCGCATCGGCACCGAGGGCGTCTACGGCAATGGCCAGCGTGAGCGCCGAATCGATACCGCCGGACAGACCGATCACGGCACCCTGGAAGCCGTTGGTGCGCACATAATCGCGCACCCCGAGCACCAGTACCTGGTAGATGTTTTCCAGCTCACTCGGCGGTGGCGCCAGATCGGTGCGCAGTGGATGCAACGCGCCGTCACACTCAAACTCGGCCAGGTACAGTCCTTCACGACATATGGGGGCACGCTGGGTCACCTCGCCCCTGGCGTTCATGACAAAAGAGCCGCCGTCGAACACCAGTTCATCCTGTCCACCCACCAGGTTCACATAGAGCACCGGCAGCCCCGTCTCCATCACCCGCTGGCGTACCACCGCCTCGCGTTCACTCCCCTTGCCGGCATGAAAGGGAGAGGCATTGATGTTGACCAGCAGCCGCGCGCCCGCCTGCCTGGCACTCAGGGCCGGGGCGGGCATCCAGATGTCCTCGCAGATGGTGATGCCCACCGGCACGCCGGCGATCTCGACCACACAGGCGCCATCGCCCGACTCGAAATAGCGTTTTTCATCAAACACACTGTAGTTGGGCAGGTGTTGCTTATGCACCGTGGCAATCGTCTGGCCATCGCGCAACAGGGAGGCCGTGTTGTAACGGCCACCCGATGCATCCTGGGGATAGCCGAGGATCACATCGATGCCACGCACTTCGAGTTTCACCCGCTCCAGGTATTCCAGCACCATGAGCTGGAAACCGGGACGCAGCAGCAGGTCCTCGGGCGGATAGCCGGTCAGGGCCAGTTCGGGAAACACAATGGCATGGGCCTGGAATTCGTCACGGGCCCGCAGCGACGCATCGATGATCTTCTGCGCATTACCCGGGATATCGCCGACCCGCAGGTCGATCTGGGCCATGACGATGCGCAGGGAGGAGATAGGGTCTTGCCGGGTCAATTCAGGGATCATCGCGAGTATCCAGGGTTGGCAGGATTATATAGCGCCCACCTGTAGGTGCGAATTAATTCGCATGGCCTGTAGGGCTCACGGTGGTAATGCGAATAAATTCGCACCTGCATCTGCCGATGGCCACCAGCACGCGCAGCCTTAACCGGTAAAAAACTCCTGCATGTACTTGCCCATGTCGGCAGGAGAACGGGCCACGCGCACCCCGGCCGCTTCCAGCGCGGCGATCTTGGCCTCTGCAGTACCGCTGCCACCGCTGATGATGGCGCCGGCATGGCCCATGCGCTTGCCCTTGGGCGCGGTGACGCCGGCGATGTAAGCCACCACCGGTTTGCGCACCCTGGCCTTGATGAACTCGGCGGCGCGCTCCTCGGCACTACCGCCAATCTCGCCCACCATGATGATGCCCTTGGTCTGGCGATCGGCCTCGAACATCTCCAGGCAATCGACGAAATTCAGTCCCTGGATGGGATCTCCGCCGATCCCCACGCAGGTGCTCTGGCCCAGGCCCACCTGGGTGGTCTGGTGTACGGCCTCGTAGGTCAGGGTGCCGGAGCGGGAGACGATACCGATGCTACCGGGCAGGTGAATGGAAGCCGGCATGATGCCGATCTTGCACTGGCCGGGAGTGATGATCCCCGGGCAGTTGGGGCCGATGAGCTTGCTGCCGGTTTCCTGCAACACCGCCTTCACCTTGAGCATGTCCAGCACCGGAATGCCCTCGGTGATGCAGACGATCAGTTCGATGCCGGCATCGGCCGCCTCCAGAATGGCATCTGCAGCAAAGGGCGCCGGCACATAGATCATGGTGGCGTTGGCAGCGGTTTCCTGCACCG
>CBDUHN010000077.1:0-3866 GCA_965367295.1 uncultured Gammaproteobacteria bacterium | reverse complement strand
CGAGTAATCCTGGCGGCCCAGCCAAATTGAGTAGCACCACGGGTGCGCTGCGCAGCCACTGCCTGTAGGTTCGAATTTATTCGGACAATCAGTGGTCCACGCCACCGTAAGCAGAGAATATACCCGCAATCGCCATCGGGTGGGCGCTTGCGACATTTCAGCTTGTAAACCAACACCCCGGGAGAGACGGTCCGTGCCTGAAACCGATAGCCGTATGATGGTGTTCACCGGCAACGCGAATCCACGGCTGGCACAGGACATCGTCAACCACCTGCACCTGGGCCTCGGAAAGGCCTCCGTCGATCATTTCAGTGACGGCGAAATCATGGTGGAGATCATGGAGCATGTGCGTGGCAGGGACGTATTCATCGTCCAGCCGACCTGTGCGCCTACCAACGACAACCTGATGGAGTTGCTGGTGATGGTCGATGCACTGAAGCGCTCCTCAGCGGGTAGGATCACCACGGTGATCCCGTATTTCGGCTATGCCCGGCAGGACCGGCGGCCGCGTTCGGCGCGCGTGCCCATCACCGCGAAGGTGGTGGCAGACATGATCTGCCGGGTGGGCGCCACCCGGGTGTTGACGGTGGATCTGCATGCCGACCAGATCCAGGGCTTCTTCGATGTGCCCGTGGATAACGTCTACGCCTCGCCGATCCTGCTGGGCGATGTGTGGCGCCAGAAGTATCCGGACCTGGTGGTGGTGTCGCCGGACGTGGGTGGCGTGGTACGGGCCCGTGCGCTGGCCAAGCGTCTTGACGACGCCGACCTGGCGATCATTGACAAGCGGCGTCCGCGCGCCAATGTGGCCCAGGTGATGCACATCATCGGTGAGGTCGAGGACCGCACCTGTGTGCTGATCGACGACCTGGTGGATACCGCTGGCACCCTGTGCAAGGCTGCCGCGGCGCTCAAGCAGCATGGTGCCAAACGCGTGGTGGCCTACTGTACCCACCCGGTACTGTCGGGGCCGGCCATCGACAACATCGGTGCGTCCGAGCTGGATGAACTGGTGGTGACGGACACCATTCCGTTGCGCGAGGCGGCGCTCGAATGCGGCAAGATCCGGCAACTGAGCATTGCCGAGATGCTCGCGGAGACTATGCGCCGCGTGCACAACGAGGAGTCCGTAAGCTCACTGTTTATGGATTGATGACCCTGGGTCATTGGTCCGTCCGCGGCAACCGCCGCACATAATGCCAAGCCTGGTCGCGGGCGAGGCAGATTATCCGTCATGGTGGCGGTTAATTTTTTCAGGAGAGTACCATGAGTGTTGATTTTGAACTGAACGCCGAAAAGCGCGATGACATGGGGAAGGGTGCGAGCCGCCGCCTGCGTCGTGACGGCCGTGTGCCTGGCATCATCTATGGTGGTGACAAGGCTCCCGAAACCATTTCCGTTTCCCAGAACGCACTGGGCAAGCACCTGCAAAACGAAGCCTTCTATTCGCAGATTATCCATGTGAATGTGGACGGTGCTTCCACCAACGCAGTGCTGCGCGATATCCAGCGCCATCCTTACAAGCCGATCATCGTGCATCTGGATCTGCAGCGCGTGGATATGAACAAGCCCGTGCACGTGCATGTTCCGCTGCACTTCATCAACGAGGAAACCTCGGTAGGTGTCAAGGCCGGCGGCCTGGTAAGCCATGAAGTGATCGAAGTGGAAATCTCCTGCCTGCCTTCCGCGCTACCGGAGTTTATCGAAGTTGATATCGCCAACCTGAACGTGGGTGAGTCGCTGCATCTGACCGACCTGAAACTGCCGGAAGGTGTTTCGCTGCTGGAACTGGCCCGTGGCGAAGACCATGACCTGGCCGTGGTGTCCATCCATGCCAAGAAGGGTGGTGGTGACGTCGAAGAGGCCGAAGCTGCCGAAGAAGAAGGCGGCGAATAAGCCTGCTGGTACGACGCGGCACTGGTGGCGTCCATACAGCTCATCGTCGGGCTCGGTAATCCGGGGCCCGACTACGACAGAACCCGGCATAATGCCGGGTTCTGGTTTGTGGATGCCCTGGCGCGGCAGCGTGGTGTTTCGCTGCGTCATGAAAACAAGTTTCATGGTGAGGCGGAGCGCATCCAGCTCGATGGTCACGAGTGCCGTCTGCTGAAACCGCTGACCTACATGAACCGCAGTGGCCAGTCGGTATCCGCGCTGGCCAGGTTCTACCGCATTCCCCCGGAATCCATCCTGGTGGTCCATGATGAACTGGATCTTCCAGTCGGCACTGCGCGCCTGAAGACGGGGGGTGGACACGGAGGGCATAACGGCCTGCGTGACATTATCAGCGCGCTGGGTGGGAATGGCTTTATGCGCCTGCGGTTAGGCGTCGGTCATCCGGGGCACAAGGATCAGGTGGTGGATTACGTGCTCAAGAAACCCTCCAGAGAGGATGAGCGCCTGATCGAGGAGTCCATTGATGATGCGCTGGGTGTGGTGCCGCAACTGCTGGCTGGTGAGATCGAGCGTGCCATGCACCAGTTACACAGTCCGCGGTGATGGTTATCCTGTTGTCCGAATTTATTCGGGCACGGCAAACGAATGATATTGTCCGGATGAATCCGGACCAGCTGGGGTACAGACAAGATGGGAATTCAATGCGGCATCGTCGGCCTGCCGAACGTCGGCAAATCCACGTTGTTCAACGCGCTGACCAAGGCGGGTATTCAGGCCGAGAACTATCCGTTCTGCACCATCGATCCCAATGTGGGCGTGGTACTGATTCCGGACCCGCGCCTCGACCGGCTGGCGGAGATCGTCAAGCCGCAGAACGTGCTGCCCACCACCATGGAGTTCGTCGATATCGCCGGGCTGGTGGCCGGTGCCTCCAAGGGCGAAGGACTGGGCAACAAGTTCCTGGCCAATATCCGCGAGACCGATGCCATTGCCCAGGTGGTGCGCTGCTTCGAGGATGACAACGTCATTCACGTGGCGGGCCGGGTTGATCCGCTATCTGATATCGACGTCATCAATACCGAACTGGCGCTGGCGGATCTTGATACGGTGGAGAAAGGGGTTCACCGCGTCGGCAAGATGGCCAAGAGCGGCGACAAGGATGCCAAAGCCAAACTGGCGTTGTTCGAAAAGGTGCGGGATCACCTCAACGAAGGCAACCTGGTGCGCACGCTGGAACTCACGATGGACGAGCGCAAACTGCTGCATGAGCTGCACCTGCTCACCATCAAGCCCACCATGTACATCGCCAACGTGGCAGAAGACGGTTTCGAGAACAATCCCTGGCTGGACAAGGTGCGCGAACGCGCCACTCAGGAAGGCGCCATCGTGGTGCCGGTGTGTGCCGCCATCGAGGCGGAGCTGTCCGAACTGGACGCGGAGGAGCAGACCGTATTCCTCGCCGAGATGGGATTCGAGGAACCGGGTCTCAACCGTGTGATTCGTGCCGGCTACGAGCTGCTGGGCCTGCAGACCTATTTCACCGCCGGGGTGAAAGAGGTGCGGGCCTGGACGGTGAAGATCGGTGCCACCGCACCGCAGGCCGCCGCCGTAATTCATACCGATTTCGAAAAAGGCTTCATTCGCGCCGAGGTCATCGCCTACGAGGACTTTGTCGGCTGCAAGGGTGAGCAGGGTGCCAAGGAAGCCGGCAAGCTGCGCCTGGAAGGCAAGGAATACATCGTCCAGGACGGCGATGTGATGCATTTCCGCTTCAACGTCTGAGGCGTACGCCGGGCCGGGTGGGGAAGCTGGACAATTGCTCCCCGAACCCCTACAATTTCGCCTCTTTTCCGCGGCCGCTTCTGCGCCACCGCCGGCATCAGAAAACATGGCTACGTAGCTCAGCTGGTTAGAGCACATCACTCATAATGATGGGGTCCCCTGTTCGAATCAGGGCGTAGCCACCATTT
>CBDUHN010000076.1:0-3937 GCA_965367295.1 uncultured Gammaproteobacteria bacterium | reverse complement strand
GGAAGGTAGTCGATGGCAAGCTATAGCACCAATGAATTCAAGAGTGGCCTGAAGATCATGCTCGATGGAGATCCATGCTCCATCATCGAAAACGAGTTTGTCAAACCCGGCAAGGGCCAGGCCTTCAACCGCGTCAAGATCCGCAACCTCAAGACCGGCCGCGTGGTGGAACGCACCTTCAAGTCCGGCGAAAGCGTCGAAGGCGCCGACGTCATGGACCAGGACATGCAGTACCTTTACAACGATGGCGAGTTCTGGCACTTCATGGACCCGGACAGCTTCGAACAGGTGTCGGCCGGTGAATCCGCGGTGGCCGAGGCCGCCAAGTGGCTCAAGGAGCAGGACAGCTGCCTGGTCACCACCTGGGACGGCGTCCCGATCAGTGTAACCCCGCCCAATTTCGTGGTGCTGGCGGTGACCGAGACTGATCCCGGTGTGCGTGGCGACACCTCCGGCGGTGGCGGCAAGCCGGCCACCCTGGAAACCGGTGCCGTGGTGCGTGTACCACTGTTCATCGATGTCGGCGACCTGCTCAAGGTGGATACCCGCTCCGGCGAATACGTTTCCCGCGCCAAGGAATAGGGCGTATTTCCGGCATGGCCCTTGATTGGCGCCCCGGCGCCAGCCTGGCAACCCTGCGGCTGCGTGCCCAGGTGTTGCAGAGGGTGCGTGAATTTTTTGCGCAACGCCAGGTGCTGGAGGTGGAAACGCCGGTGCTGTCAGTGGCCGGTACCACCGATCCGGCGCTGGCGAGCCTGCAGACCCGCTATCACGGCCCCGGGCTCCCCGATGGCCAGCCCCTGTACCTGCATACCTCGCCTGAGTTTCCCATGAAGCGCCTGCTGGCCGCCGGGGCGGGACCGATCTACCAGCTCTGCAAGGTGTTCCGCGATGGCGAGGCGGGCGGCCGCCACAATCCGGAATTCACCCTGCTGGAGTGGTACCGGCCAGGCTGGGACGATGACCAACTGATGCGGGAGGTGGAACAGCTGGTGGTGCGGGTGAATGACGGCCGGCAACCGCTGCCGGCCGTGCGCCGGTATCGTTACCAGGCGTTATTCCAGGAACACCTGGATATCGATCCCTTGTCCGCCACGGTCGCTGACTTGCGCGCGTGTGCCCAGCGCAGAGGGATCCCGGTGCCGGCCAGCATGCCGCACGATGCGGTCGATCCCTGGCTGGATCTGCTGCTGGCCTGTTATATCGAGCCACGGTTGGGCGCAGGGCTGGTGTTCGTTTACGACTATCCGGCCAGCCAGGCCGCACTGGCCCGGCTGCGGCCGGACACACCTGCGGTGGCGGCCCGATTTGAGCTGTACTGGGATGGTCTTGAACTGGCCAATGGTTTTCACGAGTTGACCGATGCCGCCGAGCAGCGCACCCGCTTCGTCGCCGACCAGGTAAAACGGGATGCAGCAGGTCTTGCCGCCGTGCCGGTCGACGAGCGTCTGCTGGCGGCACTGGAAGCCGGTATGCCCGACTGTGCCGGTGTGGCGCTGGGGCTGGATCGGCTGGTGATGAAGATTGCCGGCCTCGCCCGGATCGAACAGGCCATGGCCTTTGCCATCGACCGGGCCTGACGCAGGAATGTCATGCTAGCGAATATTCGTATTGTCCTGATCAATACCAGTCATCCCGGCAACATCGGTGCGGTGGCACGGGCCATGAAAACCATGGGCCTGAGTAAGCTGATGCTGGTGGAACCGCAACAGTTTCCCTGTGCCGAAGCCACGGCGCGGGCCTCCGGCGCCGATGACCTGCTGGCCCGGGCGGTGGTCTGTGCCGACCTCGACACCGCGTTGGCCGGCTGCCAGTGGGTGGTGGGTGCCAGCGCCCGGTTGCGCAAGATCCCGGTGCCGCCGGTGCTGCCGCGGGACTGTGCCGCGCAGGTGCGGGTGGAAAGTGAGCAGGCGGAAGTGGCGCTGTTGTTTGGCCGTGAGCAGTCCGGGCTCACCAACGAGGAACTGGATCGCTGTCATGCCCTGGTGCACATTCCCACCGATCCTGCCTACGGTTCGTTGAACCTGGCCATGGCGGTGCAGGTGCTGGCCTACGAGGTGCGTATGGTGCATCTGGAAGGCTGGCAACCGCCGCAGGAGATCGGTGAGCAGACCCCGTTGGCCGGCAGCGATGAGGTGGAACGCTTCTATGGCCATCTGGAACAGACACTCATCGACCTGGAATTCCTCGACCCGGACAATCCGCGCCAGTTGATGCGGCGGCTGCGTCGCCTGTTCAACCGCGTGCGGCTGGACCGGAACGAGGTGAATATCCTGCGCGGCATCCTGACGGCCGCCCAGAAGGCACGCACGGGCTCCTGAGCCGGCCGGTGTCTGCTGCAAGAAGCGAATCCGCCTGGCGACGGACGGGATTTCGGTGCGCGGGATTCGTTATTATCATCGGACACCGGTAGTCCGGGCCGAATACGGAGAACCCTATGTGGGCACGATTGCGCGAAGACATTCAGGCGGTATTTGACCGCGACCCCGCGGCGCGGACCACATTCGAGGTTCTCACCACCTACCCGGGCATTCACGCAATCCTGATGCATCGCCTGAGCCATCGCCTGTGGCTGGCCGGTCTGCCGTGGCTGGCGCGGGTCCTGTCCAATATGGCGCGGCTGTTTACCGGCATCGAGATTCATCCTGGTGCACGCATCGGCCGGCGCTTCTTCATTGATCACGGCATGGGTGTGGTGATTGGCGAGACCGCCGAAATCGGTGATGACTGCACCCTGTATCATGGTGTCACCCTTGGTGGCACCAGCTGGGAAAAGGGCAAGCGTCATCCAACCCTGGGCAGTAACGTGGTCATCGGTGCCGGCGCCAAGGTGCTGGGCCCCATTACCATTGGTGACGATGCCCGCGTCGGCTCCAATGCCGTGGTGCTCAAGGATGTGCCGGTGGGGGCCACCGTGGTGGGGGTGCCAGGTCGCGTGGTGGGGGTGGACGTGCACCAGGATCGGCGTGAGAAGATTGCCCGCAAACTGGGCTTCGATGCCTACGGTACCACCCAGGATATGCCGGACCCGGTGGCCAACGCCATCAATCGAATGCTCGATCATATCCATGCCATGGATGAGCGGCTCGAGGAGATGTGCAAAGGCATGAAGGCCATGGGGGCCGAAATCGCGGATCTGGATCTACCCTCGCTGGGGCCCTGCGAGCTGAGCAGCACCGCGCCTACCCAGGAGCTGGAGCCAGCCGTGGAAGAGGCACCGGAAAACCCCTCCGATGACCGTCCTAATTCTTGACTGTTTTAGTCGGATATGGCATTTTACGCGGGTTGAATGAATCGATATCGGGTGTGTGAATGAAGCTCACGAGTAAGGGCCGCTATGCGGTTACGGCCATGCTGGATCTCGCCCTGCACTCCCAGGAAGGACCTGTCACTCTGGCTGGTATATCCGAGCGTCAGGGCATTTCCCTTTCCTATCTTGAGCAGTTGTTCACCCGCCTGCGCAAACATGGACTGGTGACCAGCACCCGTGGTCCGGGGGGCGGTTATTCCCTCAGCCGCCCGGCGCAGGAGCTGGCGATTGCCGAGGTGGTCTCGGCCGTGGATGAGAATGTGGATGCCACCCGCTGCGGTGGACATGCCAACTGCCATGGCGGCGAACGCTGCCTCACCCATGACCTGTGGATGGATCTCAGTGATCAGATTCACGGTTTTCTCAGCGGTATCAGCCTGGGTGAATTGATGGAGCGCGGTGGTGTGCGTCAGGTTGCGGAGCGTCAGGACCGCAAGAAGACGCAGGTGGTGGTAGGTGCTCCCGCCAAGCCGACGGCAGGCGCCGCGTAGTCCTGAGACGGCTCCAGAAACCGATTTTCAGGCGCCTCCTTCGTGGGGGCGTGAATATGAACATGCATTGCAGGTGCTCGACATGACAGTAAAGACGCCGATCTATCTGGATTACAGCGCGACGACGCCGGTGGAC
>CBDUHN010000075.1:0-4388 GCA_965367295.1 uncultured Gammaproteobacteria bacterium | reverse complement strand
TATCGATTACTCGATAATCTTGGCGACCACGCCGGCGCCCACGGTACGACCACCCTCGCGAATCGCGAAGCGCAGGCCGTCTTCCATGGCGATCGGCGCAATCAGCGACACCGTCATCTTCACGTTGTCGCCCGGCATTACCATCTCCACGCCTTCCGGCAGGTCACAGGCACCGGTCACGTCCGTCGTCCGGAAGTAGAACTGCGGACGATACCCATTGAAGAACGGGGTATGACGACCGCCTTCTTCCTTGCTCAGCACGTACACTTCCGCTTCGAACTTGGTGTGCGGGGTGATCGAACCGGGCTTGGCCAGCACCTGGCCGCGCTCCACGTCGTCTCGCTTGGTGCCACGCAGCAGTACGCCCACGTTGTCGCCGGCTTCACCTTCATCCAGCAGCTTGCGGAACATTTCCACACCGGTGCAGGTGGTCTTGGTGGTGTCCTTGATACCGACAATCTCGATTTCCTCGCCAACCTTGACCCGGCCACGCTCGATACGACCGGTCACCACGGTGCCACGACCGGAGATGGAGAACACGTCTTCGATCGGCATCAGGAAGGCCTTGTCCACCGGACGCTCCGGCAGCGGGATGTAGCTGTCCAGCGCCGCCATCAGCTTCTCAATAGAGGGTACGCCGATGTCGGAGGTGTCACCTTCCAGTGCCTTCAGCGCCGAACCGGTGATGATCGGGGTGTCGTCACCCGGGAAGTCATACTTGTCCAGCAGCTCGCGCACTTCCATTTCCACCAACTCGAGCAGCTCGGCGTCGTCCACCATGTCGGCCTTGTTCATGTACACGACAATATAGGGAACCCCTACCTGACGTGACAGCAGGATGTGCTCACGGGTCTGCGGCATCGGGCCGTCAGCAGCGGATACCACCAGGATCGCGCCGTCCATCTGCGCCGCACCGGTGATCATGTTCTTCACATAGTCCGCGTGCCCGGGGCAGTCCACGTGGGCGTAGTGGCGCGCATCCGTCTCGTACTCCACGTGGGCCGTCGCAATCGTGATACCACGCGCACGCTCTTCCGGGGCGTTGTCAATCTGGTCATACGCCTTGAACTCACCGCCCATCTTCTCGGCGCCTACTTTCGTCAGCGCCGCTGTCAGCGTCGTCTTACCATGGTCAACGTGACCAATGGTGCCCACGTTCACATGCGGCTTCTTGCGTTCAAATTTTTCCTTGGACACGGTTTGCTACCTCTATAAATCTAATATCTTGTTGCAACCAACCCCGAATCAGGAAGCCTTCTTGATAATGGCTTCCGAGATGTTCGCAGGCGCTTCAGAGTACTTCTCAAACTCCATGGAGTAAGTGGCACGCCCCTGCGTTGCGGAACGCAGGTCGGTGGCATATCCAAACATTTCCGCCAGCGGAACAGAGGCGCGAATGATACGGCCGGAAGGCGATTCATCCATACCCTGCATAATCCCACGGCGACGGTTCAGGTCACCCATAACATCACCCAGGTACTCCTCCGGGGTGACCACTTCCACCTTCATGATGGGCTCCAGCAGTACCGCGCCCGCCTTGAGCGCGCCCTCTTTGAAACCCATGGAGCCGGCGATCTTGAATGCCATCTCCGATGAATCCACATCATGATAGGAGCCGTCGAATAGCGTGACCTTGACGTCTTCTATCGGGTATCCGGCGAGCACACCGTTCTGCATCTGCTCCTGAATACCCTTGTCCACAGCCGGAATATATTCGCGCGGCACCACGCCACCGACAATCCCGTTCACGAACTCATAACCCGCACCCTGTTCGCGCGGCTCGATACGCAACCAGACATGACCATACTGACCACGACCACCGGATTGACGCACAAACTTGCCTTCCTGCTCGACCATCTTGCGGATGGTTTCGCGATAGGCCACCTGGGGCGCACCCACATTAGCCTCTACCTTGAACTCGCGGCGCATACGATCGACGATGATGTCGAGATGCAGCTCACCCATACCAGAGATGATGGTCTGACCGGATTCCTCGTCAGTCCTCACCCGAAAAGAAGGATCCTCCTGCGCCAGCTTCGACAGCGCCATCCCCATCTTTTCCTGGTCGCTCTTGGTCCTGGGTTCCACGGCCACGGAAATCACCGGCTCAGGGAACTCCATACGCTCCAGCGTAATCACCTTGTTCAGGTCACACAGGGTGTCACCGGTGGTGACATCCTTCAAACCCACGGCAGCGGCGATATCGCCCGCGCACACCACCTTGATCTCCTCGCGGGAGTTGGCGTGCATCTGCAGAATGCGGCCGATGCGCTCCTTCTTGCCCTTCACCGGGTTGTACACGGTGTCGCCGGAAGCCAGCACCCCGGAGTACACCCGGAAGAATGTCAACGTACCCACGAAGGGATCGGTTGCGATCTTGAACGCCAATGCCGCAAACGGCTCATCATCCGATGAATGGCGCTCCGCCTCCGTGCCCTCTGCGTCATCCAGCACGCCCCGGATAGACAGCACATCAGTAGGCGCCGGCATGTAGTAGATCACCGCATCCAGCATGGCCTGCACACCCTTGTTCTTGAACGCAGAGCCGCACATGGCCGGTACAATTTCGTTTGCCAGGGTGCGCAAGCGCAAGCCCTGGTGAATCTCTTCCTCGGAGAGGTCACCCTCTTCGAGATACTTTTCCATCAGGGCCTCATTGGCCTCGGCAGCGTTTTCAACCAGCTTCTCGCGCCACTTCCCGCAGGCCTCGACCATATCCGCCGGAATATCCCTGGCGTCATAGGTCATGCCCATATCCGCGTCATTCCAGTAGATCGCCTTCATGCGGATGAGGTCGACCACACCCTGAAAATGATCTTCTGCACCGATCGGTAGCTGCAGCGGCACCGGGTTCGCACCCAACCGATCCTTCATCTGCTGGATCACGCGCAGGAAATTGGCACCGGCACGATCCATTTTGTTGACGAAGGCCATGCGTGGCACGTCGTATTTATTGGCCTGGCGCCAGACTGTCTCCGACTGAGGCTCCACACCGCCGACCGCGCAAAACACCGCACAGGCCCCATCGAGTACTCGCAGCGAACGTTCCACCTCAATGGTGAAATCCACATGCCCGGGCGTATCGATAATATTGATACGGTGCTCCGGGAACTGCTTGTCCATGCCACTCCAGAAGCAGGTGGTTGCCGCGGAGGTAATGGTGATCCCTCGCTCCTGCTCCTGCTCCATCCAGTCCATGGTGGCCGCACCGTCATGCACCTCACCAATCTTGTGAGAGACCCCGGTGTAGAACAGCACACGCTCCGTCGTCGTAGTCTTTCCTGCATCAATGTGCGCCATGATGCCGACATTACGGTAGCGCTCAATTGGAGTCTTGCGTGCCACTGTCCCTTATGTCCTAAGCGGTATCAGCCAAAAACACTGCTACCAGCGATAATGCGAGAATGCCTTGTTCGCTTCCGCCATACGATGCACATCTTCACGCTTCTTCACAGCGGTACCGCGACTTTCCGCCGCATCCATCAACTCACCCGCCAGGCGCAGGGGCATGGACTTCTCGCTACGCTTGCGCGCTGCATCAATCATCCAGCGCATCGCCAGCGTGGTGCGACGGACGGAGCGAACCTCCACCGGAACCTGATAGGTGGCACCACCTACACGGCGGGATTTCACTTCCACCATGGGACGAATGTTATCCAGCGCCTTGTTCATGAGCCCTACCGGGTCCTCATGCCCCTTACTCTGCACCTGATCAAGAGCACCATACACGATGCGCTCGGCAACAGATTTCTTGCCGGATTCCATGATCATGTTGACAAACTTGGCCAACATCTCACTTCCAAACTTGGGGTCCGGCAGGATTTCCCGTTTTGCTGCAACTCTTCTTCTGGACATGCTCTAACTCTCGTATCCCGTATCGCTGTTCGATCCGAAGTTGACCCTATCAGGCCTTCGGACGCTTGGCTCCGTACTTGGAGCGACCCTGCTTACGATTCTGCACACCCTGGGTGTCCAGACTGCCGCGCACGGTGTGATAACGCACACCCGGCAAATCCTTCACACGGCCGCCACGAATCAGGACCACCGAGTGCTCCTGCAGGTTATGGCCTTCGCCGCCGATGTAGGTACTGACTTCGAAACCATTGGTCAGGCGCACACGAGCCACCTTACGCAGCGCTGAGTTCGGTTTTTTCGGCGTCGTAGTGTATACGCGGGTACACACGCCACGCTTCTGCGGACATGCCTCCAGGGCCGGGACGTTACTCTTCGCTTTTTTGCGACTGCGCGGATTGCGCACTAGCTGGTTAATAGTTGCCATCGAATACGTACTCCACCCATGAACCCGGGCGTTGAAATTCTGTAAAGTCCTGAAAATAAACGACAGGCCGGAGAACCGGCCTGTCGGAGAAGCGGAATTGTAGGCAGCC
>CBDUHN010000074.1:0-4652 GCA_965367295.1 uncultured Gammaproteobacteria bacterium | reverse complement strand
ATGGCCTGGGCCAGCACGGTTGCGGTGGTGGTGCCGTCACCGGCCACATCGGAGGTCTGCGAGGAGACTTCCTTCACCATCTGGGCACCCATATTCTCGAACTTGTCTTCCAGCTCGATTTCCTTGGCGACGGAGACACCGTCCTTGGTGACGGTGGGGGCGCCAAAGGCCTTGTCCAGTACCACGTTGCGGCCCTTGGGACCGAGGGTGACCTTGACGGCATTGGCCAGGATGTTCACACCCTTGACCATGCGATGGCGGGCGTCATCACCAAATTTCACTTCTTTTGCAGACATTGCAGAGTTCCTCTCTTAAATTCGATTCGCTGGGGATTGGCGGCTTAGCCTTCGATGATGGCGGTGATGTCTTCTTCGCGCATCACCAGCAGTTCCTCGCCATCCACCTTGACCTCGGAGCCGGAGTACTTGCCGAACAGCACCTTGTCACCGACCTTCACATCCAGGGGGATCAGGTCACCCTTGTCGTTGCGCTTGCCGTGACCCACGGCAATCACTTCGCCACGGACCGGTTTTTCGGTGGCGGAATCCGGAATCACAATGCCACCAGCGCTCATGCGCTCTTCTTCCATGCGCTTGATGATCACGCGATCATGCAATGGGCGAATATTCATCGAGAAATTCTCCTTGATATACGTAGACTTACAATAAAGCCAAGGGGTTTCACCGGCGCCTTGTTAGCACTCGGCATAAGTGAGTGCTAATCATAGCGGCGAAATTCGGGGAGTCAAGGCAGGAGAGGACAGGATCCGGTAAATAGCACGGGCGATTCACCCCTACAGCTATAGAAGGCATGACCAGAGCAGCACCGAAACGGGATCCGGTGGCGCGTCAATCGTCGTCGCGGTGAAATTCACCTTCGATGACACGCGGCCCCGCATCGCGGGGTGGACGCGGCCCACCGGGACCACCGGGCGGCGGGACAATGAGGCGTTTCAGGTAGGCCCGCACCAGTGCCTGGCGCAGGGGCGGCACCAGCAACAGAAAACCGAAGGTATCGGTGACGAAACCCGGTGTCAGCAACAGCACGCCCGCCACCAGCAACAAGGCCCCCTCCAGCATGGGCTCCGCCGGCACCTCGCCACGCTCCATGCTGCTGCGGACCCGCTGCAGGGTGGTGAAGCCCTGGAAGCGCAGCAGCATCACACCCAGCATGGCGGTAAACACCACCAGGAATACCGTGGGAATGGCGCCCACCAGCCCACCCACCTTGATGAGGAAATAGATCTCCACCAGGGGCACGCCGATGAATAACAGTACAAGCAGGGCAAGGGGGTTCATGAAGATCACGATACTGGAGCCGCAGGGGGTGGGCAAGCGGAGGCACTCTTGACACACCCCGGGGATGCAGCCCCTCCCCCCGTGCGGGGGAGAGGGGCCGAACAGGAATGGCATCCTGGGTTGGCAATGATATGAGGCTGATCAAGGGAGGTGGAAAATCCCGGGGTGGCGGCGCCTTGGGAAGGATACCACCCAGTCACCCTGTAAAACCGCGCCCCCTTCGGGTATGTTCCCCGCCATGAATGATGCCGCACTCCTGGTATTCAGCACCGTCCCCGATCTTGAAACCGGCGAGCGCATCGCCACGACCCTGGTATCCGAACGGCTGGCGGCCTGCGTGAATATTCTGCCCGCCGTTACGTCTATCTATTACTGGCAAGGCGAAGTACAGAAGGATACCGAACGGCTGTTGTTGATCAAGACCAGCACCAGCGGCTACCCGCCACTCGAAAAGCGACTCCTGTCACTGCATCCGTATGAACTTCCTGAAATTATCGCAGTCCCAGTGAAAGCCGGCCTGGCCGGCTATCTACAGTGGATACAGGACAACACAGGTTCCGATACATGAAAAAATGGCTGATGATGGGTGGGCTGCTGGCCCTGTGGGCACCACTGCTGTGGGCACAACCGGGTGACGAGGAGGAGCTGTTGCCCCCGGAGCAGGCCTTTGCCTTCAGCGCCGAGGTAAAAGATGCCCGGACCATCACCGCCCACTGGAAGGTTGCCGACGGTTATTACCTCTACCGCAGCCGCATCCAGTTCAGCACCGATACCCCCGGCATCACCCTTTCCAGCGCAGATTTCCCCGCCGGCAAGATCAAGCAGGACGAGTTCTTCGGTGAGGTGGAGACCTATCGCCACGATCTCTACATCGATATTCCCGTCCAGCGTAGCGCAGACGCGGCGGACCGCATCACCCTCACCGCCCGCTCCCAGGGCTGCGCCGACATCGGTGTCTGCTATCCGCCCCAGTCCCAGACGGTGGAACTGCAGCTGCCCAGGGCTGCCAACACGACCAGCACCGCCCTGGAGGCACTGAGCCAGCTGGGTGACCGGCTGGGTCTGAACCAGTCCGATGATTTTCTCCAGCCCGAACAGGCCTTCGTGTTCAGCGCCGAGGTGCAACCCGACGGCACCCTGGCCGCCCACTGGGACATCGCGGATGGCTATTATCTCTACCGGGAAAAGATCGCCTTCCAGCTGCCCGCCGATGCCGGCGCCCGCTTCGGCACACCCGGGTTCCCCGCCGGGGACATCAAGGACGACGAATTCTTCGGCCGCATGGAGGTCTACCACGGCGGCCCCCTGCAGGTTTCCGCACCGCTCCTGCGCGATGCCAGCGGCCCGCTGAGCGCGACCGCCACGGTAACCTACCAGGGGTGCGCCGAGGCGGGTATCTGCTATCCGCCCCAGACCCAGACCGTGGCCATCCAGCTGCCGGCAGCCGACGGCAACAACACGGTGCCGAGCGCATCCTCGCCGCCGACATCGGCACCGGTCAGCGAACAGGATCGCATCGCCCGCAGCCTGGTGGAAGGCAATGTACTGATCGTCATCGCCAGCTTTTTCGGTTTTGGCCTGTTGCTCGCCTTCACGCCCTGCGTGTTTCCCATGATTCCGATTCTGTCTTCGATCATTGTCGGGCAGGGGGAAAAGATCACCACCCGGCGTGCCTTTGTGCTGTCACTGGTGTATGTGCTGGCCATGGCCATCACCTATACCGTGGCCGGCGTGATCGCCGGCATGTTCGGCGAAAACCTCCAGGCCGCGTTCCAGAACCCCTGGATCCTGGGCAGCTTCGCGGCGGTGTTCGTGCTGCTGTCGCTGTCCATGTTCGGCTTCTATGACCTGCAGATGCCGCAGTCCATCCAGAGCCGGCTGAGTGAGTTCAGTAACCGGCAACAGGGCGGTACCCTGGTCGGGGTCGCCATCATGGGCCTGCTGTCGGCGCTGATTGTCGGCCCGTGCGTGGCCGCCCCCCTGGCCGGCGCCCTGATCTACATCGGCCAGAGTGGCGACCCGGTGCTCGGCGGCCTGGCCCTGTTCGCCCTGAGCATGGGCATGGGTGCGCCACTGGTGGCCATCGGTACCGGTGCCGGCAAACTACTGCCCCGCGCCGGAGACTGGATGAACGTCATCAAGGGGGTATTCGGGGTACTGCTGCTGGCCGTGGCGCTGTGGATGCTGGAACGCATCATTCCCGCCGGCATGGCCATGGCCCTGTGGGGTCTGCTGCTGATCGTGTCGTCCATCTACCTCGGCGCACTGGACGGCCTGAGCCCCGATGCCACCGGCTGGCGCCGCTTCTGGAAGGGCATGGGGCTGGCCATGCTGCTCTACGGAGGGTTACTGCTGGTGGGTGCCTCGGCCGGCAGCAATGATGTGCTGAATCCGCTACGCGGCATGGTCAGCAGCGGAGCAATGACCACCGCCGGTGCCACGGAGGCCCATGCCGGCTTCCAGCGCATCAAGGGCATCGAAGGACTGCAGCAGGCACTGGCCGAGGCCCGCCGCCAGGGTCGACCGGCGCTACTGGATTTTTACGCCGACTGGTGCGTGGACTGCCGCAAGCTGGAGAAATACACCTTCCGTGACCCCCAGGTGCAGGCAGCCATGAATAATGTGGTGCTGTTGCAGGCCGATGTCACCGCGAACGATGCCGCCGACAAGGCGTTGCTGAAGCAGTTCGGGCTGATCGGGCCGCCGAGTATCCTGTTCTTCGGGCCGGATGGCGAGGAGCACAGGGATTACCGGCTGGTGGGCTTTATGGATCCGGAGGAATTCACCGCCCATCTGCAGCAACTGCCCTTCACCACCGGTAATTTGTAGGTTGATTGTAAGTCGGGCTTCAGCCCGAGATGGCCACACCCGGACCTACAGCCACCGCATCCCAGAGAGGATATTCGCCGATGTCCGCAACCAATCCTGCGCGCAAGGGGTTGGCGACGATGTACCGTGCCACAGCACGCAAATCCTCGTCCCCACGAATGGCATGGTCATAATAGGACGGTTGCCAAACCGCCCCTCTCCGCGCAGTAACCCCTTTCAAGCGTCACATCACCAGCGCCAGCGATCTGTCCGCCTCCAGGCGGAAAAGCCAGTGCAGATGATCCGGCATCAGCACCCAGGCGATGGATTCCAGTAATCCTTCCTGCTCCAGTCGGCGCATTTCCCCGCAGACCAGGCGGCCAACCCCCCAGTCCCGGAACCAGGGCTGGCGACGATGGGTGACAGTGGTAATGCAATAGGCGTGGTTCGCACAGGAGCGGCGTCCCTTGCGCAGGGCGGGGTATGGCATGATTTCCCTCCGTGGAAATCCTGGCGTCTCGATGAGAATGATGTTTTTGTCGGGCT
>CBDUHN010000073.1:0-5111 GCA_965367295.1 uncultured Gammaproteobacteria bacterium | reverse complement strand
CGGAAGGCCATGCGGCCGATGCGGCCAAAACCATTGATACCGACTTTAATTGCCATGTTGATCTCTCCGTCTTTTCTATATGTGAACTGTTGGTACACGGGCAGGCATGGCCATCACCCTCTTCCGGCGCTACGCGCCACCTTCTCCCGGAGGGAGAAGGAAACTCGAGTCGCTACGCGATAATCGTTTAGAGCACCGACTCCACGGTCTTGACCACGTTATCCACGGTGAAGCCGAAGTATTCGAACAGCTTGCCGGCGGGCGCGGACTCGCCGAAGCGGTCGATACCGACCACGGCGCCGTTCAGGCCGACATACTTGCCCCAGAAACCGGTGACACCGGCTTCCACGGCCACGCGTGCGGATACACTGGCAGGCAGTACGGATTCCTTGTAAGCCGCATCCTGTGCATCGAAGGTGGTGGTGGATGGCATGGAAACCACGCGGATCTTCTTGCCGGACAGTTTGTCCGCGGCCGCCATGGCCAGGCCCACTTCGGAACCGGTGGCAATGAGGATGGCATCCGGAGTGCCGTCGCAATCCTTGAGGATGTAGCCGCCACGGGTGATGTTGGCCAGTTGCTCGGGGGTACGTGCCTGGTGGTCCAGATTCTGGCGCGAGAAGATCAGCGAACTGGGGCCGTCCTTGCGTTCGATGGCGACCTTCCAGGATACAGCGGATTCCACTGCGTCACAGGGACGCCACACATCCATGTTGGGGATCATGCGCAGGGTGGCGGTCTGCTCGACGGGCTGGTGAGTAGGGCCGTCTTCGCCCAGACCGATGGAGTCATGGGTATAGACGAAGATGCTGCGCACCTTCATCAGGGCCGCCATGCGCAGTGCGTTACGGGCATATTCCGAGAACATCAGGAAGGTGGCGCCGTAGGGGATGAATCCACCGTGCAGGGCAATACCATTCATGATGGCGGACATGCCGAACTCACGCACGCCGTAGAAGATGTAGTTGCCATCGGATACGGTGTTGGACAGGCCCTTGCAGCCGGACCACAGGGTCAGGTTGGAACCGGCCAGGTCGGCGGAGCCACCCATGAATTCGGGCAGCAGCGGACCGAAACCGTTCAGGCTGTTCTGCGAGGCCTTGCGGGAGGCGATGGTCTCGGCCTTCTCGTTCACGGCATTGATGAACTTGGTGGCATCGGCTTCCCAGTTGGCGGGCAGATCGCCGGCCATGCGGCGTTCGTACTCGGCGGCCAGCTCAGGGAAAGCGGCCTTGTAGGCGGCGAACTTGTCGTTCCAGTGCTGCTCGGCTTCCTTACCCTTGGCCTTGGCATCCCAGCCGGCATAGATTTCGTCGGGGATCACGAAGGGATCATGCTTCCAGCCCAGGTTCTCGCGGGTGGCCTTGATTTCGTCGTCACCCAGCGGGGCGCCGTGGCAATCATGGCTGCCGCACAGGTTGGGTGCGCCGTAGCCGATCACGGTCTTGGTGCAGATAAGGGTGGGTTTGTCATTGACGCTCTTGGCTTCATGGATGGCCTTTTCGATGGCCGCCGGGTCGTGGCCGTCCACGCCGCGTACCACGTGCCAACCGTAGGCCTCGAAGCGCTTGGGCGTATCGTCGGTGAACCAGCCTTCCACGTGACCGTCGATGGAAATGCCGTTGTCATCCCAGAAGGCAACCAGCTTGCCCAGGCCCAGGGTACCGGCCAGGGAGCAGGCTTCATGGGAGATGCCTTCCATCATGCAGCCGTCGCCCATGAACACATAGGTGTAGTGGTCGACGATGTGGTGACCATCACGGTTGAACTGGCCGGCCAGCGCCTTCTCGGCAATCGCCATACCCACGGCATTGGTGATGCCCTGGCCCAGCGGACCGGTGGTGGTTTCCACACCGGGGGCATAGCCATATTCGGGATGCCCCGGGGTCTTGGAGTGCAGCTGACGGAAGTTCTTCAGCTCATCCATGGGCAGGTTATAGCCCGTCAGGTGCAGCAGGGAATAGATCAGCATGGAGCCATGGCCATTGGACAGGATGAAGCGGTCGCGATCAGCCCAGCCCGGGTTGGCGGGGTTGTGCTTGAGGAAGCTGTTCCAGAGCACTTCGGCGATGTCCGCCATACCCATGGGGGCGCCGGGGTGACCGGACTTTGCCTTCTGTACCGCATCCATGCTCAGGGCACGGATGGCATTGGCGAGTTCTTTACGCGAGGCCATTGGTCTCTCCTAGTTCGTGAAAATTGAAACCGGACTCCCGTGGCTCAATACCACCGGAGTGGCGCACGCCCAGGGCGTCACGCCGAATTCGTATACCTGCCTGCAGAATGAACGCCGGGGTCCCGCGCGAGGACCCGGGGGTAGCGGTCTTCCGGAATGCGTACTTCGGAACCAGACTCTGAGGCGAATCCGGGAGCAAAACAGCCTCCCCCGGAATAACCGAGCGCGCCATTCTCCATCAGATAGACCTTCGGGGCAATACCGGCCGCCGTCAAAAACCAGGCACCAAAATCCCCTTCACCGCCTGTACGGTAGGGAGGCGAAGCCCAATCATTAAAATATATATAATTGTTATATATAGAATTTTTATTGAATCATCGAAATCCGGATGATGCCCCGTTTTCCGCCGCAGCGGCGCCATCGAACTTATTTATACGCCAATGAAATCGACCGGGGACTGCCGGGCCTCAGGCCTCCTCCGCCTTCCATTTGATGGAACAGCCCATACCGGGAATCTGTTCCTGCGGCCCCTGGCCGGTGCGCGCCACCGCCGCCATGGCCTCGAACAGGTCCCGGCGCACATCGGCCGGCGCGGCCTCCTTGCGACTGGCATCGAGTCGCCCGCGGTACTGCAGTTCCAGGTCGGCGTTGTAGCCGAAGAAATCCGGCGTACAGACGGCACCATAGGCCTTCGCCACTGCCTGGGATTCATCTAATAGATAAGGGAAGGGAAAATCGAACTCCTGCGCCACCCGCTTCATGTTGGCAAAGGAGTCCTCGGGATAGTCGGCGGGATCATTGGACATGATGGCCACACTGTTGATGCCGAGACCCTGCAACTCCCGCGCGTCCCGCACCATGCGGTCACGCACTGCCTTCACATAGGGGCAGTGATTGCAGATGAACATCACCAGCAGGCCCTTTTCGCCCCGGCAGTCCGCCAGGGTCCAGGTCCTGCCATCCACGCCGGGCAGGGCAAAATCCACGGCCGCACGGCCAAAATCACACACAGGGGTTTCCAGACTCACCATATACCTGCTCCTTTCCAGGGTAATCGCTTGGGCCAGTGGGCCATTACGCCATCCAGTATACGGCAGCCGACGCCACCCCTCCTCCCCCCTCGCGCAATGTGCGCGATGCCAGTACACTATTGCACCTTCAAGAATAGCGACAGACGAGATTGCACGCCTATGACTCAGGAATATCTGTTCACCTCGGAATCGGTTTCCGAAGGCCACCCGGACAAAATGGCGGACCAGATTTCGGACGCCATCCTGGACGCCATCATCGATCAGGACCCCCATGCCCGCGTGGCCTGCGAAACCCTGACCAAGACGGGGATGGTGGTACTGGCCGGGGAAATCACCACCCAGGCGAAAGACATCCCCTATGAGCAGATCGTGCGCGATGTCGTCTGCGACATCGGCTACACCGGCTCGGATATCGGCTTTGACGGCACCACCTGTGCCATGCTCAACGCGCTGGGCCAGCAGTCCCCCGACATCAACCAGGGCGTCGACCGCGGCGACCGCGAAACCCAGGGTGCCGGCGACCAGGGCCTGATGTTCGGCTATGCCGCCAATGAAACCGACGTACTGATGCCGGCCCCCATCACCTTTGCCCATCGACTGGTGCGCCGTCAGGCCGAGGTACGCAAGAATGGCGAACTGCCGTGGCTGCGTCCCGATGCCAAGTCCCAGGTCACCTTCCGCTACGAGAACGGCAAACCGGTGGCCTGCGATGCCGTGGTGCTCTCAACCCAGCACGCCCCGGAGATCTCGTCACAGGACCTGCACGATGCCGTGATGGACATGATCATCAAGCCCGTGCTGCCGGCGGAATGGCTGCACAAGGATACCCGCATCCATATCAACCCCACCGGCAAGTTCGTGATCGGTGGCCCCATGGGTGACTGCGGCCTGACCGGGCGCAAGATCATCGTCGACACCTACGGTGGCATGGCCCGCCACGGTGGCGGCGCCTTCTCCGGCAAGGACCCTTCCAAGGTGGACCGCTCCGCCGCCTACGCCGGGCGCTATGTGGCCAAGAACATCGTCGCTGCCGGCCTTGCCGAACGCTGTGAAATCCAGGTGTCCTACGCCATTGGCGTGGCCGAGCCGACCTCCATCAGCATCGAAACCTTCGGCACCAACAAGGTGGAGCCGTCCCTGATCGTCAAGCTGGTACGTGAACACTTTGACCTGCGCCCCTGGGGCATCATCACCATGCTCGACCTGCTGCGGCCGATCTATCGCCAGACCGCCAGCTATGGTCACTTCGGCCGCGAGGATCTGGACCTGCCCTGGGAGCGGACCGACAAGGCCGAGATCCTGCGGGAGGCCGCGGGACTGTAACCATTTGTTTCACCGAAAGACGCAAAGTACGCAAAGAAAACGCCAACAGACCAATCGTAATGGTTTTCACGGGTTCAGGGGTTCTTTGCGGCCTTTGCGCCTTTGCGGTTGATGTAGTTTTTCCAGCCACCCCGAGGAGCGTTGCAACAGGATATTCCTGCCAGGCTCGGGGTCGGTTCTTTCCACAACGGCGCTCACCTGCTATTAAAGAGGTGTATACCCGATGAACGCTGTCATGAAAGATTTTAACGATTACAAGGTCGCTGACCTGTCCCTGGCCGACTGGGGCCGCAAGGAACTCTCCATCGCCGAAAGCGAAATGCCCGGCCTGATGGCCCTGCGTGAAGAATTTGGTGCCCAGCAGCCGCTGAAGGGTGCGCGCATCACCGGCAGTCTGCACATGACCATCCAGACCGGTGTGCTGATCGAGACCCTGGTTGCCCTCGGTGCCGAGGTCCGCTGGGCCTCCTGCAACATCTTCTCCACCCAGGATCACGCCGCCGCTGCGGTGGCCGTCGGCCCCGAGGGCACCCCCGACGACCCCAAGGGCGTCCCGGTGTTCGCCTGGAAGGGCGAGACCC
>CBDUHN010000072.1:0-6376 GCA_965367295.1 uncultured Gammaproteobacteria bacterium | reverse complement strand
CAAACGAAAAAGAACACCGCCTGTATGAATCCGGGCCTACCAAAATCCGGCACCCCCGCTCCCCGCTGGCGCGGCCGAGAAGCGCAGGACACCCGCGCAGCGGGAAAGCCGTCGGGGACAGCCTTCTCTTTGATCGCTTTCTCCTGGCCGGATAAAAGGAAGTAACCCGCCCAGCCAAGGGCGGAGGAAAGATCTTGGTTCAACACGCCAATCAACCAGAACACCAATCAAATAAAAACAACCCCCCAAAAAAAACCGGGAGGCTTTCGCGTCCCGGTTTTTGGCTTTATAGAGCAGTAGCGTTTAAGCAGCCGATGCCTGCGCCGAACCCTTGCGGAAACTCAGTCCCTCGCCCTCCACATCTACCTCGATCACATCCTTGGGGCCGAAACGGCCGGCCAGGATCTCCTGGGCCAACGGGTTTTCCAGCTGCTGCTGAATGGCCCGCTTGAGGGGGCGCGCCCCGTAAACCGGATCGAAACCGGCTTCACCAAGGCGATCCAGAGCCGCGTCGGTGAGGGTCAGGCCCATGTCACGGTCGGCCAGGCGTTCCTTGAGATAGCCGATCTGGATGCCGGTGATGGCGCGGATCTGATCGCGTCCCAGCGGATGGAATACCACCACCTCATCGATGCGGTTGATGAACTCGGGCCGGAAGTGATCGGCAACCACCTCCATCACGGCCCCTTTCATACGGTCGTAGTTCTCCTCGCCGGCCAGTTCCTGGATGCGCTGGCTGCCCAGGTTGGAGGTCATGATGATCACGGTGTTGCGGAAATCCACGGTGCGGCCCTGACCATCGGTCAGGCGGCCGTCATCGAGCACCTGCAACAGCACGTTGAACACATCGGGATGAGCCTTTTCCACCTCGTCCAGCAGCACCACGGAATAGGGCTTGCGCCGCACCGCCTCGGTCAGGTAGCCACCCTCTTCGTAGCCCACATAGCCGGGCGGCGCACCGATGAGCCGCGCCACGGAGTGTTTCTCCATGAACTCGGACATATCAATACGCACGATGGCCTCTTCGGTATCGAACAGGAAGGTGGCCAGCGCCTTGGTGAGCTCGGTCTTGCCGACCCCGGTGGGCCCCAGGAACAGGAACGAACCATTGGGCCGCTTGGGATCGGACAGGCCAGCGCGGCTGCGGCGGATGGCATCGGCCACGGACTTGAGTGCCTCGCCCTGTCCCACCACGCGCTGACTCAGCGACTCTTCGAGACGCAGCAGCTTCTCCCGTTCACCTTCGAGCATCTTGGAAACTGGGATACCGGTCCACTTGGACACCACCTCGGCGATCTCCTCGTCGGTGACCTTGTTGCGCAGCAGTTTCATATCCTGCATTTCAGCCTGGGAGGCCATGTCGAGCTGTTTTTCCAGCTCGGGGATGCGGCCGTACTGCAACTCGGAGGCGCGCCCCAGGTCACCGGCCCGATGGGCGGTATCCAGTTCCTTGCGCGCCTGCTCCAGCGCCTCCTTGATGTGGGCGGAACCTTCGACGGCAGCCTTTTCTGCCTTCCAGATCTCGTCCAGATCGGAGAACTCGCGCTCGAGCTTGTCAATCTCCGCTTCCAGGGCATCAAGCCGTTTCAGCGAGGCCTCGTCGGTTTCTTTCTTCAGCGCCTCACGCTCGATCTTCAGCTGGATCAGCCGGCGTTCCAGACGATCCATCAGCTCGGGCTTGGAATCGATCTCCATGCGGATGCGGGATGCCGCTTCATCCACCAGGTCGATGGCCTTGTCGGGCAACTGCCGGTCGGTGATATAGCGATGGGACAGCATGGCAGCCGCCACGATGGCAGGGTCGGTGATATCCACCGAGTGGTGCACCTCGTAGCGCTCCTTCAGGCCACGCAGGATGGCGATGGTGTCTTCCACACTGGGTTCGTCCACCAGCACCTTCTGGAAACGACGTTCCAGGGCGGCATCCTTCTCGATGTACTGGCGGTACTCATCAAGGGTAGTCGCGCCCACGCAGTGCAGCTCACCGCGGGCCAGGGCCGGCTTGAGCATATTGCCCGCGTCCATGGACCCTTCGGCCTTGCCGGCACCGACCATGGTGTGCAGTTCGTCGATAAACAGGATGATCTGGCCTTCCTGCTTGGAAAGGTCATTCAAAACCGCCTTGAGGCGTTCCTCGAATTCGCCGCGGAACTTGGCGCCGGCGATCAGGGCGCCCATATCAAGCGACAGCAGACGCTTGCTTTTCAGGCTTTCAGGTACCTCGCCATTGATGATGCGCTGCGCCAGCCCTTCGACGATGGCGGTCTTGCCGACGCCGGGTTCACCGATCAGAACGGGGTTGTTCTTGGTGCGCCGCTGCAGCACCTGGATGGTACGGCGGATCTCGTCATCACGGCCGATGACCGGGTCGAGCTTGCCCTGTTCGGCACGCTCGGTGAGGTCGACAGTATATTTCTCCAGCGCCTGGCGTGATTCCTCGGCATTGGGATCGTCCACTTTCGCGCCACCGCGCAGCTTGTCTATGGCCTGTTCGATCAGGCCCTTGGTGGCGCCGGCCTTGCGCAGGGTATCGCCCAGCGAACCCTTGTCGTCCACGGCCGCCAGCACGAACAGCTCCGAGGAGATGTACTGGTCATTACGCTTCTGGGCCAGCTTGTCGGTGAGGTTGAGGATGCGGGTCAGGTCGCTGGAGATATGCACATCGCCACCGGTGCCTTCCACCTGCGGCAGCTTGTCCAGCTGCTCACCCACCTGGGAGCGCAGCAGGTTGACGTTCACATCGGCCTGCTGCATCAGGTGACGGGCAGTACCACCCTGTTGATCGAGCAATGCGATCATGACGTGGGCCGGCTCGATATACATATGATCACGACCCAGGGCCAGACTCTGGGCGTCGGCCAGGGCGGCCTGGAATTTACTGGTCAGTTTGTCCATTCGCATGGGGGTAGGGCTCCCAATTAGCAACTATTAATCTGACAGCAAATATGGGGGCTTTGGCGGTGATTTCAAGGGCCGGGCATCAGCCTGACGAAATGGCTAGGGCTGGTACCGCTTGCGCCGGAACAGATCGTTGCGCCGGCTCACCAGCCGGTCGAGGAACAGCAGGCCATCCAGGTGGTCCATTTCATGCTGGACGGCGCGCGCCTCGAATCCCTCCATGGCAAAGGATAGCGGCTCACCGTGCGGATCAAAGGCCTCGAGCTTGATGGCTTCGGCACGGATCACGTTGCCGGTGAAATCGGGTACCGACAGGCAGCCTTCGCGGCCCACGGCAAAGCCCTCCCACTCGGTGATCTCGGGGTTCACCAGCACCAGGTAACCATGATTGGGCACCGGCTTTTTCATCTTCGACACGTCGACGATCACCACCCGCTCGAACCAGCCCACCTGGGGAGCAGCGATACCAACGGCACCGGGGCCGGCCCGGCGGGTCTCCTCCAGGTCAGCGACGCGGGCCCGCAGGGCGGCATCAAACCGCTCGACGGGCCGGGATTCCTGCTTCAGGCGTTCGTCCGGATAGGTGAGGATGTCCAGTACCGTCATGGCTCACCCGATCAGGGTATCGATGGACTGGACTTCCACCTCAACACCACTTTCACGCAGGGGCGCCAGCGCCTGTTCGATGGGCTCGATACCATCACCGGCCTGGCCTTCGATATGCAGGATGTAGAAAGGTACGGCCTGGCTGCCGCCCACGTCCGACTGCAGATCGAGAATATTGAAACCCACCTGCGCCAGCGCCGAGGCCACCTGGGCGACGATGCCGGTGCGGTCAGCGCCGAACACACTGATCCGTACATCGGGAATCTCGTGCCGATGCAGGTGGCCCTCGATGGGGTCCAGGTGCATACGCAGGCCCAGCGAATCCGCCACCGGTGCCACCAGCGCCTGGAGCTGTGTCAGCCCACCGTCATATTGCACCATCATCATCACGGTGAAGTTGCCGCCCAGACGGGCCATGGAGGTCTCGCCCAGGTTGGCGCCCCCCTCATACAAAGCCCGGGTGATGGCCGCAACGATCCCGGGGCGATCCCCTCCCACCAGGGTCAGCATGTACCAGCTTGTCATTATTGCGCTCCCGAAATTGGCGATGGACAGGAGGATACTACCCGAAGTTTACGAAACCATGGCCATGGATAAAGCTAAAAACATCCCTGGGCCCGGCCTGCAGGTGCGAATTCATTCGCACCTGCAAAACCACTCCCAATTTATCCCCGCGTACTAGCGATCAGCCTCAGTGCAGGGTCGAATGGGCCAGATAGATCAGCGACACCCCGGCGGCGATCAGCACCAACTGCTGGATGGTGACCTTGGCCTCGAGATGTTTGTGCAGACCGGGAATCAGGTCCGCCACGGCGATGTAGATGAAGCTGGAGGCGGCCACGGCCAGCACATAGGGCAGCGCCTGCTGGGACTCCCGCAGGGCATAGTAGGCGATGATGCCGCCGAGCACCGTGGTGAGGCTGGACAGCACGTTGTAGACGAAGGCCTTGCCGCGGCTGAAGCCACTGTGCAGCAGCAGGGCGAAATCACCGACCTCCTGGGGGATCTCGTGGGTCGCCACCGCCAGTGCGGTCACCACGCCCAGGTGAATGTCGGTCAGGAACGCGGCCGCGATCAATACCCCGTCCACCAGGTTGTGCAGGCCATCCCCCACCAGCACCATGGTGCCAATGGCCTTGCGCTGGGCATGCTCACGATGGCTGTGCTGGTGGTGTTCATCCAGGGCATGCACCTCGCATTCCTCGTGGTGGCAATGACGCCACAGCACCATCTTTTCCAGCAGGAAAAAGCCGAACAGCCCCAGCAGCACCGTACCGGTGATGACATGGAAATCCTCCACTCCGGGCGCACTGAGGGCATGGGGCAACAGCGCCAGCAGCGCCGCACCGAGCAATGCGCCAATGGCGAAGCTCACAAAATGAGGCAGCATGTCGACGCGGATGCGCTCCGGCAGCAACAGGAACACCGATGCGGCCAGCACACTGAGTACCCCGCCCAGCAGGGTAAACAACAGAATCCAGATCAACAGGGACATGCTTCATACATCCAGAACAGGCGGCCGTGGGCCGCGGGCAAGTCGGGAATCATACCGCAGGGCTGGGTGGGGATGTAGATGCGCAGCCCGTGGCCGAATGAATTTGGACCTGCAGGACCACGAAAGTACGCTTATTGAAGGTCTGAATTCACTCGGACAAAAGGGCGGATCAATCCCGCCAGATCAGGCTGGCCATGCGCCCGGTGGCACCATCGCGGCGGTAGGAAAAAAAACGTTCGCGCTCCTGAAAGGTACAGTGTTCACCGCCGTACACCGCATCCACGCCACGGCTGGCCAGCCGCAGCCGCGCCAGACCATACAGGTCCGCCAGCCAGTGTCCGGGACGGGTTTGCTGAAAGGCCGCGGCCGCCGCGGGATGGCTGGACAGGAAGGCGTTGCGTACTTCGGGGCCCACTTCAAAGGCCGCGGGACTGATCGCCGGACCCAGCCAGGCCATGACCTCACCCTCCCCCAGCGTATCCAGGGCGGCCTCGATCACCCCCGCTGCCAGCCCGCGCCAGCCGGCATGCACGGCGGCCAGACGCTGGCCGTCGTGGCTGCACAGCAATACCGGCAGACAATCCGCCGTCAGCACCGCACAGACCACACCGGGCTGATGGGTATAACTGCCATCGGCCACTACCGGTTCAGTGATTCGGGCGGCGTTCACCACGCCGTGGCCGTGCACCTGGGAAAGCCAGACCGGTTCCGCCGGCAGTGAGAAGCGCTGGCGCAGCAGGCTGCGGTTTTCCGCCACCGCAGCCGGATCATCCCCTACATGATCGGCCAGATTCCAGCTGTCGCAGGGCACTGCGCTGACCCCGCCACCACGCAGGGTGGTCAGCGCATGCACGCCAGGCGGTGCCGGCCAGTCCGGGCGAATGGCATGGGGTTCACAGGGACGACTATCGGTCATGGCAGCTCCATGGTCTGCGCATCCTCACGCAACACCGCCAGCAACTGCACCATATCGTCCGGAAGCGGGATCTCCCAGCTCATTTCCGCGCCGGTTTCGGGGTGTAGCAGGGTCAGTTTGGCGGCATGCAACGCCTGGCGAGGGAAACTCCGCAACCGCTCGCGCAGGGCCTCACTGGTACCCTTGGGAATGCGCGGCCGGCCACCATACACCGGGTCCCCGATCAGCGGGCAATGGATATGCGCCATATGCACGCGGATCTGGTGGGTGCGCCCGGTCTCCAGCTTCACCCGGATGTGGCTGTGTCCGCGAAACCGCTCCAGCACGCGGTAATGGGTCACGGCCGGTTTTCCGTCCTCGGTCACCGCCATGCGCTTGCGATCCACACCGTGGCGACCGATGGGCGCATCGACGGTACCGCCAGCGGGCAACACCCGCTGCACCACCGCCTCGTATTCCCG
>CBDUHN010000071.1:0-6442 GCA_965367295.1 uncultured Gammaproteobacteria bacterium | reverse complement strand
GAGATGTACCAGGACGGTGTCGATCTCAGCACCGTGCAATGGGCCGCGCACTAGGGAACCGGGTGCCGGATGGAGCCGGGCTGATGCATGGCTCCACGTTTCCCGGAGCAATCCTGATCCATAAAATCGGGCAAGTCGATTCATTGCAAATAGTCTTGCAGGATGGGGGTCCTGTGAATCTTCTACCTCCCGATAGCCATCTGCTGAAACAGGTGGCCTGAAAGCGGTGAATCCCGCGTATTCCCGAATGGCTCCGGCAGCAAACCTTGTAAATCATTGCCGGCATGGGGCATGATGCGTTCCGCACTGGAACAGCGTCAGCAGCATGCCGGATGAACAATGAGTCGATTAGCCAGACATATCCAGAGTCGCAGGATCTATCGTGCGAACCTGAAAGAATTACAACGCCAGGCCGCATCCTCCGTGCTGCCATTCACGTTTGGGAAACCCTATCCCTGCTACCGTGACCGGTATGAATCCAGCGGTTCCGCCACCGGCCATTACTTCCATCAGGACCTGCTGGTGGCCCGGCGGATTTTCGCCAACCATCCGGATACCCATGTGGATATCGGCTCACGCGTCGACGGCTTTGTCGCGCATGTGGCCTCTTTTCGCACCATCAAGGTACTGGATATCCGCGACCTGCCCAACACCATTCCCAATGTGCAATTCGCGCAATGCGACATCATGGGCACGCTTTCTGCTGAACTCGTTGAGAGCACGGATTCCCTGTCCTGTCTGCATGCCCTTGAGCACTTCGGTCTGGGTCGCTATGGAGACCCGATCGAATATGATGGCTATCTGAAAGGCTTTGAAAATCTGTATCGGCTGCTGAAGCCGGGAGGCCGATTCTATTTCTCTGTGCCGATGGGGCCGCAACGCATCGAGTTCGATGCCCATCGGGTATTCTCGGTGGCCTATCTGCTTCAGTTGATCAAACCGAAATACGACATCGTGGATTTTTCCTATGTCGATGATAGCGGGGATCTCCATGAGAGCGCGGGGTTGCCTGATGCCGACGTGGCCCGGAACTTTGATTGCCAATATGGATGTGCCATTTTCGAATTGCGCAAGCGCTGAGGTTTTCCCCGGGTGGATTCAGGTCCGCAAGGATTGGCATCTCATCTTGCCATGGACCCTGCAGGTGCGAATCAATTCGCACCCGCCGTTTTTCTCGCCTGGGATGTGACGCCCGTCACGGAAGGACCTTCAGGGTCCATCACAGATCTCCCGAACCCCCTGATTTCCCAAAAATGTGACCTGGTTTTGATCAGGTGACGAAACGCGTCACAGAAACCCGTGCATCACTCGGGCACACTGCAAGCGTCGAATCAGAAGCGGTTAGGGAGAAAGATCATGCTCAAGTGGATTGCAGCACTCGCAGTTGCAGCCTGGGCAGGCCAGAGTGGTCTGACGGGCTTCAGTCTCAATCATCTGGCAATGTACCGGGAGTACTTCATGGCACTGGGCCTCGCGCTGGTGATAACCCCCTGGTTTGTACGTCAGCTGGATAGCTAGGGAATCCCGGTTGATTGAAATATCCTCGTTGCTTCGCTCCTCGCACTGACGAAGTAATCCGGGATTCCTCAGCAAAGTCGTCAGGCCACTGGGCTGATACCTGTTCGCCTTCCTGCGGGTATCAGCCCTTTTTTTGCCAGACCAAAATGCGGTTGTTGGCAGGCATGGCATGATCCCTCAACAGTTCCATACCCGCTGCCTGTGCCAGCCGGTCCAGCGCCTCGAAATCCCGCACCCCGCTCAACGGGTCCCGTGACTTCAGCCACTGATCGAAACGGGCATTGCTGTCGCTGGTGAAGCGACCGTTATAGTTGAACGGGCCATAGAGGCAGAAGCGCCCGCCGGGTAACAGCGCCGTGCCGATCCCCGCGAACAGTTGCTCCACTTCCGGCCAGGACATGATGTGCACGGTGTTGGCACTGAAAATGCCGTCATAGCGCTGTTCCGGCCAGGGATCATGGCCCATCTTCAAGGGCAGGGGTGGCCGGGTATTCGGCAGGCCCGCCTCGTCGAGCCAGGCCTGGATGCCCGGGTGATATTCGCGCTGGTCACTGGTCTGCCATTGCAGGTGCGGCAGGCATTGCGCGAAATGCACCGCATGCTGGCCGGTACCGCTGCCGATTTCGAGAATGGTGCGGCAGTCGGCAAACTCCTCCCGCAGGACGGCCAGGATGGGGTCGCGGTTCTGGTCGCAGGATTCGGCGTAGGGTTTCATCGGTTTCACAGGCGCGCGCTGAGCACGGCCTTCACTTCCTCGTCGGTCAATACAATGGGGTTGGTCTTCATGCTGCTGCCGCGGCTGTGGGCGACGATATGTTCGAGGTCGTCACAGGTGATGCCGTAGTGGTTGAGGGCCGGCAGGTTCAGGCGCCGGGTCCAGTCTTCGAGCAGGTCCACCAGGGCGTCCTGCGCGCCCTCATCGCTGGCGAAATCCTGCTGCCGGAACAGGCGGCCCAGTTGCGCGTATTTCGCCAGTGCGGGGTTGTCCGGTTCACGGGCGCGCAGGCTGTCGAGGTTCACCCGTGTAGCCGCGGCCACCAGCGTGCCGCATACCACGCCGTGGGGGATGGGGAAGAAGGCGCCCAGCGGTGAGGCCAGGCCATGCACCGAGCCGAGGCCGACCTGTGCCAGTGTGATGCCGGACAACAGCGCGCCATAGGCCATGCCGCTGCGTGCGGTGGCGTTGCCCTGCGGGTCTTCGTACCAGGCGAGCAGACCGTCGCGCACCGCTTCCAGGCCGCTGATCGCCAGTGCATCGGTGAACGGGTTGGCCTTGAGGGAGACATAGGATTCGAGCAACTGGGTCAGGGCATCCATGCCGTTGGCGGCGATCAGCCCCGGTGGACAGCCGGCCAGCAGGTCCGGGTCCACCACGGCCACCTCGGGCACCAGCTGTTCGTCGCGAAAGGATTTCTTGAAGCCGTCTTTGCCCTGGCGGCTGAGTACGGCATTCCTGGTGGCCTCGCTGCCGGTGCCGGCGGTGGTGGGCGCGGCGATGAAGGGCACGGCCGGCCCCTGGTAGGGCAGCTCCGGGCCGACGCCTTCGAGATAATCCATGACCGAATGGGATACCCGCAACAGGCCGGCGATGGCCTTGGCGGCATCCAGCACGCTGCCACCGCCGATGCCGATCACCACTTCGATTTCAGCGGCACGAAATTCCCGGGCCGCGGCATCCACCAGCTCCGGCGAGGGTTCACCGCTCACCCGCGTGAGTTGCCATTCAATGCCGGCGGCACGCAGCCCCGCCTGCAGCGCTGTCCATTGCGGTGTGCGTTGAAAGGAGGCGTCGCCGAGCACCAGCAATGCGCGGCGGCCATAGCGGCCCGCCAGCGCCGGCAGTTGTTCGATCACGCCGGAGCCGAACTCGATCCGCGGCAGGCGGGCGATGGAAAAGGTGGGCAGCATAGGCATCATCCCCGGGGAAACAGGCAGGTCATGGGTATGCCCTGGCGTGGCTGGGCCATCCAGTCGGCGACGGTATCGCGCCAGCTGGCGTAGTGGGCGGTCTGCTTGTGAGCGGCGGCATCCTCCGCGCTGGCATAGGCCTCGTAGAGCAGAAAGCGGGTGGCATCTTCCGGATCCTGCAGCACATCGAAACGCCGGTTGCCGGATTCCTGTACCGAGGCCAAATGATTATGCCGGGTGGCCTCGATGAAGGCCTCCACCTTGTCCGGCAGGACCTGTACCTGAACCAGTGTAACGTGCATGGTGGCCTCTTGGGGTGGCTGGGTCGGGGAGCCTTACAGCGTACTGATTGCGCGAGCCGGACTCAAGTTAGACCGACGTCAACCGATGTTACTTCTATCCTGGAAAATCAGTGGAAGATCAACGAGGAAGAATGGGCGTGACGGCAGTATCCCCAACCGCGGACGAAACGGAAAACGAGACGTCTGAGGCGCAAACCGCTGGCGCTGAACAGGAGCGGGATACCCAGGGACTGGGCCCCTGGGTGCAGCGCCTCAGTGAACGGGGCATGCCCATCTTCGCCAAAACCGCGCAGGACATCGGCAAGGTCACCAGCAACATCGACTCCACCGCCTCGGAACTGTCCCGGGTGGTGCTGCAGGATGCCGCCATGACGGCACGCCTGCTGCGCATCGCCAACAGTCCATTGTTCAACGTCACGGGGCGCAGCATCAGCACTGTCAGCCGGGCCGTGGTACTGCTGGGCTTCGACGAGGTGCGCAGTATCTGCCTGTCCATCGCCGTGGTGGAATCCATGCTCAAGGGAGCGCAGAAAGAACGCGTGCTCGACGAAATGGCGCGCTCCTTCCATGCCGCGGTCCAGGCCCGTGCCTTCGCCGAGCAACGCGGCGACAAGGCGCCGGAAGAGGTGTTCATCGCCACCTTGCTGTACCAGCTCGGAGACATGGCCTTCTGGACCTTCTCCGGGGAAATGGGCCGGGAACTGGACGCAGCGCTGGCCCGGCCGGGCGCGGATCCGGTCCAGGTGCAGAAGGAGGTGCTGGGTTTTTCCCTTACCGAACTCACCCTCGGACTCAGCAAGGAATGGAAACTGGGTGACCTGATGCAGCATGCGCTGGAAGGCAAGATGGATACCCATCCGCGCTGCGGCAACGTGATCATGGGCCATGAACTGGCGCGTGTCGCGGAGAAGGGCTGGGACCACCCCGAGATCAAGCCGATGCTGGAACGCATCGCCGAGAGCCTGTACCTGCCGGTGAAGGAACTCACCACCATGGTCCATGCGAATGCCGAAGAGGCCATCAAGATCGCCACCCAGTATGGCGCCGGCAAGGCCAGTGGCCGTATTCCCCAGCCCGTTAAAAAAAGAAAGGCACAGGCCGTGGTGGAAGTGGACGTGGTGGCCGAGTCCCGGTCCTTTCTGGAGCCGGATGCCAACCTGCAGCTACAGATCCTGCGCGAACTGTCCATGCTGATGGAAGGTAAGCCGGACCTGAACATGCTGCTGGAAATGGTGCTGGAAGGCATCTATCGTGGTATCGGCATGGATCGCACCCTGTTTGCCATGCGCACCCCCGACCAGCAATTCCTCAAGGCCCGCTATGCACTGGGGCATGACACCGACCTCATGCGTCGCAAATTCCATTTCGAACTCAGCCCGCTCAAGGCCAACATCTTCACCCAGGTGATGGACAGCCGCACCCCGGTCTGGATCCGCAACCCGGTGGACGCGAAACTCAAGCGCCTGCTGACCCCCGCGGTACAGGCTATCACCGAAGACTGCGCCTTCTTCGCCATGCCCATCGAGATCCAGGGCAAGGTCATCGGCCTGTTCTACGCCGACCGCAATCCCAGCGGTCGCGAGCTGGATGAGGAAAGTTACACCAGCTTCCGACACTTCGGCCAGCAGGCCAACATGGCCCTGACCTTTCTTACCGGGCGGCGCTGATCGGCATACCCGCTTGTTTGCAGTACCCGCGTCACTTGCACATCCCCATCATCACATCGTCATGCCGGACTTGATCCGGTATCCAGTTCCCCGGCTTACAGGATCATCTGCTTCATCCCTGTAGCGTTGCATCGTGCGTGTAGGGATGTCGCTGGATAGATGGAATATTTCCATTTTTCTCCCCGAGTAGATGTGGTTCATGTGGGCAGTGCGCACTGACGCACCGCAATATATCTTATTGAATAGGCTCAGGATCTGACGTATCTTTGCTCCCGATTTTAAAGAGATGTAAGAACAAGCGGCGCGGAGTTATATGGAAAAGTTCGTGTTACGACACGAACGTTTTCCATCTAATCACTGTTAAATGGAGAAGACAGATGCCAGACCTTGGAGACCACACACGCGCGTTTCTACACAAGGAGTGCGATTCGCTTCGGAACCAGATTCAAGATAGGACCCGCGAGTTGCTCAGTCTCGAGCGCTGGACACTCATAGTGTCCGGATTCGTCTGGAGTTGGCTTGCATCACGAACTGGGGGAGGACTGCCGGGCCTTATCTACTGGAGTCCTGCGATCATCTCTGTTCTCTTTGGCTTGCGTGCGTTCGGCCTGCACTTGAGCAACCTGCGCGCCGGCAAGTACATCGCGAGAATCGAGCGAGCAAACGGATTGACCGGCGAATACGGATGGGAGAACTCGTTGAATCAGCGTAGACCCTTCCTCATTAGGTTTTCGTCCTATGCGTATTGGATTCTGCTCACCGGCATAAACGTAGCGATCCCGTGCGTGTACATTCCCTATCTCAGGAGCATTTAACAAGGTTGCTGCACGCTATCGTCGCTGGCGCGCCGAAGCGTGAGCACCACGTTAGGTGTAAAAGGATAATCAATGGATTTACTTGCTAAGTTTAACCGGAAAAGTATCGATGACAGGCAAATTGATACCTTAATAGGTATATGTAAGGGCCTAGTTGCTGATGGTAAGGTGGATCAATCAGAAGCCGAATTCTTATTAAGCTGGTTAGTGCAAAGTCGTCAAAATACAGATA
>CBDUHN010000070.1:0-7013 GCA_965367295.1 uncultured Gammaproteobacteria bacterium | reverse complement strand
CGTGCCCGGTTAATCGCCAATTGTGGGTGTTAATAGTGCAGGTGCCCGATATCATCCCGCCGCCCCTTGCCTGTTCTTTCTTTTTATTGGCTCATTTATAAACTTTTTTTCCAATCACTGGCAAGCCTGCCTGTAATAACGTGCAGGTGCCCGGTTATCTGGCCTTTTCCGGGTTAAACGGGCGCGTGCACGATAACATCCATGATCGGGAACCAAAGCGTGCAGGATATACTGTTGAAGTAATGCGGGAAAAACGGGCTTGCGCGGTTATTGGCGTGGATATACCGACCATGATTCCTGGCTCTCTGATCGGAATATACCGTTCGGTAAAGAGAGGGGTGGAAGCACCTGGGTTGTGGTGTTTGACGGGGATTGGCCTGGAGCGCTGAAAGTGTCCGAATGAATTCGTACCTACAGGGAAAGAGGGGTGCGGCAAGGGGGATCAGCCGGCCTTTGCCAGCCGGTCCTCCAGCCGTTTGCGGCGCTGGTCGTGGCAATCCTGTTCGGGCAGTGCATAGGCATGGTCCAGCGCCTGTTTCAGGTCCTTGGCCACATGCTCGTAATACTTGGCAAGCCATTCGCGTGCTTCGCTGCTGCCCGCCTCTGCCAGCGGTTCCCAGATCGTGCGGGCCTGTTCCCAGTCGTTGTCGCGGCGGTACAGCCAGGCGAGTTCCAGCAGGCCTTTGTCACAGAGGCCCTCACGGCATTGTTCCAGCAACAGCCGGGCATGCTCATAACGCTTGGATTTGATATGGGCGCGGGCAAAGGCCAGTACATCGGCATTCCACATGCGCGGGTTGCGATGCACTTCACCGAGCAGGGGCAGCAATGCCGCCAGGGATACCAGGTCCCAGTAGTTGTGTTCGGCCACCCCGGGCAGGCGATCGAAGCGCCCCAGGTGTACCCATTCATGCCAGGCCTCGGGGGCCTCGGCACCGGGCAGGTCATCGAGACGGGTGAATTTGAGCAGTTCCTTTTCCACCGTGGCCAGCCGGCAGTCCTCCCAGCGTGAGCCGAAGGCGCGACGGGTGGTGTGCAGCAGGTCGATGTGTTCCAGTTCACCAAAGGCATCCGCCACGCCGGCGAGCCGGGCGCGGGTGGTCAGCAGGGGCGCGTCGAAGCTCTTGCCGTTATAGGTAACCATGGCCCGTGCGTCGGCCAGCCATGCGGACGCCGAGGTGAGCATGGGCTGTTCACCGGAAAAGGCCGTCAGCAGGTACTGGCGCACCACCAGGGCGTCGGCTTCGAGCCGCGCCAGTCCCAGCAGGAACACCAGCGTGCCGCTGCCACCGGCAAGGCCGGTGGTTTCGGTATCCATGAAGACCAGCGATTCCGGCGCGATCCCCTCCACCTCGGGCAACACACCGTCATTGGCAAACAGCTGCTGCAACACGAAGCCACCGTGCTGTTCCTGCCGGCTGAGCCGTTGTTCGATGACGATCAGCCCCGGTGCCTCGACCCACCCGCCGACGCGCACCGCCAGCAGCTCATCGCTGATTTTCACCACCTCCATGGGCGATGGCGGCTTGCGCACCCGCATCTTCCCCATGCGTTCCGCAATACTGGCCGCCCGTGGAGTGCTGGAGTCCTGTCCACTCTGTCGGCGTAGCTGGTGCAGGCGGTTTTTAATGGTCATGCCGCAACAACTCCAATACGGTCAGGGCCGCAGCCCTGGGGGAAAATCCCCGCACTTCGTCGGAGGCGAGAATCGGCCCCACACAGGACGGGCAGCCATGGACACAGCCACAGGCACTCACCAGCGCATGGGCATCGCGCACCACCCGCTGGCACTGGCCGTACAGCGGTGCTGAAATACCCACGCCGCCGGGGTAATGATCGTAAAGAAACACCGCGGGCCGGAAGCGGGCCTGCGTCTCGGCATCGAGTTCAACGCCTTCGAGGTTGCGCAGTTGACCACGGCCATGGACGCCAACGGTGGCAAACCACTGCGCATCACCGTCGCCCACGGCACGGCCAAGATCCTGCGGCTCCGACATCATCAGCAGCGCCGCCACGTGATGCATGGCATAGGCCGCGCCCAGAAAACCGTCCAGTGCCTGCTGACGGGTGGCAAAGGCCTGCTCCAGCACCCCGGGCTGCAGCTGCCACCAGACCGCGGTGGTATGCATCTCCCGGTCGGGCAACTGGATATTGCCGTAGCCGATGTTTTCATGGGTGTAGTAGCGGATCTTCTTGTAGCCGGCGATGCGCCGCACGATATGCACCTCGCCGTGGGCGGTTTCACCCCGCCCCTGCGGGGTGCGCTCGAAGGCCTCGAGGATCTTCAGGCGGGTGTAGTCGATGGCATCGGTGTAGTAGTCGGCGCGGGTCTGGCGCACGAAGGCCTTGCGCCCGTCCCAGTCCAGGCGCTCCACCTGGTAGGGGCGCGCCTGCACCATGTAGATGGCGCCCTCGTAAAGGGTTTCCGCGGCGCTGGAATAATCCACTTCCGCTACGATGTCCTGTCCGCCCGCGCTGATATCCACCACTACGAAATTCCCCTCCGCCACCGAGCGCAGCGACACGGCATTGGCCGGATAGCTGTCGTCGGTCCAGTGCCACTGCCGGTCTTCACGGTGCAGTACGCCTTCCTCCTGCAGGTACTGCAAGATCTCGACCAGATTTTCCCTGCCGAAGGTTTCGCTTTCGTGAAACGGCAGTTCAAAGGCGGCGCAGCGGACGTGATCCACCAGGATCAGCAACTGGTCCGGATCGATTCGCGCCTGTTCCGGCGCGGCGCCCAGGAAAAACTCGGGGTTACGCACAATGTACTGGTCCAGTGGCAGGCTGCTGGCCACCAGCACACCCAGCGCAGTGCGGTTGCGGCGCCCGGCGCGACCGATGCGCTGCCAGGTGGCGGCGATGGTGCCGGGGTAGCCGTTGAGTACGCAGACATCCAGCGCACCGATATCGACGCCCAGTTCCAGTGCAGAGGTGGCGATCACGCACTCGATTGAACCGGCACGCAGTTTCTTCTCCGTGGCGCGGCGTTCGGTGGGCAGGTAACCGCCGCGATAGGCGGCTACCCGTGGTGGCTTGCGTGGGTCCTTGTCGAACACGTCCTTCATGTACCTGGTGAGCACTTCCACCATGAGGCGGCTCTGGGCGAAGAGGATGTTCTTCAATCCGCGCCTGGTGGCGAGCCGTGCGATGCGCGTGGTCTGCGAACGGTTGGACGCACGGATGCCAAGGTCGGCGTTGATCACCGGCGGGTTCCACAGCAGCAGTTGCTTTTCGCCGGCCGGGGCACCGCTCTCGGTGATGGCCTGCACCTCGGCGCCGATCAGTTGCCCGGCCAGTTCGCGCGGGTTGGCAATCGTCGCCGAACAGAGAATGAACACCGGCTCGCTGCCGTAGAACCGGCAGATACGCTGCAGCCGGCGCAGCACATTGGCCACGTGGGAGCCGAACACGCCTCGGTAGGTATGCATCTCGTCGATGACGATGTAGCGCAGCTGTTCGAAGAACTGCGCCCACTTGGTGTGGTGGGGCAGGATACCCTGGTGCAACATGTCCGGGTTGGAGACCACGATGTCACCGCGGGTGCGCACCGCCTTGCGGGCATCGCCGGGAGTATCACCATCGAAGGTACAGGCGCGTACGCCAAGCTCACCGGCGCGATTGAGTTCAATGATCTCCGCCACCTGGTCCTGGGCCAGCGCCTTGGTGGGAAACAGGTACAGGGCCTTGGCCTGTTCGGTGAGCGCCGCCTGTAGCACCGGCAGGTTGTAGCACAGGGTCTTGCCCGAGGCGGTGGGGGTGACGATGACGGAATGCCGCCCGGCTCGTACCGAATCCCAGGCCTGGCGCTGGTGACTGTAGAGCCGGGCCACACCCCGACCGGTCAGCGCCGTGCGCAGACGCGCATCGAGTTCCCCGGGCAGCGCGGCATAGCGGCCGGCACGGGCCGGGATCACCAGTTCGCCGGTGATGCGGGATTTGTATTTGGCTTTCAGGGCGGCCGCCAGCTGCCGGACCGGATCAGCGGCGGAATCCATACGCTCGGCGGGAATCCCCATGCTTGTTCTCCCTTGGTTCTGATGCAATACTATAGAACCACTGGAGAACGATCAACAGATTTCACCTGAGCGAGGAACGCTAACCCGATGAATATAAAACTCACCCGCCGGCAGCAGGAAATCTACGATTATCTGCAGGAACACCGCTTTGATTCCCCACCCACCCTTGATGAACTCTGTCAGGCCCTGGGGCTGGCCTCCCGCGGTTCCCTGCACAAACACATCAGCGCACTCATCGAGGCCGGGCTGGTGGAGCCCATGGAGGGCAAGCATCGCGGCGTGGTGTTACGCCAGCCGGATGCAGTCAACGAGGATGCCCTGCCCTTCCTGGGCTACATCGCCGCCGGCCGTCCCATCGAGGCCATCGAGAATCCGGAAACCATCGAGGTACCGCCGCCGTTGCGCACCGACAAGCCCTGCTTCGTGCTGGAGGTGCGCGGTGACTCCATGATCGAGGACGGCATCCTCGATGGTGACTGGGTGGTCATCGAACAACGCGACCATGCCCGCAACGGCGAGGTGGTGGTCGCCCTGGTGGACAATAGCGAGGCCACCTTGAAGCGCATCGAACAGAAACCCGGACAGGTGGTATTACATCCAGCCAACAGCTCCATGGCACCGATGCCCTTCGCACCCGAACAGGTGCAGATCCAGGGGATCCTGGTGGGGCAGATGCGGCGGTATCACTAGGGGGCTGGTTGTCCGAATGAATTCGGACCTATGCGAAGTTATTCGCACTCTTCGGGGCCCAGGCTCAACCACACCGGTCATCGGTTTCCATGGAGGGAAATCATGCCAAACGACCACCTGCGCAAGGGACCTGTCTCCCTCGCCCATCAAACCTATTTCATCACCACTGTCACCCACCGCCGCCAGCCCTGGTTCCGGGACTGGAAAATAGGGCGGCTGGTCTGCCGTGCAATGCAGGACTCTGCGCAGGCAGGCATGATCGAATCCCATGCCTGGGTCATCATGCCGGACCATCTTCACTGGCTACTGACCCTGCGATCAGACACCTCATTGCCGGCCATGATGAAGCGGTTCAAGGCCACCTCGGCACAACAGATCAACCGGCGGCTGGGTCGCCACGGCCCAGTCTGGCAGAAGGCCTATTTCGATCATGCCCTGCGCCGGGAAGAGGATCTGCGCGCCATCGCCCGTCAAATGGTGGCCAATCCCCTGCGGGCGGGACTGGTGCAGCATATCGGGGAATATCCGCTGTGGGATGCCGCCTGGTTATAGCGTCTTGTCCGAACTCATTCGGACGTTTCTCCCTCGGCTGACTACAATCCCCATAGCAACCACCGCAAAGGAGACCCGCCATGCCCTTTCCCATCGCCGGCGACCCTGAAACCCCACCGGACGACCCGCCAGAGGCCCCGCCACCACCCGGCAAGCCGGAAATTCCACCCACCTCCCCACCGGAAACCCCCTCTTCCCCACCACCGGAAATCCCGCAGCCTCCCGTCGAGATTCCGTCCCCGCCCCCGCCCGAAGTCCGATTTGATCTGTGTCATTTGTATTGACACATTCCCCTGCTAGGGTTCCGCTACCCACAAGACTGCCGGAATATCGCCATGGATAATGCTCGACACGCACTGGAAGCACCCCGCGATTTCAATCCCTTCGACCTGCAGCAGGACTATGCCTACCGCCTCTGGCGCGACTGGAAGCTGGATCATGCCCCCACCCGTATCGAGCAGTTGCTGGTGGAAATTCAGGATCCGACTCATCTCACCTCAAGAGAGCACCTCGCCATACTGACCCGCTGCGCACACACCAACATGGCGCTCTATGCCAGCAACCCGCAGCTGGAACAGCACAAGGATATTCCCCGCGCGATCGGCAAGGCCTTCGGCCTGGAGCGCCTGGATCACAATATGCTGGCCGACGACGACGCCATCACTTCGTTGACCGTGAACCCGGAGGGCGACCATCCCCACTTCATTCCCTATACCAATCGGCCCATCCAGTGGCATACCGATGGCTATTACAATTCGCCGCAACAGCAGATATACGGTCTGCTCCTGCACTGCGTACACCCGGCGGCCGAGGGCGGGGAAAACCAGTTGCTCGACCCGGAACTGGCCTATATTTTTTTACGCGATGCCAATCCCGCCTATATCGAGGCCCTGATGCAGCCCGATGCCATGACCATCCCCGCCCGCACCGATGAACAGGGTGTCGCACGCCTCCCCCAGAGCGGACCCGTGTTCAGCCTCCATCCCCGCAGACCGGCCCTGCACATGCGCTATACCGCCCGCACCCGTAGCATTGAATGGAAAGCGGATCCGCTACTGGAAGAGGCCTGCAAGGCACTGCATGATCTGCTCACCAGCGACCTGCCCTTTATTCTGCGCGGCCGCCTGGAACGCGGTATGGGCTTGATCTCCAATAATGTGCTGCACACCCGCAGTGGCTTCACCGATTCTCCTGGGCACGAAGCGCGGCTGTTGTACCGCGCCCGTTATTTCGACCGCATTGACGGCACTGATTTTAATGAAATCTATAACTGGAGCTGATACTCGATGAGCGTACAAGCCGCACTGTTCCGATGGCGACTGATTGCCATCAGTGCCCTGTTGTTACTTGCTGCAGGGGTATATGTATTTTTCATACAGGGCGACACCCGGCCCTCCCCCGATGGCCGTACCAGCATTCAGCTCAGCAACGCCGACCGCAACCTGGTACTGGCGGAAATGCGCCAGTTCCTGGTGAGCGTGCAGGGCATCAGCGAAGCCTTGACCCGTGAGGATATGGCCACTGTCACGGAGACCGCCCGGGCGGTGGGCAACGCCGCCGTACAGGCCGTTCCTCCCAGCCTGATGGCCAGCCTGCCACTGGAGTTCAAGACCATGGGCCGCGGTGTGCATCGAGCCTTCGATCAACTGGCCATGGATGCGGAATCCCTTGCCGAACCACGCCACAGCCTGCAGCAGATGAGCGATATCCTTTCGCAATGCGTCGCCTGCCATGCCGCCTACCGGCTGGATG
>CBDUHN010000069.1:0-7879 GCA_965367295.1 uncultured Gammaproteobacteria bacterium | reverse complement strand
GCACAAAAATCAACAAGAACACCACCCGAATAAATTCAGCCAGGCTTCCGCACAAAAAAAAGCCCTCTCCCGGGGGAAGGAGAGGGCAGGCACCGCCATTGCACCACGGAGGATTACGTGCGATCAAATAAACAGGCAGACATCCGAATCCTTGGCCACCGGCAGGAAGTAGGTGGCACCAACATAATCCAGGCCATCGATGAACTCGGAATGATCGAAACCGAATACGTCCACGGTCATCTGGCAGGCAACCATTTTCACATCGGCCTCGATGCACAGTTCACGCAGTTCTTCGACGGTAGCCACACCCTTGCTCTTGAACGTCTTTTTCATCAGCGAGGTGGCGACCTTCTCAAAACCGGGGATGCCGGCCATGATCAGATTCGGCATGGGCCAGGTGATGTTCTTGAACCACTGGGGTCCGAAGGGCATCTTCATCGGCATGGCCGGGTTGCCCAGCGGGCTGACCTCGCAGGGCAGTTCCTTCTTCAACAACAGCAGGCCATAGAAGGTAAAGAATATGGAGGTATCCCAGCCGATTGCCGAAGCGGTGGACGCAAGGATGAACGGGGGATAGGCCCAGTCCAGGGTACCCTTGGTGGCAATGATGGACATGGACGGGGTCCGTGCCTCATCGATTTCCTTTAGTTTCGTCGGCAGCAGTTCATCCAGTTTCTGGTTGAGCCAGGCATCCATTTGCGGGTTTGCAGCCAGGTCCTGTTGCATGTTTTCAGTGGTGGTAGCCATGTGATCTCTCCTGTGATGTGAGTAATAACAGCCACTATATAATTAGAAGCCGTATTCGCCGGACCATTGTCCGTGCTGGAAGTCGAGGGTGAGCCAGCGGGGTACGTAAGTGCCCTTTTTCTTGACCGGCATGGTCTTCAAGGGCGGGGCATTTTCGCCCAGGTCATCGATGCGGCATTGTTCAGATACCACAGGGCGGAAACTGAGGTGCATGCGGTCGTGGATCGGTGTCATTTCCGAGAGCGGCACGCTTGCCTCGGCGAGGGGCTTGATCAATACCCGTTTGCGCACCAGACAGCTGAAAAAGAGCTCCATTTCCACCACTACGGGCTGCTCCAACTGTTCGATCGCACGCAGCGCACGGGAACTGAGCTCGACATTCACCTCGCGACCATAGAGGGAAATCCGCTGCTTTTGTGCCAGGGTAGAGGTGCTGACGGAGTTTGGTCCAGTTGGTAGTACAACCTCGAGAGTGGCTTCGTTCATTCCTGTATCTCCTGATTGTGGGTCCCTTGCGGGCTTGCTAACAAACCAGATGGTATGTAGACTACATACCGACCAATTGGTTTGTCAAGAGGCATATTCTGCAATGTGAGCCGATTCGCATCAGGTCCGCTACAATCCCGAACCGGGAGGCCTCGCGCCGACGAGGCCCGCCCCATCAACCAACATCATAGTCGAATGGATTAAAGCAAAATGAGCTCTGTACTGGCCCCCGAAACCCGGGCGGAACGCAACGCCGATGCCACCCGGACGCGGATTCTCGAAGCCGCCTTCCGGGAGATTTACCGTAAGGGTTTTCAGGGCATGCGCCTGGATGAGGTGTTGCAAACCACCGGCCTCACCAAGGGTGCCCTGTACCATCATTTCCCCAACAAACTCGCCCTTGGTTATGCGGTGGTGGACGAGGTGATTGCCGATGCCGTGGAGCAGATCTGGTTGGGCAAACTGCATGGCAGTGACGACCCCGTGGGGGCCATCATCGAACTGGTCACTGAGATCGCCAATGGTTGCGGACCTTTTGATGTTACCGGCATGGGGTGCCCGCTCAATAACCTGGCCCAGGAAATGTCCCCCCTCGACGAAGGATTCCGCACCCGTATCGATAGCGTGTTCCAGACCTGGACCCAGTGCCTGGTGGCGGCGCTGGAGCAGGGCAAGCGGGCCGGCACGGTGAAAGACACCGTGGTCAGTGAACGTACCGCCACTTTCATCATTGCGGTCATCGAAGGCTGCATCGGCATGGCAAAAAATGCCCAGAGCCTGGAGCGGCTGCAAGCCTGCACGGAAAGCCTGGTGGATTATCTGCACAGCCTGCGGGCACCTCATTCGGCGTAAAGGTACCCCTGCAGGGCCGAATAAAACGGACCTGCAAAAAAAACGATCCAAACCAGACAAGGACAATAATCAGAATGGGTAAAATGTACGGGGAATGGATCGTGCGCTGGCGTTACGTGGCGTTGTTGTTATCGATCCTGATGGTGGCCGCCGCCGGCTACGGTGCACAGTTCCTCAGCTTCAGCGCCGATTACCGGGTGTTCTTCAGCAAGGAGAACCCGCAACTGCAGGCCTTCGAAAACCTGCAGAACACCTACACCAAAACCGACAATGTGTTGTTCGTGCTGGCACCGAAGGACGGCGACGTGTTCACGCCGCATACTCTGGAGGCGGTGGAATACCTCACTGAACGGGCCTGGCAGATTCCCTATTCCATCCGCGTCGATTCCATCTCCAACTTTCAGCATACCTATGGCGAGGAGGATGACCTCATCGTCGAGGACCTGGTGGAGAATGCCCCGGATCTCGATGCCAAGGCATTGCAGCGCATCGGCGATATCGCCACCACGGAACCCCTGCTGATCAACAGCCTGATCTCCGCAGATCGGAAGATCACCGGCGTCAATGTCACCATCCAGCTGCCCGGTGTGAACCAGATGCAGGAAGTGCCGGAGACCGTCCAGTTCTCGCGCGCGCTGGCGCAGGAGATGCAGGAGCGCTATCCCGATATCGACCTGTACCTCACCGGCATGATCATGATGAACAATGCCTTCTCCGAGGAAAGCGCCAACGACATGAAGACCCTGGTGCCGGTGATGTTCGGACTGGTGCTGCTGGTGATGGCCCTGCTGCTGCGCTCGGTCAGCGGCACCCTGGCCAGTATGCTGGTGATCATCCTCTCCATCATCACCGCCATGGGGCTGACGGGCTGGTTTGGCATCCGCCTGACGCCACCATCCTCGGCGGCCCCGACCATGATCCTGACCCTGGCGGTGGCCCACTGCGTGCACATCCTGGTGACCTTCCTGCACAGCATGCGCCAGGGCCAGAGCAAGCAGGCGGCGATGGTGGAAAGCCTGCGCGTGAACCTGCAACCGGTGGCGCTCACCAGTCTGACCACGGTGATCGGCTTCCTCAGTATGAATTTCAGCGATGCACCGCCATTCCGTGACCTCGGCAATATCGTCGCCATAGGCGTGATCGCCGGTTTCATCTTTTCCATCCTGTTCCTGCCGGCGCTGATGCTGGTACTGCCGGTGCGGGTGAAGGTAGGCACCGGCCTGTCCCATATGGCCATGGACCGTTTCGCGGAATTCGTCATTGCCCGGCGCAACCTGCTGCTGTGGGGCATGGGGCTGCTGGTCATCGTCCTTGTTGCCATGGTGCCGCGCAATCAGCTCAACGACGAGTTCGTGAAGTATTTCGATGAGACGGTGGATTTCCGCCAGGCCACTGATTTCACCACCGACCATCTCACCGGCATCTACCGCATCGACTATTCCCTGGAATCCGGCGAGCCCGGCGGTATCAGCGAACCGGCCTTCCTGCAAAAGGTGGAGGCCTTTGCCAACTGGTATCGCGCCCAGCCGGAGACCATCCACGTAAACGCCATCACCGACACCATGCGCCGTCTCAACAAGAACCTGCATGGTGACGATGAACAGTGGTACCGGCTGCCGGAGGAACGCGACCTGGCGGCGCAGTATTTATTGTTATACGAAATGTCCCTGCCGTACGGGCTGGACCTCAACAACCAGATCAACGTCGACAAGTCCGCCACCCGCTTCAGCGTGATCCTGCACAGTATCTCCAGCAATCGCCTGCTGGAGCTTGAGCAGCATGCACAGGAATGGCTGGAAGCCAATGCACCGCTATCCATGCAGGTGCATGGTGCCAGTCCCTCGGTGATGTTTGCCCACATCGGCGAGCGCAATATCCGCAGTATGCTCGGCGGCACCACTGTGGCACTGGTACTGATTTCCCTGGTGCTGATCGTGGCGCTGCGTTCCGTTAAAATCGGCCTGGTGAGCATGATCCCCAACCTGGTCCCGGCGGGCATGGCCTTCGGGCTGTGGGGCTTGCTGGTGGGACAGGTGGGGCTGGGGCTGTCGGTGGTTACCGGCATGACCCTGGGGATCGTGGTGGATGACACCGTGCATTTCCTCAGCAAATACCTGCGCGCCAAGCGGGATCATGGCCTGTCGGCGCCCGATGCCGTGCGCTATGCCTTCGCCAACGTGGGGCTCGCCCTGTGGACCACCTCGGTGGTGCTGATCGTCGGCTTCCTGGTACTTGCGCAATCGGTATTTGAATTGAATGCGGGCATGGGACTGCTGACGGCCATCACCATCGCCCTGGCGCTGGCGGCGGATTTCCTGCTGCTGCCGCCGCTGCTGATGAAACTGGAGGAGAAGTAGGATGGGAAAAATATTCGCGCTGCTGTTATTGACGCTCGTGCAAACACCGGCCTGGGCCCAGAGCCCCGAGGAAAAGGGCCTGGCCATTGCCGTCGAGGCCGATCGCCGCGATACCGGCTGGCAGGATTCCACCGCCGCCATGACCATGCTCCTGCGCAACGCGCAGGGGGATGAAAGCGTGCGCAACATCCGGGTGCGCAACCTCGAAGTGGAAGGCGATGGCGACAAGGGCCTGACCATCTTCGACGAACCGCTGGACGTGAAGGGCACCGCCTTCCTCAACTTCACCCACAAGCTCGAACCCGACGACCAGTGGCTGTACCTGCCGGCGCTCAAGCGCGTCAAGCGCATCTCCTCCAAGAACAAGTCCGGCCCCTTCATGGGCAGTGAATTCGCCTACGAGGACATCAGTTCCAACGAGGTGGAGAAGTACACCTATAAATACCTGCGTGATGAAGAATACGAAGGCCAGCCCTGCTTCGTGATGGAACGCTATCCCGTCGATCCCAACTCCGGCTATACCCGCCAGGTGGCCTGGATCGACCAGGCCGAGTACCGGCCGCAGCAGATCGTATTCTACGACCGCAAGGACTCCCTGCTGAAAACCCTGATCTTCAAGGATTACCGGCAATACCTGGACCAGTACTGGCGCGCCGATGAATACTTCATGGAAAATCACCAGACCGGCAAGAGCACCCGCCTGACCTGGTCCGATTACCAGTTCCGCACCGGCCTTACTGATCGCGATTTCGACAAGAACAGCCTGAAACGGGCCCGCTGATGCGGGGTACGGTTCTTGGGTCAGCCATGCTGGCCAGTCTCGGCACCATGATTGGAGAAGCGGGTGCAGGGGAGTGGTCCGGCTACGTTGCCGGTGAACTGCGCACCTTCCTGCAATCCCCGGCCTTTGCCGACCAGGACGCCAGTTCGCTTTCCCTTTCCGCCCAGCCCGAGTACTACCACGCCTGGGACAACGGCGATCAGAGCTTCCTGTTCGTGCCCTTCCTGCGCATCGACAACCGCGACCCCGAACGCAGTCACGTGGATATCCGTGAACTCAGCTGGATCAAGGCCAGCCGTGACTGGGAACTGCGTGCCGGCATCCGCAAGGTGTACTGGGGCGTCACGGAATCCCAGCACCTGGTGGACATCATCAACCAGACCGACCTGGTGGAAAACCCCGACGGCGAAGACAAACTCGGCCAGCCGATGATCAACTTCGCCTGGATCCAGGACTGGGGCACACTGGACTTCTTCGTCCTGCCCGGCTTTCGTGAACGCACCTTCCCCGGCGCCGATGGCCGCCTGCGCACCGCGCTGGTGGTGGATACCGACCACCCGCAATACGAATCCTCCCGCGAGGAACGTCACATCGACGCCGCCCTGCGCTGGAGCCACAGCATGGGCGACTGGGACTGGGGGCTGTCCCACTTCCACGGAACCAGCCGTGACCCGCAACTGCTGCCCGGCCTCGACGCCGACGGCAACCCGGTGCTGATCCCGCGCTACGACATCATTAACCAGACCGGCCTTTCCCTGCAGGCCACCAAGGGCGACTGGCTGTGGAAACTGGAAGCCATAAGAAGAACGGGGCAGGGCGACACCTACAGCGCCGCCACCGGCGGCTTCGAATACACCCTGGTGGGCATCCGCGACAGCGCCATCGACCTCGGCCTGCTGCTCGAATACTCCTTCGATGATCGCAAGGATGCCGCCCCAACGCCCTTCGAGGATGACATCTTCATCGGTACCCGCTGGGCCTTCAATGATATCCAGAGTACGGAGATCCTCGCCGGCATCTTCCTCGACCGGGACCATGACGGACGCCTGTACAACATCGAGGCCAGCCGAAGGCTGGGCAACGAATGGAAACTGACCGGGGAGTTGCGGATATGGGGGGATTACCCGCAGCAGGACCCGTTGTACAGTTTCCGGGAGGATGATTACCTGTTGGTGGAGCTGGCGCGGTACTTCTGAGGCGGCAAGGCGGATAGAGGGAAGTTTTCCGTATTCCGTCATGGATGAAGGTGCGTGTATTCGCAGGGCATCAAAGGCATGTCATTCGTAGCCTGTTGAATCGATGGAATACTATTTGTATTGAGGTTTGGATCGGTATCTACAAGCAACCAGTTTGGAGAGCGGGATAGATGGAAAAAGTTCGTGTTGCAACGTGAACGTTTTCCATCTAATCACTGTTATGCAGGAAAGAAATGATGGATGAGCGGGTTCTCAAGCTAAAGACTCCACGCGACTGCGAGATATTTGCCAAGAACGCGACGGAAAGAGGTCGCCCCGACCTTGCACAAGAGGCACGCCAGCGGTCCGTACAGTTGAAGGCAGAGACTTACGGAGCCAAAACCGAAGCGGAGCGGGAATGCCCTGAAGCCGTTTATGCGTATGAAGAGGTGTTGAGCGCAAAGAATGGCAAGAAAACAAATGCGTCGCGTACTTGGCAAATGATTAAGAAGCACGGAATTCTCTCGGCGGTCGAACGCGCCGTCAACAGGCCTCAAGAGACTGCGGGGTATACCGCTTTGCTCGAAATGGGCCTAGAAGACTACGCGTTTGAGGCCGTTGTCGTGAAGTATCCGGATCTGTTCTCGGAAGAAGCGTTTGCGCGATGTGCTGAGCGCATTCAAGGTTGGAAAAATGCATAACAACCGCATCGAGTCCGACGGCATACCCTTCCGCTGCGCTCCAGGGCAAGTCACGGCTCATGCGGAACGTTAGAAGCTTGAAAACGTTGTCCCATCCGAATTATAAGGCTACACTGTATTACAGTGTAATTAGGGCCGGGAGTATTGGTGATGGGAGTAACGAGCATCAGATTGCAGCCGGAGCTCGAGAGTCCGCTCGAGGAATTGGCGGTGAAGCTCGATCGAAGCAAGAATTACATTATTAATCAGGCGATTAGAGAATACATCGAGCGCCAGTCTGTCGAGGATGTTCGGTGGTCTGAAACGCTTGAGGCACTGAACTCGATAAAAAGTGGTTCAAGCCTGCCAGAGGAAGAGGTGAATGCCTGGCTGAAAAGTTGGGGTTCCGGTGAAGAGTTGAGCCCTCCGGGTAAATGAATGTCCGCTTTTCCCGCGAGGCGGTTGGCGATCTCCGCCGCCTCCGTGAGTTCATTGAGGTCAAGAACCCCAGCGCAGCTCAGAAAGCGGCGTCCACTATCCTTAAGGGCATTGCGCAGCTCAAAGAGTTTCCGATGCTGGGTACCAGAGTTGAACGGGCGCCGAATCCAGAAGCGGTCCGGGATCTGGTGATTGGGAACTATCTGGCTCGTTATCTAGTACACGAAACCGAAATCTATGTGCTTCGTATCTGGCATCACAGGGAAGATCGCTTCTAATAAATCGGTCGAGCCGTTCGCCTGCGGCTCACTCGGACGCTCAGTGGATCAAGGTGGATCAAGGGGTCAGTGATCAAGGGGTCAG
>CBDUHN010000068.1:0-8047 GCA_965367295.1 uncultured Gammaproteobacteria bacterium | reverse complement strand
GAGAAAGTAACCCGCCCAGGAAGGGCGGAAGGAAAGTCATGGAATAGCAGGCAAATGGGAAAGAACACCGTCTGTATGAATCCGGACCTACAGGGTATATTTTTTCAATGTTTGGACAACAATCCCTCAGTCCAGCGTCTTCACACCACTCTGTGTGCCCAGCAGCAACACATCCGCCGGCCGATGGGCGAACAGCCCCACGGTCACCACCCCGGTTAATTGATTCATTTCCGTTTCCATCTTCACCGGGTCAAGGATTTCCAGGTTGTGCACATCCAGGATCACGTTGCCGTTGTCGGTGGTGAAGCCATCGCGCAGTACCGGGGTGCCGCCCATCTTTACCAGTTCGCGGGCCACGTAGCTGCGGGCCATGGGGATGACCTCGATGGGCAGCGGAAACTGGCCCAGCACGTCCACCAGTTTGCTTTCATCGGCGATACAGACGAACTTGCGGCTGCAGGCGGCCACGATCTTTTCGCGGGTCAAAGCGCCACCACCGCCCTTGATCAGGTGCAGATGCCGGGTGGCTTCGTCGGCGCCATCCACGTAGACGGACATTTCATCGACGCTGTTGAGGTCCAGTACCGGGATGCCATGGCTCTTGAGGCGGTCCGCACTGGCAACGGAGCTGGCGACGGTACCTTCGATCTTGCCCTTGATGCGGGCCAGGGCATCGATGAACATATTGGCAGTCGAGCCAGTGCCGACGCCGATGATGGTGCCGACTTCCACATATTCCAGGGCCGCTTCGGCGACCTGCTTTTTTAATTCGTCCTGGTTCATCTCGGTTCTCTCCCAATCGCGATTGCGCTGCATAATACCGGCCCGGCCAGCATAAGTCATGGGGGGCGGGATGCCTATGCAAGGTGGGGCTGACCTGCTACTTTAGCTGCCATGCCAGAACGTTATCTGAAAATGATCCTCAATTCCCGGGTGTATGACGTGGCCCAGGAAACGCCACTCGACCTCGCCCGCTCGCTTTCCCGCCGGCTGGGCAACCAGGTCTGGATGAAACGCGAGGATTTGCAGTCGGTGTTTTCCTTCAAGCTGCGCGGGGCCTACAACAAGATTTCCAACCTGTCGCCGGAGTCCTGCGCCGCCGGGATCATTGCCGCGTCCGCCGGTAATCATGCCCAGGGTGTGGCACTCAGTGCCCATCGACTGGGGGTCAAGGCCACCATCGTCATGCCCTTGACCACGCCGCCCATCAAGGTGAAAGGCGTGCGCAGTTTCGGTGCCAGGGTAATATTGCATGGCAACACCTACGATGAGGCCTATGAACATGCCCGGCTGCTGGCGGAAGACAAGGGACTGACCTTTATCCACCCCTATGATGATCCAGAGGTGATCGCCGGACAGGGTACCGTGGCCATGGAGATCCTGCGCCAGAAGCGTGACCATCTGCATGCGGTGTTCGTGCCGGTGGGCGGTGGCGGATTGATTGCCGGCATCGCGTCCTATATCAAGCTGCTGCGCCCCGAGATCAAGGTGATCGGTGTCGAGCCGGAAGACGCGCCCTGTATGCACGAGGCGCTGAAGAAAGGCCGTCGTGTCATATTGAAGCAGGTGGGGATCTTCGCCGATGGTGTCGCTGTGCGTCAGGCCGGCAAGGAACCATTCCGTATCGCACGTAAATACGTGGACGAAATGATCCTGGTGTCCACCGATGAGCTGTGCGCGTCTATAAAGGATATCTTTGACGATACCCGTTCCATGGTGGAACCGGCCGGTGCGCTGGCCATCGCCGGGATCAAGAAATACGTGGAACGCACCGGTATTCGCGATGCCAACCTGGTGGCGATCAACAGTGGTGCCAACATCAACTTTGATCGCCTGCGTCATGTGGCCGAGCGCGCCGAGTTGGGCGAGCGCCGCGAGGCATTGCTGGCGGTGACCATTCCCGAGGAGCCGGGCAGTTTCCGTCGCTTCTGTAAGTCACTGGGGCAGCGCAGTATCACCGAGTTCAATTATCGGTATGCCGATGATGCCGCGGCCCATGTGTTTGCCGGTGTCCAGCTGGATGGGGGTGATGAGGAACGGCTCGGGCTGGTTGGGAAACTGCGTGCGGATGGCTATGCGGTGCTGGACCTGACCGATAATGAAATGGCCAAGCTGCATGTGCGCTACATGGTGGGCGGCCATGCCCCGGCCCATGTGGATGAAATTCTCTATCGCTTCGAATTTCCCGAGCGCCCGGGGGCGCTGCTGAATTTCCTCACCAACATGGGTCGGCACTGGAACATCAGCCTGTTCCATTATCGTAACCACGGTGCCGCCTATGGCCGGGTGCTGGTGGGGATGCAGGTGCCCGGCAAGGATCGGACTGCCTTCAAGGGTTTTCTCGACACCCTGGGTTATCGCTACTGGGTCGAGGATGACAACCCGGCCTATGACCTGTTCCTGGGCAAGGGGTAACGTCTCTGTATCCGACCTGAAAATGCCCTCTGCGGGTCCGAATTCATTCGGGCAAGCCCGCCAAACCATGGGGAAACCGTCCGAAAGAATTTGGACCCACAAGGGTACGTAGCGGTTTTTTATTCCAGGGACAGGATGAAATCCCACTGTTGCCTGGTGATCGGCATGATCGACAGCCGGTTGCCCTTGCGCACCAAGGGACAATCCTCCAGTTCTTTCAATCCCTTTAGTTCGGCGAGGGTAATGGTGCGCTTGAGTTTGCGCTTGTATTTTACATCCACCATATACCAGCGCGGATTGTCCGGATCACTCTTGGGGTCGTAATACTTGGTCTCCGGGTTGAACGCTGTGTGATCCGGATATCCCTCCCTGACCACCTCGGCGATGCCAACGATGCCCGGTTCATCGCAATTGGAATGATAGAAAAACACCGGGTCACCCTTTTTCATTTCGTCGCGCATCATGTTGCGCGCCTGGTAATTGCGCACGCCATCCCAGTGCTCGGTCTTTTTCGGCATGGCCTTCAGGTGATCGATGCCGAATACGTCGGGTTCGGATTTCATGAGCCAGTAGTTCATTGCGGATTCTCTAGTATGGAAATAAAGATGGGACATGGATAAAACATTAATCTTGTTGTAGATGCGAATGCCTTCAGCTTTCGGGCTGTCTCAAGCAAAGATGAATTAATCAGAGGTTCCCTGGGTTCTATCCGTGCCTATGATTTCGCTTCCCCGATGATACGCAACCGTGCTTCCGTGGCAATGGCGTGCAGCGGCACATCCCAGGGTGCATGGGGCAGGGAGGGTACCCGCTGGCATTCGTATGCCATGCCGATCAGGCGGGGTTTTTTCCAGTGCTGGCGCTGGTTCAGAAAGGCGAAGCTGCGGTCGTAGAAGCCGCCACCCATGCCGAGGCGATTGCCTGTCGGGTCGAAGCCCACCAGTGGGGCCAGTACCAGATCGAGTTGTATGGCATTGGCGCGTTCGTGGTGGATGCGTGCCGGTTCGGCGATGCCGAAGCGGTTGCACACCAGCGGGTCGCCTTCATGAAACGGGGCAAACCAGAGGCGATTGTGGCCGAAGGGTACCAGTACCGGAAGGTAGATGGTTTTGCCCAATTCCCATGCGCGCCAGACCAGTGGCATGGGGTCCATTTCTCCATCGACCGGCAGGTAGGCGGCGATACGCTGGCTGTTCATGAACAGCGGATGGCGGCCCAGTTGCCGGGCCAGGGCCTGGGCAAAGGCTTCGCGTTGCCGCGGGGTGAGAGACCGGCGCGCGGCGCGCAGGCGTTTACGGACATCGGCTCGGGTCGGCATGGGGCTGATCGGGGAAATAAGGAGGCATCCTCCACTCGTGCCGTCGCCGGTCGTGGGCCTTGAACCAGTGGTTCAAGGTGGGGGCAAGGTTGATATCGTAAGGCTTTCCGAACAGGTCGGACCTGCACACGGATACCAAACTATCTCGTCCCCGGGGATCGTACTTAGGCTCAAGGGAGTGACGACCCACTAACGAGCACAGCAGGGGATGCCTGAATCGAACTTGGGAATAGTATACCCCGGATGTGGCTGGCTTACAGCTCCAGCTGATTACCGGCATTCAGTGCCAGCTCGATCTTGCTCTGGATGGCACGGATGCGGCTGCTGATGGACTGCTGGTAATCGTCCTTCTGGTGCTGTTTGTCGAGCAGTTCGTGGGCGATATTGAGGGCGGCCATCACCGCAATCCGGTCAGCGCCCACCACCTTGCCGGAGGAGCGGATCTCGCGCATCTTGGTATCGAGGTACTGGGCGGAGGCGGTCAGGGCGTCACGCTCGTCCTCGGGGCAGGAAACCAGGTAATCCTTGTCGAGGATCTGCACTGTGACCGGTTTGATTTCTTTGCTCATGCCCCTTGTTCCATCAGCTTGAGGCGGTTGATCATGGCCTCGACGCGGCTGCGTGCCAGCTCGTTTTTCTCGATCAGGCCGGCCCGCTCGGAGGCCATATTGTCCTGTTGGGTGCGCAGGGAACGGTTTTCTTCCTTCAGCCGGTTAATGGTCTGAATGAGCTCGTCGAGCCGGTATTCCAGCTTTTTGAGTTCCTGTTCCGTGACGGATTGTGCGGTCTTTTTCGACATGTGGACCACTATAGTGCCGGCGCAATTACGGGTCAACGGCCGCCCCGAATGCCGATGTGCGATAATGCCGCGAATACGGTGAGGACAGATACTAAGGACAGACGGCGTGAGCGACGATTTCGAAACCCTGGATGACCGGCTGCAACGGGCCGGTACCGCCACCGATGCGGCGGAATGTCATGGCTTTGTCTGTGGTGTGCTCTGTGCAGCCGGTGGTCTGGACCCGGCCGCCTGGCTGCCGCAGTTGTTCGGTGACGTGGACTGGGAAAGCGCGGCCGTGAAGGAAGCCGCGCTGGCGGTGGGTAAGCTGTTTCAGGAACTGCGTGCACAACTCAATAGCCCGGAACTGGAATTTACCCCGCTGCTGCCCGGTGACGAGCTGCCATTGCAGGAGCGCGCCGAATCGCTTGGGCGCTGGTGCGAAGGTTTCAGTACCGGCCTGGGGCTGGGAGGGCTGGACAAGGAGCGGACCTTGTCAGATGACGGCGAGGATTTCCTGCGGGACATGATGGACATCGCCCGGGTGGCCTTTGATTTCGAGGGCGCCACAGAGGAAGACGAGCAGGCCTACATGGAACTGCAGGAATACCTGCGCATGGGGGTGTTGATGCTGCACGAGGAGCTGCAGCCGCTGCCGGCTGCGCCACGGCTGCAATAAGTTCGCTGCGCTGGATGGTTTGCTATGCTGTGCCCGATTTTTTCCATACTGTACCCGAGGGAACCACATGATTGCCGCCAGTGAATTTGCCCGCCGTCGCAAACAGCTCATGCGCATGATGGGCAATGATGCCATCGCCATCCTGCCCACGGCGCCGGAGCGGCTGCGCAACCGGGATGTGGAGCATCCCTACCGCTGTGACAGTGACTTCTACTACCTGACCGGCTTTGCCGAGCCCGAGGCAGTGGCGGTATTCGTGCCGGGTCGTGCCCATGGCGAGTTCATCCTGTTCTGTCGCGAGCGCGACCCGCTGATGGAGACCTGGAACGGCCGCCGCGCCGGTACCGAGGGCGCCGTGGAACAGTTTGGCGCTGACGACGCCTTTCCCATTACCGATATCGACGACATCCTTCCCGGTTTGCTGGAAAGCCGTGAGCGGGTGTTCTATACCATGGGCGCAGCACCGGAGTTCGATACCCGGGTGATCAACTGGGTGAAGGAGATCCGTAGCCGGGCACGCAGCGGCGTACACACCCCGGACGAATTCGTTGCCCTGGATCACCTGGTACATGACATGCGGCTGTATAAGAGTCGCGCCGAGATCAAGGTGATGCGTGAGGCGGCCAATATTGCCGCCGAGGCACACAAGCGTGCCATGCGCACCTGCAAACCCGGCATGATGGAATACGCCATCGAGGCGGAGTTTCTGCACGAATTTCGTCGCCACGGCTGCGAGCCGGCCTATTCCAGTATCGTTGGCGGTGGTGACAATGGCTGTATCCTGCATTACACCGAAAACAATGCCGTGCTGCGGGACGGTGACCTGCTGTTGATCGATGCCGGCGCGGAACACCAGTACTACGCCTCGGACATCACCCGCACCTTCCCGGTCAACGGACGGTTCACGGAACCGCAGCAGCAGCTCTATAACCTGGTGCTGGACGCCCAGCTGGCCGCCATCGAGGAGGTCTACCCGGGTAATCACTGGAATGCGCCCCATGATGCCGCGGTGAAGGTGCTGACCAGGGGGCTGGTCAAGCTCGGTTTGCTCAAGGGGCGTCCGGCCCAGCTCATCAAGGATGGTGCTTACCGGAAATTCTACATGCATCGTACCGGCCACTGGCTGGGCATGGATGTGCATGACGTGGGTGACTACAAGGTTGGTGAGGAGTGGCGGGTGCTGGAGCCGGGCATGGTCATGACCGTGGAGCCGGGCCTGTATATACCCATCGGCAGCAAGGGGGTGGCCAGGAAGTGGTGGGGCATTGGCATCCGCATCGAGGATGACGTGCTGGTGACCAGGGATGGGTATGACGTGCTGAGCAAGCATGTGCCCAAATCCGTGGAAGAGATTGAGGCCTTGATGGCGGGGTGATGCATTCGTATGTTTTGTCCTGGATTTTGTAGGTCCGAATTCATTCGGACGATTTCTGCGCCATGCTCTGCCCGAATGAATTCGGGCCTACAGGTTGTTATGACATGAGCCAGGTATACGATGTCCTGATTGTTGGTGGTGGCCTGGTGGGAGCCAGTCTGGCCTGTGCCCTGGGCGTGCGTGGTATGCGCGTGGCAGTGGTGGAGGCGGTGCCACTGAAGTCCGGCCAGCAACCCAGCTATGATGAGCGCACCATTGCGCTGTCGCAGGGTACCAGGCGTATTTTTGATGCGATGGGCCTGTGGGACGATCTCCGCCACGGCGTCACGCCCATTCATACCATTCATACCTCTGATCGCGGTCGCTTCGGTTTCACCCGCCTGCAGCGCGAGGAAGAAGGAGTGGAGGCGCTGGGTTATGTGGCGCCGGCGAGGGCGCTGGGCGCGGTGCTGGGTCCGCGGGTGGAGGCGCTGGACTCGGTGGATCTGTTTTGTCCGTCACAGTTGCGTCATTTCGCCGTGGATGAACAGGGTGTCAGTGTCACCCTTGGGCTCGAACAGGGGACCCAGGTGATTCGTGGCCAGTTGATGGTGGCGGCCGATGGCACCCAGTCGCAGGTGCGCGAGACCCTGCAGATTCCCACCACCCGCTGGGCCTACGGCCAGACCGCCATTATTGCCAACATCAGTACCCAGTTGCCGCACCGGAACGTGGCCTACGAGCGCTTCACCGATACCGGTCCACTGGCACTGCTGCCCATGAGTGAGGGGCGCTGTTCGCTGGTGTGGACGGTGCAGGACGGGCAGGTGGATGAGGTGCTGCACCTGCCGGATACGGAGTTCCTGGCGCGGCTGCAGGCGCGTTTCGGACATCGGCTCGGGCGTCTCGAACGGGTTGGTTCGCGCCATGCCTATCCGCTGTCACTGGTGCGCGCGCAAGAGTCCGTGCGTCCGCGTATCGCCCTGATCGGCAATGCCGTACATACCCTGCACCCCATTGCCGGCCAGGGTTTTAACCTCGGGCTGCGGGATGTGGCGGTGCTGGCGGAGTTGCTGGTGGATGCCCATGCAACGGGACTGGACGTGGGCGACAGTGCCTTGCTGCAGGGCTATGCCGACTGGCGCGGTACTGATCACAGGCGGGTAATTGCCTTTACCGACACCCTGGCGCGGCTGTTCGTGAACCCGCTGGCACCACTGGGTGTGTTGCGTGATGCGGGCATGGTGGCGCTCGACCTGCTGCCACCGGCCAAGCGGTTGTTCGGTAAGTTGACCATGGGGCGGGCCGGGAAACTGCCGCGGCTGGCGCGGGGGTTGCCGTTGTAGTGGGCTGATGTTCTTTTGGTTGGTGTGCCCGGGCCTTGGCCTTCCTTCCGCCCTTGCCGGGCGGGTTCATTTTCTTTGCCCCGCCAAAGAAAACGAACCAAAAGAAAGGTGGCCCGACGGCTTGCCCGCTACGCGGGTGCCCTGTGCTTCTCGGCGG
>CBDUHN010000067.1:0-8933 GCA_965367295.1 uncultured Gammaproteobacteria bacterium | reverse complement strand
TGCATCATGGGGGTGTGTTGCGGTTTTTTGGGCTCGGCGGACATCGGTGGCAAGTCTAACCAATGCGGGAGGGGCGGGTAAGCCTTGCGTTGGAGCGGGGGGTTTGATACCTAGGAGCGAACCAACCAGAGGAGTACGTATGCCGATCGAAAGCCGGGACTACGAAGAGAAGCGGGATTTTATTCGCATGACGCTGGATTGTGCCCTGACACTGCAGGATCTCGGTACGGGACAGGCATTCACGGGGCGGTGCGTGAATCTCAGCGCCACCGGTGCCCTGTTTCGGCTTGATGAGGCACCGGCATTGGGTACCCGGATGGAAATCCATATCGCCCCGGCACTGGCCGTGGTGCCGGCCCTGAATGCCATTGTGGATGTGGTGCGGGTACTGCCCGCGGCGGATGGTGGCTATGAGGTGGGCACCGCCATTGTCGAGATGCGTAGCTGACAGGCAGGTATTTTCCTGATGAACACGGAACTGGAAACGCTGGCACGTCGGGTGGGGGAGCGGCTGCGGCGGCAGGGCCTCCAGCTGGCCACGGCGGAATCCTGCACCGGCGGCTGGGTGGCAAAGGAGATGACCGGCATTGCCGGCAGCTCGGCCTGGTTCGACCGTGGCTTCGTGACCTACAGCGATCTGGCCAAGCAGGAGTTGCTCGGGGTGCGCGAGCAGACCCTGGTGGCCCACGGGGCGGTCAGCGAGGCGACGGTGCGGGAGATGGCCGAGGGTGCCCTGGCGCGCAGCCGGGCCACCATCAGCCTGTCCATCAGCGGCATTGCCGGTCCCGGTGGAGGTACACCGGAAAAACCGGTGGGGCTGGTCTGTTTCGGCTGGGCGGTACGCGACGGTGAAACCCGTACCGCCCAGCAGCGGTTCGGCGGCGACCGGGATGCGGTGCGCGCCCAGGCGGTGGCCTATGCCCTGCAGGGCGTACTGGATGCACTGGGTGAATGAACCGGCGGTGGCCTGATGACGGGTTCCCAGCGGCTGTTTTTCGCCCTCTGGCCGCCGGTGGTGGTGCGTAATCGTATCGAGGGCCTGGCGCGGCGGGTAGCGCCGCGCGGTGCGCACCGTGTACCCAGGCACAATTTCCATATCACCCTGGCCTTTGTCGGCGCCGTGGATGCCGCCGTGCGCGATGAGATGCGGGCCGCGGCGGCGGCAGTCCGTGCCGAGCCCTTTGAGCTGGTGCTGGAGCGGATCGGTTCCTGGCCGAAACCACGCATTCAATGGCTGGCGCCGGCCAGGCCGCACGTGATCCTGTCGCAGCTGGCCGCGGATCTGCAGCAGGCGCTGCGCCCCTGCGGGTTTATCCCCGAACACCGCCCCTACCAGGCCCATGTCACGCTGGCCCGCAAGGTCGGTGGCGAGCACCCGGTGGAGCCGGTCGCCCCCATCCACTGGTCGGTGCGGGATTTCGTGCTGGTGCATTCGATCAGCGAAGCGGCGGGGCCGCGTTACCAGGTCATCGACCGCTGGCCACTGCTGGCGCCCGATTTGCCCTAGGGGCCGGTTGGGGACCGCATCGCGATGACGCGGTGATCCGTATTTCCCCGGGGCGGTTTCGGGTGCCGGGGATGCAGATGCAATCACCCCTTGTCAGCGGATTCAGGACTACTGTATATTTACCCAGTCCGTGATTCGACGGACTGGTGCCCGGCCTGGTTGACCAGGCCGTGAAAATACCCGCAACCACAAAACACCTGGGTGATTTTGTCGGCTACGGGAGCTACAGCCAGCCGCGGGCCCTGTGTGATAATCGCAGCCGTTTTATACCGATCCCGGGCAAGGATGATCCCGGCAGCAACCGAACGATGGGGAGAACACCGATGGATGACAACAAACGCAAGGCACTCAGCGCGGCCCTGGGCCAGATCGAGAAACAGTTCGGCAAGGGCGCCGTGATGCGCATGGGCGACGTGGGTGCCCGCGATGTGGAGGTGGTGTCCAGCGGTTCCCTGGCGCTGGATGTGGCCCTGGGTGTGGGTGGCTATCCGCGTGGTCGCGTAATCGAGATCTACGGCCCGGAATCCTCGGGCAAGACCACCCTCACGCTGCAGGCCATTGCCGAATGCCAGAAGGCCGGCGGTACCGCCGCATTCGTGGATGCCGAGCATGCCCTGGATCCCACCTATGCCGAGAAGCTTGGTGTCAATGTGGCCGACCTGCTGGTCTCCCAGCCGGATACCGGCGAGCAGGCCCTGGAAATCGCCGATATGCTGGTGCGTTCCAGCGCCGTGGACATCGTGGTGGTCGACTCGGTGGCGGCCCTGACCCCGAAGGCGGAAATCGAAGGCGAGATGGGTGACTCTCACATGGGACTGCATGCGCGTCTCATGTCCCAGGCCCTGCGCAAGCTCACCGCCAACATCAAGCGTTCCAACACCCTGGTGATCTTCATCAACCAGATCCGCATGAAGATCGGGGTTATGTTCGGTAACCCGGAAACCACCACCGGCGGCAACGCGCTCAAGTTCTACGCCTCCGTGCGTCTCGATATCCGCCGTATCGGTGCCATCAAGCGGGGCGACGAGGTGGTGGGCAACGAGACCCGCGTCAAGGTGGTAAAGAACAAGGTGGCACCGCCATTCCGCCAGGCGGAATTCGAGATCCTCTACGGTGAGGGCATCTCCCGCGAGGGTGAGATCATCGAACTGGGTGTCAAGCACGGGTTCATTGACAAGGCCGGCGCCTGGTACAGCTGCCAGGGCGAACGCATCGGTCAGGGCAAGGAAAACGTCCGCCAGTTCCTCAAGGACAATCCGGACACCGCCAAATCCATCGAGGACCAGATTCGCGCCGAACTGCTGGTGAAAGCGAAACCGGCGGCGGAAGAGGATGAGGCCGACGCGGAACTGGAAGAAGCCTGAGTCAGCAGGGCCGGTTGGTACGAGCGGCGGGCATGGACGGGGAGACCGAATACAGTCCCGCCGATATTGAGGTCCGGGCGGTGGGGTTGCTGGCCCGCCGTGAGCATAGCCGCCTGGAACTGATCCGTAAGCTGCGGCAGCGAGGCTTTGCCGAGCATGATCTGCTGCCGGTACTGGATGCACTGGCAGCCGCCAATCTGCAGAGCGACGAGCGTTATGCGGAGAGTTACGCGCGCAGTCGTGCCGAGCGGGGTTTCGGTCCGCTGCGTATCCGTGCGGAACTGCAGGAACGGGGCATCGATGGCAACGGGATCGAGTCGGCCCTGGCCGCCCTCGAACAGGACTGGAGTGAGCAGGCCCGTACCGCACGGGAAAAGCGCTTTGGTGCGGAGCCGCCGCAGGATATCCAGCAACGGATGCGCCAGACCCGCTTCCTGCAACAGCGTGGTTTCAGTCACGATCAGATTCGCTCGGCACTACCCTGATTAGCAGGCCAGGCGCGTAGTTTTTTGTGTCTACCCGTCAAGGTCTCCATGCAGGCCTCTCCCGTCCGATAAGGCAGCCACCACCCAGACGGGGGATTTCCCCCTCCCAAACGTGAAATTTCCCCCATTTCCATCTATTTATCCTCATACCGGCAGTGTTAGGATTACGCCCTGGCTGAATAACCCTGACTGCATAACCCCATGTCCACCAGTAAAGAACTGCGTCAACAATTTCTGGATTTCTTCCGTGAGCGCGGCCATGAAATCGTGCCCTCCAGCCCGCTGGTGCCGGCCGATGACCCGACCCTGCTGTTCACCAATGCCGGCATGGTGCAGTTCAAAGACCTGTTCCTGGGCAAGGATCAGCGCAGTTATACCCGTGCCACCTCCAGCCAGCGCTGCGTACGCGCGGGTGGTAAGCACAACGACCTGGAAAATGTCGGCTATACCGCTCGCCACCATACTTTTTTCGAGATGCTGGGCAATTTCAGCTTCGGCGATTACTTCAAGCGTGACGCCATCGCCTATGCCTGGGAGTTCCTGACCGGCACCCTCGGGCTGCCACCGGAAAAGCTCTGGGTCACGATCTATGAAGAGGACGACGAGGCGGCGGATCTCTGGCTGAAGGAAATGGGCATCGACCCCGCGCGCTTTACCCGTATCGGCGACAAGCCCGGCGGCAAGCCCCATGAAAGCGATAATTTCTGGTCCATGGGCGATACCGGCCCCTGCGGCCCCTGTACCGAGATCTTTTACGACCATGGTCCCGATGTGGCCGGTGGCCCACCGGGTTCTCCGGACGAGGACGGTGATCGCTATATCGAGATCTGGAACCTGGTGTTCATGCAGTTCGACCGCGACAAGGACGGCAACATGCGCCCGTTGCCCAAGCCTTCGGTGGATACCGGCATGGGACTGGAGCGTCTCGCCGCGGTGATGCAGGGGGTGCACAGCAATTACGAGATCGACCTGTTCCAGCACCTCATCAAAGCGGTGGCAGCGCTGGCGGGCACTACCGATCTTGAACACAAATCCCTGCGTGTGATCGCCGATCATATTCGTGCCTGCGCCTTCCTGGTGGTGGATGGCGTGATGCCTTCCAATGAAGGCCGTGGTTACGTGCTGCGTCGCATTGCACGGCGTGCGATTCGCCATGGCCATAAACTGGGTATCACGGGCAGTTTCTTCTACAAGCTGGTGGCGCCGCTGATCGAACAGATGGGGGAGGCCTATCCGGAACTGGTCAGGGCGCGTGACAGTGTCGAGCATGTGTTACGCCAGGAAGAGGAACGCTTTGCCGAGACGCTAGACCATGGCATGAAGATTCTCGAGGAAAGCATCGCCGGTCTCAGTGGCGCCGTGATTCCCGGGGCAACAGTCTTCAAACTCTACGATACCTATGGTTTCCCGCTCGACCTCACCGCCGACATCGCCCGCGAGCGCAACCTTGGGATCGACATGGACGGTTTTGAGGCCAGTATGGCCGCCCAGCGTGACCGTGCCCGTGCCGCAAGTCAGTTCGCGGTCGATTATGGTGCCGGTATTGAAGTGGAGGGGCGTACGGATTTTACCGGCTACGGCCAGCTCACCGACACCAGCAAGATTACCGCGCTGTTCAGGGAAGGGCAGGCCGTGCCGCAGCTCAACGCCGGCGAGCAGGGCATGGTGGTGCTGGATCACACTGCGTTCTACGCAGAGTCCGGTGGCCAGGCGGGTGACCGGGGCCAGCTGTTCTCCAGCGAAGGTCGCTTCCAGGTGCAGGATACCCAGAAACAGGGGAATGCCTTTGCCCATCTGGGCACGCTGAGCGAAGGCCATCTCAAGGTCGGAGATACGGTCAATGGCGAAGTGGATGCGGTGCGTCGCCGTGCCACCATGCTGAATCATTCCGCCACGCATCTATTGCATGCGGCCCTGCGCCAGGTGCTCGGTGATCATGTGCAGCAGAAGGGTTCGCTGGTGAACGCGGAGCGCCTGCGCTTCGACTTTGCCCATTTCGAGCCGGTCACCGCGGAACAGATTGAGACGCTGGAGAAAATCGTCAACGAGCAGGTGCGTAGCAATACGGCGGTGGAAACCCGCGTCATGCCCATCGAGCAAGCCATGGAGTGTGGCGCCATGGCCCTGTTTGGTGAGAAGTACGGTGACGAAGTACGCGTGTTGTCCATCGGCGATTTCTCCGTGGAACTATGTGGTGGTACCCATGTGGGACGTGCCGGTGACATCGGCCTGTTCAAGATCGTCAGCGAATCGGGCATTGCCTCCGGCGTGCGCCGCATCGAGGCGGTCACCGGGGATGCCGCGCTGCGCTACATCGGCGAGACGGAAAAGAACCTGCAACGCATCGCCCAGCTGGTGAAGGGCGGGCGCGACGATACCGAGGCCAAGGTGAGCCAGCTGGTGGAGAAGACCCGCAAGCTGGAAAAGGAACTCGACCAGCTCAAGGCCAAACTGGCCAGCAGCCAGGGTTCGGATCTCGCCAGTCAGGCGGTGGAAGTGGATGGCATCAAGGTGCTGGCGGCGAAGCTGGAAGGCGCCGATGCCAAATCCCTGCGCGATACCGTCGACCAGCTCAAAAACAAGCTCGGTTCCGCCGCGGTGCTACTGGCCGTAGTGGATGGCAGCAAGGTTTCCCTGGCTGCCGGGGTTACCAGGGACCAGACCGATCGAATCAAGGCCGGGGAACTGGTCAATGCGGTCGCTCAGCAGGTAGGTGGCAAGGGCGGTGGCCGGCCCGATATGGCCATGGCGGGTGGCACCCAGCCGGAACATCTTGATGCGGCACTGGCCTCGGTGGTGGACTGGGTACGGGAACGCACCACCGCGGCAGTTTAATCCGGCGTGATTTTGTAGTTTAATCGCGCTCTTGTTTCCCTCGTTGTTCAGTGGGTATCCCACCATTAATGAAAAGGCATAACCTCCGTAGCCTGGCTGCGGCATGTGGATCATCATGGCTCTGATTGTACAAAAATACGGCGGTACCTCCGTTGGCACGGTGGAACGCATCGAGGCGGTGGCGGAAAAGGTCATGGCCTATAAAAATGCCGGTAATGAGGTGGTGGTCGTGGTCTCCGCCATGAGCGGTGAGACCAACCGCCTCGTCGATCTGGCCAAGGCGATCACCCCGCGCCCCACCCCCCGGGAGCTGGACGTACTGCTGGCCACCGGCGAACAGACTACTATTGCCCTGCTGAGCATGGCGCTGGAAAAGCGCGGTTGCCCGGCGCGCTCCTACACGGGTGGTCAGGTCCATATCCGCACCGACAACGCCTTTAACAAGGCGCGCATCCAGGAGATTGATGGTTCCGGAGTTCGCAAGGACCTGACCGCGGGCCGGGTGGTCGTGGTGGCGGGTTTCCAGGGGGTGGACGAGCAGGGCAATATCACCACCCTGGGCCGCGGCGGTTCCGATACCACCGCCGTGGCCCTGGCGGCGGCCCTCAAGGCCGATGAATGCCAGATATTCACCGATGTGGACGGGGTTTATACCACCGATCCGCGGGTGGTGCCGGATGCCCGGCGCCTGGACCGCATTACCTTTGAGGAAATGCTGGAAATGGCCAGCCTGGGCTCCAAGGTGCTGCAGATCCGCTCCGTGGAATTTGCCGGCAAATACAATGTACCGTTACGTGTGCTCTCCAGCTTCGAGGAAGGCGGCGGCACGCTGATTACCTATGAGGAAGAGGGAATGGAACAGGCCTTGATATCCGGAATCGCATTCAATCGCGATGAGGCAAAACTGACGGTTGTGGGCGTTCCCGACCAACCCGGTATCGCCTATAAGTTGCTTGGTCCCATCGCCGATGCCAATATCGAGGTGGATATGATCGTGCAGAACGTGAGCCCGGACCGTACGGCCACCGACTTCACCTTCACAGTGCACCGCAACGACTACGAAAAGGCACTGGAAATTCTCACCAAAACCGCCCAGGAACTGGGGGCGCGGGAGGTGAGCGCTGACAACAAGATCGTCAAGATCTCGATTGTCGGGGTGGGTATGCGTTCCCATGCCGGGATTGCATCTACCATGTTCCAGACCCTTTCCAAGGAAGGGATCAACATCCGCATGATTTCCACCTCGGAGATCAAGATCTCGGTGGTCGTGGATGAAAAGTACCTGGAACTGGGGGTGCGGGCCTTGCACGATGCTTTCGGACTGGCTCAAGCCCCAGGGGCTTGAGTCGCTAGTGAGTTCAGATAGAGGCGTGAATAGCGCCTTTCATTGTTGTCATTCTTAATAAAAATAATTAGTTAAATCTGGGGCTATAGTTTCACGCTGCGCGGCCGACACAAATTTCGTCAGGCGCGTGGGTGTTTTGTGCCGACCGCGGAATCCGTGAAGTTGGTTAGTGAGTGCATGTAAGGAGACGTGGGAATGTTGATACTGACACGCAGGGTGGGTGAAACCCTCATGATCGGTGATGAGGTCACGGTTACAGTGCTGGGTGTCAAAGGCAACCAGGTCCGCATTGGTGTGAATGCCCCAAAAGAGGTTTCTGTCCATCGGGAAGAAATCTACGAGCGCATCAAGCGCGAGCAGGAAGATGAGAACACCTCTCACGAGGCGGCTGGCAATTAACGCATACCAGCGCATTTAGCCTTTACGAACGCAACAGGCATCGGTATCCTACGCACCTTCTCAAGGTTGCAGAGAACCGGTGCCTGTTACGTTATGGGGCACCTGCAGCCCCGGGTACTGAAAACTGAAAATCGCATGATTCGCAACGCGGGTCATACGAAGGAGAGATGGCCGAGAGGCTGAAGGCGCGCCCCTGCTAAGGGCGTATGGGGGAAACTCCATCGAGGGTTCGAATCCCTCTCTCTCCGCCATTAACAACAAAGGGGCCTGTGAGGCCCCTTTGTTGTTTATCGAGGGTGGATTCTAAGCCTCGATATAGGAAGCCGGTTCGACCAGCTGCCTCCGGCAGCGCAGAAGTTCGCCGTAAGTGACGACGGCCCCGCAGGGGCGAGGGCATGGCCCGAGTAATCTCTCTTTTTCCGCCACCCAGACAAAGGGCCCCTCGTGGCCCCACTTCTTATTGTGGAGTAGTTCTTTTTTCTGAATCGAAAATCTGCCAATCCAGGGTTTTATCCTGCGATACACTTGCACTTTATACCCGGATTCTGGATAATTCCCCGCTCTTAAGCGCCCGTAGCTCAGCTGGATAGAGTACCTGGCTACGAACCAGGCGGTCGGAGGTTCGAATCCTTCCGGGCGCGCCATATAAACGGAAAGGCTCACCCGCAAGGGTGGGCCTTTTTGTTTATGCCCGTAAGGGTTCGAAGCTCCGACATTCGATCGGTGTTCGACCAGCGCCGAAGGCGCGCAGAACGGCCGCAGGGCCGGTAATCCTTCCGGGCGCGCCATATAAACGGAAAGGCTCACCCGCAAGCGGGCCTTTTTGTTTATGCCCGTAAGGGTTCGAAGCTCCGACATTCGATCGGTGTTCGACCAGCGCCGAAGGCGCGCAGAACGGCCGCAGGGCCGGTAATCCTTCCGGGCGCGCCATATAAACGGAAAGGCTCACCCGCAAGCGGGCCTTTTTGTTTATGCCCGTAAGGGTTCGAAGCTCCGAC
>CBDUHN010000066.1:0-8979 GCA_965367295.1 uncultured Gammaproteobacteria bacterium | reverse complement strand
CACATCACTCATAATGATGGGGTCCCCTGTTCGAATCAGGGCGTAGCCACCATTTTTCTCCCCTGCTTCGATTCCCGTCCCGGGTGGCTGGGGGCATTCCATGCACATTCCGTATCCCCGGCAGTTTTTCCATGCTTCCTGTTGTGTTGTATATTTCAAATAAGAATTTAAACTAATCTGCCTGTTCCCAGGGGAGGCGGCCATGCGTGCCAACCGCAAAGATGGAGCCGAGACCCGCCAGCGCCTGTTGCAGACGGCCTGCAAGGTATTTGCGGAGAAGGGCTATCACGATGCCAGCGTGGCGGAAATCTGCCGTCGCGCTCGTGCCAACGTGGCGGCGGTGAACTACCACTTCGGCGGTAAGGATGCGCTCTATGCGCAGGTCTGGCGCCACATTTTCGAGGCCTTCATGCAGGCCTATCCCACCGACGGCGGGCTGCCCCCGGAGAGTGCCGCGGAAGAGCGCCTGTACGCGCTGGTGCTGGCGCTGCTGCACCGGCCGTTTGATGATGGCCGTCTGGGCGAGGGTTTCCGGCTGGTGATGCGGGAAATGGTCAATCCGACGGAGGTGTTTGCCGTGACGCACCGCGAGCTGGTGGGACCGATGCGGACCCAGACCCATGCCCTGATCCGTGAATTGCTGGGGCCGCAGGCCAGCGCACAGCAACTGTTGTACTGCGAGATCAGCCTCATTAACCAGTGTATCTCCGCGAATTTTTTCAAGGGCCGGCGCAAGCTGCTGTTCGGCCGCGAACGCTTCACCCGTGCGCAGCTGGAAGTGCTGGCGCGGCACATTACCGATTTCTCCCTGGGCGGCATTGCGGCCATTCGCGCCCAGGGCGAATCCTCACCACTCAGGCACTGAAACCGATGCCCGGTATCCCCATCAGCATGACATTCAGGATTGCGGCCCTGCGCCTGGCGGTCGCGGGTTTGACCATGCTGGGACTTGGCGCCTGCAGTTCCCTGCCGACGCGCGAGCATGCCATGCCCGATCTGCCGGCGGGCTTTTCGCAGCCGGGCAGCGCACCGGTAACCGAGGCATGGTGGCGGGGTTTTCAGGATACGCAGCTGGACCAGCTGATCGCCCATGCGCTGCAGCATAATTTCAGCCTGCGTGCCGTGTGGGACCGGCTGGATCAGGCGGCGGCACTGGCACGGAAAAGCCGTGCCGGCTATTTCCCTCAGCTCGATGCGAGCGCCGCTGCCGGTCGTACCTCGGTACACAATGGCACCGAGAACAGCGAATACAGTGCAGGCCTGAGCGCGGCCTACGAAGTGGATCTATGGGGCCGGGTGCGTTCCAGTGCCCAGGCCGCCGATCTGGACCGGCAGGCCAGCGCTGCGCAACTGCAGACGGCGGCGCTGACCCTGTCGGCCCAGATCGCCAGTGCCTGGTATCAGTTTGCGGAGCAGTCGGCGCTGGCCGAGTTGCAGCAGCGCCAGCTTGACACCAACCGGCAGGTGCTGGAGCTGGTTACGTTGCGCTTTCAGCACGGTCAGGTGGGCGCCACCGATGTATTGCAGCAGCGTCAGCTGGTGGAATCCACGCGCGGTGATCTTGCCTTGACGCAGGCGCAACGGCAGGTGTTGCGTCATCAACTCGCAGTGCTGCTGGGCGAGGCCCCCGGCACGTCCTTGATTCCTGAACCCGCGCCCGGTTTGCAGGTCCAACTGCCGGAGTTGCCGGGCACCGGTGTGCCGGCGCAGCGGCTGCAGCAGCGTCCCGATGTACAGCAGCGCTGGCTTACGTTGCAGGCGGCCGACCGGCGGGTGGCCGCCGCGCTGGCCGAACGTTTTCCCCGCTTGAGCCTGTCGGGTACGGCGACGGCGAGTGCCAGCCGCTCGGCGGATCTGTTTGACGACTGGATCGGCAATCTAGCGGCGAACCTGCTGCTGCCGGTGATCGACGGTGGCCAGCGTCGTGCCGAGGTGCAGCGGACCGAGGCGGTGGCATCCGAGGCATTGAATGAGTATCGCCAGACGCTGCTGGATGCATTTGGCGAGGTGGAGGATGCCCTGACCCGGGAGCAGCGCCAGCAGGAATACCTCGCCAGTGTCGACCAGCAGCTGCGGCTGTCCCGGCTGGCGATCGAGCGTCTGCGTGACAGTTACCGGAATGGTGCCGTGGATTACCTGCGGGTTCTCAATGCCCTGCTTACCGACCAGTCACTGGAGCGATCCCGATTGCAGGCGCGGCGGCAATGGATCGAATACCGTATCGCCCTGCACCGGGCGCTGGCCGGTGGCTGGACGCCGGTACGCCCCGGGGCTGCTATGGCGGAAGGCTCATGAAAGCGCTGTCGGACTCTCGATGCTGTATTCCCCCTCTCCCTCCGGGAGAGGGCCGGGGAGAGCGGGAATCTTGCACTGAACATTCAGGTACGAAGTATTGAAGCAGCCACAGGACAGATTGATGTCGAATAAACCTGCCGCCACAGCCACCCCTTCCCGACGCCGGCTGCGTTTCATCCTGCCCCTGCTGGCATTGCTGATCGGGGCCGGCATCGCTACGGCACTGGTGACCACGGCACCCAAGGCCAGGCGTGAACCGGCAGCCAGGCAGGCGCGGCTGGTGGAGGTGTTGCCGGTGGTCCGCGAAGATGTGGTGGCGGAGGTCGAGGCCATGGGCACGGTGGTGCCGGCGCGGGAGGTGATGCTGCAGCCGCAGGTCAGTGGCGAGGTGCTGCAGATCAGTGATGAACTGCTGCCCGGTGGTCGTTTCCGCAAGGGCGAGGAGCTGTTGCGCATCGATCCCGCCGACTATGAGCTGGCGCTGCGGCAGCGGGAAAGTGAATTGGCCCAGGCGCAGAGCAACCTGCGTATCGAGGAAGGCCAGCAGGCCATTGCGCTGCGGGAGTTCGAAATGCTGGGTGATAGCACGCCGGGGGAAAACAACGCACTGATGCTGCGTGAGCCACAGCTGCAAGCGGTGCGTGCCAGTGTGGCCCAGGCGCAGGCCGTACTGGATCGGGCCCGGCTGGATCTGCAGCGTACACGTATCCTGGCGCCGTTCAATGCCATTGTGCAGAGCCGCGATGTAAATGCCGGGACCCGCGTTACCACCGCCAGCCGGCTGGCCACCCTGGTGGGCACGGACCAGTACTGGCTGGAATTATCGGTACCGGTGGACCAGTTGCGCTGGCTGACATTCCCCGGGGGTGGTGAGCAGACCGGGTCCGAGGTACGCATCTATAACGAGGCCGCCTGGGGTAGTGACCGCTTTCGCCTGGGGCGGGTGATCCGGCTGGCCGGGGATCTGGAAAGCGAGGGGCGCATGGCGCGGGTGCTGGTGGCCGTAGATGATCCGCTGGCCCTGCAGGCGGACCATGTGGATATGCCGGTGCTGTTGCTCAACAGCTATGTACGCGTGGTCATCGAAGGCAAGACCCTGCGGAATGTGGCGCAGGTGGATCGTGCATGGCTGCGGGATCAGGATCGCATCTGGATCCGGGATGCCGAAGGTCGCCTGCGGATCCGTGCCGTTACCATTCCCTTCCGTAGCCGCGACCGGGTGCTGATCAGCGAGGGTATTGCCACCGGTGAACAACTGGTGACCACGGATCTGTCGGCGCCGGTGGAAGGTATGGCACTGCGCCTGGAAGGGGATGCCGCATCGACAGCGAAACCGGCAGCCGGGGAAGAGCCGCAATGAATACCAACAGGCCCGTAGCGGACCGGGGCCCGATCGCCTGGATGGTGCACAACCGGGTGGCACCCAACCTGCTGATGCTGGTGCTGTTGCTGGGCGGCCTGTTCATGGCCAATCAGATCAAGAAAGAGGTCTTTCCGGATTTTGATCTAGAGGCCATCAACGTGACCGTGGCCTATCCGGGGGCGAGCCCCGAAGAGGTGGAGCAGGGCATTGTGCTGGCGGTGGAGGATGCCATCAGCGGTATCGATGGCATCGATGAAGTCCGCTCCACCGCCAGTGAGGGCAGTGGGCGGGTGACTGCGGACCTGCTGGAGGGGGCGGATGCGCAGAAGGCCTACCAGGAAATCCAGCAGGAAATCGATCGCATCACTACCTTTCCCGAGGACGCCGAGCGGCCGCAGGTGAACCTGGCTACGCACCGGCGCCTGGTACAGGCGGTGGTACTGTACGGCGCTGCCGAGGAGAGGGTGCTGCGGGAACTGGCGGAACAGCTGCGCGATCGCCTGCTGCAGCATCCGGGGATCACCCAGGTGGAGCTGGACGGGGTACGCGAATACGAAATCCATATCGAAGTCAGCCAGGAAACCCTGCGCCGCTACGACCTGACCCTGAGCCAGGTCGCCTCCATCATCGATAACGCCGCGGTGGAAATACCCGGCGGCAGCATCAAGACCGGTGCCGGCGAGATCCTGCTGCGGGTAAAGCAGCGCAGTGACTGGGCGCGGGAATTTGCGCGTATCCCGGTGATTACCACGCCAATGGGTACGGTGTTGCGGCTGGGTGATATCGCGACGGTACGGGAGGGCTTTGATGACAGCGATCGTGAGCGCAGCTTCAACGGTCATCCCGCCGCCAGCCTGGAGGTGTATCGCGTTGGCGACCAGACCCCGATTGGCGTGGCCGAGGCGGTGCGGGAAACCCTGGCCGCGGTGCAGCCGGAGCTGCCGCCGGGTATTCATGCCGCCATCAATGTCGATCAGTCGGATATCTATCAGCAACGTCTGGAGTTGCTGCTCACCAATGGCTTCATTGGCCTGGTGCTGGTGCTGGTGTTGCTGGGCCTGTTTCTGGAGCTGAAGCTGGCCTTCTGGGTCACGCTGGGAATACCTACCTCGTTTCTCGGTGCTTTCCTGTTCCTGCCGGGGATGGACGTTTCCGTCAACATGGTCTCCATGTTCGCGTTCATCATCGCGCTGGGTATCGTGGTGGATGACGCCATCATCGCCGGCGAAAACATCTATGAATATCGCCAGCGTGGTATGAATCATATCGAGGCGGCCATCCAGGGCGCGCGGGATGTGGCTGTACCGATCAGTTTCAGCATCCTCACCAATATCGTGGCGTTCCTGCCCCTGTATTTCGTGCCCGGCATGGTGGGCAAGCTGTTCGTGATCTTCCCGCTGGTGGTGGGCACCGTGTTCCTGCTGTCCTGGGTCGAGGCCCTGTTCATACTGCCGTCCCATGTGGCCCACACCCGCGAGGGCGCCCGGACCCGCGCCGGTCGCTGGTTGCATGTGCGTCAGCAGGCCTTCAGTCACCAGGTGCGGCATTTCATCCGTGACCGTTATGGTCCGGCACTGGCGCTTGCGCTGCGCAACCGTTATCTCACCGTGGCGGTGGGCCTCGCCCTCTTCATCACCGTGATCGGCTATGTGGCGAGCGGGCGCATGGGTTTTGTGCTTATGCCGGTCACCGAATCGGATCGCGCTGTGGTGACAGCGAAACTGCCCTACGGCAGCCCCATGGCGCGTACCGAACAGGTACGTGACCGCCTGCTGGCCGCAGCCGATGCGCTCATCGAGGAGCATGGTGGTGAGCAGTTATCAGAAGGTATCCTGGCGGATATCACCGACAACACGGTGGCCATCACCCTGTACCTCACCAAGCCCGGGGTGCGTCCCCTGACCACCGGTGAGGTGACACGCCAGTGGCGTGAGCGGGTGGGCACCATCCCGGGCGTTGAATCCCTGCGCTTTGAATCGGACCGGGGTGGCCCGGCCGGGGGTGCGGCGCTCACCGTGGAGCTGAGTCATCGCGATGTGAACAAGCTGGACCAGGCCAGTGCCACGCTGGCGGCTGCCCTCGAACAGTTCCCCAATGCCAAGGATGTGGATGACGGCTTTTCACCGGGCAAGCAGCAGCTCGACTTCAAGCTGCTGCCGGAAGGTCGCAGCCTGGGCCTGACTGCCCGCGATGTGGCGCGCCAGGTGCGTAATGCCTTTTTCGGTGCCGAGGCGTTGCGCCAGCAGCGCGGTCGCAATGAGGTCAAGGTCTATGTGCGTCTGCCGGAAACGCAGCGCAGCAGCGAATACGATATCGAGCAATTGTTGATTCGCACCCCGTCCGGCATCGAGGTGCCGTTGCGCGAAGTGGCGCAGGTGAGCCGCAGCCGTGCCTATACCAGCATCGACCGCCGTGACGGCCGCCGTTCCGTCAACGTTACCGCCGATGTGGTGCCACGCCAGGCGGCGACGCAGATCCTGGCGAGCATCAAGGCCGATGTGCTGCCGCAACTGGTGCGCGATTACCCGGGCCTGAGCTATGGCTTCGAGGGGCAGCAGGCCGATATGCGCGATTCTCTGTCCAGTCTGCTGAGCGGTTTCCTGATCGCCATGCTGGTGATCTATATCCTGCTGGCGATCCCGTTTCGCAGTTACGTGCAGCCGGCCATCGTCATGGCCGCGATCCCCTTCGGAGTTGTCGGCGCCGTGTTGGGTCACATCCTCATGGGCTACAGTCTCAGCATCATCAGCATGATGGGGCTGGTGGCGTTGTCCGGTGTGGTGGTGAACGATTCGCTGGTGCTGATGGACTATGCCAACCGCCTGCGGGCAGAGGGGCAGAGCACCTTCGATGCCATCCATAACGCCGGCATCCGCCGTTTTCGACCCATCCTGCTCACCACGCTCACTACCTTCGGCGGGCTGGCTCCGATGATCTTCGAGACCTCGCGCCAGGCGCGCTTCATGATCCCCATGGCCATCTCGCTGGGCTATGGCATCCTGTTCGCCACCCTGATCACCCTGTTCCTGGTGCCGAGCCTGTACCTGATCCTCGAAGACGTACGTACCCGACTGGTCGGGATGCTGCCCGCCACCGAGGGCACGAACCATCAGTAGGCCCTTGTTCGTCCAGACAACACCCCGGCCTGCGCCGGGATGACGAAAATCGGGATGTTCACCTTTTCCAGACCGACACCCGCTACCTCTCCCAAACTTCTTTGCTACTATCTCCTGCAGCAGGTGTCTACGGTAACCAGCAGACCCCACACCCGGACCGCAGCCGGTCCGTACAAACCACAGGCAGGAGGAGTCGTTATGTCGAAAACAACATCACCCATGAATATGGACCAGGCCCCGGAAACGGGAATGAGCCGCCGCGAGATATTGATGGGGCTGGGCGCCATGGCCGCCGTTGCCACCTCCGGAGCAGCCACCGCCGCGATGCCGGAACACGATCACAGCAAGCATACCGCCCAGCTGCCGGATATACTCGACGCGGCCAACCAGTGCGTGGACAAGGGGCAGCGGTGTATTGCCCATTGCCTGGTGACCTTCCAGGAAGGGGATACCTCACTCGCAGACTGCGCCAGCAAGGTGCATGAGATGCAGGCCGTCTGCGATGCCTTCTCCTACCTGCTGGCTGCGAATTCCGAATATGTGAAGTCCTATGCCGACATCTGCATGACCGTCTGCCAGGACTGTGAAACGGAATGCAAGAAGCACGAGAAACACATCGAGTGCAATGCCTGCGCCGAAGCTTGCGCAGAACTGGTGGACCAGATCAAGCTCAGGCTTGTGTGACCTGTAAGGGTGGATGGCCCTGCAGAATGGGTTATGGCCTGAATAGTGGCCGGTTAAGCCTGGAACCACCGTCATCCCGGCCTTCACCCCAGGGGCGCTTTGTCGTTACGCCCGGGCGTGCCGGGATGACGAAAAATCCGGACCTGCAGAGGCACAACCCGATAAACCATCCAGCAACGCCCCAGGGTTTCCGCACCACAACTAACGCCGACCATTCCGCATCAGGTCTGGGGCAGTGTGGTTGATCAAGCTCACGTGTTCTGATTCCTTGGCCCTCCAAAGGTGCTTTGAAGTGAAGACGACCTCGCCTCTCTAAAAGCAAAGGGGCGGCCCCTGGTGCTGAGAGGCGCATATGAACTGGAATATTCTTTTCGTTGCTGGGCTGCTTGAGATAGATTGGGCCATTGGATTGAAATATATCGAAGGCTTTAAAAGCCTTGGGTCACAATAGGTGCCGTGCTCTCGCTAGTTGCAAGTTTACTGTTGTTGGGTTTGTGATGAGCAGTTTGCCTGTCGGTGCCGCAGTGCCGGGGATTGTGTTGTTCAACGAGTCAGCTGAAGTGCTCAAGATGGCAAGTCTCGGCCTTATTTATGCCGGTATTGTCGGCCTTAAACCCGCCTATGTATGACAAGGCGCTGTTGTCACCATTAACGCAGTTGGGATGGCTTACGCTCCGCTCCAGCTGCCCCAGGACTTAGTGTTATGCATGGATACATGAGTAAAATCTTTATCGCGTTTCTGGCTCTGCTGCTGTCAGTACCCGCAATTGCTGAAGACCCGGCACTCGCCAGGCTCTTTGCCCGGCAAGGTATTGATGGGGCAATGGTGATTTCGTCGTTACACAATGGAACGACATTCATTCACAATGATCCCCGTGCAAGCCAGAGGTTCTCTGCTGCCTCCACGTTCAAGATACTGAATACGCTGATATCGCTCGAAGAAAAAACCATTTCTGGAAAAGACGATGTACTGAAATGGGATGGGTATATTTACGGTTTACCGGACTGGAATCATGATCAGACGCTGGAAAGTGCGTTCAAGGTTTCCTGTGTCTGGTGTTTCCAGGAACTTGCACGCCGTGTCGGCGCGGAGAAGTATCGGGATTATTTGCGTAACCCGGTTTACGGAGAATTGCATGAGCCTTTCGAGGAAACGACCTTCTGGCTTGATGGCTCACTTCAAATCAGCGCCATTGAGCAGGTGGATTTCCTCAGGAAGGTTTATTTGCGTACTCTCCCATTCAGTGGGGCGTCCTATGAAACGCTGCGACAGATCATGATCGTGGAACAAACGCCGGCATTTACCATGCGGGCCAAGACAGGCTGGGCAACGAGGGTAAAGCCACAAGTTGGCTGGTATGTGGGTTATATCGAAACGCCAAAGGATGTATGGTTCTTTGCCACGAATATTGAGGTTCGCAACGAAAAAGACTTGCCTCTACGCCAGAAGCTGACGCGAGAGGCATTGCAGGCAAAGGGAATCATTGGATAATGCATGGCATGGTGCTCAAGCGGGCATGG
>CBDUHN010000065.1:0-9080 GCA_965367295.1 uncultured Gammaproteobacteria bacterium | reverse complement strand
GTTCCTCGCCAACGGTCTGTCCCTGGCCACCTGCGGATCCGCCACCGCCACTGCCACTGCCACTGGCAGGATCACGCTTGCGGGCGGGTCTGACTCCTTCATCGGGACGCTTCTTGATTTCGTATTTCAGATTGGGCAGCAATCCCGCCTGAACCAGGCGGTTGTTATATTCCTGATAGAGCGCCGCAAGCTGGCTCATGACAAATTTGTCGAACAGCACAAATACGATGATTTTGATCTTGGGCTCCAGCGCCAGTTGCTGGGCCGCAGCCTGGAAACAATCGCCCAACTCATGGGGACCACCGGGAACCTCGTTCTCCTCCAGCTTGCGGCCGCCGATCACCAGCGCAAGACGCTGGCGTAACGCATAGATTTCATGGCCGTAGTTTATCTGTGCCTTGGAAATCATGTTCTGCAGCGCAACAGTCTCCTCAAAGACATCGTGATCCACCAGCTCAAAACCACCATTGCCCTCTTCCACCATGATGCCGGTATTGGGCTGGAACACGCTGTGGGACGAGGTGGTGAAATGCTGGTAGCGCTTTTGCAGCTCATCCATGAAGACCTGTTCCATCATGGGCCGCTTGACCTGGATTTCCTTCATGGCCTCGAAAAAGCGCTGCTGGGCCAGGTTGCTCTCCGCCTTTTCCGCGAATTCCAGCAACGCCACATCGGCATTTTCAAACATGTTCGACAGCAATGGGGTCAAATGGCTGATCACCATCTGCCGACATTCATTGATCAGTGTCGAAAATTTTGCTCGCATCATGCTGGGATCACCATCGTCCTTTCATTATTTTCCAGTCTCTATAGCCAATGGCACACCAGGAATCACATCCAGCCGCGCATGATGCGGCTGCCCCAAAACCATGCGCACTTCGGTAGATGTCGGCGCCTACAGGCCACTCTTGAATCTGCGCCCGGGCTGCTCACCCTACCCGAGAGTCCCGGCAAGCAGACCGATCAACGCACCAACCCCATCATAAGCCAAGGGAAATTCACACACAAAGCCGGGGGCCGCTAAATCCACATTCGGCAGATACTCGGATCCGTCGCGGGCTTTCGAGAAATGCTGATCTATGGCAATGACTTAGAAAATTGGATCGGCATAATACGTAACCATAGCCCATCTTGAAATGGACGTAGGAGAACGAAATGTCCGTAGGAGAGATCTGCAGCCGTACCGTCACCATGGTACAACGTGACGAAAGCGTCATGGTCGCCGCCCGATTGATGCGTGAACAACATATTGGCGACGTGGTCGTGGTTGAACCCCAGGGAGAAGACAATAAGCCCATTGGCATCCTGACAGACCGCGATATCGTGCTGGAACTGGTCGCCAAAGGCGTCAATCTTGGTGAGGTCACTATCGGTGATGCCATGAGTTTCGAACTACTCACCCTGCCGGAGAACATGGACCTACTGGAAGCGGTAGCGGAAATGCGCAGTCATGCCGTTCGCCGCGCACCAGTGGTGAATGACAAGGGAATGCTGGTGGGGATACTCAGCATCGACGATATATTGGGAATCGTCACGGAGCTGCTCAAGGATTTGAGCTGCCTGGTCAACAAGGGCCGTCGCCGTGAGAAGGCTTTACGCTGTTAACCAGGCAACATGAGGTTGGAATCGGGAAATCCAAAGCCCTGCATCACCCGGCCATAACAGCCTTTCAGCCAAACAGGATCTTCACGATCTCAGGGTAGCGGCTGGCAAAATGCACCGTCATACCCTCTCGAATATACTCTGGCAGGGCATCAAAATCCCTGCGGTTGGCCTCGGGAAGAATCAGTTCATGAATACGACTGCGCCGCGCCGCAATCACCTTCTCGCGAATGCCGCCCACCGCCAGCACCCGACCGGTCAGCGTCAGTTCGCCAGTCATGGCAATGGAGCGCTTGATGCGCTCGCCGCGGGCCAGTGACAGCAGCGCGCTGGCCATGGTGACACCGGCACTGGGACCATCCTTGGGCGTTGCTCCTTCCGGCACATGCAGGTGGACAAAGGCCTGGTCAAAGAATGCGGGATCACCATCGAACTCCCTGAGATGGGACGCAATGTAACTATAGGCGATCTCCGCTGATTCACGCATCACCTCTCCCAGCTGCCCGGTATGCTTGAAACCGCGGTTTGCGCTGTGCACGAGGGTCGCCTCGATATTGAGAGTCGCCCCACCCATGGTGGTCCAGGCCAGACCGGTGATGACTCCTTTGCCACCGAAGGGCTTGTCCTTACCGAATACCGGTTTGCCCAGATACTGCTCGACATGGGATACCCCGATACGCAGCTTCTTGACCTTGCCGCTGACAAACTGCACGGCTGCCTTGCGAATGATCTGGCCCAGGCGCTTTTCCAGGTTCCGGACTCCCGCCTCACGGGCATACCCTTCCACTATGGCACGAATCGCAGCATCACTGATCTGCAGCCGGCTGCGCGCCACCCCGGCACGGTCCAGCAGTTTCGGCCACAGATGGTGCCTGGCGATCACCACCTTCTCCTCGCTGATATACCCGGACAGGTGTAATACTTCCATGCGGTCCAGCAAGGGACCTGGAATGGTATCCAGCTGATTGGCGGTACAAATGAATAGTACCTTGGACAGGTCGAAACGCAGGTCCAGGTAATGATCAAGGAACTCGTTATTCTGCTCCGGGTCCAGCACCTCCAGCAGCGCCGAGGCGGGGTCACCGGCATAGGAGGCGCCGATCTTGTCGATCTCATCGAGCATGATCACCGGATTCGACACTCCCGCCTCCTTAATGGCCTGCATGAACTTGCCGGGCATAGCCCCAATGTAGGTGCGGCGATGCCCCTTGATCTCGGCTTCATCGCGCATACCACCAAGACTGAAGCGGTAGAATTTGCGCCCCAGGGCATCCGCCACGGAACGTCCGATTGAGGTCTTGCCCACACCTGGCGGCCCTACCAGCAACAAAATGGAACCAGCCACCTCGCCCTTGAGGTTACCCACTGCGAGAAACTCGATAATGCGGTCCTTCACGTCCTCCAGGCCATCGTGATCCCGCTCCAGGATATTGCGGGCATGATCCAACTCCAGCTGATCCACCGAATCAAGGCCCCAGGGTAATGCCGTCAGTGTATCCAGGTAGTTACGGGTAACCGCGTATTCCGGTGAACCGGATTCGAGGATGGAAAGCTTCTGCATTTCATCCTCGATACGCTCCGCTGCCGCCGGTGGCAAGGTCAGCGTTTCGACACGCGCGGTAAAGCGATCGATATCTGCGGTGCGATCATCCTTGGCGATGCCCAGTTCCTGCTGGATGGCCTTGAGCTGTTCGCGCAGAAAAAACTTGCGCTGTTGCTCGGTCATCTTTTCCTCCACCTTCTGGTGGATCTGGCTCTGCAGGCGGGCAACCTCCAGTTCCTTTCTGATGAGCACCAGGACCTGTTGCATGCGATCAAGCACAGGGATGGTTTCCAGCACGGTCTGCAGTTCCTGGCTCGTGGAGGTAGTGAGGCTGGCGGCAAAATCCGTAAGCAGGGAGGGCTCATTGGGATTGAAGCGATTGAGGAAAAACTTCAGCTCCTCGCTATAGAGCGGGTTCAATGGCATCAATTCCTTGAGGGTATTGATGATAGCGATGGCATAGGCCCGCAGTTCATTCTCGGGGCCAAGCACGTCATCGGGATATTCCACCTGCGCCAGATAGGGCGCACGTGTGGATAACCAGCGAACGATACGGAAGCGTCTCACCCCTTCAGCGATGAACTGGATTTTGCCGGCATTGCGCATCGGGTGATGCATGCGCACAACGGTGCCAACGGAATAAAAATCCTCCTGGGTGGCAATTTCAGCACTCTGCTCCCTGACCAGCACCAGCCCCGCAAGATGCTGCTGAGATTCCCCGATCGCCTGCACGGTTTCCATCCAGGGCTCGTCATTCATGAGCACAGGCACATTCTGAGCCGGGAAATAGGGGCGCTCCACTACCGGTAGCAAGTACAAGGTATTAGGCAAAACATCTCCCGGCAACACCAGTTCCGAGGTACCGGATGCACCCGCATGCTCCATGAATTCTTGTTCGTCAGTCGTTTCGCTGGTCATAGGATTATTACTGTTATCTGCAAAAAAAAGCACACCGGTCGGTGTGCCTATAGTAGTAGAGGCGACACCCTGACATTTCAAGGGGCAGCCACCTGAAAATATTTCAATCCGTTGCTACCGATCGCCGCGGTAATATACCGGAAATGCCAAAACACCCTTGATAGGCTGTCACAATGGCCTGTCGTTCAGCCTCATCAATCGCATGGCGCGATAATTGGCTACGGGAAAAGGCATAACGGGCCTGTACTGCCTGCCGCTCCACACTGGCCAGTTCCTCTGCCATGCGCACATAGTCCTGCTGCCCCAGGAAAAAACGCTTAATCATCCCGGACGAATGAGAACCGGCCATACGCTGCTCACAGTCACGCAGATCCATGCACATCGCAATGGCCGGCGCCTTGCTGCATGCCTGGTATTCCCGTTCCCCACCAATATTTTCGAACAACAATACCCGCTGATAAAAATTCTGCTGCCGTGGGTGAACCGCAATACAACATGCTGTTATATGCAGATGGTAGCGTGCATAGGCATACATGGCCCGCATCAATTTCATGAGCACGGAACGATCACCGAAACGCCGTGTAGCAAGACAGGATACCTCAGCGAGTGTGTGCCCCTGCTTACGCAGGCGAGCGATCTCTTCCGGGTACTCCTTTTCCAGTGGCAGTCCCAGCTCACGATCGTCAATCAGGCTAAGGGTCGCAATGATCTTCCCCTGCACCTTGGCAATAAAGGTACGCGTCGTCGGCAAACAGCAATGCGCTACAAAACGCAGTTTACCGGGGGTCGGCGCCTGGTAGCCTTCTTTCAGATAACGCTGATAAACCAGTTGATAGGCTGCCTGCAAATCAGCCTCGGAATATGCCTGTGATATGGCGATCAGCGCCGGAGTGGCACGTCGACGACGTTCCACCCTTATCGCTCCCATCCGGGGTGCCACAGCGGTACCCGAAGCTCGCTTCCCCATATGCCCCCCTTTATGCACAATGGCGCGCTTTACCCATTACCTCGAAAGGTTATCGAGCACGGCTCTGATTTCATGAGCATAATGGCGGGGTATTTGTGACGCCCATCACACTTTTACAGGCACCAATCTGAAATCAGGGAGCCACAATCGTCATTCTGGAGGAGACAGATTAAGGTTTGCTTACAACTGGAACAGCGATTTATTGACAGACCACACCGCCGGGCATACAGATGGCTATCTGTGCAGCGGTGTGGCCGTACAAGGAGATGGTGCCGACACGAGGACTTGAACCCCGAACCTACTGATTACAAATCAGTTGCACTACCAGTTGTGCTATGTCGGCTTGAAGGTGAAATTGTAGGCAAACAGAGGCGCCAGGGCAATTTATTCGCAACTCAGGGACTGGCGCCGGGCCTCGGGGTAGGTTTCGCGGATCTCAGACCAGCGTTCTTCCGTCAGGGATGTTGTGCCATCCTCCACCACGTCCAGCCAATAGGCGGTGCGGTTGCGGAATCGCGGATCCAGGCGGGGTGCATAGCCCATATCCGTGATACGTCTGCGGCGAGTTTCCGCGGCGGCCTTGTCGGAAAAGGCACCGAGAGAAATATAGTTTTGCTTGCCGATAAAATAATCAGACACCCCCTGCTCTAACAGTCTATCGGCGACCCGTTTGGCCTCCGCCGCTGTCATTGCCGGCAGATACACCCAGTATCCGATCTGCTCCTGAACGTCACTGGTTCGCTGCTTGGCATCCAGTCCAGCCTTCTTCAGTAATCTGGCAACCGTAATTTGGGTCTTCTCGGCCATGAAAGGGCCGATTGTGTGGCATCGCGGGAGGGGCAGAGGTTCGCTGGCTGGCACCTGTGACGGCGCCTCCATTTCGTCGGAAGCCGGTGTTGGCTCTGGAGCCGCAGGCGGAGGCGTACCCACGGCCGGCTTTTCTCCGCCGCCAGATTCCGGTGTGGTTTTCGCCCGTTCACCCAATAACACGAGGGTATCCACATCCGGCGGCAACGGCCAGGCAGAAGGTGAAAATATGGATACCGGCTCAGGGGGCCGAGGATACCAGGCCCAGAAAGCGAGATTGGCGATGATCAGGAGGTAGAGGAGGTATCGCATGCGGGTACCTGCGCCATCTGGGCCAGTCCCTTGAGTACCAGGTCAGGGTCGCACGTTGCCCTACAACGCAGCAGGCCGGCGATCCGCGCGCCATCGCCACCCGTAATGAATACTGACAGACGGGGCCCCAATGCCGCTGTCACATCGGTTATGGCGCGATCCAGCAGTGCCACTGCTGCATACAATGCACCGCCGCTAACCGCATTGTCCGTATCCCGTGCGAACAGTGCCACATCCTCGGAAGTATCAGCCGTGGGCTCATGGATATCTGGCGCACGATCAATGAGCGAGCGCGCCATCAATGCCAGCCCGGGAATAATCAAGCCACCCTGGTGCCTGCCATCTGCGGATAATGCATCGATCGTGATTGCGGTACCGCAATCAATCACACAGGAGGCTCCCTTGGACAACTGCCGAGCAGCAATCAACGCTGCCCACCGATCTGTGCCCAGTTTTTTCGGTTCATGGTAAGCATTATGCACGCCACAGGCATCCGCTTCAGCCTGAATAAATTCCGGGGTAACCTTCCAGCGCCGTTTAATCCAGAGATTGGCGGATTTCTTCATGGCAGGCCCAGCCACATTGCATACCAGCACCCGTTCCGGTGGTTCGATATCCGGCCAACTGGCCTTGGCCAGATCCTTGAACTCTTTGTCGGCGCGTACCGTTGATCCTTGTCCCTGCAAATTCCCATCCTGCAGGAATGCCCATTTCATGCTTGTATTGCCTATATCCAGCAACAGTATCATTCTGTAATCCGTAGGCTCACTTCGCCAGAAGCGAAGCGGCGTAATCCGTTTCCAGTATCGAGCAGGAAAGCGCCATCGACATCAATGCCGCCGCCTTTGCCCAATACCACATGTTCTCCGAACTGCACCTGGACTTCACGCCCCATGGCAATGTCATATCGCTGCCACTCTTCTACAAAGGGCGACAATCCGGAGGCTTCAAATTCCTGCAGTATCGTAATTAATTGCTCCAGCAAGCGTCCCGCCAAACGATTACGCGAAACAGGTTCACTGGTGACCCGCGCAAGATCAATCCAGCGCTGGTCGATTTCCTGTCCCTCGGGATCTGGCATCGCAACATTGATGCCGATTCCAATAACGGTGCTACACGGGCCTGCTGTCTCGCCGGCAATCTCGATCAGAATTCCGGCCAGCTTTGCACCCTGCACGTGCACGTCATTTGGCCATTTAAGCCCTGCCTCGTAAACGCCAAACTCACGCATGGTACGCAGCAAGGCAAGCCCAACGACCAGACTAAGCCCACCCAGGACGGTCACACCCTGATCAAAACGCCACAACAAGGACAAATAGAGATTGGCCCCATAAGGTGAAATCCAGCGTCTTCCACGACGCCCCCGCCCCTGTGTCTGCCGCTCCGCCAGGCATACGGTACCGGATCTTATTCCCTTGCGCTGTCGTAAATATTCGTTGGTCGAGGATAGTTCATGAAACAGCTCGATCCCGGTAATTTGTCCCTGCCGTGCCTCATTCACCGAGGCCAATATCAGCTGCTGATCCAGCAGTTCCAGCGAATTGGCCAGACGGTATCCCTTACCTCGCACGGCATGAACCACAAAGCCCATATTCTGCAATCCCCGGACCTGTTTCCAGATTGCCGCCCGGCTGACGCCGAGACATTGACCAAGGGATTCGCCGGAGTGGAAACGCCCGTCCGCAAGCTGCTCCACCAGTTGGTAACATGCTGACATCGGGGGATTTTAGCATGCATTCATCACTACTGACGCACATAAAAAATGCCTGGCTGCCAGGCGCATAAAAAAGCCGCAGCGGTGAGTCTGCGGCTTTTTTATTCACAGCCGACCGTGGTCAACTAGCTGTTCAGCGCGATCTCCATCTCCACGAAGGTAGTGGCCACCTCGACCACATCCCCCATTGGCTGCCCCAGCAGACGGCTGATTTGCGTCAGTGAAAAGAGTCCGCGGATAGCCGGCTTTCCTGTATAGCGATCCATATCCAGCACCAGCGCATGACGACGACCGACCTTGCGCATAGTCTCCACTACCGCTCCCACGGTAGCCTTCAGCACGCCCTCCATGGCGATGACATCAAGCTGGTCATAGGGGGTCATGATCTCACGCACCGTGATTTCGGCGAAACGGCGCCCATACTCAGTTCCGAGTTTCATGGGTTTTTCACCCTGAATATCCGTCGATGTAATCAGGCCCAGCACCTCCTCATCCTCATTGGTCACCAACAGCAGGCGCACACCGAATTTTTTCATTCGATCCAGTGCCCATTCAATGGAAATTCCCGGCTCCACCGTCACAGCGGGAAGCTGACGAAAATCGGTCATTACCAAAAGTGCAGGACTGTCATCCGTCACCTTATCAGGTGGTTCCTGGCGGGGCTGGAAATAACCGGTCAAAGAAGTCAGTGGCGCCATCGGTATGGAATTATAACGGGAAGCCATAATCCGTCCTCCATTTTGAGGTATACCCTGGATATAGACTATTACCTCACACATTGCCAGGCACCGCGGGTACAAGCGACTTTACATGCAGGATAAGTCGCTGTTAGCACCCGGATTCGGGGGGCGGGGGCGCACGGCAGCTACGATATCGAACCCCAGACTCTCATAGCCCGCAAAAAGAAAAACCCCGTACGCTATGCATACGGGGTTTTGGTATTAAAGCCTGGCAGTGTCCTACTTTCACATGGGGAAACCCCACACTATCATCGGCGCTGAGCGGTTTCACTTCCGAGTTCGGAATGGGATCGGGTGGTTCACACTCGCTATGGCCGCCAGGCAAACTGGTTCGAGGTACCGCAACTCTTATCAAGTTGCGTCACACTCAAGTTCGGGAAGTTGTATCGGCGGTATGTTGATGAGTCCACAACACCACCAAACTGTTTGGGTGTTATATGGTCAAGCCTCACGGGCAATTAGTACTGGTTAGCTTCA
>CBDUHN010000064.1:0-10146 GCA_965367295.1 uncultured Gammaproteobacteria bacterium | reverse complement strand
CGTGCCCGGTTAATCGCCAATTGTGGGTGTTAATAGTGCAGGTGCCCGATATCATTCTTTTTGTCGTCCCAGGCAGGGTGTATTTGGTTATTGGTTTATATGCCTTTTTATCCCTATCTGACGCACGGGTCAATATTAAGGAGCACGCGCCCGGTTATTCCGGGTTTTTGCCGTTATACGGGCCGGCGCCCGATAATATCCATGATTGTCGAAAAAAGCGGGCAGCGTAGCTTACTGTTATTTGGCCGAAAACTGCATCGCGCCCGGTTATTGGACTCCATATACCACCCACTACACTTGACTACAGCAAATTCCTCGTCTTCAATACTACTGTACAAAAACACAGGACTCCCGTCATGCCAGGGATCAGGCTCATGGATCAGGTGCGCAGCCGGATCCGTACACTCCATTACAGCCGCAGTACCGAGAAGAGCTATTGCTACTGGATCCGGTACTTCATTCGCTATTTCAATTGTCGACATCCACGCGACATGGGAGCAAGGGAGATCACCATCTTCCTCACCTTTCTGGCCACGCAACGCAATGTGTCGGCTTCCACTCAGAATCAGGCCTTCAACGCCTTGCTATTTCTGTATCGCAAAGTTCTGGAAATCGAACTCAACCGGATCGAGAACGTCATCCGTGCGCGAGTATCACGCCGTATTCCGGTGGTGTTAAACCGGTCTGAGATCCAGGCGGTGCTTCGATACCTGGAGCAGCCCTATCGCCTGATGGCCTGCCTCATGTATGGCAGCGGCCTGCGGGTCATGGAGACACTGCGTCTGCGCATCAAGGATATCGACTTCGACCACAAAATCATCCTGGTGCGCTGTGGCAAGGGCGACAAGGATCGTGTCACTCTGCTCCCGGATCATGCCATCCCGGATATTGCGCGCTGCATTCGCAGGGCACGACAGATCCATGAGCGTGATCTGGAGGATGGCTTCGGCGAAGTGGAGATGCCCTATGCCCTTGCCCGCAAATATCCGGGCGAGGCCAGGTCACTCGGCTGGCAATATCTGTTCATGGCAGAGCAACGCTCCATCGACCCGGTCAGCGGGCGTGAAGGCCGGCATCATATCTATCCAACGACTATCCGGCGTGCCATCAGGCAGGCCTGCCGCAAGGCGGGCATTCACAAGATGGCATCCTGCCACACCCTCCGCCATTCCTTTGCCACTCATCTGCTGGAAAGCGGTTATGACATCCGCACGGTTCAGGAACTACTGGGACACAAGGATGTGAAGACCACTCAGATCTACACCCATGTGCTGGGAAGAGGAGCAAATGGTGTGCAGAGTCCGTTGGCGGGTGTGATATGGCCAACAGGCGGAACGGATATTGGCAAGGTTACAGAGATGCGTGGCGAATATCGGGTATGTGGTGGTGTGGTACCCGGGGAGATTGCCAGGTGGTGATTACACTCTTCTCGTCCTCTCTCGGCTGGCTCACTTCCAGGCGCATGTGCTTGCCGGCCTCGTCGAGGCCGAGCAGGTTGGGACGCGGGCCGATCAGGGACACCAGTCACATGACCAGTCCCTCGCGGAACGGGTCGATGGGCGGGTTGGTGATCTGGTCGATGTTCTGCTTGAAATAGTTGTATAGCGGCTTGGGCCTGTTCGACAGCACGACGCCGGGGTTGTCCGCGCCCATGGGGCCGATGGCCTCCTGGCCGGTCACGGCCATGGGCACCATCAGCATGTATTCCTTCGTTTACGAGGATCTTCAGCGCTTCAGAGGGATATGCGGTCGCTGTACGCAGTCCCTATGCCACGAGGGCCAACTTCTGCATCGGCTTGAGCCACTCAGGACCATGTTCGATCGTTTCCGGTTATACATCCACAGCCATTGGATAGCAGTTGTCCATGCCTCGGCGATGGTCTTGAACACATGGAAGGTGAAGTGATGGTGGACAACCGGGAAATGCTGTCGCTGGCGAAATAGCTTGGGTTCAAACGCCAGCCAGGCGCGGAAGACCCGCGCCTGGCGTCAGTCTCAAAGTCTCCAGGCCAGGAACCAGCCCGATAACCGGGCATAGCCCCGGCAAGCAGCCTTATTCGAAACGGTTGGCCTGGATGTTGTATTGAGCGCCGTCGTATTGATTCCACACCGCCACGGCATTTCCGCTGGCATTCACCCCAACCCGCGGATATTCAGCACTGCCGCTATTGTCGGTCTCGATCAACGCCGCTGTGTCCCAGTTACTGGACCCGGCGTTGTAACGGTTGGCCTGGATGTTAAAACGAGCACCGTCGAATTGCTGCCATACGGCCACGGCGTTGCCGCTGGCATCCACCGCGACCTGCGGGAATATGGCGTTGCCGCTATTGTCGGTCTCGATCAGCGCTGCGGTACCCCAGCTGTCGGTCCCGGCATCGTAACGGTTGGCCCAGATGTTGGCCCGCGTGCCGTCGGATTGAGTCCACACGGCCACGGCATTGCCGCTGGCATCCACCGCAACCTGAGGGTCATAGGTGCTACCGGTATTATCGGTCTCGATCAGCACTGCGGTACCCCAGCTATCGGTCCCGGCATCGTAACGGTTCGCCTGGATGTTGATCACGCCGCCGTCTTGCTGACGCCACACCGCCACGGCGTTGCCGCTGGCATCCACCGCAACCTGAGGGTCATAAGCGTTACCGGTATTATCGGTCTCGATCAGCACTGCGGTACCCCAGCTATCGGTCCCGGCATCGTAGCGGTTGACCCAGACGTTGAACACGCTGCCGTCGTATTGACGCCACACGGCCACGGCGTTTCCGCTGGCACCCACCGCAACCTGCGCAGGACCAGCACTGCCGCTATTGTCGGTCTCGATCAGCGCCGCCGTACCCCAGCTGTCGGTCCCGGCATCGTAACGGTTGGCCTGGATATTAAAACGAGTACCGTCGGATTGCTGCCACACGGCCACAGCGTTACCGCTCGCATCCACCGCAACCTGAGGTTCATAGGCAGGGCCGCTATTATCGGTCTCGATCAGCGCCGCCGTATCCCAGCTGTCGGTCCCGGCATCGTAGCGATTGACCCAGATGTTATCACGAGCACCGTCGGATTGCTGCCACACGGCCACGGCGTTGCCGCTGGCATCCACCGCGACCTCTGGGTAACTGGCACTACCACTATTATCGGTCTCGATCAGCGCTGCGCTACCCCAACTGTCGGTCCCGGCATCGTAGCGATTGGCCCAGATGTTGTTCCGTGTGCCGTCTGATTGCTGCCACACGGCCACGGCGTTGCCACTGGCATCTACCGCGACCTCTGGGTAACTGGTACTACCGCTATTATCGGTCTCGATCAGTGCCGCCGTACCCCAGGTACCGTCCGCCGTGGTGAAGCTCCAGGCATGGTTGGCTGCAAGCGCATTACCCGACAGATCGGTGATGGCCGTGGTCAGCGTGGCGGTATAAGTGGTCAACATCGCCAGTGTACTGGTCGGGGTTAAGGTCGCGACGTTGCTTGCACCGTCGAAGCTGACATTACTCCTGACGGTACCCGTGGATGTTAGCGTGAAGCTGTTGTCATCGATCGTGGTGGCAAAGATGTCCTCGTCGAAAGTGGCGGTGACGCTGCCGGTACGTGCCACGCCCGTCGCCCCGTCCAGTGGGCTGGTGCTGCTGACCGTGGGTGCGGTGGTATCGGTGCTAGTGGTGGTGGTCGTGGTGACGTTATCGTTACTGTTACAGGCCGCCAGGGCCAGGGTCAGCGGCAACAACAGGTACGCGGAACAAACGGGCAAACGAACTGAATACAAGGTCTGATTCTCCTTAATGTTGGAGCAAAGAGTTCCCAGCCCAAAAACTGGCGGTTTGTGATTTGTGAAGGGATCGCAAGGTGTATACCAGCCGAGGCTGATTATCACGACCACCCCGGCAGCAGCCTGCCAGGGTGACGTGTATTACAGACCTTACTCGAAACGGTTAGCCCAAATATTGTCCCGCGCGCCATCGGATTGCTGCCATACCGCCACAGCGTTACCGCTACCGTCCACCGCAACCGCGTGGTTCTGGGCATTACCAGTGTCGTCGGTCTCGAGCAACTCTGCTGTGCCCCAGCTGCCGGCCCCGGCAACGTAACGGTTCGCCCAGATGTTGTATCGAGCGCCATCGGATTGCTCCCACACGGCCGTTGCATTGCCGCTGCTATCCATCGCGACCCGTGGAATATTGGCGTGGCCAGCATTATCACTTTCAATCAGTTCTGCCGTACCCCAACTATTGGTGCCAGCGTCATAACGGTTCGCCCAGACGTTGTATCGAGCGCCATCCCATTGCATCCACACCGCCATGGCGTTGCCACTCGAATCCGACGCGACATGCGGGTAATCGGCACTATCAGTATCGGTCTCAATCAGTGCGGCCGTACCCCAGCTATCGGTCCCGGCGTCGTACCGGTTGGCCTGGATGTTAAAACGAACACCATCGGATTGTATCCACACTGCTACAGCATTACCGCTATTGTCCACCGCAACTTCAGGTTGATAGGCGTCACCGGTATTATCGGTCTCGATCAATGCGGCGCCACCCCAGCTATCGGTCCCGGCGTCATAACGGTTGGCTTGAATATTCCAACGAGTGCCGTCGTGATGATTCCACACCACCATGGCGTTGCCGTTGAAATCAAACGCGACCTGTGGCGATTGCGTACTGCCGGTATTATCGGTCTCGATCAATGCGGCGCCACCCCAGCTATCGGTTCCGGCGTCATAACGGTTAGCCCAGGTATTCATCCGGGTACCATCGGATTGATACCATACTGCCATGGCATTACCGGCAGAATCCACGTCAATCTGCGGGGATAGCGCATGGCCGGCATTATCGGTTTCGATCAGCACAGCCACACCCCAGCTATCAGTTCCAGCGTCATAGCGATTAGCCCAGATGTTGTTCCGCGTGCCATCGGATTGCATCCACACCGCCACAGCGTTGCCGGTGGAATCCATCGCAATCTGCGGATAATTCGTATCACCGCTATTGTCGGTCTCGATCAGTGTAGCCACACCCCAACTGTCGGTGCCGGCTTCATAGCGATTAGCCCAGATGTTGTATCGAGCGCCATCGGATTGATACCACACGACCATGACGTTGCCGTCAGTATCAAGTGCAACCTGTGGAGATTGCGCAGTGCCGGTATTGTCACTCTCGATCATTGCCGCCGTACCCCAGGCACCGTCCGCTGTGGTGAAGCTCCAGGTATAGCTGGACGCCAGGGCATTGCCCGACAGGTCGGTGATGCTCGTGGTCAGCGTTGCGGTGTAGGTTGTTGCCATCGCCAGGGTATCAGTCGGGGTTAAGGTCGCGACGTTGCTTGCACCGTCGAAGCTGACGTTACTCCTGACGGCACCTGTGGAGGCTAGCGTGAAGCTGTTGTCATCGACCGTGGTGGCGAAGATATCTTCGTCGAAGGTGGCGGTGACGCTGCCGGTGCGTGCCACGCCCGTCGCCCCGTCCAGTGGGCTGGTGCTGCTGACCGTGGGTGCGGTGGTATCGGTGCTAGTGGTGGTGGTCGTGGTGACGTTATCGTTACTGTTACAGGCCGCCAGGGCCAGGGTCAGCGGCAACAACAGGTACGCGGAACAAACGGGCAAACGAACTGAATACAAGGTCTGATTCTCCTTAATGTTGGAGCAAAGAGCCCCCAGTCCAAAAAACTGGCGGTTTGTGAAGGGGTCGCAAGGAATATACCAACCGAGGCTGATAGCCGTAGCCAGCGTGGCGGTTTCAGTGGTCAACAACGAGCAGGGTGGACGGGGCAAAGGCCATAACGCTTGGCCTTGCGGTGCGCAGCATAGGGGCGCCCGCCAATTACCTCTGGTTATGTAACCGAAACCCACTCCGGGAAAGCCTCGTACACAGGCTCAGCGCCCGAATCCTCACCCCAAGCTGCCTTGCTTGACGTGAAAATGGGCGCTGTTGGCACCATGGAGACTTCAGTGCCCATGCAATTTGCAGGAACAACGAGGGAGACTACCGGGTATCCATTCGAGGCTTTCCCGGGGGAGGAGATAGCATCGCCTTGCTCACAATGACGAGCGGAAGCAACTAGACGTGGAAGGGCCTGCTGAGGTCATGCACCGCCTCTACCATGGCGGCAGCGCGCTCGGGGTCGACCTGCGGATGGATGCCGTGGCCGAGGTTGAAGACATGGCCACTGCCCTTGCCATAACTCTCCAGCACCAGGCCCACTTCGCGGCGGATGGTATCCGGCGAGGCATAGAGCACGGAAGGATCAAGGTTACCCTGCAGTGCCACCCTGTCACCAACGCGCTTGCGTGCGTTGCCGATGTCGGTGGTCCAGTCGATTCCCAGTGCATCGCAGCCGGTGGTGGCCATGTCTTCCAGCCACTGCCCGCCATTCTTGGTGAACAGGATCACCGGCACGGTACGCCCGTCGGCTTCGCGGGTAATCCCTTTGACGATCTTTTCCATATAGGCCAACGAGAAATCACGGTAGGTACGCGGCGACAGAGATCCGCCCCAGGTATCGAAGATCATCACGGCCTGTGCACCGGCGGCAATCTGGGCGTTGAGATATTCGATTACGGCGCGGGTGGTGACATCGAGCACCTGGTGCATCAGGTCCGGACGATCGTACAGCATCGCCTTGATGGTGCGGAAATCCTTGCTGCTACCACCCTCCACCATGTAGGTGGCCAGGGTCCAGGGGCTGCCGGAAAAACCAATCAGTGGCACGCGCCCGGCCAGATCCCGGCGAATGGTGCGTACGGCATCCATCACATAACGCAGTTCCTGCTCGGGATCGGGGACGGCGAGCTTCGCCACATCGGCCGCGGTGCGCACAGGATATTTGAACCGAGGCCCTTCCCCTTCTTCAAAAAACAGGCCGAGGCCCATGGCATCGGGCACAGTGAGGATGTCGGAAAACAGGATCGCAGCATCCAGCGGGAAACGCTCCAGTGGCTGCAGGGTCACTTCGCAGGCCAGCTCCGGGTTCATGCACAGGTCCATGAAGCTGCCGGCTTTTTTGCGGGTCGCCCGGTATTCGGGCAGGTAACGGCCAGCCTGGCGCATCATCCAGACAGGAGTCATGTCGACGGGCTGCCTGAGCAGGGCGCGGAGAAAACGGTCGTTTTTCAATTCGGTCATGGAGGGGGATTGTGCCACAGGTTTAGCGGAGTTTGGGGGGTGGTTTTGTCCGAAGGCAAATTTGGATCTACATTGGTTAGTGCACCGGTTTTGAGGTCTGGGCGGCGTAATGGCGTCCGAATAGATTCGGACCTACGGACGACAAAGGGGCACGACGCCCCTTTGTCGCGTTCCGGTTTGACCGTTAGCTAGCGCGGCAGTTCCGAGGAGCCCATCAGGTACTCATCGATGGCGCGGGCACACTGCCGACCTTCGCGGATCGCCCACACCACCAGGGACTGGCCACGGCGCATATCACCCGCGGCAAATACCTTGTCGATGGAGGTCTTGTAGGCATCCTGCCCTTCGGTGCTGCCCTGCACATTGCCGCGCCCGTCATACTTCACACCCAGCTCGTTGAGCATGCCTTCCTGTACCGGGTGCACGAAACCCATGGCCAGCAATACCAGATCGGCATCGAGCGCGAATTCGGAGCCGGGCACTTCGTTCATCTGCCAGGCATTGTTCTCGTCCCTGCTCCACTCCACGCGCGCGCAGTGAATCCGGGTGACCTTACCATTCTCGCCTTCCAGCTTTTTGGTGGTGACGCACCAGTCACGCACGGCGCCCTCTTCCTGGGAAGAGGAGGTACGCATCTTGTTCGGCCATTCAGGCCAGGTCAGTCCCTTGTCTTCCTTTTCCGGTGGCCTGGGCAGGATCTCCAACTGGGTAACGGATTTGCAGCCGTGACGGATGGAGGTGCCGATACAGTCGGAACCGGTGTCGCCACCGCCGATGACGATGACATGCTTGTCCTTTGCGGTAATGGAAATATCCGCGGGAATGATGTCACCGGCATTGCGTTTGTTCTGTTGCGGCAGGAATTCCATGGCGAAGTGCACGCCGTCGAGATCACGACCCTCCACGGGCAGGTCACGCGGTGCCTCGGAACCGCCCGTCAGGGCCACGGCATCGAACTCGGCGAGCAGCTGTCGGGCGGGCACGTCCACACCGATATGGGTGTTGGGCCTGAATACCACGCCTTCCGCTTCCATCTGCTGCACGCGACGATCGATGAGCTGCTTTTCCATTTTGAAATCAGGAATGCCGTAGCGCAGCAGGCCGCCAATCCGATCCGCCTTCTCGAACAGGGTGACCTCGTGGCCGGCCCGCGCCAGCTGCTGGGCACAGGCCATGCCGGCCGGACCTGAACCGACGACAGCTACTTTTCTGCCGGTTTTGTGCGCGGCGGGCAACGGTTGCACCCAGCCATTCTCAAATGCCTTGTCGACGATGGCACATTCGATGGTCTTGATGGTGACCGGGTTATCGTCAATGTTCAGGGTGCAGGCTTCCTGGCAGGGCGCGGGGCAGATGCGGCCCGTGAACTCCGGGAAGTTGTTGGTGGAATGCAGCACCTCGATGGCCCGCTGCCAGTCCTTGCGATAGACCAGGTCGTTCCAGTCGGGAATGAGATTATTGACCGGACAGCCCTGATGACAGAAGGGGATGCCGCAATCCATGCAGCGGGCACCCTGGGTGGACAACTCGCCATCACTCAGGGGAATAACGAATTCCCTGAAATGCTGGATACGCTCTTCCACCGGCGCATAATCCCGATCCTGGCGCACGAACTCCATGAAACCCGTCGGCTTGCCCATCACTTACCTCCAGCGACCGCGGCAAGCCCCGCGGATTCATTCTGCGATTGCTTCATTTCTTCCAGTGCCCGGCGATAATCCACCGGCATCACCTTGACGAACTTCGGCAGATACTGCTCCCAGTTCGCAAGAATAGTGCGCGCCACGGAGCTGTCCGTGTAGTGCAGGTGCTTCTCGATGAGACCCTTCAGGCGTAGCGCATCGAAGCGGGTCATGTCGGAACGGATATCCACCTTGCCGTGGGTTTCCAGGTCACCACCCTGGTGATCAAGGGCCTCCAGCGCCGCATCCTCTTCGGGAATCGGTTCCAGGTCCACCATAGCCAGGTTGCAGCGCTGCTTGAAGTCGCCGGCCTCGTCCAGCACATAGGCGATACCGCCGCTCATGCCCGCGGCAAAGTTGCGGCCGGTTTCACCCAGCACCACCACAATGCCACCGGTCATGTATTCACAGCCATGGTCACCCACGCCTTCGACCACCGCGGAGGCGCCGGAGTTACGCACGGCGAAACGCTCACCGGCCACGCCGCGGAAATAGCATTCTCCGCCGATGGCGCCGTACAGCACCGTGTTACCGACAATGATATTTTCTTCCGGCACGATGGGGCAGTGCTTCGGGGGATAGATACTGATACGGCCGCCGGACAGGCCCTTGCCGACATAGTCGTTGCCTTCCCCTTCCAGTTCCAGCGTAACACCGCGCGCCAGCCAGGTACCGAAACTCTGCCCGGCCACGCCGGTGAGCTTCACATGGATGGTATCGTCGGGTAGGCCTTCATGGCCATAGCGTTCCGCGACGCGACCGGACAGCATGGCACCCACGGTACGATTCACATTGCTGACCGGGGTCTCGATTTTCACCGGCTCGCCACGCTCCAGAGCCGGCTTCGCCTGCTCGATGAGTTTATTGTCCAGCGCCCGGTCGAGGCCGTGATCCTGGGTTTCACACCAGTACACCCGCTCATCGGCAACCGTCTCGGGCATGTGCAGCAGCCGCGAGTAATCGAGGCCCTTCGCCTTCCAGTGGCCGATGGCCTTGCGCATATCGAGCCTGTCGCGGCGACCCACCATTTCATTGATGGTGCGGAAACCGAGCTTTGCCATCAGCTGACGCATCTCTTCGGCCACGAAGAAGAAATAATTCACCACGTGCTCGGGCTTGCCGGTGAAGCGCTTGCGCAGTTCCGGGTCCTGGGTGGCCACACCCACCGGGCAGGTATTCAGATGGCACTTGCGCATCATGATGCAGCCTTCGACGATCAGCGGCGCGGTGGCAAAACCGAATTCATCCGCACCCAGCAGCGCACCGATCACCACGTCGCGGCCGGTGCGCATGCCGCCATCCACCTGCACGGCGATGCGGGTACGCAGCTTGTTCATCACCAGGGTCTGGTGGGTCTCGGC
>CBDUHN010000063.1:0-10311 GCA_965367295.1 uncultured Gammaproteobacteria bacterium | reverse complement strand
CGGACGATCCGGATGGCACCCGGCGCCCCGTTGGCGCCACCGAGCATCGCTGGCCGACGGGCCACTTGTCTTTAGGTGGAGGAAAGAAAAATGGCTTGCCCAGGAAGGGCGAAAGCAAGGCTTCATCGTGGCAGGTTAACGGAAATGAACACCGCCCGGATAAATCCAGACCAACCGGATGAGGTTCGGAAGTGAACGGAAACCCTCTTGTCCAAACCCGGTGCAGTTTCCATCCAAACAGGGTAAAATCCGCGAATTGTCCAGAAATCCACGCAAAACACCGGTATCTCAAGCATCATGAATCTCAATTTCCTCGATTTCGAACAACCCATCGCCGAACTGGAAGCCAAGATCGAAGAGCTTCGCTATGTCGGCGACGATGCGGAAATCAACATCAATGAGGAAATCGTCCGGCTGCAGGAAAAGAGCCGTACCCTGACCGAATCCATTTTTGCCAAACTCACCCCCTGGCAGGTCTCCCAGCTGGCCCGCCATCCGCAACGGCCCTACACCCTGGACTACATCGAACGTATCTTTACCGACTTCCAGGAACTGCATGGCGACCGGGCCTATGCCGATGATGCCGCCATTGTCGGGGGGATCGCCCGCCTGGATGGCAAGCCGGTGATGGTGATTGGTCAACAGAAGGGACGTGACACCCAGGAAAAGATCCGCCGCAATTTCGGCATGCCGCGCCCGGAAGGGTACCGCAAGGCCCTGCGCCTGATGAAGATGGCGGAGAAATTCGGCCTGCCGGTGCTGACCTTCATCGACACACCCGGTGCCTATCCGGGTATCGGTGCCGAGGAGCGTGGACAGAGCGAGGCCATCGCCCGCAACCTGTTCGTGATGGCGGAACTCAAGACACCCATTCTTTGTACCGTGATCGGCGAGGGTGGTTCCGGCGGGGCGCTGGCCATTGGCGTGGGGGATCGCATCTTCATGCTGCAGCACAGCACCTACTCGGTGATTTCTCCGGAAGGTTGCGCATCGATCCTGTGGAAGAGCGCCGATAAGGCCTCTGAAGCCGCAGAGGCGCTGGGGATCACCTCGGGGCGTCTCAAGGAACTGGGGCTGATCGATGACATCATTCCCGAACCACTGGGTGGTGCCCACCGGGGGGTGGACCGGATGGCGGAAGCAGTGAAAGAAGTGTTGATACGCCATCTCGATCTGCTGGAACGCACACCCACCGACAAACTGCTGGCCGATCGCTACCAGCGGCTGATGTCCTATGGGCACGTCCGGGAAGGTTGAGGCATTGTAGGTTCGGATTTATACGGACCAGTTCCGCCGGACGGCACGGGAAGGGTATTCATGCCCGCGGAAATCCTGCAGGGCAGTGGTGTGGATTCAGGCTCACGATCCATAGTCAAAAGGCATTCGAATAAATCCGAACCTACAGATGCTATTCGCTTTCCGCACGCTGCAGGTTGAGTCACCATGTCCTTCCATCCCCATCGCTTGATCGAAACCCTGCATCGCCATGCTCCGGCAACTTCCTGCTGGGTTGCCTACAGTGGCGGTGTGGATTCACATGTCCTGTTGCACGCCTTGGCACGACAGCGTGCCGAACTGCCGTGGCCGCTCGGGGCCGTCCATATCCATCACGGTTTGCAGGCGCAGGCTGATGCCTGGAGTGAGCACTGCCGCCAGGTGTGTGCGGCGCTCGATATCCCCTTTGTTCTGCTGCAGGGCGATGCCCGCCCAGCCGCGGGGGAAAGTCCCGAGGCCAGTGCCCGGGACCTGCGCTATGCACTGCTGCGGGACTGGCTGCCGGACGATGCCCTGCTATTGTCTGCCCATCACCAGGATGACCAGGCGGAAACCCTGCTATTACAGCTGCTTCGCGGGGCTGGACCCAAGGGCTTGAGTGCCATGCCAGCCAGTGCTCCGCTGGGTTCTGGCGCCCTGCTGCGGCCGTTATTGAATTACGGTCGTGCCGATCTGTTGACCTATGCCGAGGCCGAGGGTCTGAAATGGATCGAGGATCCCAGCAATGCCGATACGCGTTATGACCGGAATTTCCTGCGCCATCGATTATTGCCGGAGCTGAAGAGCCGCTGGCCGGCAACGGCCATGGTGTTGTCGCGCAGTGCCGAGCTGTGCGCCGAGGCGGCGGCCCTGGAGGAGGCAACGGCCGAACAGGATCTGGCAACGGCCCAGGGGAGCGGTGCCGGTACCCTGTCCGTCACGGCACTGGCGGATTTGACGGCGGCGCGGCAACGCAACCTGCTGCGCCACTGGTTGCAGCTGCGAGCCTTTTCCCTGCCCTCGCGGGCCCTGTTGCAGCGCATTCTCGATGAAGTGCTCCATTGTCGTGCCGATGCTGAACCCCGTGTGCACTGGGCCGGTGCCGAAGTACGACGCTATCGGGACGACCTGTTCGTGATGGATCCCCTGCCGGCGCAGGAGACCGGGGTATGGGAACTGGTGGCGGGCGGGCGCCTGTCGCTGGCGGGCGGGGAACTGGCACTAGAGGCGGATACGGGGGCAGGGCTTCGGCTTGCGGAGCACGAAGCCTGTACGGTGCGTTTCCGCCGGGGAGGGGAACGCATCCAGCTACCTGGCCGCACTCATCATCATGCGGTGAAACAATTCCTGCAGGAACAGGGCGTGCCCCCCTGGGAGCGGGAACGTCTGCCATTGCTGTATGTGGGTGATGAGCTGGTGGCATTGGCCGGCCTTTGCATTGCGGCAGGTCGTACCGCCGGGCCCGGCGAACGGGGCTGGCGGGTCCGCTGGAGCCGCTGGCCTCAGGAGGCATGAAATGATGCGCGCGGCAGAAGGTGACGCGCGATCCGGGATGCGCGGCCAGGTTCGGGCAGCCATCAGGTCGGCACGAAAAAAACTGCTCTGGCGACCATTTATCCCCACCAGGGCGATTGTCCGCCGCCCCCCGTTCTGGTAGCCTTTAGTCCCGTCTCGCGATGCGATTATCCGAATGAAAAGGGTACGCGCATCGCTCTCGTTTTGAGCCCTCACCGGCTCCGCGTAGTCCGGAATTCAATGACCCGATACATTTTTGTCACTGGTGGTGTGGTGTCCTCTTTGGGTAAGGGCATCGCCGCCGCCTCCCTTGGTGCGTTGCTGGAAGCGCGCGGCCTCAAAGTCACGCTCATGAAGCTGGATCCCTACATCAATGTGGATCCCGGTACCATGAGCCCGTTTCAGCATGGCGAGGTATTCGTCACCAACGACGGTGCCGAAACGGACCTGGACCTCGGTCACTACGAGCGTTTCATCCGCACCACCATGACCAAGGCCAACAACTTCACCACCGGCCAGATCTACGAGAATGTGATCCGCAAGGAACGCCGCGGTGAATATCTCGGTGGCACGGTGCAGGTGATTCCGCATATCACCGACGAGATCAAACGCTGCGTAGTGGAGGGCGCCAAGGGTGCCGATGTGGCTATGGTGGAAATCGGCGGTACAGTGGGGGACATCGAATCCCTGCCGTTCCTCGAGGCCATCCGCCAGATGGGGGTGGAACTGGGTCGTGACCATGTGCTGTACATGCACCTGACCCTGTTGCCCTACATCTCCACCTCCGGCGAGATCAAGACCAAGCCCACCCAGCACTCGGTGAAGGAATTGCGCTCCATCGGGATCCAGCCGGACATCCTGCTATGCCGCGCCGACCGTGAGTTGCCTGCCGATGAGCGCCGCAAGATCGCGCTGTTCACCAACGTTGAACAACGTGCCGTGTTCTCCGCCGTGGACGTGGACAGCATCTACAAGATCCCCAGCCTCTACCACAAGCAGCATCTCGACGACATCGTGGTGGACAAGCTGAAGCTGCAGGTGCCGCATGCCGATCTCTCCGAGTGGGAGAAGGTGATCTACGACATGGAGCATCCGGAAACGGAAGTGACCGTGGCCATGGTCGGCAAGTATGTAAACCTCACTGAATCCTACAAGTCGCTCTCCGAAGCGTTGATCCATGCCGGCATCCATACCCGCACCAAGGTGCGGATCCGCTATATCGACTCGGAGCAGATCGAGGAACAGGGTACGGCCTTGCTGGAAGACGCCGATGCCATTCTGGTGCCCGGTGGTTTCGGTGAGCGTGGCGTGGAAGGCAAGATCCAGGCGGTGCGCTATGCCCGTGAACACAAGGTGCCCTATCTTGGTATCTGCCTTGGTATGCAGGTGGCGGTGATCGAATTTGCCCGCGATGTGGCCGGCCTGGCCGGTGCCCATAGCACCGAATTCAAGCGCGACACGCCACATCCCGTCATCGGCCTGATCACTGAGTGGCGCACCGAGGATGGCCGGGTGGAACGCCGCAGCGAGGATTCCGATCTGGGTGGCTCCATGCGTCTGGGTGGCCAGCAATGCCGGCTGGGCGAAGGGACCCTGGCTCGCGAACTCTACGGCAAGGATGTGATCGTTGAACGTCACCGCCATCGCTACGAGTTCAATAACCAGTACCGCGAACCCCTGCAGCAAGCCGGGCTGGTGCTCTCCGGCTCATCCCTCGATAATTCACTGGTGGAAATGGTCGAGCTCAAGGACCATCCCTGGTTCCTCGCCTGCCAGTTCCATCCGGAATTCACCTCCACGCCGCGCGACGGACATCCACTGTTTTCCGGTTTTATTCGTGCGGCCAGGACTTTTCAGGCGGCAGGAAGGACGGAATCCGCCCCCGGCATCGCCCAGGCCGATGCCTGACCCGTTACCGTCAAGGATCGAAACATGAAACTCTGTGGATACGAAGTGGGCTTGCAGTCCCCGTTCTTCCTGATTGCCGGCCCCTGTGTCATCGAGTCCGAGGCGCTGGCAATGGAGACGGCGGGGCAGTTGAAAGAGATTGCAGATAGTCTCTCTATCCCCTTTATTTATAAGTCTTCCTTTGATAAGGCCAACCGTTCTTCCGCGGCCAGTTTCCGGGGCCCCGGGATCGAGGAGGGGTTGCGCATCCTGCAGAAGGTGAAAGACGAAATCGGTGTGCCTGTGCTCACCGATGTGCACGAGGACACCCCGCTGGATGAGGTCGCGGCCGTGGTGGATGTGTTGCAGACCCCGGCTTTCCTGTGCCGACAGACCAATTTCATCCAGAACGTGGCCCGCACGGGCAAGCCGGTGAACATCAAGAAGGGCCAGTTTCTGGCGCCCTGGGATATGGGCAACGTGGTGGACAAGGCTCGTGCCACCGGTAATGAACAGATCATGGTCTGCGAGCGCGGGGTATCCTTTGGCTACAATAACCTGGTTTCCGACATGCGCTCGCTGGCAGTGATGCGCAGCACCGGCTGCCCGGTTGTATTCGATGCCACCCACTCGGTGCAATTGCCCGGTGGGCAGGGCAGCAGTTCCGGTGGGCAGCGGGAATTCGTACCGGTACTGGCCCGTGCGGCGGTAGCGGCTGGCGTGTCCGGTCTGTTCATGGAAACCCATCCGAATCCCGCCGTGGCACTCAGTGATGGCCCCAATGCCTGGCCGCTGCCACGGATGCGGGAATTGCTGGAAACCCTGAAGACCATCGATGCGGCGGTGAAGTCCGGACCTTTTGCAGAAGAAGGTCTGTTACAGGGATAAAAGCCTTTGCGCCCTCTTACGTATGGGTGAGAGGGGTGTAGGCCCCGATTGTACGAAATCTGAAAATTATTTATATCAACAAGTTATATTATATTTCTGATATTATTTGTTAATATTATTTCAGGTAAAGTCTAAACAAACCTATCTAAGCAATTGTAATTGGAGTAGACATGTCACAGATCGTCGATATTCGCGGGCGTGAAATCCTGGATTCCCGCGGCAACCCCACAGTCGAAGCCGATGTGATTCTGCAGTCTGGTGCCGTGGGTCGCGCGGCGGTTCCCTCCGGCGCCTCCACGGGCACCCGCGAAGCAGTGGAACTGCGCGATGGCGACAAGAACCGTTACCTCGGCAAGGGTGTCAGCAAGGCGGTGAATTTCGTCAACACGGAAATCCGTGAGGCGCTGATCGGCGAAAACGCCCTGGAGCAGGTGAAGATCGATCAGATCATGGGCGACCTGGACGGCACACCGAACAAGTCCCGCCTCGGCGCCAATGCCATCCTGGCGGTGTCGCTGGCCGTGGCCCAGGCGGCGGCACGCAAGGCCGAGATCCCGCTCTACAAGCTACTGGGTGGACGTGGCCCGTTCCAGATGCCGGTGCCGATGATGAACATCATCAACGGCGGTGCCCACGCCAACAACAGTGTCGATCTGCAGGAGTTCATGATCCTCCCGGTCGGTGCCCCCAGTTTCCGCGAAGCGGTGCGTTACGGCACCGAGGTGTTCCATGCCCTGAAATCGGTGCTCAACGGCCGTGGCCTCAACACCGCGGTGGGTGACGAGGGTGGATTCGCGCCTGACCTGTCGTCCAATGAATCGGCCATCGAGGTTATCCTGGAAGCCATCGACAAGGCGGGTTTCAAGGCGGGTGAAGATATCTACCTGGGCCTCGATGCCGCCAGTTCCGAGTTCTACAAGGACGGCAAGTACCACCTGGAATCCGAGGGCCGTGAATTCACCGCCGCCGAGTTCACCGACTACCTGGCCGGCTGGTGCGACAAGTACCCGATCCTGTCCATCGAGGATGGCATGGCGGAAAACGACTGGGATGGCTGGAAGATTCTCACCGACAAGCTCGGTGGTCGTGTGCAACTGGTGGGCGACGATCTGTTCGTTACCAATACCTCCATCTTCAAGGAAGGCATCGACAAGGGCATCGGTAATTCCATCCTCATCAAGCCGAACCAGATCGGCACCCTGTCGGAAACCCTGGATGCCATCCTGATGGCCCGTGATAACGGCTATTCCGCGATCGTATCGCACCGTTCCGGCGAAACCGAGGATGTGGTCATCGCCGATATCGCGGTGGGTACCAGCGCCACGCAGATCAAGACCGGTTCGCTGTCACGCTCTGATCGCGTTGCCAAGTACAATCGCCTGATGCGCATCGAGGATCAGCTCAAGGACAAGGCGGAATATCCTGGTCGTGCTGCTTTCAAGCAGCTGGCTTGAGTCGTCCGGTGAACGGATAGCGGGTTGACCTGTGGCGGTGCGCTATCTGTTTCTCATCCTGCTGGCCTTGCTGTTGCTGCTACAGTATCGCCTCTGGGTCGGTGATGGCAGCTTTGCTGAAGTCTGGCAATTGCATCAGGATGTGGGGCAGCAGCAGGCCGAGAACGATCAGCTCAAGGAGCGCAATGCGGCACTCGATGCCGATGTGCAGGACCTCAAGCAGGGGCTGGATGCCATTGAAGAGCGTGCCCGTGAGGAACTGGGCATGATCAAGCAGGATGAGATCTTCTACCAGATCATCGAGCAGGAGCCGGAACGGCATGAGTGACGCGACACTGCGCGGCTGACCATGTAATCCGCTTTCCCTGGGGGGAGGGCAAGGGGGAGGGGACGTGATTTCAGGGCATAGCCGCTCTCCCCATCTCTCATCCCGTAACAGGAAGCGGGATTTCCCGTATTCTTCTACTGTTTCACCAACGCTATGACCAGATTCTGGGCTCTGATTCCCGCCGCCGGTGTGGGGCGCCGCATGGGGAGTGACATCCCCAAGCAGTACCTGCCACTGGGCGGTAAAACGGTGCTTGAGCATACCCTTGATGCCCTTTCGCAGCATGCCGCTATCAGCGGAATTGTATTGGTGCTGGGTGCCGGCGATGAATATGCCGGCCCGATACTCGACGCTGAACTCCCTAAACCGGTGTTTCGGGCCGGTGGCGGGACCGAACGCTGTGATTCGGTGTTGAACGGGCTGCGGATACTGGCCGAACATGCCCATGCACAGGACTGGGTGCTGGTCCACGATGCCGCCCGGCCCTGCCTGCGCCACGGGGATCTCGACCGGCTGATCAGTGCCCTCGAAGGCCATGAGGTCGGTGGCCTGCTGGGCGTGCCGGTACGCGATACCATGAAGCGGGCAGGTACCGGCAACCAGGTCGTACAGACCGTCGATCGCGAAGGTCTCTGGCATGCGCTGACCCCGCAGATGTTTCGGCTTGGTGCCCTGCGTGACGCCTTGCAGACGGCACAGTCACAGGGCCACCATGTCACTGACGATGCCTCGGCAATGGAACTGGCCGGCCATTCGCCACTGCTGGTGGAAGGCCATGGGGACAATATCAAGATCACCCGCCCGGAGGATCTCGCCCTGGCGGAATTCTATCTTCGGCAACAGGAACGCATATGAGAATCGGCCAGGGCTTTGATGCCCATTGTTTCCAGGACGGTGGTCACCTCATTCTGGGTGGCGTGACGATCGATCACCCGCAAAGCCTTGCGGCCCATTCCGACGGGGATGTGGTGCTGCATGCGCTTTGTGATGCATTGCTGGGTGCCGCCGGCCTGCGCGACATCGGCCAGCATTTCCCTGACTCGGATCCGCGCTATAAGGGCATCAGCAGTCGCAAACTGCTGCAACACGTAGTGCAATTGCTACAGGTGAACGGTTTCGAGATCGGCAATGTCGATCTCACCATTGTGGCCCAGGCACCGAGACTGGCGCCCTATATCTCCGCCATGATGGAAATCATTGCCGAGGATTGCCGCATCGATATCGGGCGCAGCAATGTCAAGGCGACCACCACGGAAAAGCTCGGTTTTACCGGACGCGGTGAAGGGATTGCCGTGTTTGCCGTGGTGCTGTTGCAGGAAGCGGGTGACTGAGCTGAATCCTGATTATCGTCCGGTACTGGAATTGGCCCGTGCCTGGGGTGGCCCGGCCGGTGAGGCGCGGTTGCGGGTCGAGCCGGAGGATTTCCAGGTCACCGAGATTCCCGTCTGCTTCCCGGAAGGCCAGGGCGAGCACCTGTGGCTGCGTGTGCGTAAGCGCAACAGCAACACCGAGTGGGTTGCCAAACAGCTGGCACGTTGGGCCGGCGTGGCTCCGAAACAGGTCAGTTATGCCGGACTCAAGGATCGCCATGCGGTTACCGAGCAATGGTTTTCACTGCATCTGCCCGGCATGGCCGACCCGGACCTGTCACGGATCGAAAGCGATGAATTCCGCATCGAGGAAGCGGCGCGTCATTCCCGTAAACTCAAACGCGGCGCCCTCAAGGGGAATCGCTTCGCATTGCGCCTGAAGGACTGGCAAGGTGATCGCACGCTACTGGAACAGCGCCTGCAGCAGATCGCGATTGGCGGTGTGCCCAACTATTTTGGTCCACAACGCTTTGGTCATGATGGTGGCAACCTGCAACAGGCCCAGCGCCTGTTTGCCGGGGAAGGCAAAAAGCCACCACGACACCTGCGTGGCCTGTATCTGTCCGCGGCACGTTCCTACCTGTTCAACCAGGTGTTGCAGCAGCGGATTGTGAACGGAAGCTGGAACCAGGCACTGCCGGGGGATTACCTGCAACTCGATGGTCGTCATGCGGGGTTCATCGCCGAGGCCGATGACGTGGATCTGGTCGCCCGCATGGCGGCACTGGAAACCCATGTCACCGGTCCGCTGTGGGGCCGCGGATCACCGCGTACCGCTGAACCTCAAAGCCATTGGGAGACCGATCAGCTGGCGGTGTTTGCCAGTTGGCGGGAAGGCCTGGAACGGGCCGGTTTGGAAATGGAGCGCCGCGCCTTGCGGGTACGGGTGGAAGACCTGCAGTGGCGCTGGGAAGATGATCGGACCCTGTGCCTGGAATTTTCACTCACCGCCGGCGCCTATGCCACCATGGTATTGCGCGAAGCGGTGGACGTAGAGGGAGTGGCAGAGGAGAGCGGGGAATGAAGCTGCTGGTACTGCTGGTACTGGTGCTGGCCGGTGCATGGTTTCTGATCCGCATCGCGCAGGCCGGTGTCAAGGTGCCGGATGTGGGCCAGGCTGCACCCGGTTTCAGTCTGGTCGACCAACAGGGCACGGTGCACCGCCTGCAGGATTATCGCGGCCAGTGGCTGGTACTGTATTTCTATCCCAAGGATGACACGCCGGTCTGCACCAAAGAGGCCTGCGCGTTTCGTGATGGCTACCGTGAATTGCGTGCCCTGCAGGTGAATCTGCTGGGCCTGAGTCTGGACGATGCGCAGTCCCATGCGGAGTTCGCCGCGAAGCATCATTTGCCGTTCCCGTTGCTGGCCGATCCGGATGCCGAAGTGGCTGCTGCCTATGGTGCGCTCTGGTCCTTCGGGCCGATTCGTTTTACCCGGCGGTATACCTTCATCATCAATCCCGAGGGACGGATTGCGAAGGTCTATCGGAAGGTGGATGCGCAATCCCATGCGGGTGAGGTGTTGCGGGATATGCGGGTGTTTATGGGGGTGTAGGCCCGAATTCATTCGGATGGTGTTTTTTCAGTTTGCGCGCCATCCCACAGCCTTCCTT
>CBDUHN010000062.1:0-10328 GCA_965367295.1 uncultured Gammaproteobacteria bacterium | reverse complement strand
GGGGACGGCATTCCGCTGCAGGTGGCCTGATTCGAGGTCGTCCGGATAAATTCGGTCGCAACCCACAACCGGGTCAGCCCGTATTGCGCATCCCGCCGGCGATACCGTTGATGGAACGCAGCAGCGGGTCCAGCCACTGTTCCCGGTCTTCCTCCGCCAGCTCCTGGTTGCGCACCCGTTTCAGCAACGTGTATTGGATGTGGTTGAGCGGGTCGAGGTAGGGGTCGCGGCGTTGCAGGGATACCGCCAGCACCGGGTTTTCCTCCAGCAGCCCCGAGATCTGGGCCACCTTTTTCACCTGTTCCACGGTGCGCCGGTATTCGGCGGCGATGGTCTGGTAGATGGCCTGGGCCTGTTGCTGGTCATGGGCCAGTTCGGTGTAGGTGGCGGCGATCTTCATGTCCGCCTTGGACAGCGACATCTGGGTGTTGCTGAGCAGGGCGCGGAAGAAGGGCCATTGCTGATACATGGCGCGCAGCTTGTCCAGGCACTCCGGATCGTGGTTCTGCCACTGCTCCAGGGCCGTGCCGACGCCGTACCAGGCCGGGATGGTGTGACGGCCCTGCGCCCAGCCGAATACCCAGGGGATGGCGCGGATGGAGGATTTGGAGCGGTCCTTCTTGCGGTGACTGGGACGTGAACCGATGTTCAGCAGGCCGATTTCGTTGACCGGGGTGGCTTCGTAGAAATAGTCGAGTACCCCCGGCGTCCGGTCGATGAGGTCGCGGTAGCAGTCCTCGCCCAGCCGCGCCAGCTCCGCCATCACTTCGGGTTCCACGGTACGCGCATCGAGTTGTTGCACCTGGCTGCGGCTGGCCTTGAGCAGGCCGGTCAGGCCCAGGGTCAGTTCATACACGGCGGTTTCATGGTTGCTGTACTTGTTGGATAGCACTTCGCCCTGTTCCGTGAACTTGATCTGGCCATGCACGGTGCCGATGGGCTGCGCCATGATGGCTTCGTGGGTGGGACCGCCGCCGCGGCCCAGGGTGCCGCCACGGCCGTGGAACAGGCGGCAGTCGACACCGCGTTCCCGGGCGATGCCGGTAATTTTTTTCTGGGCCTCGAAGAGATTCCAGGAGGCCGCGAGGATGCCGCCGTCCTTACAGGAATCGGAGTAGCCGAGCATGATTTCCTGCAGATTGCCCGAGGCCTTCAGCAGGGTTTTGTAGATCGGGGTGTCGAGCAGGCGCGGCAGTACATCGTCCACGTGGGAGAGGTCTTCGATGGTCTCGAACAGCGGGCTGATGCGGATGTTGCAGAACCAGTCGCCGTTGTCCTTGCCCACCAGGCCGCTGCAATGGGCGAGCCACATGACTTCCATGATGTGGCTGGCGGTATGGGTCATGGAGATGACATAGGTGCCAAAGGCCTTGGCGCTGCTTTCTCCGCGCATGCGGCGCATGGTGTTGAATACTTCGAGGGTCTCGCGGGTCTCTTCGCTCAGCGCCTCGCGATCGATGGTCGGGATCTGCAGCTGTTCGATGGAACGCGCCAGCAGTTCCATGCGGCCGGCCTCGTCCAGGGCCCGGTAATCGGGGCTGCCGGGCAGTCCGCGGCAGAGTTCCGCCACCGCATCGGTATGGCGTGTGGACTCCTGGCGGATGTCCAGTTGCACCAGGTAGAAGCCAAAGGTTTCCGCCAGCCGGATCAGGTCCTGCAGTTCGCGTTCCGCGACATTGGCATCACCGTGGGCAATGAGTGAGTCGCGGATCAGGTAGAGATCCTGCAGGAATTCATCTTCCGAGGTATAGGCATCGGGATGGCATTCTTTGCGGAACTGGGGATCATCCACCAGGGAGGAGACATGATAGAGATTCTTGCGCAGGCGGTGGCGCATGAAATACAGCTTGCGACGATAAGGTTCGTGATCGAAGCGCGGGTAGTCGTCCCCAAGGCCCGCGGCAAAGCGTCGGGCATCCTCTTCCAGGCTCTTGATCAGTGGATCGTTGGGCTGGCAGAGGCGGATGGAATGGGTCAGCAGGGTGCGCAGTGATTCCACTTCCCCGATATATTCACGCAGCACTTCACGCATGTGCAGGCGGATGGCCAGCTCGGTGGTTTCCGGCTTGACGAAGGGGTTGCCGTCACGGTCTCCGCCAATCCAGGAGCCGAATTGCAGCATGCTGGGCACTTTCACGTGGTGGTGGCCATATACGCGGCGCGCCGCCTTTTCCAGGTAGCGGTAGGTGGCCGGTACGGCGGTGAACAGGCTTTCGTGGAAATAGAACAGGCCGTTGCGGATTTCGTCTTCCACCTTGGGCTTGCGCACCCGCACCTCGTCGGTCTTCCACAGGATCTGGATATGGGCCAGCAGTTCAGCGCTGATGGCCTCGCGCTCGCTTTTGTTCAGGCGCAGGTCATTGAGCTGCTCGGAGGTCATGAAAATGCGGCGCAGGGCGTGCATGATGGCGCGCCGCTTGGATTCTGTCGGGTGGGCCGTGAAGACCGGGATGTAGCAGCTCTGGTTGAACAGTTGCTGCAGTTGCTCCGGGGTCATGCCGCTGGCTTCGAAGTCGCGCAGGGTGTGGTCGAAGGAGCCGACCCAGAGCGGGCCACCGAGGTGGATATGGCGGCGGCGCAGGCGGTGCTGGTGGGCCTCTTCGGCGATGTTCACCAGGCTGAAATAGATGCTGAAGGCCCGTACCACGTGGGTCAGGGTGTCGGCGTCCAGGCTTTCGATGACCCAGGCGAGCTTGCTGCGCAGGGCGGCATCTTCGGTCTTGCGCAGCTTGATATAGCCTTTGCGCAGGGTTTCAACGGCATCGAAGACCTTGGTGCCGGCCTGTTCCCGGAGTACCTGGCCGAGCAAATTGCCGAACAGGCGTACGCGTGAACGGAGTTCTTTGTCCTGGGGGGCCATGGGGTGTTTGCTGCTTGGGTTCATCTGCATAAAAAAGGCCAGCGCTACGCGTGGCCGTCCGGTTTGCCGAGCCGCGCATTATACCCTGTCCTGCGGCGAAGTGTGGGCATGGGGGTATTTTTTCTTTTGATCAACTGCTTAGAGGCTTGTAGGTGCGCGTTCCTTCTGACCTGGGTGGAACCCCCGCCTTCATTGCCCAAATGAATTAGGACTTACAAAGGCGGCCCGGCCGACGTCGTGATCCGACTGTACAGGTCCAGGTAGCGGTGGGCGCTGCGGGTCCAGCTGAAGTCGGCCTTCATGCCCCGGGCGAGTAGTTGCCGCCATTGCTCCGGTTCGGCATAGACCGCCAGGGCGCGCTCGATGGTCGCCAGCAGGGCCGGGGCGCTGGGGGCGTCGAACTGAAACCCGGTGGCGGTGCCGTTGGCCAGCGTGGCGGGGCTGGTATCCACCACGGAATCCGCCAGCCCACCGGTACGGCGTACAACGGGTACGGTGCCGTAGCGCAGGCTGTACAGCTGGTTCAGTCCGCAGGGCTCGAAGCGGGACGGCATTAGAAAGAGATCGGCACCGGCCTCAAGGCGGTGGGAGAGGCCCTCGTCGTAGCCGATATGGACGCCAAAACGTTTGGGATGTGCGGCCTGGGCCTGCTGCAGGGCCTGTTCCAGTTCCGGTTGGCCGCTGCCGAGGATCACCAGCTGCAGATCCTGGGCCAGCAGTTCAGGCAGGCTGTCCAGCAGCAGGTCGATGCCTTTCTGTTCCACCAGCCGTCCCACATGGCCGAGCAACGGAACATCCGCCACCGGCAGGCCAAAGGTCTTCTGCAGGGCCCGCTTGTTGTCCCGCTTGCCAGCCAGGCGGCGTAGCGAATAGGGCTTGACCAGGTGCGGATCGTTGCAGGGACTCCAGTCGCGGTAATCCACCCCGTTGAGGATCCCGGTCAGCCGATCGGCGCGGTGGGTGAGCAGGCCCTCCAGTCCATAACCGTACTCAGGGGTCTGGATCTCTTCGGCATAGGTGGGACTGACGGTGGTGATCCAGTCGGCAAAACTCAGTCCGCCCTTGATGAGCGACAACTGGCCGTGAAATTCCAGGCCATGCAATGACCACCATTCGGCGGGTAGTTTGAGGTCGTGAAAGGTGGCGGTGTCGAACAGCCCCATATAGGCCAGGTTGTGGATGGTGAACACCGTGGCGGGACGATCGGTTTCCAGGGTCAGCAACGCCGGTACCAGCCCGGTCTGCCAGTCGTTGCAATGCACCAGTTCCGGTTGCCAGTCGAGGCCGGCGCGGTCCATGGCCAGCTCGCAGATGGCGCGTGCGAACAGGGCGAAGCGATGGGCGTTGTCCGGCCAGTCGCCCCCTTGCGGTGCGCCATAGGGGCCGCCGGCCCGATCAAAGTGCACCGGGGAATCCACCAGGTAGAGCTTGACGGTGCTGCCGGGCAGGCGGCCCTGCAGAATCCGCACTTCATCGGGTGTGCCCGGCAGACTCAGGCTGGCAACGGTCTTGAGCTTGCCGGCCTTTTCCGCCACGCCGCGGTAGGCGGGCAGCACCAGCCGGATGTCATGCCCGAGGTTGCGGATCGCCCGCGGCAGGCTGCCGGAGACATCGGCAAGGCCCCCGGTCTTGATCAGGGGATAGGCTTCACTGGTGGCGAACAAAATCTTCATGTACTGGTCAATGCAAATGTCATGCACGCGTAACGATGCAGCGCAAGATTGGGTTAGATGACTATCGAGGTCAAGGGAAGGGGCGGTATTTATACCGCAAATCCCGTACTGTACATCGAGTACACTTCTCCCTGCATGTGGAATACGGTAACGGGCCCCGGATACGGGCATGTGGATTGCAGGGTTTCAGCAGCAAGAGGGAATTATAATGCGAATGGCAATGATCGGTCTCGGGCGCATGGGCGCCAATATGGCGCGGCGCCTGTGCCGGGGTGGTATCGAGGTGGTGGGTTACAACCGCAACCAGGAAGTGGTGGATAGCATTGCCCGCGAGGAGGGCATGCTGCCGGCCACCTCCCTGGCGCATGCTGTGGAGCAGCTCAGTGCGCCACGGGTGGTGTGGCTGATGTTGCCGGCCGGCGAGGTCACGGAGCAGCACCTGCAGGCACTCATTCCCATACTGGAACCCGGCGACCTGGTGATCGACGGCGGCAATACCAATTACCATGACAGTCAGCGCCGTGGTGCGCTGCTGGCCAATCACGATTTGCTGTTCATGGATGCCGGCACCTCCGGCGGCATCTGGGGCCTGGATAACGGCTATTGCCTCATGGTTGGTGGTAGTGAACAGGCCGCGCGCCTGATCGAACCTGCGTTGAAGGTGCTGGCGCCATCGCCGGAGCATGGCTGGGCCCATGTCGGACCGGTGGGGGCCGGGCACTTCACCAAGATGGTTCACAACGGTATCGAATACGGCATGATGCAGGCGCTCGCGGAAGGGCTGGCGTTGCTCAAGGGCAAGACGGAATTCCAGGTGGATCTGGCCCAGGTCACGGAGCTATGGCGGCACAGTTCGGTGGTACGCAGCTGGTTGCTCGATCTGACCGCCGAGGCGCTGCAGGAAGGCCAGGAGTTTGCCGACATCGCGCCGGTGGTGGCGGATTCGGGCGAGGGCCGCTGGACTGCCATCGAGGCCATCGACCAGGGTATCCCCGCGCCGGTCATCACCCAGGCCCTGGCCTGCCGCTTCGACAGTCAGGGCAAGGCCGATTATTCCAATCAGTTGCTGGCAGTGATGCGCCGGGCCTTTGGTGGTCATGCAGTGGGCAAGGGGAGCTGATACCCTCTCACCAATCCTTTATTCCGGAGCGGGCGGATCGCCGCTGTCGCAGGATGGAATCCATTCTGCCAATAATAACTATCCCCTCCCGGAAGGAGCGGGAAAACCGGTTTCTGACAGGAAGGCATAATGACCGATAACTGTACCTTCATCATTTTCGGCGCCACGGGCAACCTGGCCAAAATCAAATTGCTGCCGGCCTTGTATCAGCTTGATGCCGCCGGGCGCCTGCCCGAGGGCATGATCGTGCTGGGCTTCGGCCGTCGCGACTGGGATCACGATGCCTGGCGGGCGGAAGTGGAGCAGACCCTGGCGGAACGTCAGACCGATCCGGTGGTGCTGGAGCGGTTCCTGCGCCGGATGCGGTTTTTCCAGGGTGACCTGAAGGATGAGGCCGCCTACCCCGCCCTGCGCGACTACTTGCACAATACCCCGGAGATGCCACCCAACCTGGTGTTCTACATGGCCGTTGCACCGGCGGAGTTTGGCAAGGTCAGTCGCCAGCTCGGCGCGGTGGGCCTGAGCGAGGAGAATGGTGGCTGGCGGCGGGTGGTGATCGAAAAGCCGTTCGGCTATGACCTGGAAAGCGCCGAGAGTCTCAACCTGCGCCTGCACCGGGACTTCGAGGAAAAACAGATCTTCCGTATCGATCATTACCTCGGCAAGGGCACGGTGCAGAATGTACTGGTGTTCCGCTTTGCCAATTTGATGCTGGAACCGCTGTGGAACCGCAACTACATCGATCATGTGCAGATCACCCATTCCGAGGCACGGGGTACGGAGGGCCGGGCCGGTTATTATGATGGCGCGGGTGCCCTGCGTGACATGATCCAGAGTCATCTGCTGCAGATGCTCACCCTGGTTGCCATGGAGCCACCGGCTTCGCTGGATGCCGAATCGCTGCGTGATGAAAAGGTGAAGGTACTGCGTTCCATTCGCCCCATCGTCCACAATGCCGTGAATGCTCATGCCTTCCGCGCCCAGTATGCGCGCGGCACTGTGAAGAGCATGCAGGTGCCTGGCTATCTGGAAGAGCCGGGGGTGCCGGAGAACAGCGTCACCGAAACCTATGCGGCCCTGAAGCTTTATATCGACAACTGGCGCTGGCGTAATGTGCCCTTCTACATCCGCACCGGCAAGCGCATGGCGAAGGATAATTCCATGATCGCCATTCGCTTCAAGCACCCGCCGCAGCAATTATTCCGTGAAACCCAGATCGAACGCCTCAAGCCCAATTGGCTGCTGATGAATATCCAGCCCAACGAGTGCCTGCGCATGGAATTGCAGGTGAAACAGCCGGGCCTGGAGATGCGAACCGAAACCACCCGGCTTGATGCCTCCTACTGTGGCATCAATCAATCGCAGCTCGATGCCTATGAAACCCTGTTGCTCGATGTGATCGACGGAGACCATTCACTGTTCCTGCGCTACGACGAAGTCAGTTGGGCCTGGAAGGTGGTGGACCCGGTGCTGAAGGACTGGTCCATCGAGCGGGATTACATCCATACCTATCCCGCGGGTAGCTGGGGGCCGGAAGAGGCCCATCGCCTGTTTGATCGCGATGACCAGTACTGGCGCAATACCATCGAAGAGGATTGAGGTTCATGGCCCTGACCGAGACCCGTAGCTGGGCGGACCTGCAGCGGCACCATCAGGTGATCGGTAACCAGCACATGCGCGACTGGTTTGCCGCAGATCATGAACGGTTCAAGAAGTTCTCCCTGCAGTTCGGTGAGCTGCTGCTGGATTATTCCAAGAACCGCATCACCGAAGACACCATGGCGATGCTCACAGAACTGGCCCGGGAGCAGGGGGTGCCGGACTGGATCGAGCGCATGTTCGCCGGTGAGCACATCAACAACACCGAAGATCGCGCCGTGCTGCATGTGGCTCTGCGCAACCGCTCCAACCGGCCGATCCGGGTGGATGGTGAGGATGTCATGCCTGCCGTGAATGCGGTGCTGGCGCAGATGCGCAGCTTCAGTGACCTGGTGCGCAGCGGTGCCTGGCGTGGCTATAGCGGTAAGATGATCACCGATGTGGTCAATATCGGCATCGGTGGTTCGGACCTGGGGCCGTTGATGGTGACCGAGGCACTGAAACCCTATGGTGGGCGGCTGCGGGCGCATTTCATCTCCAACATCGATGGCAGCCAGATTGACGATACCCTGGCTGGCCTGGCACCGGAATCCACCCTGTTTATCGTGGCCTCCAAGACCTTCACCACCCAGGAAACCCTGGTCAACGCACACACGGCTCGTGAGTGGCTGCTGGCACAGGCCGGCGATGCGAGTGCGGTGGCAAAGCATTTCGTCGCGGTGTCCACCAATGCCGAGGCGGTGCGGGCCTTCGGTATCGATACCGCCAATATGTTCATCTTCTGGGACTGGGTGGGTGGGCGCTACTCCCTCTGGTCCGCCATCGGCCTATCCATCGCACTGTATGTGGGCATGGATAATTTCGAGGCGCTGCTGGTCGGCGCCCATGCCATGGACGAACATTTCCGCACCACGCCGCTGGAGCAGAATCTGCCGGTGGTGATGGCGTTGCTGGGGGTCTGGTATCACAATTTTTTCGGCGCAGAGTCCCATGTCATCCTGCCCTATGACCAGCACCTGCACCGTTTCCCGGCCTACTTCCAGCAAGGGGATATGGAGAGTAACGGCAAGTCCGTCACCCGCGATGGCCGGCCGGTCGATTACAGTACCGGGCCGGTGATCTGGGGCGAGCCGGGCACCAACGGTCAGCATGCCTTTTATCAGCTGATTCATCAGGGAACCCGCTTGATTCCGGCTGATTTCCTGATTGCGGCAGAGGCGACGCACAGTCATCCCGACCACCATCGTATTCTGCTGTCGAATTTCTTTGCCCAGACCGAGGCCCTGATGCAGGGCAAGGATGCCGAGGCGGTGCAGGCTGAACTGGTGGCCCAGGGACTGGATGAGACGGCAATCCAGGAACTACTGCCACATAAGGTGTTTCCGGGAAACCGGCCCAGTAACTCGTTACTGTACCGGTGTCTCGATCCGGAGACACTTGGCTCGATTATTGCGCTCTATGAGCATAAAATATTTGTGCAGGGAGTGATCTGGGAGATCAACTCCTTCGACCAGTGGGGTGTGGAACTGGGTAAGCAGTTGGCACGGGTAATCCTGGGTGAACTGACGGCAGGTGCTGCGGTACCGGCCGCGCACGATGTTTCCACGCAGGGTTTGATGGAACATTACCGTACACTGATGTCACAGCACCGACCGTAGCGCGCAGATTGTTCCGGCACGGGCGCCTACCGGTGATGATGGGGGAGGCCAGGATGGAAATCGTATCGGATTCCAGGGCAGGGGAAACGCTATGGGTACAGCAGGGAGTATTCCAGGATGGATTGCGGCACTGGCAGGACGAGAATCTGGAGCGGGCGCTGGTCTGCTTCCGTACCGCTGACCAGAATGCCGACCGTCATGATCCCTTCCGGAATCTCTATACCTCGTACCACGGTGTCGCGTTGGTATTCAGGGGGGATATCTGTGGCCTGAATTTCTGTCGCCAGGCGGCCGCGGTGGAACACCAGCATGCCGATGTGTTCTGCAACCTGGCCATGGCCGAATACCGCCTGAATCATCGTCGCCGCGCCTGTATGGCCATGAATAAGGGGCTGAAGTTGAATCCCCGTCACGCCGGGCTGCACCGTTTGCGGTTGCAGATGGGTGTGCGGCGTCCGCAGGTGGTACGCTTCCTGAGCCGGGATAATCCGTTGAACCGCCTGCTGGGTAAGCTGACCTACACAGGTAATAAACAAAAATAAAACGCAAGTGCCTGCAATGTCCGTTCTGTTGAGTGTGAAACAATGAATCGCCCGCCCCAGTCGTCCACTACCCGAAGCCATCTCGATGCCCGCTTTCGCCGCGGGCTGCGCTGTTTTGAGGTGGATGACTGGACCTGTGCCCTTGCGTATTTCCGCGAAGTGGATCAGCAGGCCGACCCCGATGATCCGCGCAGCAATCTCTACACTGCCTATCACGGACTGGCGCGCGTGTATCTGGGGGATAAAAGCGGATTGCGCCTGTGTCGGCAGGCGGCCGCCTACGAGGAGGAGCAGGCCATCGTATTCTTCAATCTTGCGCAGGCGGAGCAGGCCTGCCGGCATCGCCGGCAGGCCTATCATGCCTTGTGCCGTGGCTTGCATATCGAGCCGCAACACCGTGGCCTGCTGCGCCTGCGCAAGAGCATGGGAACGCGGCGCAAGCCAGTGTTGCGTTTCCTGCGCCGCGAACACCCGTTGAACCGCTGGCTCGGTAAACTGACCTGGCGCCTGTTGCGTTCGCGCAGCCTGGTTGCCCAGCCGCATTGAGCCTGTTTTCCCCGCACCCCTTACTTTAGTTGATGCGCAATACGGTCATTATGCGGATAATGGCGCCGGGAGTCGGCCAGACAGTCGCTGTGGCGCAAGCCATGGAGGAAAGTCCGGGCTCCATAGGGCAGGGTGCCAGGTAACGCCTGGGAGGCGCGAGCCTACGGAAAGTGCCGCAGAAAATATACCGCCGATGGCCCCGCATGGGTGCACAGGTAAGGTTGAAATGGTGCGGTAAGAGCGCACCGCGCGACTGGTAACAGGCGTGGCAGGGTAAACCCCACCCGGAGCAAGACCAAATAGGGGAACATTGGCGTGGCCCGCGCTGTT
>CBDUHN010000061.1:0-10536 GCA_965367295.1 uncultured Gammaproteobacteria bacterium | reverse complement strand
GCGCCGCCGAGCATCGCAGGCCAAACCGGATCAAGCGCGCAACTGTCTGAGCCGCACAGCGGCGAGTTTTGCGCGCGCCGGTTTGGCCGAGAAGCGCAGGGTACGGGCGCAGCCCGCAAGCCGTCGGGCCGCCTTTCTTTTGGTTCGTTTTCTTTGGCGGAACAAAGAAAATGAACCCGCCCGGCAAAGGGCGGAAGGAAGGTCATGGATCGGCATACAACCGGAAAAAAACACCGTCCGAATGAATTCAGTATCTACAGGGGCCTGTCTGCCCTGTCGTCAGTCAGGCATGGATTGGGCAGACCGCGATGCAATCACTGCCTGTCAGGCAGAGAGGTCGCCAGGAGGGATGTCTTTCGCCTGCTATGAGAAGCGTTTTTAAGAACGGTTTTCCTGCGGATGCAGATGGAATGCAGAAACGGCGCGCGGGACGCCGCGCCATGCTCAAAGATGCTGGCTATAGGCCTTGCGGGCTTCCCGGGCAGAACCCAGGGAATGGATATTCTTGCCCAGTTCATCACGCCGGGCCTCGGTGAGGGCGGTGATTTCCTGGTTCACATCCAGAATCCGCCGGATCCCATCCGCGATGCCAGGAGCCTCCTCCGGGGTCGCCGGGGTGCGGAAGCATTCCGCTACCAGGCCGCGGCGCTCCCCTTCGATACGCTCCAACTGCTCCCATTCCTGCGCACGTGCCAGATCCAGCATCGACAGACTCATATCGAGTATCGTCGCGAGCCGATCCTTGCGGGAGGTTGTCATTTTTCGCAGCGTGTTCAAATCTGATGATACCCGTGTCAGGTGCCGGCCAGCGGATTGCTCAACCGGCCTGCTTGGTGGTTTCCGGAGCGATGGCATCCCAGGCACTCTTGATCTGCCGCAGCAAGTCGCTTACCTCGTCCAGAATCGCCGTCTCATTCTTGAGATTGGCCATGATGAGCTGGCGTGTCATGTAGTCATACAGGTCTTCGAGGTTCTGGGCGATTTCACCACCCTGTTCCTTGTCGAGACTGATCCGCAAACCGTCGATGATGGAAATCGCCCAGGTGATATTCTGAGCCTTATCACCGAGCTGTCTCTCCACCATGTGGCTGCGGGCGATGTGAATTTTCTCCAGCGCGCCTTCCATCAACATCTGTATCAGGCGATGTGGACTGGCTGCTTCCACCATGCTGTGAGCATTGACCTGTTTGTATTTGTTCAGGGCCGCCCGCGCATTCGTGTAGCTCATTACTACCACTCCTATGATTGATTCCGTGCCGTACTGTCAGCACCGGCAATGTCTTCTGTATCGGTATCCGTACTAATTACTGTATCGGCCCAAGAACTGTTTTTTCGTATCTTGCATTCGGCTTTCTTATAAAGCCCCACCATTGTTTTACGCCTGGCGCACTACTTCGACTGGGCACCAATCACCGGCAGGGCCGCCAGTTGATCCGTCAAATAATCCCCCGTTCCCTGCAGCTTGCTGACCAGCAGATCCAGGGCCGTAAACTGGGCCCGGGTACGGGCCTCGAAGGAGGCCAGCCGCACTGCAAGCTGGCTGCGGTCCTTGTTCACATCCTCGATCTGATCGTTGATGGAATCGGTTACCGTGGTGAAAATCCCGTTTTCATCCAGTAAGTCCGCCAACAGGTCATCCAGTTGCGAGGCGAAGCCGCGGCTGAAATTCAGGCTGCCCCGATCCCCCGTCAACCCGCCCGTCACATCAATGGACAGGCCGGCGGCATCCCCGGTTCCACTCAGTGTCTGACCGGAACCGGTGGCCGCGATGCCACCGATGGTGCCGGCCACATCCACGCCCGCGGTATCAACCGGCGTGGCACCGAACAGATCCGTCGCGCCATTGCCACCGGTCACCTGCACCGCGGATGCCGATCCATAACGGCTGGAGGTGATACTCAGCACCCCGCCGGATTCGGAAACTGTGACCAGGCTTCCTGCTGCGGCGATTTCACTGGCACCATTAATCCGCGACTGCAGTTCCGCCACGAGGGAGGCCGACGTATAGGTGCCCGCGGACAGTGTAATACTGGTCGCGACTCCGTCGACCTCGATATCCATCGTATCGTTCACGCCCGCGGTAATGGTCAGATTCGCGGCGGCGGAGCCGGTCAGGTTACCCTGCGTGGCCAGCTGAGTGATATTGACGGCGTAGTTGCCAATCTGACTCGCATCGCTGGAGCCCTGGTACTGGATCAGCGAGTCGTCCGTCCGTCCGCTGGCGGCGAACAGGTCCACCACATCGCTCATGTTATCCCGCAGGGAAGCCTGCAGTTTCGTATCATCGAGATTCAGGGTCCCGTCCTCGGTGTTCCGGGTGATGCCGATCTCGGCCAGGATGGAATAATCGCCCGTGACCCCATCCACCGGCGTGGTCAACAGACGGTCCACCTGGTTCTTGATACTGGATACGATACCGTCGCCATTGAGCACCCCGGACTTCTGGGTGGCCGCGTCATAGCCAGCCAGGCTGTTGATGCCCTTGGTGAGGTTGTTGTAGGAATCGACAAATCCCTTGATCAGCTTGGAGGCTTCCGCCGTGTTCTGGCTCACCGTGACGGTGGAACTGCCTGCGCTCAGCAGATTGAAGGTCACGCCATCCACAGTATCGGACAGGCGGTTGCTGGCGCTGCTGACGGCCACCCCGTTGAGGGTCAGGGCGGCATCCTTGGCCGCAGCGGTCTGTTGCAGGTGGTTGGCGCCGGCATTGAAGCTCAGCAGCGACAGGCCGCTGGCATCGGTGGCATTGGCATCGTCGTCGGCAACGGTGATTTCCATACTATTGGCTGCACCGGTGTCATCGGAGGCCAACGTCAGGCGATAATAGGAACCGTCATAGATAATGGAGGCCGATACACCGATATCGGCATTGTTGATGGCGTCCCGGATACCCGTCAGGCTGCCATCGGTAATCTCGACCGTGGCCGTGGCCGCATCCGCATTCTGGGTGAAAGAGGTATAGCTGTCGGTATCCGCCACCGTGGTGCCGAATTTGAAGGTCAGGGTACCAGTACCCACCACATCGCTCAGAGAACTGAACTGGCCTCCCGGCAGACTGGCATCCGTCACCAGGCTGTGGGCGGTAGCGAGTTGGGTGACATCAAGCTGATAGTTGCCAGCCGCGGCCGATTTATCCGCCGTGGCCACCAGTACATCCTTGGCACTGGAATTGGCGGTATTGGCCTGGAAGCTGCTCATGGAGGAGAGCTTCGACAGGGAACTCTGAAATGAGGACAGGGAGCTACGCAGGGTTCCATAGCCGGACAGACGCGCCTGCAGATTGGCTTCCTTGCGGTCGAGACGCAGGGTGGCGGGCTGCCCTTCTGCAGCAACCAGCTGGGTGACAATGCTGTTGACGTCCAGCCCGGAGCCTAGACCCGGGGATGTGATGGAAGCCATTTCGTTCCTCTCACGCGGTGATATACATTGCCTGAGTGAACTGCAAATTCGATACCAGCTTTACGCCTGTACCTTCAACAGCAGTCCTTCGGTCGAACCCGTACCCATCCCCTGCTCCTGCAGGCGCTTGGCACGTTCCACCGCTTCCTCGGGGGGAATCTGTCTAATTACTTCTTTTGTCTCGTGATCTACCACGGATATGACGGTATGCCCGAGTTCGAGATTGACCTCGAACTGCAGATCCCGCTGCAGGTTCTGCACATACGTATTGATGTGGCTCACCGCTTCCTTGACCTGTTCCTGGTCCACTTTATCCTGGGGCGGCAAATCCTGTTGGGCTGCGGCGGCATTTTGTGCCGCTTCCGTTTGCCGCGTGGCCGATTCAAGCTGTTGCTGAAAACCGGGGTTGGTTTCTGCCGGACGCAGTGAGGCCGAGGACGAATAGGTCCCCGACCGTGTTAGTGCGGATATGATTTCTGTAGCCATACTCATCACCTCAATCTTGCTTGAGCAAAGCGCCCGGAGTGTTCTCCGGGCGCCCTACTTCCGTGAGGTCTACTGCAGTAACGACAGGGCCAGCTGGGGCAGGCCGTTGGCCTGTGCCAGGATGGATACACCCGCCTGCTGCAGGATCTGGTTACGGGTCAGTGACGCGGTTTCCGCAGCAAAGTCCGCATCCTGGATCCGGCTACGGGCAGCGGTCAGGTTTTCAGAGGTGATACTGATGTTGCTGACCACCGCTTCGAAGCGGTTCTGCAGGGCACCGAGGTCGGCACGGGAGGTGTTGATCTCGGTCAGGGCGCGGTCGACGATGTCGATCGCAGTCTGGGCGCCGGATGCGGTGGAGATATCGATGGAACCGACACCGGTACCCGCCGAGATCGCCGCCGTGGCATCCGCCAGACCGGTGGCCAGACCGGCACCGAGGGTACCCGTGAAGGCCAGGTCCGCATTGGTGCTGGTGATCGACAGGGTGCCGTAGGAAGTGCTGACATTGGCGGTAGTGCCGTCACCACCGGCCAGACCTTCGCCAGCGGCGGAATCACTGCCGTTTTCCGTCAGCACGATGTTGCTGCCGTCGGCCTTGGTGATGCTCAGGTTGCCGCCGGAGAACGAGGAGGTATAGCCACTGATGGCATCGATCAGGGCAGCCACTTCCGTACCGCTGATGGTGCCATCTGCACCGGCTGCGGTGAAGTCCAGGGTATTACCGTCGATGTCCAGGGTGTAGGTGGGGGCAGCTGCACTGATAGCCTGTACACCGTCCGTGGTGGTGGCGGTGCCGTTGGCAAATGCAGGGGCGTTCGAGAAACCACCATCGTTGGTTTCAGCGGTGGTGAAATCGATACCATCGGCACGCTGCACCGTCAGGGTATCATTGGCGAGCGCAGCGGTGATGCTGGCCTGGCCACCCAGGTCGAGGGTATACCCACTCACGGTGCCACCACCACCCACGTCGGTGAAACCTGCGCTTACGAAACTGGCTACGAGCTTGCTCTGGAAATCACTACCATCATTCGCGACGTTGGTAACGTTAATAGCCAGCGTGTCCGTACCACCATCACCCGTATTGTCGAAGGTGAGGGTATAGCTGTTGGTGGCGTCAACGTCAGTGGTGGCATTAACCGTCAAGGCACCCAGCGCCTGGGTCGAAGGCGTGGCACCGGAGGCGACCGTGCCTACCACATCGGTGAAGGCAATGGCAGTCTGGGCGTTGGTGGCAGTGGCCGAAACACCGTCGATGCTGCTGATGGCGGTGGCCAGGGCAGCGGCGTCCTGGGCTACCGCGCCACCGGCGGCGGTAAACACATCGGTACCGTTGATGATCAATTCACCGGTGCCGGTAACGCCGGCGGTAACCGGACCCGTACCCGTGGCGGTAGCCGTATTACCCAGACCCAGCACATCGGTGTTGGCATCGGCAATGCTGGCGATGGACACGGTCTGGTTGGCGTTGGCGCCGACCTGGAAGGCCTGGGCACTGAAGCTGCCGTCGAGCAGTTTCACGCCGTTGAAGGTGGTGGTATCGGCAACACGATTGATTTCGTCCACCAGCTGGGTGACTTCTGACTGCAGGGCGGCGCGGTCAGAGGAGTTGTTGGTGGCGTTGGCGGACTGAACTGACAGTTCGCGCACACGCTGCAGCAGGTTGGTTACCCCGCCCAGCGCGCCTTCTGCGGTCTGGGCCAGGGAGATACCATCGTTGGCGTTACGGGCGGCCTGGTTCAGGCCCTTGATCTGGGTGCTGAAACGCTCGGAAATGGCCAGACCGGCAGCGTCGTCCTTGGCGCTGTTGATACGCAGGCCGGAGGACAGACGCTGCAGCGAAACACCCAGGTCAGACTGGGACTTGTTCAGGTTGCGCTGGGCATTCAGCGAGGCGATGTTGGTATTGATAATCTGAGGCATGGTGCTTGCTCCTATCCCCGGACCGCCGTGGCGGATGGCGGGAATCAGGTTGATGTTTAGCGGATATACTTCGCAGCTTCGAAATATTTACCGCTCCCGACTTGTGTATCGGGCCCGGCGTCAAAATCTTTACTCCTTTCTGGCAATTTTTTGCGGTCGGCGGCAAGATCCTGCCGCGCCGGATGGGCCACAGGTTATTCCTTGATATTATTTGATTTTCACGGCCATCACTGGCTCAAGCACAAGCCTGGATAGCGCATTTCACCCATAACAATAATGATGATGAGCGCAACTGATGGACCAGCGCTTTTATACTGCAGTGATGAAGTGCCGGGTTTCAGGCTAAGGGCGAGGACAAGGTCTGGCGATCTTCTTTTCGTGGATGGTGCTACGAATACATTCGCATGACCGCAAACCCCAGCCCCATCCGCACCCCTCACCATTTGCCAAAAAGGACCATCCTGCCATACCCCGGCCTGCGCAAACCGTTTCCGGCGCAACCGAGCGATGCCTAACAAAGGGGAATTGGCTGGTTGGGTTTCAGCCCGGGTGCGGGATAGGAAGGCCCGCACCGGGCTTCACAACCCGACCTGCGGACAGACGGGCAAGGGATATTACTTGAGGTAATCGAACAGGCTCAGTCCCTGCACCCGTACAAAGGCCGCCTGCGCCGCCTCCAGGCCTGCCATCCTCTGCTGCAACAGGCTGGCGGCCTCGGCGATGTCCAGGTCCTCGATGGAAGACAGGGTCTTGGTGAGATTTAGGGTGTAGTCCTCGTTAATGCTTTCCTGGGTATCAGCCGCATTCAACCGTGCCCCGACGGCGGCACGACTATCCAGCAGCTTATCCTCGGCATGACCGAGGTTATTCAATACCCGATTGATCTCGTTGTGCAGTGCGGTACGGGATTGCGTATCACCGGTATCGGATTCAAAGGCAAGGGCGAGATCCCGTACCGTGGAAAATATATCCTGGGCACCGCTGGGCGATACCGTGAACTGATCCGCATGATTGGGAGCACCTGTCACATTGGTCTCGATGCCATTGAAACGAATGGCGGTCCCGGGTACATAAGCCCCGCTGGCCTCGACATTGTTCGCACTGTCGAGCACCTGATAGCTGTCGGCAGGGGCCGTCGGGTCTCCCGCCAGATTGGTGAACTGGATGCGGTAGGTATCACCATCCAGGGCTGCCAGGTCAGTGACCGATCCCGTATCGATGATACCGGTGCCGGTATTGGCGGCATTGTCCTGCACCTGAAACCGGCCGTTGCCCGTCGCCACATCGAAAAAGATGCTCGACCCCGGATCCCGGTCCGCCACCTGGCGAGTGGTGCTGACCTGCAGGAAACGCTGCCCCTGGTCACCCTGGTAGGTGAAACTTCCGTCGCTTTCGACGGTGACGGGCCTGGTATCACTGCTGAATCCGGAAAAGATATATTCGCCGTTGGCATCCTGGGTATTGGCCAGTGACAGCAGGTCATCCAGGCGCTGGCGGATCTCCTTGGCAATACTGGCGCGGGTGTCGGGACTGTTGCTGTCGTTATTGCCCTGGATGGCCAGTTCGCGTACCCGGCGCAGCACATCCACCGTACTCCCCAGCGTGGAATCCTCCACCTCCAGCCGCTGGCGGGAAAGGTTGATGTTCTCCTGGTATTGCGTGTTGGTGTCGATGGCCTGGCGCAGGTCCAGGATACGCACCGCACCGGACGGATCGTCAGCAGGGCTCTGGATCCGCTTGCCGGTGGAGATCTGCAGTTGCAACTTCGTAACCTCGCCCTGTTGATCAAGCACCGCCTTGATGCCTTGCTGAAACAGTTGTGATGTCGAGATACGCATGATTACCGTCCCACCGCATTGATCAGGGTCTGGAATAGTTCATTGGCCGTGGAAATCACCTGCGCCGCAGCCTGGTAGGCCTGCTGGAAACGAATCAGGGCGGCAGCTTCTTCATCGAGATTCACCCCCGACACCGACTCCCGTGCGGCAATGGACTGATCCAGCAGCACGGCCTGGGCATCCCGGGTGATGCCCGCCTGCTGGGTTTTTGCGCCCACGCTGGCCACCATGCGTCCGTACGCGTCCAGGTAACTGGACTTGCCGTTATCCAACGTGGAACGGCCCTGCAATGCCGCCAGGGCGAGCATGTTACGGTTATCCCCTACTCCGCCCTGGTTGCGGTTGATGTCAAAACGATCACCGAGCTTGGCACTGCCCGACACCGTGGCCTCCATGCCGTTGAAGCTGATGACGGACCCGCTGCTGTAGGCACCATCCGCTACCGCGGTACCACTGCTGTCCAGCACGACATAGCTGTCAGCCGCCGCGGCAAAGGTAGTGGACTGGGTGGGCGCGCTGGCTCCCTGCAAAGTCCCGAGACCGAAATAGCCGGCGAAACTGTCCAGGTCCGAAGGGGTGCCGGCGGTGGTCACCAGTTCTTCCGTAATACTGATTGGCAGCGAAGTGGCGGGGTCATTGACCAGGTAGAGTGCCGTTCCTGCCGCATTCACATGGGCACGTACGCCAGTGCTGACCACATCCGCATTGATGGCATTGGCCAGGGCACCCAGATCCGCCAGCGCGCCGGTACCGTCATCCTGCTGCGTCGCCAGTGCAATCGCCTGGCCATTAATGGTCAGGCGATACTCGGTATCGGTAGCCGCCGCCCCGTTGGCGAAACCCGTGACGGCAGCGCCGGCATCTGCACCCAGCAGAATGCGGTAATCGTCGGCCACATAGCTGCCGGAATCGGTCACCGAGCCGGGGGAAATGACAGCATTACCGGTATTGCCCAATGCCGCGGTGCTGCTCACCGGCAGGCCGGCGGCCACGGCACGTGGATCACTGATGGCGAGCTCGAAACGGGAAGCGGCCTGATAGGTGGGCCGGATCAGAAAGGTGTCACCCACGGAGGGTGGAGAATTTACGTCAACCTGCATGCCATCGATGGTGAAGCTCGGACCGGTCTGGGTAGTCAGCTGGTTATCGGACAGGCGCAGCACCTCATACTGGCCACCACCCAGCGCCCGCACCTGGTAATTACTCGTGGTCAGCTGACTGACATCCGTGTAGCTCGCACTCAGTGCATTGAAGCCAGACGCACTGTTATTGTTCCCTTCCAATACCGTCGGTGAGAAGGAACCGGAATTCAGAGCCTGGAAGAAATCTCCACCCGGGTTGCCATCCAGGTCCTGTCCGAGTTGATGCTGTTCATTGAAGGTACCCGCCAGACCCACGGCGATGCGGCCGAGTTCATTCTGTGCCGGGTACAGAACCTGATCGAGGAAATTGAGGGAGCCACCCAGCGCTCCCCCGCGCAACTGATCCGTGATGACCATCTGGGTCTTGCCGTCGCTTATGGAGACATCCTTCAGCGAAGGGTCGAAGGCATTGTTTGATACTGCAAGGCTACGTGATTCATTACCGATCACCAGCGCCTGGCCATTGCCGATAAAGACATTGAGCGCGCCATTGGACTGCCCCACCACCTGCACATCCACATGCTGCGACAGATCACGAACAAGCTGGTCCCGCTGATCGAGCAGATCATTGGGCGCATTCTGTTCGTTACCGTAGGAGGTGGAGATGCTCCGGTTCAGGGTGGCAATCGCCTCTGCGATGCTATTCACTTCCGTGACACGGCTGGTCATGTCACTGTTCACCTGCTGGGTCAGGCTATTCAGCTGCCCGTCCAGAAACTGAAACCGATCCACCAGGCTCTCCGCCTGGGAGAGGAATACCTGCCGTGCAGGAACCGAGGACGGATCGTTTGCCACATCCTGGGCCGCGTTGAAAAACCCCTGCATACTTGAGGTCAGACCCGCATCGGTGTTGGCCAGCAATTCATCCACCTGTGATACCAGGCTATGAAAGGTATCAACCTGGCTCAGGCCGGTGGAATTGGTGAGGATCTGGTTATTGAGAAAATCATCGACGGTGCGCCGCACACCGGAAATATTGACACCATTACCCACATAGCCAAAGCCGGTGTAATCCGGAGGGCGGGTTGACAGATCCACATGCTGGCGCGAATAGCCATTGGTATTTACATTGGCAATATTGTGCGAGGTGGTATCGAGCTGGCGCTTGAATGCCTGCAGGCCGGATACCCCGATATTGAGAAGATCACTCATAGCTCACTCCCCACCGGAATGCGGTCAAAATCCATGTTGCTGTTAGCCCTGGCCATGCTGATCATCCAATGCACCGGTGATATGCCTACCGCCCATAATGGCGTTGATTTTCTGTGCGTAATCCGGGTCAGTGGCATATCCCGCCGCCTGCAACTCACGCACATAACGCGGCCCGTCATCCGCCGCTTCCAGCGCCTGCTGGTAACGGGGGTTCTCCTTCAGGAAGGCCACATAATCCTCAAAGCCTTCCGCCAGCGAATCGTAACTACGGAACGAAGCCCGCTCGCGCTGCATTACGCCATCACGAAATTCCATGGTTTGTGAATAGACCCGGTCCCCTTCCCAGCGACTGTCCGCCTTGATCCCGAACAGGTTGTAACTCGGTTTACCATCGGCATGCTGCATCACCGACTTGCCCCAGCCGGTTTCCAGCGCGGACTGGGCAATGAGCACTTCCGGCTTCGTACCCAGCTCGGCGGCGGCCTTCTCCGCATGCGGCCAGAGCGCCTGCACAAATTCCTGTGGCGATTGCGGGTCCCAGGGCTCCGCTGCGGCCGGTCCGGCAGCCTCCGTAGTCCTTTCCGTTGCCGTTGCCG
>CBDUHN010000060.1:0-12019 GCA_965367295.1 uncultured Gammaproteobacteria bacterium | reverse complement strand
TTTTCTTGGCTACCTTTTTCTTGGCAACCTTCTTCTTGGCTACCTTCTTTTTAGCGGCCTTTTTCTTGGCTACCTTTTTCTTGGCAACCTTCTTCTTGGCTACCTTCTTTTTAGCTACCTTCTTCTTCGTAGCCTTTTTCTTGGCTGCGACTTTGCGTTTCGTTGCTACCTTCTTCCGGGTTGCAACTTTCTTACGAGTAGCCACCTTTTTCTTGGCGGCGGTTTTACGTTTAACGGTCTTCTTTTTTACTGCCATGGGGAAACCCTCCCTATCTCACATTGATCGCGCAACATTACGGCGGTTACAAGGCAAACTTTAACCAAAAAAGAACAAATTACAATAGTTTGGTCAGGCGCAACTGTATCTTGTGAGCGTAACTATGGAGTGGTCATTGGCGGGCTGGTCTGGTGTGCATGGTGGGGTTTTGTGTATGCCTTATGCCGGGTATATGCATTTTATAAGTAAATAATAGCGTTTTCTTATTCATTCCCGCTTGCAATCCTGGCGTGATGGGTGTGGCATGCTTGCACGCGAACCGCGTTCTGATGTGTCCCGCGATGGTTTTTGGGGGCAAAAAAAATATTCAAAATATTGTTCTGTGAGCGGCAACGCTTGCCGTGTAATTTGCAGTTCTTGATCCGGGTTTGCTTCTTATTCGATGACGATTTGCTTAAGGGAAGGAGGCGTTATCAGGTCTAAACGATAGTGATCGATGCTCTGTGTGGTGCTCGTGATGATTCATCGCTATAGGTTATGAAGTGGAATTCGAGCACATGGCAGGTGTGGGTTACGGTCGTGCTGAGTTTATGGAAAGGGGGGATGAGGTGCTGCGTCTCAATGTTACGATGAGCCTCTCTCCAAGGATAACCCGGGGGAGGACTGTTTCAGATCTTGGCGATTGGCTGGATCCCATGTGGCGGAGGTCGTGCTGGTCTATGCGGGGAGGCACCTTGTATAGTGTTCATCCGGGGCAATACTGAAAACACGAGTTATAAACCCTGTAATCGTTGCATGCATGCAACAAAAAAGAGCGAGAACGCAATGCAGGATTCCTGGAATCAATTTTCCGAACGGCTGACGGGGTGGATATGGCGTGGACAGCTGCGTGATGTGGTGCCAGGGCGGCGACTGCTCATCCGCAGCCTGCGTCTGGTATACGTTATGCTTCGCGAATTCATGGGCGGTCAGCTGAATCTCCGTGCCATGAGCCTGGTGTATACCACTCTGCTTTCCATGGTGCCGCTGTTGGCGGTCAGCTTTTCGGTGTTGAAGGGTTTTGGTGTTCATAATCAGATAGAGCCCATTCTGTTCAACTTTCTCGAGCCGCTGGGACCCAAGGGAATCGAGGTTGGTGAGCAGATAATCGGCTTCGTTGATAATATGAAGGCCGGCGTACTGGGCTCCCTTGGTCTTGCCTTCCTGCTCTACACGGTCATTTCATTGATCCAGAAAGTCGAGGCGGCCTTCAATTATGTATGGCGGGTGGAGCGGCTACGCAGTCTGTCGCAGCGTTTCAGCAACTATCTCAGTGTGATCCTGGTAGGTCCACTGCTGGTGTTCTCCGCATTGGGTATTACCGCCTCGGTCATGAGCATGGACCTGGTGCAGAACCTGATGACGATGGAGCCTTTTGGCAGGCTATTCTCCATGGGCACCAAACTGGTTCCGTACCTGCTGATCTGTGGAGCCTTTACCTTTATATATATATTTATTCCCAACACCCGGGTGAAGCCCGGTGCTGCGGTCATAGGCGCCCTGGTCGGCGGGATTTTGTGGCAGAGCACCGGCTGGGCCTTTGCGGTATTTATCGCGTCATCGGCACGCTATGCCGCTATCTACTCGGGGTTTGCGATCCTGATCCTGTTGTTGATCTGGATGTACCTGAGCTGGCTGATCCTGCTACTGGGTGCGCAGGTCGCCTTCTTCGTGCAGCATCCACAATATCTGGTGAAGGAGCGGGTGAAGCTGACCTTGAGTAACCGTCTCAAGGAACGCCTGGCACTGGAAATCCTGTTTTACGTGGCCAGGAATCATTACCGGAATCTGCCCCCCTGGAACCAGGATGGTCTCACTGAGCAGTTGTCGATTCCCGGCGAACCCGTGCAGGAGTTGTTGGATGTGCTGGTGAAGTCAGGCTACCTGGCAGAAACCATAGATGAGCCACCGTCCTACCTGCCACGACAGGATATTGCCACAGTGAAGCTTGCCGAGTTGCTGGTAAATATACGTCGGGCGGGGGAGAGTCCCTTTCTGAAGGAGGCGGATTTGCCTCCGTTGCCGGTGGTGGATGCCGCGATGCAGATGGCGCGTGAGGCGCGGGATCGGGAACTCGGAGAGCGGACGCTCAGGGATCTGGTGCTGGAGTCGGAAGCATCGCCGGGTAACCAACCGTAGCTATCGCTGCAGTGCCACGGTCTGCTGGTCGCCGGGGTCGTTCAGGATGCCGGGGGCGACGGTATTACCCTGCTGCCAGAGACTGAGTTGATGGGCAGGCCGTATCAGTATCCAGGTCGGCAGGTGGCGACTGATGGTGCGCTGAAAGCGGTCATGATCAACATCGCTACAGGCATCCGGTGTTTGCGCCACACGGCTCAGGCGGTAATACCAGGCCTGGTGGGCGCCCAGGGCCGCAGGCGCCAGAGCGGGCCGGGGTTTGACCTGCACCATGGTCGTTGCGCTGAGCTGCCAGGTGCCATGACAGAGTTCCGCCTCGGCGGCACGTAGTGCCTTGTCCAGGCTCAGGTGTACCAGAGCCTGCGCCACGCCGGCGGTGGATGCCTGATCGACGGGAACCCAGGCTATGACATGGTCCAGTTCCATGCTCGCAACGGGGATGGGGGTATGGGGTTCTGTGGCAGCTGACAGGCCGGGAAGCATGGCGTTTGCGCTGCAGAGGAGTAGAACAAGATGATGGATCGTCGTACGCATGGCAGAATACCTGCGAAGTGTCCAAGCTTGGGATTCATATTAGTGTCGGCGTGCCTGGAATACTGTGACTCAGGCCCGGTTTTGGCGATCAGGGTGGGAGCGGAGGGTGGTTTTGGATTCTGCGAAAATCGAAGCCTGTGTGACGCGAATTTGTGAACTTGGCTGTGCTTCCGTCAACCACCTGATTGAAGATCTGTGCGCAGGTCGGGAGCGCCCGGAATATGCCGGGCTGGATGAGGAGGAGCGTGGGGAGCTGTTGCGGGAGCTGTCTTCGGTTATGTCGGTATACCGGGACTAGTCTTTTCGGCCGGCATGCCGGTTGACTTACCGGTATTCCCCCGCCCTGTATCGGCGGGGGAAGTGTAATCAACTGGCTGCGCGTGAAGCCCGCTTGCGATCATGTTCCAGCAGCTGTTTCTTGCGCAGGCGGATGTGGTTCGGGGTCACTTCCACCAGTTCATCGTCGTCGATGAACTCCAGCGCCTGTTCCAGGGTCATTTTGATCGGCGGGGACAGGATCAGGTTTTCATCGGTGCCGGCGGCACGGATGTTGGTGAGCTGCTTGGCCTTGAGCGGGTTCACCACCAGGTCATTATCGCGGGAATGGATGCCGATCAGCATGCCTTCGTAGACTTCATCACCATGCCCGATGAACAGGCGGCCGCGCTCCTGCAGGTTGAACAGGGCATAGGCCAGTGCCTTGCCAGGGCCATTGGCGATCAATACACCGTTGATGCGATTGCCGTACTCGCCTTTCTTCACCGGGCCATAATGGTCGAACACGCTATAGATGAGGCCGGTGCCCTGGGTGGCGGTGAGGAATTCGGTGCGGAAACCGATCAGTCCCCGTGAGGGCAGGAGGTAATCCAGACGCACGCGGCCCTTGCCGTCGGGAACCATGTTTTTCAGGTCGCCGCCACGCAGACCAAGCTTCTCCATCACCGTGCCCTGGTGCTGCTCTTCCACGTCCACGGTGACCTGTTCATAGGGTTCTTCGCGCTGGCCGTCCACTTCGCGGAAGATAACCTCCGGGCGGGACACGCCCAGCTCGTAGCCTTCGCGGCGCATGTTTTCGATCAGTACCGACAGGTGCAGCTCACCGCGGCCGGAAACACGGAAGCGATCCGGGTCATCGGTTTCGTCCACGCGCAGTGCGACGTTGTGTAGCAGTTCCCGTTCCAGGCGCTCCTTGATCTGCCGCGAGGTGACGAACTTGCCATCCTTGCCGGAGAACGGCGAGGTGTTGACCTGGAAGGTCATGCTGACCGTTGGTTCGTCCACGGACAGGGGTACCAGTGCTTCCACCGCGCTGGGATTGCACAGGGTATCGGAGATGTTGAGTATTTCGATACCAGTGAAGGCGATGATGTCACCGGCAGTGGCCTCGGGTACCTCGATGCGCTCCAGCCCCAGGAAGCCGAAGATCTGCAGAATGCGACCGTTGCGACGCTTGCCGTCCCGGTCAACGATGGTGACCGGGGTGTTGGTCTTGACGCGGCCGCGGGCAATGCGGCCGATACCGATGACGCCTACATAGCTGTTGTAATCCAGCTGCGAGACCTGCATCTGGAAGGGGCCTTCGATGTCCACCTGTGGCGGATGCACCTTGTCGACGATGGTCTGGAACAGCGGGGTCATGTCACCTTCGCGTACCGATTCATCCAGGCCGGCAAAGCCGTTCAGGCCCGACGCGTAGACCACGGGGAAGTCCAGTTGCTCGTCGGTGGCGCCGAGGCGGTCGAACAGGTCGAAGGTCTGGTCCAGCACCCAGTCGGGGCGGGCACCGGGACGGTCGATCTTGTTGATGACGACGATGGGGTGCAGGCCGCGTGCCAGGGCTTTCTGGGTCACAAAGCGGGTCTGCGGCATCGGGCCTTCGACAGCATCCACCAGTAGCAGTACCGAATCCACCATGGACAGTACGCGCTCCACTTCGCCGCCGAAGTCGGCGTGTCCGGGGGTGTCGACGATGTTGATGTGGTAGTCGCCCCAGTTGATGGCGGTGTTCTTGGCCAGGATGGTGATCCCGCGCTCACGTTCGAGGGCGTTGGAATCCATGGCGCGCTCTTCCAGCTGGGCGCGCTCGTCCAGGGTATCGGACTGTTTCAGCAGCTGGTCGACGAGGGTGGTTTTGCCATGGTCGACGTGGGCGATGATGGCGATGTTGCGAAGTTTTTCGATCACGGGGTGTACCTGGGCAGACTGGGTGGACTAAAGCCGACCATTATATCGCAGTACAGCGTATCCTGTGCGTTTATTTATGGTTTTTCTGTCCGGAACGGGTTTGTGGTTCCCCTCGGGAATGTGGCTAAATGTCGACTGAAACCGCGGAAGGAATTGATCGTTATGGTATTTCAACAGTCATTTGAAGTGCACACCCAGGGTCGCGGCAGTTATGGGATTTTGCGGGAGGTCCAGCAGCGGGTGACGCAGTCGGGCATTACAACCGGGATTTGTCATCTCTTTGTGCACCACACCAGTGCTTCGCTGATGCTGTGTGAAAATGCCGACCCCGATGTGCGCGCGGACCTGGAACGGTTCATGGAACGTCTGGTGCCGGACGGTGATCCGTTGTATGCCCACCAGGACGAGGGCCCGGATGACATGCCGGCCCATGTGCGCACGGTGCTGACCCACAGCGACCTGTCTCTACCGGTTGCCAGCGGGCAGTGTGATGTGGGGGTCTGGCAGGGAATTTTCCTGTGGGAACATCGTCGTGCCGCGCACCGGAGGCGGCTGACGGTGACGATCTATGGGCAATAGCGCCGTGTCGGATCAGGGTAACGGTTTGCCGGTCCCGGGGTTGACGGAGTCGTCATCCTCGCCCGGATCCAAGTTCGGTACATAGGGTGCATCACCGAGATAGTCGTCATCGGTTTCCGGTTCACGGCTTGCCTGTGGGGCGGGAGCGGTGGCCGCCTTGATCTTTTCCGTGCCGGGCAGTCGTTCCCGTTCCGGCAGATCCAATTGCGGGGTGTTGATGGGTTCACTGCATAATTGTTGTGAACCACCGGCAAGATGCTCATAGACCGCACGATAGCTCTGGGTCATGTCCTGTACCAGTTCCGAGGTGCGCTGGAAGTGCTGTACCACCTGATTGCGATAGTCGCTGTTTTCCTGCCTGAGTTTTTCCAGTTCCGTTTCGAGTGCTTTGCTGCGGCCGTTACCGGGATTCAGGAAAAAATGGATGGCATAGCCTGCGGCCAGGCCAAAGGCAAAACTGATCAATCCGATAGACCACATCCAGGCACTCTCCTCACCGCTCATTAGCCACGACCCTCATACCGGCACTGCATGGCGTAAAGGGTACCACCTTGGCCGGGTTTTCGCAGTGCAGCAGCCATTTTCTGCTGCTGGGGCCGTGGCGGTACAATGGGCTCATACGCATGCCCGCGCGCAACCTCCCGGAGATGGAGAATGGAAGAACGGCTTATCGATCTGGAATCCCGACTGGCGTTTCAGGAGCACACCCTGCAGGAAATCAACGACATCGTCGCAGCCCAGCAGCAGGAAATAGGGATCCTGCGTCTGGCCCTGCAGGAGTTGGACAAGCGCATGCGCACCATGACGCCCCAGCCGGTAGCGAGTGCGGCGGAGGAGACACCCCCGCCGCATTATTGATCTTCGGGGTGTCTGAATGAATTCCGACCCGCCCTTCATCATCCTGAATGATCGTGTCACCTGTAGGCCCGAATTCATTCGGAGGATGGTGTCTCGGGCCTATACCACCCGGTTACGTTGCTCACCACGCTGAAAGGCCTGCACATTCGACACCAATTCCCCAATCAATCGCTGCCGCGCTGCGACACTGGCCCAGGCGATGTGCGGTGTGACGATGAGGTTGGGCAACTGCGCGTCCAGTAGCGGGTTGCCGCTGCGTGGTGGTTCCTCATGCAGCACATCAAGGGCAGCTCCGCCCAGTTGGCCGGCCGTGAGTGCCGCCAACAGAGCGGTTTCATCGACAATTCCGCCGCGCGCCGTGTTGATGAGGATGGCATCCGGTTTCATGGCTGCCAGTTGTGCCGTTCCGATCAGGCCGCGGGTCTGTTCGGTAAGCGGGCAGTGCAGGCTCAGTACATCGATCTGCGGCAGCAGTTCCATCAACGGCAGCCGTCCTGCTTGTGCGGCTCCTCCCGGCCGCTGCGCCAGCAGGATACGCATGCCAAAGGCCTCCGCCACTCGGGCGACGCCGCGGCCCAGCTCCCCATAACCCACGATGCCGAGGCTCATGCCGGCCAGTTCCCGCATAGGGGGTTCGAGCAGGCAGAAGTGCTCTGCCCGTTGCCAGTCCTGCTGTCGCAGGCGGAGTTCGTATTCGCGGGTATGTCGTACCAGGGCAAGCAAATGTGTAAATACATGTTCCACTACCGAGGGTGTTGCATACGCCAGCACATTGCACACGGCGATGCCGTGGTCGCGGGCAGCTCCCAGGTCCACATTATTGGTGCCGGTTGCGGCCACGCAGATCAGTTTGAGCTGGCGAGCCTGTTCGATGGCGCGCCGATCAAGCCTGACCTTGTTGCTGATAATAACCTCGGTATCTGCGATGCGTTCTGCCAGTTGGGTGGCGCTGGTAGCAAGATGGTATTGCCAGTGCTCGAAGCACTGGTCCAGTGCCGACAGATCCAGATCGTTTGCATCCAGTGAACCGCGGTCTAGCAGTACCCCTTTCATGGTTTGGATTCCTGTTGCGCTGCACTGCAGCCATGCTGCAGGGAATGTAGGCTGTGCCGCCATCCGGTAATGGGGCAGGTTTAGGTGTCAGAGGCGAGGGCGGCGAGGGTGTCATCAAGGCTACATATTACCATGACAGAATGTGTGCAGATGCGCGGCTCATGTGCATGGCGTACGCGGCGCTGCACATTCCAGGCGGGCAGACCGCGGAGCACCTGATCCGGTTTCCTGTCGATGGCCTGGATGGTGTAACCGATCAGCTCAACAGCGGTGGCTATGGTCTTACCCGCGGGGTACACAGCCGGATTCGCGCCACCTGGGGGCGGGTTGCTAATCCCTATCTAATCCGAAATATGACCGGAGCGGTGGTGCAGCCTTTCGCTGGTGAAGGACAGTCCTGTACCGGACTCAATGGGGGCGGTCCGTACTATCTGCACCCGCTTTGCTATCGAACGCACCGCCAGTGCCAACACGGCGGCCATGGGCGGCAAGGCTTACCTGTTTCCATAAGCAAGTAAGTGCTTACTAATATGCTTTGATAGCGGTGGCCACGCATGGATGTGGCCTTGCTCGTGGGGTGCCAGTGTTGCCCTATGATTGACATGTGTCATGGCGACAGATTGCGAATCAAGGGATGCTGCTGATTTGAGAAGCGGGTCTACAGTTCCAATCAAAATGGCCGCTGTACAGGCGGCTAAGGCAGGGGGAAAGGGGGGAAATCATGGAGCACCGTTACGCTATAAGGATGCCGCTGCGTATCAATGTATTGATTTACCGGCAGGGTCTGCCGGTGCAGGCCGGCAGGACGCGCGATATCAGTATGGAAGGCGCATTTGTTGAAACCAGGCAACTTGATTGCCGCAAGTTCGATTGTCTGGACGTGGAATTTCTACCGGTGGGACAGGAAGGGTGCGGTCGTTTCCGGGTCAAGGCCATGGTCATTCACCGCGGACAGGACGGTATCGGTTTCGAATTCGCCGCCCTGGAATCCAGAAGCGAACAATCACTGCGTAATTGTCTCAAGGCAATAGAGCCGCTGGAACCAGGATATGAACACCCGGCACCCGCGGTTGCCATTGGGTTCCGCTAGTCTCTCGCGGGTTCGATATCAGTCGGGCTTCATGGGGCGAATGATCTCGCCCACATGCGTGGCGGTGGTGTGTCGGCCGCTGCGCTGATCCTCGAAATACCGTCGCAAGGTCTTCTCGATTACCGGGAATGCCAGCGACTGCCAGGGTATTTCTTCTTCGCTGAATAACGCGACTTCCAGGCTTTCCGGTCCCGCGGCAAAGTCAGGCCCCGTGAGTGGCCCGCGAAACAACATATAGACCTGGCTGATATGCGGGATGCTGAACACCGCATAGAGGGATTCGATGTCCACTCTGGCCCGGGCCTCCTCCCAGGTTTCCCGCTGCGCCGCCTGTTCCGTGGATTCACGGTTTTCCATGAAACCCGCGGGCAGCGTCCAGAGCCCGTGACGGGGTTCGATGGCACGCCGGCAGAGCAGGATTTTCCCTTCCCATTCCGGGATGCAGCCGGCCACGATTTTCGGATTCTGGTAATGGATGGTGTTGCAGGCGGTGCAGATGTGACGCGGCAGGTTATCGCCTTCGGGGATACGGTATTCCACCGGCTGGCCACATTGACTGCAGTAGTTCATTGCGGTGCCTGTTCCAGATGGCTGGCGGCAAGCAGCAGGCCGAGCATCGACTTGGCGTCACGGATCTGTCCATTGCGCACCCATTGCAGCGCTTCCTCGAAGGGGCGCCAGTGGACCTCGATGAATTCATTGTCCTGGTGTTGGGTGGTGGTGGTGACCAGATCCCGGGCCAGGTAGAGATGAATCACTTCGTCACAGAATCCGGGGGTGGTCAGTACCGCGCCCAGCGAGTGCCAGGCAGAGGCCCGGATCCCGGCTTCCTCCTCCAGTTCCCTGCGTGCGGTGGTGTCCGAAGTCTCCTGTGGGTCGAGCTTGCCGGCCGGGAGCTCCCATAACCAGCCGCCCCCGGCGTGGCGATACTGACGCAGCAGGCAGACCTGACCGCTATCGTCCAGTGCCACAATGGCTGCCCCGCCAGGGTGCCGCACCACTTCGAGGCTATAGGGCCGGCCATCGGGCAGCCTGAACTGTTCGCAGCCGAGGTCCACGACCGGGCCTTTGTGAATCGGAGAGCGGGTGTAATCCGGCATCGTGGGTGGTCCGGTGTCAGTCCGAATAGCGGCAGTCGTAACTGGCAAACAGCTGGCTACTGCCTTCCGGGGCATGGCGGTCAAGGTACAGGTTGACGGGGTCCAGGCTGACCGGTCCGGTCAGTATCGGTCCCCAGTTGAGCGTATCGAATTCCATGCCACCGAGCAGGCGATGGGACTGGGTGAGGTACAGGCGGTCGAGCACCCGGCCCCGCAACAGGGTATTGAGCACCGCGGGGCCGGCGATCGCATAGATGCTGCGATAACCGGCGCGCCCAAGCTGTGCGATCAGGGCAGCTCCATCCACGGCGGCACCGTTACCGGCTTGCAGCAATGTGGCACCGGCGGAGTCGGCCAGCGCTTGTGCCCGGGCAAGGTCGTTACCGCCACCGGTGGCAATGTGGATTTTGCGTTCCGGGTAGTGCTGCAGTGTGGCAGGTGGAATATCCAGGCTGCTGCTCAGGATCACCACGTCGGGTTGTGCCGCCAGTCCTTCCTGCAGGCGCCAGGCACGCAGGTCGGCAAAGGCATCCGACTGGCCGACCGGTAGCTGGTCCTGCTGTTCCCCGTGCACAGATTGCCGGAAGTAGCGGGCACTGGTGAGCAGTACATCGGCCTGGGCAGCCAGTTCCTGGTACAGACGCCAGTCACGCCCGTTGGCGATCGCGGCAGGTACCTGGTGTGAGCGGTGGTCTTCGGTGGGCAGGGCGATGCGGCCATCCATACTGCTGACATAGTTGCTGTAGACAAAGGGATGGTCCGGCGTGCCGTGTTCATGCAGGCGTTCCTGCAGATAGAGGCCCGCGAGTGCCGGTTCGTCACCGGTGGCCGGCAGCAGTTGCTGGACAGTTCGGGATGTCATGCTTGCATTGTAACAGGCCCGGTTACCGGCTTAGCGAAACAGGCGCCGAATCAGAAATCGATTACGGCGGCGCATGCTGTCCAGGTGGTCAGGGTAGTCGATACCGAAGCGGTGAAACAGCGCCTCCGCGGCATCACCAAGGTCGGTCAGCCGGCTGACCGGGAAATGCCGGGTGAGGCCGAGTGCAATGAGGTTGCCGCAGTCCGGGGCCGGTAGTTCGAGTACCTGGCTGTCAAAGGTGCTGCGTAGTTGTTTCAGATGTTGACGGCAGGCACCAGGACGGGTGGCCCACAGGTTGGCAACGAGCACGCCGCCCTCCGCAAGTCGTTCCCTGCAGCGCTCGAAGAACCCGGTTTCCTCCAGTTCTGCATCCATGCCGGTCGCAGTGAAGATATCTACGAAAATCAGGTCGAAGAGTTCGGTGGCGGATTGTTCCAGATACTGCAGGGCACTGCCGGTATAGACCCGCATGCGCTCATCCTGTGGCAGCTCAAAAAAATCCCTGGCGATATCCACTACGGCGGCACGGCTCTCCACAGCCAGCACCTGGCAGGCGGGGAAGTGGTGGTGAAAGAACTTCGCCAGCGAGCCGCCGCCCAGTCCGATGGTGAGCACCGAGCGGGGACGCGGCTGAAACAGCAGGCTGGTGGTCATGGCCTGGGTATAGCTGAGGGTCAGTACCTGCGGATTACAGAGCAACATGCTGCTCTGCTTGGCGCGGGAACCGAAATAAAGGGTGCGGGTGATGTGATCCTCAATGACTTCGAGGATACCCTCATCGTCATGGGCGCGGTGAATCAGTTGGTGTGGCAGGATATTCATGTACGGCATTGTACCGTTTTGGCCGGTGGCGAATGGAGTGGTGTTGGCGGGCTTGCCGTGCCGGGGATTGCCGGGGATTGTGTGGACACAAAAAAAGGGGCCGCATGGGCCCCGTTTTTGTAGCCCTGCAGTGGGCTCAGCCGGCTTTGGCCGTGACCGTGTCCGGGCGCTTGCCCTGGTAGTCGGCGATGGCGGCCTTGATGGCATCCTCGGCCAGCACGGAGCAATGCACCTTTACCGGCGGCAGGGCCAGTTCCTCGGCGATCTGGCTGTTCTTGATCTGGCCCGCCTCGTCCAGGGTCTTGCCCTTTACCCACTCGGTCAGCAGCGAAGAGGAGGCAATGGCCGAACCACAACCGTAGGTCTTGAACTTGGCATCCTCGATCACACCGGCTTCATTGACCTTGATCTGCAGTTTCATCACGTCACCACAGGCGGGGGCGCCGACCATGCCGGTGCCCACCGAAGTGTCACCCTTGGCAAAGGAACCCACATTGCGGGGGTTTTCGTAATGATCCAGTACCTTGTCACTGTATGCCATG
>CBDUHN010000059.1:0-12224 GCA_965367295.1 uncultured Gammaproteobacteria bacterium | reverse complement strand
AAGTCGAAGAGGTAAGGCCATGCCAATTCATCAGATAAACGGCTGTATCGGGTGCAAAACCTGTATTGTCACCTGTCCGACCGATGTGATTCAGTTTGACGAGAAGCGGAAGAAAGCCGTGATTACATATCCGGAAGACTGCCAGATATGTCATTTGTGTCGCCTTTATTGTCCCGTTGATGCAATCACCATTACACCGGAAAAAAGCATTCCGGTTATGGTTTCCTGGAGGTAACGACTATGAAATTCGATACTGATGTTTCTCGGCGTCAGTTTATGGGCGTTACGGCCGCTGTCGTTGGTACGGCCGCATTTGCCTCTTTGGCCTTTGGTGCTGAGCCTGTTGTCAATAAACCCAAAATCAACGCGAAGGATTTCAAACAAGACATGCGGGAAACCGATGTGCTTGTCATAGGTGGCGGCATGGCGGCGCTATTTGCGGCTGTCAAGGCACATGATGCCGGCGCCAAGGTCACCATGGTTTCCAAAGGCCGTTTGGGCAGTTCGGGTCTGACGCCATTTGCCAAGGGCATTTTCTCTTACGACAAGTCGAATGCCTCGATGAGTATCGATGACTTCGTCGCCAAGGTCTCGGAGTCCGCCATCGGAACCAACAATCCGGTCTTCACCCGTCAGCTTGCCGAGCACTCCTACGACCGTGTGCAGGAGCTGAAATCCTGGGGATTTTTTGATTCTGCCTTATATGCCAACAGCTTTCTGCGTCCCATTGAAGCGCGCGATATTCCGCTGGTTGAGCGAGTCATGATTACCCATCTGCTGAAAGAAGAAGGGCGTGTCGTGGGTGCTTCAGGATTCAGCCTGGATGAAAACAAAGTTATGCATTTCTCGGCAAAAACCGTCGTGCTCTGCACCGGCTCAGGTGGCTTCAAGCCCAGTGGCTTTCCGGTATGTGACCTGACCCACGATGGCTCCATCATGGCGTATGACATTGGTGCAAAAATTACCGGCAAGGAATGGAATGACGGTCATCCGGGTTCCGCAGAAAACTCGGGTTCCAGTTACGACAACTGGCGCGGGCAGGTTGAAGAAAAGCCGATGACCACCGAGATCAGGATCAATCACCATCTCGGTGTTGATCTTAACTATCGCGCCTACATGCAGGGCGGTCCGGTCACGATGGGGCCACCGAGACCGGGAAGCAGGCCTGGCGACGATGCCACTGAACTCTCGGGTGGACCTTATGTGCCAGCGGCCTTTCGCGAAAACGACAGACCACCACCGCCACCAGGACAGGATCAGGGGTTATTTTCCCTGTTCAGACAAACCAGGCACGAAGGGCCCCCGGGTATGGGGGGTGAATCGGTCGGCGGATCGTCAGCGGGTATGGCCATCCATAAATCCGAGGGCCTTGTACCTGTCGACGAGACTGGCTTGAGCACGGTTCCAGGATTGTATGCGGCGGGGGATGCGCTGGGTTCCTATATGTCCGGAGGCATCTATACCCAGATCGGCAGTTCGCTCGCGGGATCGGCCGTGCAGGGCGCCATTGCCGGGGAAGCGGCGGCCCTGGCGAGTGCTGCCGTTACACGTATTCCGGTTGCAGAGGCAAAGCTGAATCAAATCAGGGAAGAGATGCTTGCACCTCTGAAAAGAGAGAAGGGCTACAGTCCGGCCTGGGTGACCCAGGTACTGCAAGCCGTGATGATCCCCAACTTCGTTCTGTACATCAAGAAAGAACGCATGATGAATGGCGCACTGGCTTATGTGGAGGAACTGAAAGAGCACCATGTGCCCATGCTGCTCGCAGAAGATCGTCATCAGTTAAGGCTCGCCCATGAAACGCGCAATATGATCATAACGGCCGAGATGAAATTGAAGGCGTCGCTGATGCGCAAGGAAAGCCGCTGCAGTCATTACCGGCTCGACTACCCGGATATCGACGACGAGAACTGGCAGGCCTGGATCAATATCTACAAAGACGACAACGGCAATATGCAGCTTGAAAAACAGCCGTTCGATCGTTGGCCTGTCTAGCAGGAGGTAAATATGTCAGTCAATCGGAACACAAATCGATGGTTCACGATATTGTTCACCGCGTCCAGGATTCCGGTCTGGGTCGCCGTCCCCCTGATCGCACTGCTGGCCGGTTGCGCCGCGCAGCAGGCTCACTCAACGAGTATCCCGGCAGCCGTCGACACCGCAGAAGTGGTTGCCTATCCAATGCGGGGCCAGAGCGAGCGCAGGATCCGCCAGGATCGTTATGAATGCTATCTGTGGGCGGTACGCCAGAGCGGTTATGACCCGGCAGCGCAGACCGGCGCTGTCGAGACGGAGACGCTGGTGGTGCCCGACCCGCCGGCTGGCGCCGCTACAGTCGCGGGCACGGTGACCGGGGCCGCGGTCGGAGCGTTGGTTTCTGGGCCGCGCCACGGTGGCACTGGTGCAGCGGTCGGTGCGGTAGTGGGAGCGCTGGCCGGTGCCAGCGTGGATGCGGAGCACCAGGCCCGTGCCGATGCAGCCCAGGCCCGCTACGCTGCCAGTGTAGTCGAGGCAGAGAGCCGCCGCGTCGAGGCATACCGGCGCGCCATTTCCGCTTGTCTGGATGCGCGCGGCTATAGCGTTCGTTGAACTGGAGGTGAGTATGAAACAACCTATTCGATTCCTGGCTATGGGTACTGCCTTACTGCTGAGTAGCCTGCTGGCTTTGCCGGCCCATGCCGATCCGGGACGGGTTCCTGACGGCCCACGACACGATGGCTTTCGCTTTCCATCCCGAGGGGCGGTGGTCGATCGGATACCGCGGGGACACCAGGTGTTCAATTACCGCGGTCATCCCTACCACTTTCACGATGGTATCTGGTTTCGTCCTATTGGCACCCGATTCATGGTGGTGGCACCACCGGTCGGCCTGGTGGTGCCTGTCCTGCCAAGGGAGGCGGTGGTGCTGACCATCGGCGGTGTACCCTATTACCGCTATGGCGGTGTCTATTACGTGCATGGACACGACGGCTACCGGGTGGTGGAACGTCCGGTTGAAGCGCCGGTGGTGGCGGACCCGGCATCGGACGAATTGTTCGTCTATCCGCGTGAGGCGCAAAGCGCGCAGCAGCAGGCCGACGACCGATTCGAATGTCACGAGTGGGCGAGCGATCAGACCGGCTACGACCCGACCCGCATTGGCGGAGGGGTCAGCGGGACGGAGCCTGCCGAGCGGCGTAGTGACTACCTGCGTGCCATGACCGCCTGTCTGGAGGCGCGCGGCTATAGCGTGCGCTGAGCGCTGCAGAAGGCAACGTACAACTGTAAAAACTGACCTTCCTCAGCTGGTCGGAGTCGGTATGATCGGCGGATATTTCGAGCTGTTCAGGAAAGACTGTTTCAACAGTGCTGGAGTTGCGAAGAGATCAGGAAACATTCGGTACCCGACTATCCTCACGCGATTCGCGAAGGAGATGATGAAATGACACAGGATGAACTCGAAACAGCCATGGCGTTCCACGGTCATAAGTGCCCGGCAATGCCGTTAGGCTATCGTGCGGCGCAAGCAGCGATGCTCGCCCTCGGTGTGAAACGGGCACAGGACAAGGAACTGCATGTGATTTCAGAAACCGGAAAAGGCCATGCCGCCGGGTGCTTTCTGGATGGCATTATGTCGGCTACCGGATGCGATGTTCCTGGAGATCGGACCGAAGCAGCCGTTCGAACTTCCACGCACCAAAGGTTGCTTCGACACGGACCTGTGCGCTCAATGCAGAGAACGCGTCTTTATCAATAAACCGATCGAAACGGACGCCGGGCGGCTTTGTATTCCCTGCCAGGAAAAGCGGGCTGCACACGCCGAAGCTTCATGATGCCAGGGTAATGTAGTGCTTGCCATCGCCACCGTCGGAGCCGCCTTTATCCTGGTTCCGGTCTTCCTGGCGCTGGGGGTCGAAATTCATGTTGCAATGGACACCGCCTTGCTGCTGAATGCCATATCGACAAGCGTGGCCACCACGACATTCATTCGTAAGCGTCTGGTCGAATGGCGGCTGGCAGTACCGATCCTGGTTGTGCTGTGGCACTGTCGCCAATCGGCGTTCATGTCAGCCAGGGGCTGGACCTACATTTCCTGCCGTGGATGTTCTCCGGCTTTCTTGTGTTTGCCAGCCTCATGATGATGTTGTATGAGCCAAAAACTTCGGGAACCCGGCACAGTGCACGAAGCCAGATGTTGAGTGATTCAGCCCTTGGCGGTGTTGCGGGATTTATCGACGGCCTGCTGGGCATTGGTGGCGGCGCCATTATCGTGCCGGCATTAGTGGGGTCCGGGCTTGAACCCAAACGTGCGTCGGCAACCACTTCCTTCGTTGTCGTGTTTGCTTCGCTGACAGGTTTCCTTGCCCACGCCACACTTTCAGGAATCGACTATTCTCTGGTTGGTGCCACCGGTTTCGCCTCGGCGGGAGGGGCCGCACTGGGTGCGTGGCTGATGAGCGAAAAACTCAAAGGTCAACAGCTCAAGTACATCATTGGACTCGTTCTGTTGGGGACCGCCGTCAAGATTATCTGGGGTCTTTTGTAGCAGGATCAAAGATGGGGCCAAATTTCCTCCACGTCATGGGGCACAAACAGCATCTCCCTGCGTTCAGGCTACTCCAGACCCTCAAACCTGGAAGCATCGCCAATGGGCAGATTGAAACTCCAACCGTGGACACCCAGGAATCGCCAGAACCCGCATTGATAGTGGCTTCACGGCCTGTTCGTCTTAATTTAACCGGATACAACGGGACCTGGTCGTGGAAACGGAGGGAATATGCATTCGATAGAAGTGGTACTGGCGATGCTGCTGGCGGTGGTGGTCAGCGGCTACCTGGTCAGGGTGGTGCCCCTGTCCATTCCACTGCCGCTAGTGCAGATTATCCTCGGAGCCGCGGTGTCCGCAATCTCGGTCCAGAGTGTGGTGCTGGATCCGAAGATATTCTTTTTGCTTTTTCTGCCGCCGCTGCTGTTTCTCGACGGCTGGAGAATTCCCAAGTCAGGGTTGTTTCGCGACAAGGGGGTCATTCTTGCGCTGGCCTTCGGCCTCGTGGTGTTCACCGTGCTCGGCGCAGGCTTCCTGGTCCACTGGATGATTCCCGCCATGCCGCTGGCGGTAGCCTTTGCGCTGGCCGCCGTCGTGTCGCCCACCGATCCGGTGGCCGTGTCCTCGATTGCCGCGCAAGCGCCCATACCCAGGCGGCTGATGCACATCCTTCGGGGCGAATCGCTGCTCAACGATGCATCAGGACTGGTGTGTTTCCGCTTTGCAGTGGCGGCGGCCATGACCGGCAGCTTTTCCATCGGTTCGGCTTCGCTCACTTTTATCTGGGTGGCGCTGGTCGGACTGGGGGTCGGCATCGCTGTAACCCTGGCCGTGAGTTATGCGCATCTGTGGCTGACACGGCATTTCGGCGAGGAAAGCGGCTCCCCGATCCTGGTCAATCTGCTGATGCCCTTCGGGGCCTATCTGATAGCTGAACGCCTCGAAGCTTCAGGCATCCTCGCGGCAGTCGCTTCCGGCATCACCATGAGCTATGTCGAACTCAGCGGCCGTGCGCTGGCCACGACCCGGGTGCAGCGCACCGCGGTCTGGGATACAGTGCAGTTTGCACTCAATGGCATCATGTTTGTCATGCTCGGTGAACAGCTTCCGGGCATCCTGCGCCGTGCCGCATATTCAGTGGAGGAAACCGGCCATCTCTCGGCCTGGTGGCTACCTGGCTATGTACTGGCAGTAACCGCCATCCTGGTACTGCTGCGCTTCGGCTGGGTCTGGGCGGCGTGGCACATCAGCCTGTTCACGGCGCGCCGGCGCGGCGAGCCGCTGGCAAAACCCGGCTGGCGCAAAATCGCTGCCATGTCGCTGGCCGGGGTACGTGGCGCTATTACTTTGGCTGGCGTGCTTTCACTGCCGTTGCTGTTGCCCGACGGATCGGCCTTTCCGGCGCGCGATCTGGTCATTTTCCTTGCGGCGATGGTCATCCTGTTGTCGCTCCTGCTTGCCAGCGTAGGCCTGCCCTACCTAATGAATGGATTGACGCTGTCGGAGGAACCGGCCGGACGGCACGAGGAAGACCTTGCCCGTCACGAGGCGGCCATCGCAGCCATCGCTGCAATTGAAGACGCACGCCACGCTTTTTCCACCGAAAGTGCAGACGATGCCGATTTGTTCACCAACGCCGCTGTGCGTGTGATCGCGAACTACAAGCAGCGCATTAGCGACGATGCGACAGCTGGTACCGTTGATGCCGAGGATCTGCGCCGGGCCGACCGCGCGGAAATCGCGCTGCGTCTCACAGCCTTGCAGGCCGAGCGCGAGGCCATTTTCAAGTTGGCACGCAGGTACACAATCTCGGATGAGCTTTCTCGTAAGCTGGTACGGCAGATCGATCTGATGGAGGCACGGTATCGGTGAAAGCCTGATCGTATACATCTATACAAGGTGCAACCGGACACGCAACACGACGAAACCGCTCATATACGCACAACGTCATCCGCCGCTAACCGGTGCTCCATATGATGCTCGGGTATCGCATATCCTACGGTAAGCATACTTTCAACTGTGCGGTAATTGTGCAGAGATCAAGAAGAACTTCAGTATCAGTTCAGAAACGACTGCCTGACAAATAAGGGCTGGGTATACTGGGGCGATGATTCTTGGTATTTCAAAAAATGATCGCGGAAGGCAGTTTGCAACTGGAAGAATACTGTTTCAGCAGTCGCGCTGTATCCGTTTAGATAATCTTGACATGCGTATAAAAAACACCGCTGACAGCTACGGCTCTATCGCGAAATGGTTGCATTGGACGACCGCGCTGCTGTTCCTGGGTTCATACTGTTCGGTGTATTATCGCCACTGGTTTACTGAACCTAAAACAACGGAAAACATGATTGCGTTTCAGCTGCATTTGTCCGTTGGTGTGACCATCGGCGTACTGGTGTTGTTAAGGATACTATGGCGACTCATGAACAGGGTGCCCGATCCCGAACCGGGCACCCTGTTTGAGCATCGGCTGGCCCATGCCGGGCACCTGGCATTGTATGCCGTCATGATTCTGTTACCGCTCACCGGTTACCTGGGCACGGGCGGCAGCACCAATTATTTCTTCCTGCTTGAGATCCCGAAATTCGCCGATACGCCCTTGTTTACACTTCTGGTGACCGATGGGCTGGGGTTGTCATTCGAGGAATTCGAAAAGCCCATCGATTTTGTGCACAAGGAACTGCTCGGCGCCTGGCTGGCCTGGATGCTGATACTCGGCCATGTGCTGGCGGCTCTCTACCATCAGCGGGTGCGGAAAGACAGGACCATGGAAAAAATGTCTTTGTTGAAGTAACCATTTGATAATGACAGGACAAGGGTCGTACCATCAACTGTCATATACAGGCGTAATCGCAATAGGTTGATCAAAATGAAAACAGGTGTGAAGCAAGGAATTGGCATTGTTGTCCTGATCATTGCGCTTGGCGGTGTATGGATGTTGTGGCAACAGTGGCAACCGACGATGCTACCGGAGGGCTTCGCCTCCGGGAATGGTCGGATCGAGGCCACCCAGTACGACATTGCAACCAAGTACGCCGGGCGGCTGGCAGAAGTATTGGCCATGGAAGGCGATATGGTTGAAGCCGGTCAGGTGCTGGCACGTATGGATACGCAGGACCTGGAAGCCCAGTTGCGCGAAGCCGAGGCGCAGTTGCGGCAGGCCCAGGAGGGCAGAAACTATGCCGAGGCCATCGTTGCACAACGGGAAAGCGAACTGGTCTATGCCAAGGCGGAATACACACGCGCCAGTGAACTGGTCAAAAAAGGCCACGTCTCCCAGGAGACGCTGGATCAAAGTCGCACCGCCAGGCTGAGTGCGGAGGCGGCGCTGAAGGCGGCACGGGTACAGGTGGTACAGGCCGAGGCGGCCATCGATGCCGCGGTTGCGAGAACCGATCGTCTCAGGACCAACATCGATGACAGCGCACTGAAGACACCGGTTGGCGGTCGTGTGCTGTATCGGCTGGCCGATCCCGGGGAAGTGCTGGGTGCCGGCGGCAAGGTGCTGACGGTACTGGAACTCACAGACGTGTACATGACCATTTTCCTGCCCACCTCGCAGGCCGGTCGCGTCCGGGTAGGGTCGGAGGCGCGCATCAAGCTCGACGCTGTGCCCGAGTTCACCATTCCGGCCAGTGTCTCTTTCGTTGCCGCCCAGGCCCAGTTTACGCCCAAGGAAGTCGAGACCCGGACCGAACGTGAAAAGCTGATGTTTCGGATCAAGGTCAAGATCGATCCTGCACTGCTTAAAGAACATATCGAAAAAGTCAAAACCGGGCTGCCGGGCCTGGCCTATGTGCGCCTGGATCAGAACCTCGAGTGGCCCGAATCCCTGCAGGTAAGCCTACCGCAATGACCGGCGTCGCACAGATCAGCGATCTGTGTCATCGCTACGGCGATGCGCTTGTGGTCGATAACATCGATCTTGATATCCCTGCCGGTGTCATGGCAGGGCTGATCGGCCCGGACGGTGTCGGCAAGTCCTCTTTGCTGGCGCTGATTTCAGGGGTGCGCAAAATCCAGACCGGTAGCGTCGAGGTCCTGGATGGCGATATGCGCAATGCCCGTCATCGTAGCCAGGTCTGTCCGCGCATCGCCTACATGCCCCAGGGCCTGGGGAAGAACCTTTATATGACCCTGTCGGTGTTCGAGAACGTGGATTTTTTCGGTCGCCTGTTCGGCCAGAAACGGAAAGAACGCGAATGGCGTATCGACGAGTTACTGGAGAGCACCGGCCTGGCCCCGTTCCGGGACCGGCCGGCGGGCAAACTGTCCGGCGGCATGAAGCAGAAACTCGGCCTGTGCTGCGCACTGATTCATGATCCGGATCTGCTGATTCTCGATGAGCCTACTACCGGCGTTGATCCCCTGTCCCGGCGCCAGTTCTGGACACTGATCAACCGCATTCGTGCACGCCGTCCGGGTATGAGCGTGATCGTCGCGACCGCTTATATGGAGGAAGCCACCGCCTTCGACTGGCTGGCGGCGATGGATGACGGTAAAGTCCTCGCCACCGGAACGCCGCAGGAGCTCATGGCGCATACCGGTACCAAAGATCTCGATGCGGCCTTTATCCAGTTGCTGCCGGAAGAAAAACGCAGCGGCCATAAAACCCTGGTGGTGCCACCGCGGATGAATCAGGGTGACAATACGCCTGCCATCAAGGCCGAGGGCCTGACCATGCGATTCGGCAATTTTACCGCGGTGGACCATGTCAGTTTCGAGATCCAGCGCGGCGAGATTTTCGGTTTTCTCGGTTCCAACGGTTGCGGCAAGACCACCACCATGAAAATGCTCACCGGTTTGTTGCCGCCTTCCGAGGGTGAAGCCTCGTTGTTTGGTCATCGTGCAAAAGCGCATGACCTGGCCACCCGCAAGCGGGTGGGTTTCATGACCCAGGCGTTTTCCCTGTACGGTGAACTGACCGTGCAACAGAACCTGGTGCTGCACGCGCAGTTGTTTCATTTGCCCGAAAACACCATACCGGCGCGGGTCAACGAGATGGTCGAGCGATTCGATCTCAAGGATCACGTCGATCATCTGGCCGCCGACTTGCCGTTAGGGATTCGCCAGCGTTTATCCCTGGCCGTGGCGGTGATCCATAAGCCGGAGATGCTGATCCTGGACGAACCCACTTCCGGCGTCGACCCGGTGGCGCGGGATACGTTCTGGGAGCTATTGATCGATCTTTCCCGCAACGATGGCGTGACCATTTTCATCTCCACCCATTTCATGAATGAGGGCGCGCGCTGCGACCGCATTTCGCTGATGCATGCGGGCAGGGTGCTCGCCAGCGACAGCCCGCAGGCGTTGGTCGAACAGCGGGGCAAAGACAACCTGGAAGACACCTTCATCGATTATCTGCAACAGGCAACCGGCGAGACCCTGGGCGAACAGGACCTCGATAAAACTGTTGTTGCGACAGCGCCGCCGTCAGAACAAGCGGGCCACAAAACGCATCGCGCATTCAGTCCGTTGCGCCTGTTCGGCTACAGTTATCGCGAATCCCTGGAAATTGTGCGCGATCCGGTGCGCCTGACCTTCGCCCTGTTGGGCTCAGTGATTCTGATGTTCATCATGGGTTACGGCATCACCCTGGACGTGGAAGACCTGTCCTTTGCCGTACTGGACTGGGACCAGTCACCACAGAGCCGCGACTATATTCAGAACCTGTCAGGCTCCCGGTATTTCATCGAGCAGGCACCGATCTACAGCCAGATAGAACTGGAGCAGCGTCTGGTCAGTGGCGAGCTGGCCCTCGCGCTGGAGATTCCGTCCAACTTCGGCAGGGACCTCAAGCGTAATCGCACCGCGGAGGTCGGCGTCTGGCTGGACGGCGCCATGCCATTTCGGGCCGAGACCGTGCGCGGTTATGTCGAGGGCATGAACTACGATTACCTGGTCCAGCTTGCGCGACGCACCCTGGGCGAAGTGCCGGATCTGACCATCGCCGATCTCGAGATGCGCTATCGTTACAATCAGGATTTCAAAAGTATCTATGCCATGGTGCCGGCGGTCATCCCCCTGTTGCTGGTGTTTATCCCGTCGATCCTCATGGCCCTGGGCGTGGTGCGTGAAAAAGAACTGGGCTCGATCACCAACCTGTATGCCACCCCGGTCACACGGCTGGAGTTTCTGATCGGTAAACAGCTGCCTTATATCGGCGTCAGCATGATCAGCTTTTTCGGTCTCACCGCCCTGGCGATATTCGTGTTCGAGGTACCGCTAAAGGGCAGCTTCGCGGCTCTGAGTCTGGCCGCACTGATCTTTGTCACCGCCACCACCGGCATCGGTCTGTTGATGTCCTCGTTTACCCGAACCCAGATAGCCGCGCTTGCCGCCACCGCGATCGTCACGCTGCTGGCGACGGTCAGTTTCTCCGGTCTGACCGAGCCGGTCTCGTCGCTGGAAGGGGCGGGCGCGGTGATCGGGCGCCTTTTCCCCGCGACCTATTTTCTTAACATCAGCCGCGGCATTTTTACCAAGGCACTGGAATTCGGTGATCTGCACGGGGACTTTCTCGCATTGGCCGCCTTCGTTCCGGTACTGACCCTGCTCAGTCTGGTTGCGCTGAACAGGCAGGAAAAATAATGTTGCAGCACCTGGCCAATATTTATCGTCTGGGCATCAAGGAGCTGCGCGGCCTGTGGCACGATAAGGTTTTATTGTTCTTCATTATCTGGGCCTTCACCGTGGGTATCTACACCGCGGCGACCGCCACCTCGGTCGGCTTGCACAATGCGCCCATTGCCTTCGTTGACGAGGACCGGTCGCCACTGTCGAGCCGTATTGTCGATGCGTTCTACAAACCCTATTTCAAGACGCCCGAGTTGATCGCGCTGGAAGATGTGGATCGTGGCATGGATGCGGGCATCTACACTTTCGTCGTGGATATCCCGCCCAACTTCGAGCGTGATGCGCTGGCAGGTAAGCACCCGGACATTCAGGTCAATATCGATGCCACCCGTATGACCCAGGGGATGATCGGGGCTGGTTATATTCAAAACATCATCAACGCCGAACTCGCGGAATTCGTGCAGGGCACCCGCGAGGGTATCGAGTTGCCTATCGAACTGGTTACGCGGGTCAAGTTCAACCCTAACCTGACCAGTGCCTGGTTCGGCAGCGTGATGGAAATCATTAATAACATCACTCTGCTATCGATTATTCTGACCGGGGCCGCTTTGCTGCGCGAGCGTGAACACGGCACCCTGGAGCACTTGCTGGTGATGCCGTTGGGTGCTGCGGAAATCATGCTCGCCAAGGTGTGGTCCATGGGTCTGGTGGTGCTGGTCGCCGCTGGCCTTTCGCTATACCTGATTGTGCAGGGTTTATTGAGCGTGCCGATCGCAGGCTCGATTCCGCTGTTCATGTTCGCGGCCCTGTTGCACCTGTTTTCCACCACCTCCATGGGTATTTTCATGGGCACCATCGCGCGCAATATGCCACAACTGGGTCTGCTGATGATTCTGGTTATTGTGCCGCTGCAAATGCTGTCCGGCGGCATCACGCCGCGCGAGAGTATGCCGGAGATGGTGCAGAATATTATGCTGATTGCACCGACCACCCATTTCGTCAATCTGGCGCAAGCGATACTGTATCGGGGTGCGGGCTTCGATGTGGTGTGGCCAGCCATGCTGAGTATTGTGGGCATCGGGCTGGCGTTTTTCCTGGTGGCGTTATCGCTGTTCAGGCGAAG
>CBDUHN010000058.1:0-12325 GCA_965367295.1 uncultured Gammaproteobacteria bacterium | reverse complement strand
GGGTGGTCGTACCGTGGGCGCCGGCGTGGTCGCCAAGATTATCGAGTAATCGATATTGTGCAGGGCGGTCCTGTTCGCGAACCGGGTTCGTGCATGAGGCCGTCCCTGCAATGATTTTAGGCCAGTAGCTCAATTGGCAGAGCGGCGGTCTCCAAAACCGCAGGTTGGGGGTTCGATTCCCTCCTGGCCTGCCATTTTATGGCAGGGCGATCCACGATTGTCCCGCGAAACCTCTTAAAGCCGGATGGTATGAACGTAAAGGTAGAAACCCAGGGTTCCAAAATGGACACCATAAAGCTCGCTGCCGTGGTAGTGCTGTTGGTGGCCGGGGTGGTGGGCTTCTATTATTTTGCTGACCAGATGTTGTTGTTGCGCGTGCTGGGCCTGCTGGTGGTGGTCGGCGTGGCGCTGGCTATTGGTCTGCAGACCATGAAAGGCAAGGCGGTGGCCGGTTTTGTGGGTGATGCCCGCAATGAAGTGCGCAAGGTGGTGTGGCCTACCCGCACCGAGACGGTGCAGACCAGTCTCGCGGTGTTTGCGGTGGTGATCGTGGCGGGCATTTTGCTCTGGTTGATGGATATGTTTTTGCTTTGGGCGGTTCGCATGCTGACCGGTCAAGGGGGCTGAGCACATGACAATGCGTTGGTACGTGGTGCACGCCTATTCCGGGTTCGAAAATCAGGTCAAGCGTTCCCTGATCGATCGGGTGGCCCGTAGTGGGCTGGATGACAAGTTCGGCGAAATCCTGGTGCCCACCGAAGAAGTGGTGGAGATGCGCGAGGGTCAGAAGCGCAAGAGTGAACGCAAGTTCTTCCCCGGCTATGTCCTGGTGCAGATGGATATGGACGATGAAACCTGGCATCTGGTGAAGGATGTGCCCAAGGTCCTGGGCTTTATCGGTGGCACCAGTGATAAGCCGGCACCGATCACCGACAAGGAAGCGGAGGCGATCCTGCAGCGTGTGCAGGAGGGTGTCGAGAAGCCACGGCCGAAGGTGTTGTTCGAAGTGGGCGAGGTGGTACGTGTTACCGATGGTCCCTTCAACGATTTCAATGGTGTGGTGGAAGAAGTCAATTACGAAAAGAACCGTCTGCGTGTGGCGGTGATGATCTTCGGGCGCTCCACCCCCGTGGATCTGGAATTCGGTCAGATCGAAAAGGCCTGATCACTTCCCGGCCGACGCTTGCCGGCGTCACCGGGCATACAGGGGAGCCGCAAGGCGCTGGTACCCACAGGAGTAAATCATGGCAAAGAAAATTCAGGCGTATATCAAGCTGCAGGTGGCGGCCGGTGCAGCCAACCCCAGCCCGCCCGTGGGTCCTGCGCTGGGTCAGCACGGCGTCAATATCATGGAATTCTGCAAGGCGTTCAACGCCAAGACCCAGGATATGGAAAAGGGTCTGCCGATTCCCGTGGTGATCACTGTTTACAGTGATCGCAGCTTCACCTTCATCACCAAGACCCCGCCGGCCTCTGTGCTGCTGCGCAAGGCAGCCGGTATTCCCAAGGGTTCCAGTACGCCCAACACCGTCAAGGTGGGCAAGCTGACCCGCGCCCAGCTGGAAGAAGTGGCCAACATCAAGATGCCCGATCTGACTGCAGCGGATATGGATGCGGCAGTGCGTACCGTGGCCGGTACCGCGCGCAGCATGGGACTGGATACGGAAGGGGTGAAATAAGTCATGGCAAAATTAAGCAAGCGCGCAAAGGTCATTCGCGAGAAGGTGGTGCCGGGCCAGGCCTATTCTATTGATGAGGCGCTGGGTCTGCTGAAAGAACTGAGCACGGTGAAGTTCGCAGAAGCGGTGGATGTCAGTGTGAATCTGGGTGTCGACCCGCGCAAGTCTGACCAGGTGGTGCGTAGCTCCACTGTGCTGCCCAACGGTACCGGCAAGACGGTACGCGTGGCTGTGTTTACCCAGGGTGCCAATGCTGATGCCGCCAAGGCAGCCGGTGCCGATGTGGTCGGTATGGAAGACCTGGCCGAAGCCATGAAGGGTGGCGACCTGAACTATGACGTGATCATCGCCAGCCCTGACGCCATGCGCGTGGTGGGCCAGTTGGGTCAGCTGCTGGGCCCGCGTGGCCTGATGCCGAACCCGAAAGTGGGCACCGTAGCCACCGACGTGGCGGCCGCCGTGAAGAACGCCAAGGCCGGCCAGGTGCGTTACCGTACCGACAAGGCGGGTATCATTCACTGCTCCATTGGCAAGGTCGGTTTTGAGGTCGGTGCCCTGAAGGAAAACCTGCAGGCACTGCTGGCGGACCTGAGCAAGCTCAAGCCGTCCACGTCCAAGGGCGTGTACATGAAAAAGGTAACCGTCTCTTCCACCATGGGTCCCGGTATCCAGGTGGATCAGGCCAGTCTCGAGTTGTAACCATTTTTGACGCTGCTCGGGCCTGTTTTCCGCAGGCCCGGACTGTCAAAGACCGCAGGCGTCCGATGAAGCTCTGCTTCGAAGGGCTTAATGGTTTGCCAGCCTGCGCAGATGGTGGCGTTGGATCAGGGATGCAGATTCTTGTTCGTAGCCACCGGAAAGGAAACGCGGACCCTTCGGGGTTGGTGTTTCATAACCAAGGTGGGGTGATCGGCCGGAGGTTTCTGGCGTCGCCCTGGAGGAAAACAGGTGGCACTTAGTCTTGAAGAGAAAAAGGCTGTAGTGGCTGAAGTGGCCGAAGTGGCCAGTCGGGCGCATTCTGCCGTAGCTGCTGAATATTGCGGTATGACGGTGGAAGCCCTGACTGCGCTGCGTGCCAAAGCCCGCGAAGGCAATGTATACGTTCGCGTGGTGAAAAACACCCTCGCCAAGCGGGCGGTGCAGGGCACGGACTTCGAGTGCATGCAGGACGGCTTGACCGGTCCCTTGATGTTGGCCTTCTCCCAGGAAGATCCGGGCGCTGCCGCCCGGCTGGTGAAGGACTTTGCCAAGGGAAACGACAAGCTGGTCCCCAAGCTGGTGGCCGTTGGCGGCCAGCTGCTGGGTCCCGGTGATCTCGATCGCCTGGCCAGTATGCCGACCCGTGACCAGGCTATCAGCATGCTGATGTCGGTCATGCAGGCGCCGGTGGCCAAGTTTGTGCGGACCCTCAACGAGGTTCCCGGCAAGCTGGTGCGCACGGTGGCTGCAGTACGCGACGCCAAGTCAGCCTAATACTACTTTACTGAAATTGACCTGCCGCGCACGCGGTGGAATTACGAATAGGAGTTTGCCGTCATGGCCGTAACGAAAGAAGACATCCTGGAAACCATTTCCAACATGACCGTGATGGAGGTCGTTGACCTGATCTCCGCTATGGAAGAGAAGTTCGGTGTAAGTGCTGCTGCTGCGGTTGCCGCTGCACCTGCCGCTGCTGGTGGCGAAGCCGCTGCTGCGGAAGAAAAGACCGAGTTTGACGTGGTGATGACCAGCTTCGGTGCCAACAAGGTTGGCGTCATCAAGGTGGTTCGCGGTATCACCGGGCTGGGTCTGAAGGAAGCCAAGGACATGGTGGAAGGTGCTCCCTCCACTGTGAAGGAAGCCGCTTCCAAGTCCGAAGCCGAAGATATGAAAAAGCAGTTGGAAGAAGCTGGCGCAAGCGTCGAGCTGAAGTAAGACGAGCCGCCTGCCCGTTGGGTATGCTTGTCTTGCAGTCTGACGGCGCAAGCCGTCAGCAAGGCGGTAAAGGTAATGGCTGGTAGCGGTTTTTCGCTACCGGCCTTTTCCCGTTCTGCCTGATTTGGAATTTTTTAGGCAGGCGCAGGTCTGGATACGCAGTACATCGGTAACAGGACGTTATCGGTCGGCATCCGGATTCAGCGACTGTTTAGCCTTTGTTAAAGAGGAACACCAATGGCCTATAGCTTCACCGAGAAAAAACGCATCCGTAAGGATTTCGGCAAGCGCCCGAGCGTACTGGAGGTTCCGTACCTGCTCGCCACGCAGCTGGAATCCTATCGCGACTTCCTGCAGGCCGAAACCAATCCCGATAGCCGGGATGAGAATGGCCTGCATGCTGCCTTCAGGTCGGTGTTCCCCATCACCAGTTATTCCGGCACCGCCGCGCTCGATTACGTGAGCTATCGGCTGGGTGAGCCGGCTTTTGATGTCAAGGAATGCCAGCTGCGCGGCTTGACCTATGCGGCACCGCTGCGCGCCCTGGTGCGTCTGATCATCTACGATAAAGACGCGCCGGCCGGCTCCAAGGCCATCAAGGACATCAAGGAACAGGAAGTCTACATGGGCGAAATGCCGCTCATGACCGAGAACGGCACCTTCGTGGTGAACGGTACCGAGCGCGTTATCGTGTCGCAGCTGCACCGTTCCCCGGGCGTGTTCTTCGACCACGACAAGGGCAAGACCCACTCGTCCGGGAAGCTGCTGTTTTCCGCTCGCGTAATTCCCTACCGCGGTTCCTGGCTGGACTTCGAGTTCGATCCGAAGGACAACCTGTTCGTGCGTATCGACCGCCGCCGTAAACTGCCAGCCAGTATCCTGCTTCGTGCGCTGGGTTACGACACCGAGCAGATGCTCGATATGTTCTTTGACACCAATTGTTTCCACTTCGCCAAGGGTGAGGTGAAACTGGACCTGGTGCCCGAGCGCCTGCGTGGTGAAACCGCCAGCTTTGACATCAAGGTAAAGGGCAAGGTCATCGTGGAAGCCGGTCGTCGTATCACTGCGCGCCACATTCGCGAACTCGACAATGCCGGTATCACCAGCCTGGTGGTGCCGACCGATTATATTATCGGCAAGACTCTGGCCCACAATATCGTGGACACCGGGACCGGCGAGCTGCTGGCCAACGCCAACGACGAAATCACGCCGGAGATGCTGGAAGCCTTCGAGAAGGCCGGCATCAAGGAAGTGCGTACCCTGTACACCAACGATCTGGATGCCGGGCCGTACATGTCCACTACCCTGCGTGTTGATTCCGCGCAGACCGAGCTGGAAGCGCAGGTGGAAATCTACCGCATGATGCGCCCCGGCGAGCCGCCGACCAAGGATGCGGCCCAGAATCTGTTCAATAACCTGTTCTTTACCCCTGAGCGGTATGACCTGTCCGCTGTCGGCCGCATGAAGTTCAATCGCCGTGTCGGTCGTGATGAACTGACCGGTTCCGGCACCCTGTCCAACGATGACATTATTTCGGTGATGAAAACCCTCATCGATATCCGCAACGGCAACGGCTTCGTGGACGACATCGATCACCTCGGTAACCGCCGCATCCGCTGCGTTGGCGAGATGGCCGAAAACGTATTCCGCATCGGCCTGGTACGTGTCGAGCGCGCCGTAAAGGAACGCCTGAGTCTGGCTGAGTCCGACAGCCTGATGCCGCAGGAGTTGATTAACGCCAAGCCGGTAGCCGCTGCGATCAAGGAATTTTTCGGTTCCAGCCAGTTGTCCCAGTTTATGGACCAGAACAACCCGCTGTCGGAAGTCACCCACAAGCGTCGTGTATCGGCACTTGGCCCGGGCGGCCTGACCCGTGAGCGTGCAGGCTTCGAAGTGCGTGACGTGCATCCGACTCATTATGGTCGCGTCTGCCCGATCGAAACCCCTGAAGGTCCGAACATCGGCCTGATCAACTCCCTGGCGGTGTATGCCCGAACCAACGAGTATGGTTTCCTGGAAACCCCGTACCGTAAGGTGACAGACGGCAAGGTTACCGACCAGGTGGATTATCTGTCCGCCATTGAAGAGGGTCAGTACGTGATCGCCCAGGCGAACGCTACCCTGGACGAGAAGGGCCGCCTGATCGACGAACTGGTTTCCTGTCGTCACCAGAACGAATTCAGCATGTCTACCACCGACAAGGTGCAGTACATGGACGTGTCACCGAAGCAGATTGTTTCGGTTGCCGCCGCGCTGATCCCGTTCCTGGAGCACGATGACGCCAACCGCGCGCTAATGGGTTCCAACATGCAGCGCCAGGCAGTGCCGACCCTGCGCGCCGAAAAACCGCTGGTGGGTACCGGTATTGAACGTACTGTGGCCATCGATTCCGGTGTGACCGTGGTCGCCCGTCGTGGTGGCATGGTGGATTCCGTCGATGCCGGCCGTATCGTGGTGCGGGTCAACGACGACGAAACCGAAGCGGGTATCCCCGGTGTGGACATCTACAACCTCACCAAATACACCCGCTCCAACCAGAACACCTGTATCAACCAGCGTCCGCTGGTGTCCACCGGTGATGTAATCGCCCGTGGTGACGTGCTGGCCGATGGCCCGTCCACTGACATGGGTGAGCTGGCGCTGGGTCAGAACCTGCGCGTGGCCTTCATGCCCTGGAACGGTTACAACTTCGAGGATTCCATCCTCATCTCCGAGCGCGTGGTACAGGAAGATCGGTTTACCACTATTCATATCGAGGAGCTGACCTGCGTTGCCCGTGATACCAAGCTTGGGCCGGAAGAAATCAGTGGCGATATTCCCAACGTGGGTGAAAGCGCGCTGGCCAAGCTGGACGAGTCAGGCATCGTATATATCGGTGCCGAAGTGAAGCCGGGTGACATCCTGGTCGGCAAAGTAACCCCGAAGGGCGAAACCCAGCTGACCCCGGAAGAGAAACTGCTGCGCGCCATCTTTGGCGAGAAGGCCTCCGACGTGAAGGATACTTCGCTGCGGGTGCCCTCCGGTATGGACGGTACCGTCATCGATGTGCAGGTGTTCACTCGCGATGGCGTTGCCAAGGATGCCCGTGCCCTGCAGATCGAGAACGAACAGGTGGCAGCCGTCAAGAAGGACCTCAATGACCAGCTGCGCATCATGGAGGAGGATATCTTCCTGCGCGTGGAGAAGATGCTGGTGGGCAAGACCGCTGAAGGTGGTCCGAAGAAGCTCAAGGCCGGTACCAAGATCACCAAGACCTATCTGGAAGAGCTGGATCGGGATGTGTGGTTCGAAATCCGCCTGCGCAATGAAGAGGCCAACCAGCAGCTGGAACGTGCCGCTGACCAATTGAAGGAACAGCGCAAGACCTTCGATGAGCGCCTCGAAGAGAAGCGTGCCAAGCTGACCGCAGGGGACGATCTGGCGCCTGGCGTGTTGAAGATGGTCAAGGTCTACCTGGCCGTCAAGCGTCGTATCCAGCCTGGCGACAAGATGGCCGGCCGCCACGGGAACAAGGGGGTTATCTCCATGATCGTACCCGTGGAAGACATGCCTTATGACGAGCATGGCACCCCGGTGGACATCGTGCTGAACCCGCTGGGTGTACCTTCTCGTATGAACGTCGGGCAGGTGCTTGAAACCCATCTTGGCTGGGCGGCCAAGGGGGTCGGCGAGCAGATCGGCAAATTGCTGCAGGCCCAGGCCAAGATCACCGAGATCCGCAAGTTCCTGGATCAGGTCTATAACACCAGCGGTAAGCCTGAAGACATCAGTTCTCTTTCTGATGACGAGGTGCTGGCGCTGGCGGGTAACCTTAAGAAGGGCGTGCCGATGGCTACGCCGGTCTTCGACGGTGCTGACGAAGAGGAAATCCGTGCCATGCTGCGCCTGGCAGGGCTGCCGGAATCCGGGCAGGCCACCTTGTACGATGGCCGTACCGGTGATGGCTTCGACCGCCCGATTACCGTTGGCTACATGTACATGCTGAAGCTGAACCATCTGGTGGATGACAAGATGCATGCACGTTCCACTGGCCCGTACAGCCTGGTTACCCAGCAGCCGCTGGGCGGCAAGGCGCAGTTCGGTGGCCAGCGTTTCGGGGAAATGGAAGTCTGGGCGCTGGAAGCCTACGGTGCTGCCTACACCCTGCAGGAAATGCTCACCGTCAAGTCCGACGACGTGAACGGCCGTACCAAGATGTACAAGAACATCGTGGATGGCGATCACAGGATGGAAGCGGGTATGCCGGAATCCTTCAACGTGCTCGTGAAGGAAATCCGCTCGCTGGGTATCAATATGGAACTGGAGCAGGACTAAGTAGCGGCTCTGCGAAACAGGCGGCGTGATACACGCCGCCGCACAGCCAAAGCCGAACTACTACGGGAGAGACAATGAAAGATCTACTCAATCTACTGAAGCCCCAAGGTCAGACCGAAGACTTCGATGCCATTCGCATCAGTCTGACTTCCCCCGACATGATCCGCTCCTGGTCTTACGGTGAAGTGAAAAAGCCGGAGACCATCAATTATCGTACCTTCAAGCCGGAACGTGATGGTCTGTTCTGCGCCAAGATCTTCGGGCCCGTGAAGGACTACGAATGCCTGTGTGGCAAATACAAACGTCTCAAGCATCGCGGTGTGGTGTGTGAGAAGTGTGGCGTGGAAGTCACCCTGGCCAAGGTGCGCCGCGAGCGCATGGGCCATATCGAGCTGGCCAGCCCGGTGGCGCACATCTGGTTCCTGAAATCCCTGCCCTCGCGTATCGGTCTGCTGCTGGACATGACCCTGCGTGACATCGAGCGTGTGCTGTATTTCGAAGCCTTCGTGGTGGTCGATCCCGGCATGACCACGCTGGAACGTTACCAGTTGCTGTCCGACGAGGCCTACCTGGAAGCCATCGAGGAAAATGGTGATGAGTTCGATGCCCGCATGGGTGCCGAGGCGGTGTTCGAACTGCTGCGCTCCATGGACCTGAAGGCCGAAGTCGAGAAGATGCGCGAAGACATGGCGGCTACCAAGTCGGAAACCAAGCTCAAGCGTCTCGGCAAGCGCCTCAAGCTGGTGGAATCCTTCCTGGAGTCCGGTAACAAACCCGAATGGATGGTAATGACCGTGCTGCCGGTGCTGCCGCCGGAACTGCGCCCCCTGGTCCCGCTGGATGGTGGCCGCTTTGCGACCTCCGACCTGAACGACCTGTACCGTCGCGTCATCAACCGTAACAACCGTCTCAAGCGCCTGCTGGAGCTGAATGCGCCCGACATCATCGTGCGCAACGAAAAGCGCATGCTGCAGGAGTCGGTGGACGCGCTGTTGGATAACGGTCGTCGCGGTCGTGCTATTACCGGTACCAACAAGCGTCCGCTGAAGTCGCTCGCCGACATGATCAAGGGCAAGCAGGGTCGCTTCCGTCAGAACCTGCTGGGTAAGCGTGTCGACTATTCCGGTCGTTCCGTAATCGTGGTGGGACCAACCCTGCGCCTGCACCAGTGTGGGTTGCCCAAGCGCATGGCGCTGGAGCTGTTCAAGCCGTTCATCTTCTCCAAGCTGCAGTTGCGTGGTCTGGCAACCACCATCAAGGCGGCAAAGAAAATGGTCGAGCGCGAGGGTGGGGAGATCTGGGATATTCTCGAAGAGGTGATTCGCGAACACCCGGTCATGCTCAACCGTGCACCGACCCTGCATCGTCTCGGCATTCAGGCTTTTGAGCCAGTGCTGATCGAGGGCAAGGCCATTCAGCTGCACCCACTGGTCTGCGCGGCGTTCAACGCCGACTTCGACGGTGACCAGATGGCCGTTCACGTCCCGCTGTCGCTGGAAGCACAGCTGGAAGCGCGCACGCTGATGATGTCCACCAACAACATCCTGTCGCCCGCCAATGGAGAGCCGATCATCGTTCCGTCCCAGGACGTGGTGCTGGGCCTTTACTATATGACGCGCGAACGGATCAGTGCCAAGGGTGAAGGCATGATGTTCAGCGGCATCAAGGAAGTGCACCGTGCCTATCAGAGCGGCGTGTTGCATCTGCAGGCCAAGATCAAGGTACGCCTGCGTGACACCTGGCTGGATGAAGACGGCCAGGTGCAGGAAAAGACCGCTGTGGTGGAAACCACCACGGGTCGTGCCCTGTTGTCCGAGATCCTGCCCGACGGCATGCCCTTTGAGCTGGTTGACCGCAACATGGGCAAGAAGGCCATCTCCAATATGATCAACGTGTGTTATCGCACCGTGGGTTTGAAGGAGACGGTGATTTTTGCCGATCGCCTGATGTATACCGGCTTCTCCTATGCCACGCGCGCCGCAGTGTCCTTCTGTGCCAACGATATGGTAATCCCCGAGCAGAAGGCTGACATCCTGGCGGCAGCCGAGGAAGAGGTGAAGGAAATTGAAAATCAGTACACCTCTGGTCTGGTGACCTACGGTGAACGCTATAACAAGGTGGTGGATATCTGGTCGCGCACCAACGACCAGGTGGCCAAGGCCATGATGGAAAAACTGGGCAAGGAAGAGGTGCAGGACCGCGAAGGCAACAGGGTCAAGCAGGACTCCTTCAACTCCGTGTACATGATGGCCGACTCCGGTGCGCGTGGTAGCGCGGCACAGATTCGTCAGCTGGCCGGGATGCGTGGTCTGATGGCCAAGCCGGATGGTTCCATCATCGAAACGCCTATCACTGCGAACTTCCGCGAAGGCCTGGACGTACTGCAGTACTTCATATCCACTCATGGTGCTCGTAAGGGCCTGGCGGATACCGCGCTCAAGACCGCGAACTCGGGTTACCTGACCCGTCGCCTGGTGGACGTGGCCCAGGATATGGTGGTCAATGAAGTGGATTGCGGCACCACCAAGGGGCTGATCATGAAGCCCATCGTGGAAGGTGGCGACGTGGTCGAACCACTGCGCGAACGGGTGCTGGGTCGCGTGGTTGCGGCCGATGCCTATGTTCCGGGTAGCGATGAAATCGCGGTCGAGGCGGGTACCCTGCTGGACGAAAAGATGGTGGAGAACCTCGAGCGTCTGGGGGTGGACGAGCTTGTCGTGCGTTCCGCCATCACCTGTGAAAACCATTATGGCGTGTGCGCGACCTGTTACGGTCGCGACCTGGCCCGCGGTCACCTGGTGGGAATCGGTGAATCGGTCGGTGTTATCGCGGCCCAGTCCATCGGTGAGCCGGGTACCCAGCTGACCATGCGTACCTTCCACATCGGGGGGGCCGCCAGTCGTGCCGCTACGGTGAACAGCGTGGAGGTCAAGGCCAAGGGTTCCATCAAGCTGCATAACATCAAGACTGTAGCCGACAAGAACGGCAACCTGGTGGCGGTGTCCCGTTCCGGTGAAATCGGTGTCATAGACGAATTTGGTCGTGAGCGGGAGCGCTACAAGGTTCCGTACGGCGCGGTCATCAGTGCCGCGGACGGTGCCGAGGTCAACGGTGGCCAGATCGTGGCCAACTGGGATCCCCATACCCACCCGATCGTGACCGAAGTGGCAGGTAGCGTACGCTTCAGCGATTTCGTGGAAGGGATTACTGTACAGAGCAAGACGGACGACATCACCGGCCTGTCCAGCCTGGAGGTCACCGATCCGAAGCAGCGTGGTTCCGCCGGCAAGGATCTGCGCCCCATGGTCAAGCTGCTGGATGAGAACGGCAAGGAGCTGAAGATCGCTGGTACCGAGATTCCGGCTCACTACTTCCTGCCGGCCGGCGCTATCGTGGCGTTGAAGGACGGCGCGGCAGTGAGTGTGGGGGACGTGGTGGCGCGTATTCCCCAGGAGTCTTCCAAGACCCGTGACATCACCGGTGGTCTGCCGCGCGTTGCCGACCTGTTCGAGGCACGCAAGCCGAAGGATCCGGCGATTCTCGCGGAAATTTCCGGCACCGTCAGCTTTGGTAAGGAAACCAAGGGCAAGCAGCGCCTGGTCATTACTGACGAACGTGGTGATCAGTACGAAGAACTGATTCCCAAGTGGCGTCATGTGTCCGTGTTCGAGGGTGAACATGTGGAGAAGGGCGAAACCATCGTGGATGGCGAGCTCAATCCTCACGACATCCTGCGTTTGCTGGGCACCGCCGCCATGGCTGATTACCTGGTCAAGGAAATCCAGGATGTGTACCGTCTGCAGGGTGTGAAGATCAATGACAAGCACATCGAGGTGGTCATCCGCCAGATGCTGCGCAAGATCGAGATCTCCGATGCTGGCGATAGCCGCTTCCTCCAGGGTGAGCAGGTGGATCGTGCCCGCTTGCTTGAGGAAAATGCCCGTCTCAAGGAAGACCAGGAGCCGGCCCGCTACATGCCCATGCTGCTGGGTATTACCAAGGCTTCGTTGGCCACCGAGTCGTTCATTTCTGCCGCATCATTCCAGGAGACCACGCGAGTGCTCACCGAGGCTGCGGTTCGCGGCCTACGGGATGATCTGCGCGGCCTGAAGGAAAATGTCATCGTAGGCCGTCTGATCCCGGCAGGTACTGGCCTGGCGTATCATGCCGAGCGTCGACGCCGTCGTCAGGGGGAGGATGTAGGGCTGGCCTTTGACGCCATGATGGCGGAAGTCTCCTCGGTGGAGGATGCCGGTGGAGACCCGGTGGGCGGCAGCGAGGACTGAGTCAGGGTGGGGCCCCCGGTTCCGGGGGCTGCAAAAATCTCAGGGCAATCCCATATAGTGCTTGACAGTTTATAGGCGGCTGCCTACAATTCCGCTTCTCCGACAGGCCGGTTCTCCGGCCTGTCGTTTATT
>CBDUHN010000057.1:0-13155 GCA_965367295.1 uncultured Gammaproteobacteria bacterium | reverse complement strand
GCCGGCAAGCACGTGGCGAAGGTGGTGGAGGCCATGGACCGGATCTGTCGTGGTGCCGAACGCCAGCGCAGCAGCCTGGCCCAGGAGCGACGCCAGATCATTCGTTTCGATCGCATCGACGAGGCCATTGCCAAGGCTGCCATGTACACCGCCAACAACCTGGGTGTAAAGGCAATTGCCGCCCTGACCGAGTCCGGCGCCACGCCCTTGTGGATGTCGCGCATCAGTTCCGGAATCCCGATCTACGCCTTGACCCGGCATGTGGAGACGCGTAGAAAGGTAACCCTTTACCGCGGGGTCTACCCGGTCAGTTTCGATGTCACCAGCCAGGATCACAAACAGGTGAACCGGGAAGCAGTGGACGAACTGGTGCGGCGCGGCGCGGTGCGTGACGGAGACTTGGTCATTATCACCAAGGGTGATCTGATGGGACAACTCGGTGGCACCAATGCCATGAAAATCATTCGTGTCGGTGAACACGATGTGGATCAGCTCTAGATCCCGCAAGCAATGTAATGGTGAATTTCCGGGAGCGGGGGCTCTACAATAATCAGTATTTCCCACGCTTCCCCTGGGTAATTAACTTCAAAAATCTGAACCGTTAAGGAGACCGTCATGGCCCTGATATCCATGCGTCAGCTGCTCGATTACGCAGCCGAGAACAATTTCGGTATGCCCGCATTCAACGTCAACAACATGGAGCAGGTGCATGCCATCATGCAGGCTGCCGAAGAGTGTGACAGCCCCGTCATCATGCAGGGTTCCGCCGGCGCGCGTTCCTATGCTGGCGAACCTTTCCTGCGTCACCTGATCATCGCCGCCACGGAAATGTATCCGCACATTCCGATCGTCATGCACCAGGATCATGGTTCCGAGCCGGCCGTATGCCTGCGCTCCATTCAGTCCGGTTTCAGCTCCGTGATGATGGACGGCTCACTGATGTCGGATATGAAGACCCCCTCCAGTTATGAGTACAACGTGGCCGTTACTTCCGAAGTGGTGAAAATGGCCCATGCCGGCGGCGTGTCGGTGGAAGGCGAACTGGGCTGCCTGGGCTCCCTGGAAACCGGCATGATGGGTGAGGAAGATGGTCACGGTTCCGATGACCAGCTTGATCACAGCCAGTTGCTGACCGACCCGGAAGAAGCGGCCGACTTCGTGAAGAAGACCGGTGTGGATGCCCTGGCCATCGCCATCGGCACCAGCCACGGTGCTTACAAGTTCACCCGTCCACCGACTGGTGACATCCTGGCCATCAATCGCATCAAGGAAATTCATGCTCGCATCCCCAACACCCATCTGGTGATGCATGGTTCTTCCTCCGTGCCGCAGGATTGGCTGGAAATCATCAACAACTTCGGTGGCGACATGGGCACCACCTACGGCGTGCCCGTTGAGGAAATCCAGGAAGGCATCAAGTACGGCGTACGCAAGGTCAACATCGATACCGACCTGCGCATGGCCTCGACCGGTGCCATCCGCAAGCATCTGGCCGAAAACAAGTCCAACTTCGACCCGCGTAAATTCCTCAAGGCCTCTACTGCAGCCATGAAGGAAATCTGCAAGGCCCGTTACGAAGCCTTTGGTTGTGCCGGCCATGCCAGCAAGATCAAGGTCATCAGCCTCGACGATATGCGCAAGCGTTATGAGTCTGGCGAAATGGATCCGCAGATCAACTAGGATCTGACAGCTGGATGTAAAAAGGGCGGCCCCAGGGTCGCCCTTTTTTTTGGTGAATCAGACAGGAATGGCATGAGTGCGGATGCATGCAGAAAAGCGCAAAATCCATAGCCGGCAATGTCGGATTTGTAAGGGCAGGTGACTGACAAGCCAGGGCCCCAGGGTTGCCGGAGGTCATTCGCGGTGGCTGACCCGGGCTGGTCCGGATGCGGCCGGAGCTAGGCGGGATTGATCACCGGCTCATCCAGTGCGGCTGCCTGTTCGCGCAGTGCCAGGATGTGTTCCTCCCAGTAGCGTGGGCCGTAAAACCACGGGAAGGCCTGCTGGAAGGCGGGGTCATCGGCACGCCGTGCCAGCCAGCCGGCATAGTGAATGATACGCAAGGTACGCAGGGGTTCGATCAGGCCCAGCTGCGAATAGTCGAAATCGGCAAAATCCTGGTAGCCTTCCAGCAGGGCGCCCAGTTGCTGAGCCATTTCCTCCCGGTCACCGGAAAGCAGCATCCACAGATCCTGTATGGCTGGACCCATGCGGCAGTCATCCAGGTCCACGAAGTGCGGCCCGGAATCGGTCCAGAGGATGTTGCCCGGATGGCAGTCGCCATGCAGGCGGATGTTGCGCACCGGCCCCAGGGCCTCGAAACGGCGCGCAATGCTATCGAGCAGGTCATCCACCAGGCTGTGGTACGCGCCCAGCAGGTAGTCGGGAATGATGTTCTGCTGCAGCAGGAAGTCACGGGGCTCACGGCCGAAGCTGTCGACGTCAAGTCGCGGGCGATGCTCGAAGCGGCGGCTCATCCCTACGGCATGGATGCGGCCCAGGAAACGCCCCATCCAGACCCGTTCCTCGCGGCGATCGAGGTCGGGCCAGCGACCTCCCTGGCGTGGGTAGACCGCGAACAGAAATCCTGCGTATTCGTGCAGGCTTTTGCCGGAGGCGTCGCGTAGTGGTGCGACTACCGGAATTTCCCGTTCCAGAAGCTCATGGGCAAAATCATGCTCTTCCTGAATCGCCTCCGGTGACCAGCGGGCCGGGCGGTAGAACTTGGTGATCACCGGGGTGTCGTCCTCGATACCGACCTGGTAGACGCGGTTCTCATAGCTGTTCAGTGCCAGCAGTCGCCCATCGCAGCGGAGCCCGATGCCTTCCAGGGCATTGAGCAGCAGGTCCGGGGTGAGGGCATCATAAGGAGGGGGAGTGTGTGAGGTCATGGGTGGATTGTACTGTAGGTCCGAATTCATTCGGACCCGTGGGTACGATAATTCACTTTTGCGGAACCGGAAAAGAAAAACGGCCCAGAAACGGGCCGATGAGTGGTGCATGTGAAGACTTGTATGTTGGCAACCCGGGTGGTGCGCCCGACCGCCTGCCTTCGTTTTGATTTATGGTTATTTTGTGTACCCAGGCCCTCCAGTGTGCCTTGCGGCTCCCCCCTGTCGACCGGGAATCGGTGCTTCCCCCAGCACTTGGTGAGAGATTATAGGCTTGTGTTCAGAGTGGGTATGTAGGGTGTATCTGTGATGTTATGTAAGTTAATGCCTACATTTTATGTCAGACCCTAATAAGAAAATGGTTTTATTATCTATTTTAAAAACAATTGGATGAAATTTTTTCGTCGAACAAATTGACCATGTCTGATTGTTGGCGCATTCAGCTTGTAAGCTGTTTTGGCGCTGCGCCAGTGGTGATTTGCCGGGCGTGCATGCAAAAAAAAGCCCCTCTAAAAGAGGGGCTCTGCTTTTCTCGATAACGGGGTCTGCCTACTTGCCGGCGATATCTTCCAGCTGCTTGGCGCGGATGATCTGGCCATCCAGGCCCGCTTCCTTGCCCGACTTGCCATAGGCAACGCTCATCAGGGTCGAGTAGTACACCACCGGCATCTTGAACTTGGTGCCGTATTTGGCATTGATTTGATCCTGATAGACCTCGGTATTCATCTGGCATACCGGGCAGGGGGTGACGATCATATCGGCACCGTTATCGTAGGCGGACTCGATGATGTCCTTGATCAGGGCCTGGCTCTTTTCTGGTTCCGAGAAGGCCAGTGCGCCGCCGCAGCAGGACACCTTTTTCTCATAGTCATTACAGGCCTCTGCACCCATGGTCTCGATCATCTTGTCGAGGTATTTCGGGTTTTCGAAGGACTCGCCGGCGATACCGAAGGGGCGGTTGGTCTGGCAGCCGACATAGCCGGCGATCTTGATGCCTTCCAGGGGCTTTTTCACATGACTGCCGAGCTGGTCGTATCCGAAGTCCTCGATCAGGACCTCCACCATGTGACGAATTTTCTTGTCATTCTTCAGGGTGAGGCCAGCCTCGGCCAGCGCCTGATTGGTCTCCGCCATCAGGTCGGTGTTGTCATGCAGGCGTTCCTGGGTTTCCTTGGTGGCCAGCCAGCAGGCTGCACAGGTGGCGACGATATCCTGGTCGCCATGGTGCTGCTCGGACAGGGCCATATTGCGGGCAGACAGGGCCAGGCGCGGCAATTCACCGCCACCCGCGTAGCCGATGGAAGCGGAGCAGCAGTTCCAGTCCGGGATTTCGTTCAGCTCGATATCCAGTACATCGCACATGGAGCCGACCGAGGTCTGATAATTGGAGGAGGAAGCCGCCTTCTGCGAGGAGCAGCCGGGATAAAATGAATAGGATTTCTTGGCCATGAATATGCTCCTTAGCTACCGCTCTTGCCGATGCGGGTTTCTTCCAGTTCCTGTGCCTTCTTGAGCATGGCCTGGAAACCCTTGGTGTCTTTGCACTTGTGGCCACCAAGGATTTCCATAGGACTCATGCGCTTGGCCTTGAGCATGCCCAGGCCGATGTCCTTCATTTTCAGTGAGGTCTTGATGCCTTCGCTGACACCGTTCATGAAGTACAGCTGCAGGCCCAGTTTCAGCTCGTTTACCCGGCCGGTCTTGGTCAGGTTGTTCCAGAACAGCTGCGCAAACTTGGCAGTGGGCTGTTCCTTGGGCGCCAGACCGAGGCGTTTCGCATAGGTGGCCAGGCCGTGCATGATATGGGTGATGGGAAGGCCGCGCGGACAACGGGCAATGCAGTTGTAGCAGGAGGTGCACATCCACATGGAGCTGGATTCCAGCACTTCCTCGCGCTTGTTGGCGCGAATCATCATGAAGATTTCCTGTGGTGGATGCTCCCAGTGGGGACCCATGGGACAGGAACCGGAGCACACGCCGCACTGCATGCACATCTTCACCCAATCGCCTTCCTCGACATTATCCTGAACTTCTTTCAGGAATGAGCCGCGGTATTTCTCGATCATGTCTGTATTGTAATCGCTCATACTTCGCTCCTAGAACTTGAAGGGGCTCAAACCCATCTTCTCGATGGCTTCCGCCATGTCATCGATCAGCTTGGGTGCGCGTTCGATATCGGTGATAGCAACCTCGTAGGTGGCCACGCGTTCTTTTTCGAGATTCAGCGTGGTCAAGGTGTCATCAATCTTGCTCATACGGGTATGGGCCAGCTCCGAACCCTTCACAAAATGGCACTGATAGTCGTCGCCCTTCTGGCAGCCCATCAATATGATGCCGTCATAGCCACTGTTGAGGGCGTCGGTTACCCAGATGGTGTTCACGGAACCCAGGCAACGGACCGGGATGACCCGGGCCCACTGGCTGTATTTGTAGCCGTTCATGGAACCCATATCGAGGGCCGGGTAGGCATCGTTCTCGCAGGCCAGCACCAGAATACGAGGTTTTTCCTCGAATTCGTCGGGTATGTCCACTGCCTTGAGCTGCTGGCCGACGCTGTCCACCGAATAGTTTTCGAAGGAAATGACGCGTACCGGGCAGGCACCCATACAGGTACCGCAACGCCGGCAACGGGATTCGTTGAACACCGGGAAGCGCCGCTCATCCTCATCGATAGCCCCGAAGGGGCATTCCACGGTGCAGCGTTTGCACTGGGTGCAGCCTTCCTTGCGGAAAGAAGGATAGGAAAGATCGCCGGAGCGCGGGTGTGCAGCCCGGCCGATCTTGGCGTTCTCCATGGCCTGGATGGCCTTCAGGGCTGCGCCGGTGGCATCCTCGACGGCCTGCTGGCTGTCCATGGGGCGGCGCACTGGCCCGCAGGTATAGATGCCGGTACGGCGGGTCTCGTAGGGGAAGCAGATGAAGTGGGAGTCATTGAAACCATACTTCAGGTGCGGCAGATCCTTGCCCTGGCGATAGCTCAGGTTGAGGATGGAATCGGCATTGACCGTCCATTCGCCAGGCTCGTTCTGCGGCACGGTTTCGATGTCGACGCCGGAGTTGGCCACCATGCCGGTGGCAAGCACCACCAGGTCGGCTTCCTCCTCCACATCTTCGGCAAGAATCTCGTCCTTGAACTTCACCACCGGACCGTTGCTGCCGGCGGTTACTTCGCTGACGGTGCCCTTGCGGAAAGTGATGCCCTTGTCCTGGCCGGAGCGGTAGAAATCCTCTCCGCCGGCACCGGGGGTGCGCAGGTCGCTGAACAGGATCTCGGTTTCGATATCCGGGTTCTGGTCCTTGAAATACATGGCCTGTTTGATGGAGGTCAGGCAGCATTCCCCGGAACAGTAGGGCAGGTGGCCTTCCTTGGTGCTGCGCTGACCGGCGCACTGCACGAAGGTGACCTTCTTCACTTCCTTGCCATCGGCACGTTTGATGGCACCACCGTTGGCGGATATGGCCAGTTGCTCCAGGCCGCTATGATCCACCACATTGGGATTGGTGCCGCCACCCAGTTCCGGTAGCAGGTTCATGTCATAGGGTGTGGCCCCGGAGGCCATGATGATGGCGCCGAAGTTTTCCGTGTTGGTATTGCCCGACTCGGTGCTGATGTCCGCCGAGAAGCGGCCCGGTGCGCCGGAGGTTTTGGTAATGGTGCAGTTGAGATGCACGGTGATCTTGTCGTTGGCTTCAATGGCGGCTGCCAGTGCGGCGATGCCATTGTCCACGGGATCTTTGTAGGGGCTGTGGGCCGGCACGTCTTTCCACAACTGGCTGGTGCTGCCACCCAGCTGGCCGGTTTTTTCCACCAGGGTGACGGGGTAGCCGGCCTTGGCGGCTTCGATGGCGGCGGTCATGCCCGACAGGCCGCCACCCACCACCAGCAGGTGGTTGTTGGAGCCTTTCTCCTGGCTTGAGGCAGGGGGTGTCATGTACTTGGCTTCGGCGCAGCCCATGCGGACATAGTCGGCCGCCATTTCCTGGGTGGTTTCCTGCAGATCATCCCCTTCGGGGCGGATCCAGATAACCCCTTCGCGCAGATTCACGCGGGAAATGGCTACATTTTCGAAATTGAAGGCATCGGTCTTGGAACGACGGGAGCAGGCGGCGATCACCACCCGGTTCACGCCCTCGTTGTCGATGTCGTTCTGGATCATCTTCACGCCTTCGGCGTTGCACAGGAACTCGTGCTCCTGGACCACCTGGGCCTTGCCCTCGCGCTTGGCGATGTTGGCCAGTTCTGCGCAGTCCAGACGCTCGTCCAGACCACAGCCTTTACAGATATAGGCTCCAATTTTTACATCTGCCACGGTTTAACCCTCCGTTCCGGCAATTCGATTCACGACCTGAATGGCACGCAGCGCACTGGCGGTGGCACTCTGTACCGCCCGGTTCACATCCAGCGCGTCGGAAGAGCAGCCAGCGGCGAAGAAGCCGCCATTGCCCTCGTCCAGCTCTACAAAACCGCTTTCGTTCACGGCGATATTCCCGGGGAAGGCGGACTTGGGTACGCTGGGTTCCATGCCGATGGCCAGTACCACCAGATCGTGGGGGTTGCTGTAGCGGTGGTAGCCTTCCGTGTCCACGCCGTGGAGCACCGGATTGCCGGTGGCCTTGTCTTCCGTGATGTTGGCTACTTTGGATTTGACGAAGCTGATGTTCGGGTCTGCCTGGACTTTCTGGTAGAAGTCATCAATACGGTCGATGGCACGGATATCGATGTAGTACACCGTACCCTTGGCGTCGTTGTCGTATTTCTCACGCAGGTAGGTGGTCTGCTTCAGGCTGGCCATGCAGCAGATGCGCGAGCAATGCTTGAGGTGGTTCTGGTCACGGGAACCGGCGCACTGGATAAAGGCCACATCCTTGGCTTCCTTGCCATCACCGGGACGCAGAATCTTGCCGCCAGTGGGGCCGAAGGGGTCCATCATGCGTTCGAATTCCACGCTGGTGATGACATTGGCGTAGCGATCGTAGCCATAAGGCTGGATCTTGCCGGCATCGTAAGGCTTCCAGCCCGTCGCCCAGATAATGGCGCCCACGGTGATGCTGGTTTCCTGCTCGGCCATGTCGAGATCGATGGCGCCGTACTTGCAGGCCGCCTTGGCCTTCTCGGCATCGTCAGTGCCGATGATGCGTGGGTCCAGTACATAACGCTGGGGATGGGCATGGGTGAAGGGCAGGTAGGCGCCCTTGCGTTTGCCCAGGTTGTAGTTGTATTCGTCGTCGAATTCCGTTTCCACCGCCTCGCCGCAGGCGCCGCAGGCGGTGCAGTTTTCATTTACGTAACGGGGGCTGGCCTTCAGGCTGACGGTATAGTTGCCGCTCTCGCCGGAGACCGCGGTCACCTCGGTCATGGTCATGAGGCGCAGATTCTGGTTGGCCTTCAGGCGCCGCAGGTTGATTTCCATGCCGCATTTGGGATGGCACAGCTTGGGGAAATATTTGTAGAGCTGGCTTACCCGGCCACCCACCGAGGGGTTTTTTTCCACCAGGATGACCTGCTTGCCGCATTCTGCGGCCTCGAGTGCGGCAGTGAGTCCACTGATCCCGCCTCCGACCACCAGAATGGTCTGGTTGGTTGCGATTACCTCCGACATTGATATGCCTCCATTACACTGCTATGCAATATGAAATTGAAACCTGAATTCAGCCACGCGAAGGACAAATCCGGCCATTGAGCGGATTCCTTCACGGTGAAAAATCGTACTCTCGTTTCTGCCCGGATCGGTCAGCCAAAAAATTGGCCTAACCATACACGCCATGGCGCCGTTCAGAATTGATATGGGTCAGAAGGGATGCCGACTGCAGCACCTCCCGCATTGTCCGGTGGTTTTCTACCTTAATATATGGTCGCGTCATTCTGACGAGGGGTAACGATACTCTGCTTGCCTGTGCTTCGCTAGCAAGTACGGCCGCCAAGCGCATCGAATTTTCCAATGGGAAAATAGACAGGATATATAACAACTTCGGATTGTAGGGTTTGTTGCTGTGCGGACCCGAACCGCGGTACTTTGCACCGATTCTGATGACAAGGAGCGGCCGTGAACGCCCAGGCACTGAAACCCGAGGAATACTTCATTACCGAGGAACCCTACTACGAAGCGGTGGGCGATGAGATTGCCGTATTCGAGGCGGCTTACACTAACCAGTTGCCGGTATTACTCAAGGGGCCGACCGGCTGTGGTAAGACCCGGTTCATGGAATACATGGCCTGGCGCCTCAAGCGGCCGCTGATCACCGTATCCTGTCACGATGACCTGACCGCCTCCGACCTGGTGGGGCGGTTCCTCGTGGCCGGTGGCGAGACGGTGTGGGTGGATGGTCCGCTGGCCCGGGCGGTGCGCGCCGGCGGCATCTGTTACCTGGACGAGATCGTCGAGGCCCGCAAGGACACCACCGTGGTGATCCATCCCCTGGCGGATGATCGCCGCGTGCTGCCGATGGAAAAGCTGGGTGAACTGCTCGAAGCCAGCGCGGAATTCTGCATGGCCATTTCCTACAACCCTGGCTACCAGAGTGTGCTCAAGGACCTCAAGCAGAGTACCCGTCAACGCTTCGTGGCACTGGAATTCGACTACCCCAGCACCCGGCTGGAATCGAAGATCGTCGAGAAAGAGACGGGTATAAGTCCTGAAATGGCCGGGAAATTGGTCAAGTTTGCCCAGATGACCCGCAACCTGAAAGGCAGTGGGCTGGAGGAGGGGGCCAGTACGCGACTGCTGGTCCATGCGGCCAAGCTGATGACCAGTGGCGTGAGCCCGGTGACGGCCTGCCGTTCCAGTATCGCCCAGGCACTGACCGACGATGCTGAAATGCTGGAGGCGGTCAACGAGCTGAGCGCCTCGGTGTTCTGAAGCCGATGCACATACATCGTCAGCGCCGCTCCCTAACCTGTCTGTTTTCGGGATAAATCCGCCGTATGGTTCAGCTTCCCGACGTACCGGAGTCCGCCGCCCACGAGGCCGTGGTGGTCACCCCGATCGATGACTATGAGCTGCTGGATTTCGGTGCCGGGCGCAAGCTGGAGCGCTGGGGCCCCTATGTGGTCGATCGGCCCGACCGGCAGGCCGTGGGCAAACCGGCGCACACCGGCTGGCAGCCGGACTGGATCTATGTCGCCGAAATGGGCCAGCAGGGACACTGGGAACCCACCGGCAGTGGGCTGAAACGGGCCTGGACCCTGACCATGCGGGGCGAGGCCGTAACCTGCCAGCTCAGTGCCGGCGGCCGGGTCGGGCTGCACGGTCGCGACCTGATCTGCGGCCAGTGGCTGCGCGAGCGCATCGAGGGTTGTTACGACCTGGAGGATATTCGCGTATTGAGCCTGTTCGGCGGCAACGGCTATATCGCCGCCCAGGCAGTGCGGGCCGGGGCCTCGGTCACCTATGTGGAGGCGGATGCCGAGTTGCTGGAGCTGGCGCGCAACCAGGCCGGCAGTCACCAGGTCCAGTATGTCCATGAGGATGTCATGGACCATGTGGAAGAGCTGCTGCGGCGCCAGGAGCGCTTTGATCTCATCGTGCTGCCGGCCCCGGCCCTCGGTCATGGTCCGCGTGGCCAGTTCTGGGATCGTGAAGTGGACCTGCCCAAACTGATGGCCTACCTGCCGCGGCTGGTGTCCGATCATTGCCTCGGCATCTGGGTCTCCACGGATAGCGGTGCCATCACCTGGAAGGCCGAAAGCCTCGGCCAGATCCTCCATGATGCCCTGCCGGGCTGCAACATCGAACCGCTGCGCCTCGGCGTGCAGTGCAGCGACGGCCGGGTGTTGCCCGCCGGCGTGGCGGCGCGCTGGTTCGATGACACCGATTTCCTGGAGAGTAGCGGCCAGCCGCTCACGGCGGCCCAGCTTGAGGAGCGGCTCGATGTGCACATGCTGTCTGCCGGCGCAGCCGAGGATGCCTGCCGGGCACTGGCGGAGTTTCCCCGCGAGCAGCAGGACTTCGTGCTGCGCTGGGTGGTGGTGGCGGCGCGCACCAGTGCCGGCATCGCCTTCAACTTCGTTACCTATGTGCCGTCCGCGTTGCGGCTCATGGACGAGTCCGGTGTCGAGGCCTGGTTGCTGCAGTCCATGGACATCTATGACACCAGGGGACTGCATCCGGCAGTAGCAGCCTTCAAGGACGTGGAGCAGTTCGCCCGCGAGTATAAGGCGCGCAAGACCGGGCTGGCCTTCGAAGACGTGGTCAATGTGCTGGAGCCCTTCGTGCATGGCCTCAGCGGCCGCAAGCTCAAGCTCGAAGCCGGGCCGCGCTCGTATACCGATACCGAAACCCTGTACCTGCCGCCATTGATCGGCCGGTTCGCGGAACGGGAGCGCAACTACCAGCTCTACAAGGCCATGCTGGTGCACCAGTGGGCGCAGACCTGGTTCGGTACCTGGCAGCTGGACCTGCAGCAGGCGCTGGCAGGATATGACGATGAAGCCAGCGCGCTGGCCCTGTTCCACGCCCTGGAGACATTGCGCCTCGATGCTTGCATCGAGCGGGAGTTTGCCGGGCTGGGGCGGGAACTGCGTGCCTTGCGTGAGGCCACCGACACGGTGATACGGGATGCGCAATGGCTTGAAGTGATGCGGCGTCTGCAGGAACCGGAGGCATCACCCGCGGCCACGTTGGCCTGTGTGGAGGCCCTGTATGGTGCCGAGTTACCCATGTCGGCACCCTACGCGGGTGAGCTGCTCCCCGAGCAGGTATCACAGGTACGCGCCCTGCGCCTTGAAAAAGACAGGAAACTGTTCCGTATCGCCGTGGCCCGCACCCTGGAAGAACAGGCGCGCAAGCAGGAGTTGCAGGAACAGACGTCCGAAGAACAGGAACCGGATGATGTAGCGGATGAAGCCCGCAAAGCGCGCGACCTGCAACTCAAGGCCACGCCTTCGGAAGATGCACCCAATGGTGTGCGGTTCGAGTTCACCATCGATGGTCGCCCGGTGGTGCCACCCGACGACATGAAGGGCGTCATGGCCTCCATCTGGCAGGATCTCGGCGAGATCCCGCCGGACTACCTGGAGGCCGCCGGCGACGGTGCCTACTTTGCCGGCGAGACTGGGCTGGAAGAAAACAAGACCAGCGATGTCTGGAAGGGCACCTATCACGAAGAGGGCGCCTTCCTTTATAACGAGTGGGATTACGAACGCCAGCATTACCGCAAAAACTGGGCGGTGTTGCGCGAGATGGACGTGCATCCCACCCACGACCACTTCGTGGAGGAAACCCTGCAGAAATACCGTGGCCTGACCGGTGAGTTGCGCCGCACCTTCGAGGCCCTGCGCGGCGAGGACAAATTGCTCAAGAAGCAGCCCTATGGCGATGATGTTGACATCGATGCGCTGGTGGAGGCCTATGCCGATACCAAAAACGGATTGGAGATGACCGACCGCCTGTTTCTCAAGATGCACAAGCAGGAGCGCAACATCGCCGTCATGTTCATGGTCGACATGAGCGGTTCCACCAAGGGCTGGATCAATGATGCCGAGCGTGAGGCGTTGGTGCTGTTGTGCGAATCACTGGAACTGCTTGGCGATCGTTATGCGATTTACGGCTTTTCCGGCATGACCCGCAAGCGCTGCGAGGTCTACAAGGTCAAGGGCTTCGATGACCTTTATGATGCCGAGGTGAAGGCGCGCATCAGCGGCATTCGCCCCAAGGATTACACCCGCATGGGGGTAACCATTCGCCACCTGAGCAAACTGCTCAACGAAGTGGAAGCCCGCACCCGTTTGCTGATCACGCTGTCCGACGGCAAGCCCGATGATTACGACAGCTACCGCGGCGCCTATGGCATCGAGGATACCCGCCAGGCACTGATCGAGGCCAAACGCGATGGCATCCATCCCTTCTGCATCACCATCGATACCGAGGCGCGGGATTATCTGCCGCACATGTACGGAGCGGTGAACTATGCGGTGATCGATGAGGTGCGCAAACTGCCGCTGAAGGTGTCGGATATCTACCGGCGGCTGACAACCTGAGTTATGTGTTGCGTCGATCGGTTGAACTGGCGGCACAAACCGGACAAAACGCGGATAACTTTTCCGGAACAGGATGCCCTATAACACCCCTTTTGCAGGTAGAGACGATAGCCTGCCCGTATATCAGTCAATGTAAGCGGGCGCCCGTGATAAATAACAAAAACATGAATGGCTTATTACGCCCCCTTTGCATTCATTTTTGGGGAGATATAGAGCGTACGCCCGTTTAACCTGGAAAAGGCCAGATAACCGGGCACCTGCACGTTATTACAGGCAGGCTTGCCAGTG
>CBDUHN010000056.1:0-13293 GCA_965367295.1 uncultured Gammaproteobacteria bacterium | reverse complement strand
TGCCACCCGATCCCGCCAGGTGACCTGATCTTCATTTGGTCGGGGTAGAGGGATTACTCGGACTTGCGTCCTCGCCCTCCGGGCCGTTGCCGCTGTGCGACAACGTTCGCCATCCCTGCGGGACGGCGTCGAACCGACCGATTTGAAACGTCGGGGCTTCGAATCCCGCCTTCCCGTCGTCTCTGCCACCCGATCCCGCCAGGTGACCTGATCTTCATTTGGTCGGGGTAGAGGGATTCGAACCCCCGACATCCTGCTCCCAAAGCAGGCGCGCTACCAGACTGCGCTATACCCCGTCTCACCGGCTACGGGGAGGGCCGCGATCATACGGGCTGACCCGGGCGGGGTCAATCACTTCGCGCCGTTTCCTGAACCGGAACACCGCATTATAGCCCATGACTTCGGGAGACTGGCAAGCCGGGGCAGCGGGTGGCGGGGAAAGCGCCTCGCACAGCTCCTTGTCCCTCCCCGGCCACCGTGCGAGAATCCACCGCCTTATTCAGCCCTTAACATCCCACCCCATAACGATTACATATGACAGCACAACTCATCGACGGCAAAGGCATTGCGGCCAGCCTCCGCAAGGAAATCGCAGCGAAAGTGCAGGAGCGCAACCGGAAGGGCCAACGCGTACCGGGATTGGCTGTGATACTGGTTGGCAATAACGCCGCTTCGGAAATCTATGTGCGCAACAAGCGCCGTGCCTGTGAGGAAGTGGGATTCCTGTCCCGTGCCTATAACCTGGACTCCAGCACCACTGAGCAGGAATTGCTGGCACTCATCGAAACCCTGAATCTCGATGAAGAAATTGATGGCATCCTGGTGCAACTACCGCTGCCGGAACATTTCGACCCCGAAACGGTGCTGGAACAGATTCGGGCCGACAAGGACGTGGATGGCTTCCACCCTTACAATGTTGGCCGCCTGGCGCTGCGCATGCCCCTGCTGCGTCCCTGCACGCCCTATGGTGTCATGACCCTGCTCAAGCACACCGGTGAAACCTTCCATGGGCGCGAAGCGGTAGTGGTCGGCGCCTCCAACATTGTTGGTCGCCCCATGTCCCTGGAGCTCTTGCTGGCAGGCTGCACCGTAACCACCTGCCATCGCTTCACCAAAGATCTGAAAAGCCATGTAGCGCGCGCTGATATCCTGGTAGTGGCCACCGGCAAACCGGGACTGATTCCGGGCGAATGGGTGAAACCGGGAGCGACCGTGATCGACGTGGGCATCAACCGCCTGGAAGATGGCTCCATCACCGGCGACATGGATTTCGAACCGGCGCGGCAACAGGCTGCCTGGATCACACCGGTACCCGGAGGGGTAGGCCCCATGACCGTGGTCACCCTGCTGGAAAACACCCTCTACGCCGCTGAGAAGCTACACGACTGATACCGGGTCAGGATGCCGACACCGAACGTAACCTGTCGGCATTGCTGGTCTGCTCCATCAGGTAGGTGATATCACGCGGTTTCGCCACCCAGTAGCCCTGGGCATAATCCACACCGATGGCCCGCAACCGCTCCATAATTGCCTCATTCTCGACGAACTCGGCAATGGTACGAATCCCCATCACGTGGCCAATCTCGCTGATGGCCGCCACCATAGCAGCATCGATTTCGTCTTCCACCATATCCTTGACGAAGCTGCCGTCGATCTTCAGATAATCCACCGGCAGATTTTTGAGGTAACCAAAGGAACTCAGGCCACTGCCGAAGTCATCGAGCGCAAAGCGGCAACCATAGTCCCGCAGCATCTTGATAAAGCGCGTGGCACCGCGCAGGTTGGCGATGGCTGCCGTTTCCGTGATTTCAAAACACACCTGACTGGCGTTCAGGGTGGATGTGGCCAGGCAGTCCATCACAAAATTCAAAAACCCGTCTTCGCTCAGCGACTGCCCGGACAGGTTCGCCACAAATACCCCATCGACAGGCCCGGCCTTGCCGGGGCCGAAGGTCTTCAGCATGGTGCTGACCACCCAGCGGTCGATGGTGGGCATGAGGTTGTAACGCTCGGCTGCCGGCAGAAACGCCATCGGCGGTACGGTATTACCCTCCTCGTCCAGCATGCGCACCAGCATTTCATAGTGTATCGGCAGACTTTCGTCATGCACCGGCACGATCGGCTGGTAGTGTAGCTGCATGCGGTCCTCGTCCAGTGCCTTGCCTATCTGCGACACCCAACTCAACTCACCGCGTCGCTTCTGCATCTCCCGGTCACCCGGCTCGTAGACGTGGATACGGTTGCGTCCGGCATCCTTGGCGGCATAGCAGGCCACATCAGCGGCGCTGAGCAGTTCCGTTACATTACGGTTGGTCTGATTGACCGGTACCAGGCCGATGCTGACACCGATTTCAAAACTGTGTTCCTGGTGCATGAAACGGAAGGCGCGCACGGTGTGTCGTACATCCTCCGCTACACGACGCGCCTTATCCAGCGAACAGTTGCTCAGCAAAATGCCGAATTCATCACCACCCAGCCGGGCCAGCAAATCAGTCTCACGGATACGCTCCTGTAAAACCGTCGCCAGCTGGCGCAGCAATTCATCGCCAGCGATATGGCCGCAGACATCATTGACCACCTTGAACTGATCGAGATCCAGATAGCACAGGGCATGTTCCTGCCCGTCCTGCTGGGCAGTCTGCAAGGCCTGCTCCAGCCGGAGTTCGAATTCGTGGCGATTATAGAGGCCAGTAAGCGAGTCGTGGGCCGCCTGGAAAGACAACTGGCGGGCCAGCCTGCGGGTGTGGCCCACATCATGAAACACCATCACGGCGCCGATAATCATGCCGTTACGATCCCGGATTGGCGCTGCCGAATCGGTGATCGCCACCTCCTCGCCATCGCGGCGGCGGAGCAGAATCTCGTGCTGTGGATCGATCACGCTACGGCGTGCCAGACAGAGCTTGACCGGATTTTCCACCTGTTTCTGGGTAGCCTCGTCGACCAGTAACAGGATTTCATCCAGGGAGCAGCCTTGCGCCTCTTCCAAAGACCAGCCCGTCAGGCGCTCCGCCAGTGGATTGAAATACTCCACACGCCCTTCCGGATCCGTAGTGATGACAGCATCCCCGATGGAATGCAGGGTGACCACTGCCCGCTCCTTTTCCTCATACAGCGCCGCCTCGGAATCCCGCACCCGTCCCAACGCCTCGCGCAATTCCTGCTTCTGGAGCGTCACATAATCCAGCGCGCGATTGATGAATCCTCCGAGATAGCCGAACTCATCACTCCGCCCCGCATCGAAGCGCACCCCCGTTTCACCGGCGGAAAAGGCCTGCGCAGTTCTCACCATTTGCAGAAACGGTTTACTCAGCATGTGCTGTAACACCCACTGCAGAATGAAGCCAAACAACAGGAAAGCGCCCCCCATCATTATGAGGTGCTGGCGACGCTGCTGGCTGACCTGTACCTTCACGCTGTGCATGTATACGGTAAGGAATACGACCATAGGCGGCTCGCCGCTGGCAAAGCGGTTAATTTCCAATACCCGGGAGTAGGAAGTCAGATTGTCCGGTTCGATGCCCAGGCTCTGTTCCTGGTCCTGAAACTGGAGGTCAACGCGGGGAATGACGTATTCGCGCTTGATTTCGTCAACCAAGTTCCGAATGTCTTCAAAATGCTCCGGAGCCTGACGTGACAACTGGCGCTCCACCTCGTGGACAAAGTGATCCACCATGGCGATCTGGTTCAGCTGCAACTCTCCCTCCAGCCCCCTGAGTTGCAGGAAGGAAAACACCAGACCGATCAGCGCCAGACCCCAGAACACGACCCCGGTAACCTTGACCGCCAGCCCGGAATGCGGCAATTCCGAGGCGCTCACTTTCGATTCCTGATGGGTCATCGAAATCCTATGAATTGGAGCGTAATCAGCATTGGGCAGACACCGCTGAGGCCCGCACCAAAGATTGCAAAGCCCATGAACCAGGCGAACCACCAGAGTTGCTCAGGAAAGATCAGGAAGGACAGAGAGAGACACAGGGCAACGGAAAGTCGCCAGGCACGTTCCGCATCAAAGGCAAAATGGACGCCAGAACGTCGAATGAAATTCGGGGCCGTCCCGTGCCCCTCTCGACTAAGCAGCAGTGGAATGCGCAGATTGGTAAGGCCTTCAAGAAATTCCAGCGCAATGATGCCGATCATCACCTGATGCAGATCGAAGTACAGGGAGATCAATAGCATCAGACCCAATATCAATCGGTAAATACGATCATTCATTTCCTGGCCCCAACTCTGGTGCAGTCAAACAGCCCTACTTCTCCTCCCGGTACACAGCGTTGCTTGTAGTACGTGGATTACACTTGATAGCGACCTTTTCGCCACAAACTTAACCAGGAAGACAGGAGTAATTACAGGGAGATAGCCCGACTGTTCCGGGAACCGGGGGAGGCTGGAGAGCGGATGTGAGGGGTACCGGAAATCAACCTGAATCAGCGCTGATCAAGCCGGGAAGCCGGTTTGGAGTGCTCAGGAGCGACGCCAGCTGGTGACCCCTGCGGCATCTTCCAACACCACCCCGGCCGCCTTCAGTTCATCACGAATGCGGTCGGCCTCGGCCCAGTCCTTGCGGGCCCGGGCATCCAGACGTGCCTGGATACGGGCATCGATATCGGCATCGGACAAACCGCCGGCCGCGTCCGTGGACGGCTGCCCCCGCAGGTAAGTGTCCGGATCGGCCTGCAACAGGCCAAGCTGTCCTCCCAGCAGCCGCAGGGTGGCCGCCAGGCGTGATGCCGCAGCCGGATCGGAATCCCGCGCCCGATTGAGGTCCCGTGCCAACTCAAACAGCACGGCCAGGGCTTCGGGCGTATTGAAATCATCATTCATGGCCTGCTGGAAACGCTGCCGGAATTCCCCCTCCTCCGGTAATGGCTCGCCCGGCGATACATCGCGCAGTGCGGTATACAGCCGTGTCAGGGAACCACGCGCCTTATCGAGATTGTCTTCAGTGTAATTGAGTGGACTGCGATAATGGCTGGCGAGAATGAAGTAACGGATTTCCTCTGCCTGATAGCGCGCAAGGATCTCCCGTACGGTGAAGAAGTTGCCCAGTGATTTGGACATTTTCTCTTCATCCACCTGCACGAAGCCGTTGTGAATCCAGTAATTCACAAACTGGCAGCCGGTGGCGCCCTCCGACTGGGCAATCTCGTTTTCATGGTGCGGGAACTGCAGATCCATGCCACCTCCATGGATATCGAAATGGTTCCCCAGGCAGTGAGTGGACATGGCGGAACACTCGATGTGCCAGCCGGGACGGCCATTGCCCCAGGGTGAGGGCCAGCTCGGTTCGCCTGGCTTGGCCGCCTTCCAGAGCACGAAGTCGAGCGGGTCATCCTTGGCCTCTGCCACCTCGACGCGGGCACCGGCACGCAAATCCTCCGGCTGCTTGCCGGACAGGCGGCCGTAGCCCTCGAAACGGCTCACGTCGTAGTAGACATCACCGTTGGCGGCGGCATAGGCAAACCCCTTGTCCACCAGGGTTTGAATCATATCCAGGATCTGGCCCATGGAGGTCGTGGCGCGGGGCTCCTGATCCGGCGGCAACACCCCCAGTGCCGCGGCATCCTCGTGCATGGCTGTGATAAAGCGTTCGGTCAGGGCATTGATAGGTTCGCCGTTCTCATTGGCGCGCAGGATGATCTTGTCGTCGATATCGGTGATATTACGGACATAGGTAACCTCGTAACCCAGTGCCCGCAGGTGGCGCACCATCACATCGAACACCACCAGCACCCGTGCATGGCCGAGATGGCAGAGGTCGTAGACCGTCATCCCGCATACATACATGCGCACCTTGCCCGGTTCGATGGGCACGAATTCCTGTTTCTGGCGGACGAGACTGTTGTAAATCTGAAGCATGACTGTGTTCTTTCACGTATTTCCGGCACCGGGCAGGTCGGCCATGGTAACGGAAAGAAGCGGGCCCTCAAAGCCTGATTTCTTGTACCCGGCGCGGAAAGCATTATCATGTGCGGTTCATACACCGGAGAGCGCTACTCATGGCCAGAATTTTTCGCCTGTTGTTAGGCTTGTTTATTGTTTGCAGTCCCGTCGTCGCACTGGCGGCCGGACCTTCATCCGCCGCAGGAGACCAGAAAATGACCGTTCGCATGCAGACCAACCATGGCACCATCGTGCTGGAACTTGACGCCGCCAAGGCCCCCAAGACCGTGGAAAATTTCATTGCCTATGCGAAGGAAGGGTTTTATGACGGCACCGTTTTCCACCGCGTCATCCCCGGCTTCATGATCCAGGGTGGCGGCTTCGAGGTCGGCATGAACCAGAAGCCCACCAAGGCCACGATTGAAAACGAAGCTGACAACGGCCTGAAAAATGACCTGGGCACCATCGCCATGGCCCGCACCAATGACCCCCACTCCGCCACCGCGCAGTTCTTCATCAATGTGAAGGACAACGGTTTCCTGAATCACAGCTCCCCTTCTCCCCAGGGCTGGGGCTATTGCGTGTTCGGTAAGGTGGTCGAGGGAATGGATGTGGTGCAGGCCATCGAAAAAGTACCCACCGGCAACAAGGGTTTCCACCAGGATGTACCGGTGGAAGACGTGATCATCGAAAAGGTCACAGTCGAGGAATAAGCGCCCTCTCCTCACGGGGATGGAGTGAATCCGCACTCCATCCCCGCCATCGCAATGAAGCCCATCCTGTTCATTTCCGACCTGCACCTGGACCCTTCGCGCCCGGGCATCACCCGGCTGTTCCTGAATTTTCTCGCCACCCGGGCGCGGGAAGCCAGTGCCCTGTACATTCTCGGCGATCTGTTCGAGGCCTGGATTGGCGATGATGACCCGGAACCGGAACATCGACTGGTGATCGAGCACATGCGTTCCCTGGTGGATCGCGGTACGCCGGTATACCTGCTGCATGGCAACCGGGATTTCCTCATCGGCCACACCTTCGCGGAGCGCAGTGGCTGCACCTTGTTACCGGACCCCTCTCACATCGAGCTGTTCGGCACCCCGGCCATCATTATGCACGGCGATACCCTGTGTACCGATGACACCGACTACCAGCAATTTCGAGACATGGTCCGCAATCCTGTTTGGCAGCAGGATTTCCTGCACAAACCGATTTCAGAACGCCAGGCCATCGCCCGCCAGCTACGGGAAACCAGCAGGGAACGCACCCGGCACAAGGCGGAATACATTACCGATGTGAATACTGACGCGGTGGCCGATGCCATGCGCGATGCAGCAGTTTTATTATTGATTCATGGCCACACCCACCGCCCCGCCATCCATGATTTCACACTGGATCATCACCCTGCACAGCGTATCGTGCTCGGCGACTGGTATGAACAGGGCAGCGTACTGGTGTGCAATAGACAGGGTTGCCGGCTCGAAATACTCTCGATTCAGCAGGCAGGAGGCAGGGACACAGCCTCGGATCAAGGCAGCAGATAACGTTCCTGCTGGTAATCGCTCGGCACCACGAACCGGGCATCATCCACCTGCAGGCCCGTCTGGAAATCCACCAGTTCCATGCGTACTCCCCGTGGATCCCAGTTCTGGATCACCAGTCCACGCTGCCACTGCCAGGCCGGCGCCAGTATGTGCCGGGCGAGGAAACAGGGCGTCTGGAATTCATCGGGCGTGTTGCCCAATGTTGCTGCGGACTGCAGGCCTAACAGGCTGTGAAACTCCACCAGGGCCCGGGTGGCTTCCGGCAGCAGATCCGGCACGATCACGGCCTGCTCACAGATCTCGTCATCCGCCATAAGGCGATGCCCCTGCGGCAGCTTGCCACCGACCGCGGGGGCGTCATCAACCGCAAAGGTCTGCTCACCCAGTCGTACCGTATCCGCTTCCACCGCCACGGTGCCATCCGGTTTGACCACCAGCACACTGCGATTGTCCTGCATAACGTTGTAGATAGTCTTTGCGGCGCGATCGAACAACACAAAATTGCCGTTGTCCATGCCGTCGTCCACCCGCACGTAATCCGCTGTAATCAGCATGCGCGTGGTATAGGGATCGATACCCGGTTCCTGCTCCTGGAACTGCAGCAGGGTCGCCGTCTCCGCCTTCAGCTGTGCCATGCATACCATGCCAAAGACCAATATCCAGCCATGTTTCATTTGCCCGTCTCTCCTGCCAGTGTATGTAACAGTGCCATCTCATCCGTATCGAAGCCCGCCAGTCGACGTGCCTCCTCGGCAAAAGGCCCCTTGATGCGCCCACGCATATGCTGTTCCAGCAGACCCCGAAAGGTCTCCCCCGGATCCAGGTCACGTAACTGACAGCAGTAACGAAACCAGCGACTGCCGATTTCCACGTGACCGATCTCATCGCGAAAAATAACATGCAGAATCGCAACCGTCGCCGAGTCGCCCGCCTCCTCCAGGCGGCGGATCATGTCCGGGGTGACATCCAGGCCACGCGCTTCCAGTACACGCGGCACCAGCGCCATCCGTACCATGACGTCATCGGCGGTGCGGCAGGCCATTTCCCACAACCCGTTGTGGGCGGGAAAATCCCCATACTCATGACCGAGTGTGCGCAAACGCTCGCGCAGCAGTCCGAAATGGTAAGCCTCCTCGTCTGCCACCTGCAGCCAGTCACCATAGAACGCGTCCGGCATGTCACGAAAGCGGTATACCGCATCCAGCGCCAGGTTGATGGCATTGAATTCGATATGCGCAAGCGCATGCACGAGCACTGCACGCCCTTCGGGGCTGGTCAGTTTACGGGAACGCAATTGCCGCGGTGCCACCAGTTCCGGTCGCTCCGGTCGCCCCGGCTCACCAATGGGCAGCGGGGCCTGATCACCTCGGGTGGATAATCGCCCCGCCTCCCACTTCCTGCGCAGCGCCTGGACAAGCATCTGTTTACGGGCAGGATCTGACTCCGCAAGCCCCCGTAAGGCGGACTCGAACAGGTTGGCATCTTGCATCAACAAATCCAATTTAAATGATTAATAACAGTTAAATAAAAAAATAACCTGATGTAAATTCCCGAATTAGGCCAAGCCCCTGCCCCACCCACTTCACATTGGTTTTGACAGGGAATTCCACCTTGGTGCATGCTGACACGACAGGGCTGCAAGGGGAGTCTCGCATGACCCAGCATAAGCACATTATCGAAATCTACGAGCCCTACGACTACACTGGGCCCAATCCCATGATTGCCACCGGTATTTCCACCGCCGTCGATCCTGCCGGGGTCGAATACTTCCTGCTGGAACTCCCGCAACCCATCACCTCCGGTGAAGCCCGGATCGAACAGATCCTGGTCAAACCCCGCTACAACGGCGATCAAATCGAGCGTGCCACCTCCAGCAGCTGCACCGTGTGCATTGGCCGGGTGATGCCCGGCAACCATGTCAACGGTGACGGGCATTTCAGCTTCGATCAGGTCCATCACTGGGGCGTGGGCAAGATCACAGTGCTGCCGGACTGATTCAGTCCAACCCGCGTTCAAGGTCCGCTTGCAGGTCCCGCACGGATTCCAGCCCCACCGCGACCCGCAACAGCCCGTCACCGATCCCGGCATCGGCCCGCTGTTCTTCACTCAAGCGTCCGTGCGTAGTGGTAGCCGGATGGGTGATAGTGGTCTTGGTATCGCCAAGGTTGGCGGTAATGGACATGACACGGGTGGCATCGATCAGCTTCCAGGCCGCCTCTTTGCCTCCCTTCACATCGAAGGACAGGAGACCACCAAAACCACGCTGCTGGCGCTTGGCCAGTTCATGCTGGGGATGAGAAGTCAGCCCGGGATAGTACACCCGTTCCACCTGCGGCTGCTGTTCCAGCCAGGCGGCCAGTTGTGCCGCATTCTCGCAATGGGCCTTCATGCGAATCCCCAGTGTTTCCAGCCCCTTGAGAAACACCCAGGCATTAAAGGGGCTCATGGTCGGTCCACAGGTACGGAGAAAACCGTACACCTCCTTGCCCACCAGCTCCTTATCCCCCACCACGGCACCACCCACACAGCGGCCCTGGCCATCGAGGTATTTGGTAGCCGAGTGAATAATGATATCCGCACCCAGTTCCAGCGGTCGCTGCAGGGCCGGGGTACAAAAACAGTTGTCCACCACCAGCAGGCAATCCTTGCGGTGAGCCAGATCGGCAAGCGCCCGGATATCCACCAGCTCCGTAAGCGGATTCGAAGGGGTTTCCACAAACAACAGGCGCGTGTTGGCCTGAATCGCTTGCTCCCAGGCATCCAGGTCCGCCAGTGGTACAAAACTGGTTTCCACCCCGAAGCGACCCAGGTAGTTGGTAAACAGGATAGTGGTGGTGCCGAAAATGCTGCGCGAGGACACGATATGATCGCCGCTTTTCAACAGACCGGCACAGGTGGCATAGATGGCTGCCATACCGGATGCCGTAGCGACACAGGCCTCGCCCCCCTCCAGCGCCGCAAGACGATCCTGAAAGGTGCGCACCGTCGGATTGGTGAAGCGTGAATAGATATTTCCGGGCGCCGCCCCGGAAAAACGTGCAGCGGCCTCAGCGGCGCTGGCGAACACATAACTGGATGTGGGGAAGATGGGCTCCGCGTGCTCACCTTCAGCGGTACGATGCTGACCTGCACGTACCGCCAGCGTTTCCAGGTCGTATTCCGCCCAATCGTCGATATCCATGTTTCGCTCCTCTCGTGGCTGAACGCGGGCGCAAAAAAACCCGCCATCGCTAAAACGAGGGCAGGTGCCGTCGCTTTAGCTGCATTTATTACGCGCCCGCAAGCTGAAATCAAATCGGCGCAATGGGGTCAGGCTAGTGCAGGCATGTAGCACATGTCAAGCCGGCAGCGGTAACACCGCCCGTTCTCCGTTCAGGCGTTGTTGTGCAATTCGATGATCTCCGCTTCTTCCTCGCGACGCTTCTGCTTGGCGGAGTCATTGCGCTTGGTGCGCAGCTGCTCCAGATAATCGACGCTCACGTCACCTGTCACATATTCGCCGTTGAATACCGAAGTATCGAAACGGGTCAGATTGGCATTACGCTTGCGCACGGTTTCGATCAGGTCTTCGAGATCCTGGAATACCAGCCAGTCGGCACCAATAGCCTCGCATACCTGCTCGTCGGTGCGGCCATGGGCGATCAATTCTTCTGCGGTGGGCATATCGATGCCGTACACATTCGGGTACCGCACCGCAGGCGCGGCGGACGCGAAGTAGACCTTCTTCGCACCGGCATCCCGGGCCATCTGGATAATCTGTTCCGAGGTGGTGCCCCGTACGATGGAGTCGTCCACCAGCAGCACCGTCTTGTCCCTGAATTCCAGATCGATGGCATTGAGTTTCTGGCGCACCGACTTCTTGCGCTGCTGCTGACCGGGCATGATGAAAGTGCGCCCGATATAGCGATTCTTGATAAACCCTTCGCGGTATTTCACACCCAGGCGATTAGCAAGCTGCAGCGCAGCGGTACGACTGGTATCGGGAATCGGGATAACCACATCGATATCGTGATCGGGACGCAGGCGCAGGATCTTTTCCGCCAGCTTTTCACCCATGCGTAGCCGTGCCTTGTACACCGAGACGTCATCAATAATGGAATCGGGACGGGCCAGGTAAACATACTCAAAAATACAGGTGGCATACTGCGGATGGTCCGCACACTGACGGGTTTCCACCTGGCCATCCAGTGTCACCACGATGGCCTCGCCCGGCGCCAGATCGCGCACCAGATCAAAACCCAGCGCATCCAGGGCCACGCTTTCGGAGGCAACCATGTATTCCATGCCCTGCTCCGTCTCGCGCTGGCCATACACCAGCGGGCGGATACCAAAGGGATCACGGAACGCCACAATGCCGTAGCCCATGATCATGGCCACCGCGGCATAGGCCCCCTTGCAGCGGCGGTGCACCCCGGCAACCGCCTCGAACACATCATCATGGTTGATGCGCAGCTTGCCCTGCCGGGCGAGTTCATGGGCAAACACATTAAGGAGAATTTCCGAATCGGAATTGGTGTTGATATGACGCAGGTCTTCCAGGAACAGGTCCTGCTGTAACTCATCGGCATTGGTCAGGTTACCGTTATGGGCCAGACTGATGCCATAGGGGGAATTCACGTAGAAAGGCTGTGCCTCGGCGGAACTTTCGCAGCCCGCGGTAGGATAGCGCACATGGCCGATCCCCATATTGCCGTGCAGCCGCAGCATATCGTGGTTGCGGAACACATCGCGCACCAGGCCGTTACTCTTGCGCAGGTAGAGCAGGCTTCCCTCGCAGGTCATGATACCGGCGGCATCCTGTCCGCGGTGTTGCAATACCGTCAGGCCGTCATAGATATATTGATTGACGGGACCTTTGGCTACCAGGCCGATAATGCCGCACATAAGGAAATCTCACTCCAAGTTGGATTAGGGCTGGTTAACAGGCCCTAGTACTGGATATTCGCCGCAATATCCTCGGGGAGGAAACTGCGCAACCACATGGCCAAGTCCACGAAGTGTTTCAGAAACAGCGACTGATTCCACCAGGGGTCCTGCGGTACCTGGGTCAGCCCTGCCAGCAGGACCAGCACACCCACGATAAGCACACCGCGCGCAATGCCGAAAATCATGCCAAAGGCACGGTCCGTGGCGGTCAGCCCCGTTTTCGCCACCAACTGGCCAACGAGGTAATTCACGACACCACCCAGGATCAGCACCAGCAATACCAGAATAGCAAAGGCCACCGCTTTGCGGGCCGAAGGCACGGACACCCATTGCTCGAACCAGACCGCGAAATCCTCATAAAACAGAATCGCAATGGCCGGCGCGGCAATCCAGGTTGCCAGCGACAGCGCCTCTTTCACGAAGCCTCGCCACAGGCTCAGCAGCGCGGACAGCGAGATGATGCCAAGAATGAAAAAATCCACCCAGATCATGCGCGCGCAACCCTGATATCCAAAATACACAGCGCGGGGAATGGATGCCCCGTATGGGTGGTGTTCAGCATGGGGCGTATTCTACCAGACCGGTATCACGGTAAGCCATCAGGGATGGCTCATTACCTTGCCCTTTACGCTGGTTTGCTTTAGCAGCTTCTGCTGCAAGGCCTCCGCATCGGCACGCCCGATCTCAGGCCCGACCCGCACCCGGTAGACAGTACCGGATGTCAGCTTCACCTTCTCCACGAAGGTCGTAAAACCCGCTTTGCGCAGTTTGTCGCGCAAACCCATGGCATTGGCCTCCTGGCCAAAGGCGCCCACCTGTACCACCCAGCCACTGCTTGCGGCTGGTGTCGCCGGTGGTACCGCAATCTCCGGGTCCGGGGCTGGCGTGGGCTCCGGGGCTGGCGTGGGCTCCGGGGTCGGTGTCGGTGCGGGCTTTGCCTTCTCCT
>CBDUHN010000055.1:0-14675 GCA_965367295.1 uncultured Gammaproteobacteria bacterium | reverse complement strand
ACCTGGCAGACTCCGGTGATGGTGGTGACGGTGGCTCCACGGCCAATGGCGCCAATACCGCATCCGCGGGTGATGGCGGCGATGGTGGAGACGGTGGCTCCACGGCCAATGGCAATAACATGGCCACTGCCGGGAATGGAGCAGCAGGTGGTGCCGGCGGTAACGGCGGTACCGGCGGTAACGGCGGTAACGGTGGCGATGGCTACGGAGGCACCCTGACCACAGGGAATGTCAGCGTCAACATCGGTGCTGGTACCTTTGGCGGTGTGAGTAACCTCAATATCTCCTCAGGCCTCTATAACTCGACCCTGGGTGCAGTCTCAATAGCTGCACACTCTGGTGTGAGTATCGGCAATTGATCAGCTGCAATGGTTGATCCGTCTGGCGGGCCTTCAAGGCCCGCCAGTCGCCTGAGAGTATCTATTGTGCACGATGGTGCATGGTCTGGAGATGAGGTGTCGCTATGAGTACCACGATCTCTGATTTTTTTGATTCCGCGTTATGGATAATCCTCGCCGCATGCCTGTCCACGGCAAGCGGAACCGTGAATGCGCAAGAGCCTGGTGATGCGTTTTCCGGGCTGGAATTGAGCGGCATGGATGAGCTCGATGATCTGCGGGGAAAAAACTCCAATACCCGAATTTCAGTGGAAAGCACGCAGGATCTGTCGGCTACTGTCACGGGTAGCACTTTTGATGTAGGCACGATTAATAGTGGTGGGGTCACCATCGGTGAACACGCATTGGATAATTTCAGCGGTATCGGCCTGTTCAATATCGTCACAGGGAATAACAACGCGGTCGATGCAGCAGTCGGAGTAACCTTTAACCTGCAATAACACGCTCACCGAAAGAGGAAATATGCGTGCAATATAAAACAGTTTGGTGTGTCTGTTTGCTGGGGCTTGTGTCCGGTTTCCCGGCCCATGCCGGTACGGTGAATATCCCGGGTTTTGCGGGTAACTTTTCCGTACCGGCAAACAGCTTGAAAGAGTCACGCTGGAAATCCGTTATTCGGCAGCAATATGACTTTAGCTGTGGATCCGCGGCAGTAGCCACCCTGCTGAGTTTTCATTATGACCGTAATATTGACGAGGCAGATGTTTTTGAATCCATGTTCCGTGCCGGCAACCAGCAAAAAATTCGTGCCGAAGGTTTCTCCATGCTGGATATGAAGAACTATCTCGATAGTCTTGGGCTTAAGAGTGACGGTTTTCGAATGAATCTGGATCAGCTGGCCGACATTGGCGTGCCCGCCATTGCCCTGGTGAATACCAATGGTTATCGTCATTTCGTGGTGGTGCGGGGTTTGCGGGATGATGATGTGCTACTGGCTGATCCTGCAATTGGCTCGATCAAAATTTCGCGTGATCAATTCCAGTCGATCTGGGATGGCACTGTATTGGCCGCGCGTGGATTCATTTTGGTTGCGCGCGAGCATTTCAATGCTGAGCGTGACTGGCGTGTCTGGCCAAAGGCCCCGCTTGATCAGGCATCCAGCAGTACCGGGCTGGGGATGTTCTTGCTGTCATTGCCAGGACGGAATGAACTTGGAAGGTAGGAAAATCATGAAATCCACCAGGTATGCGGACCAGAATTCATATTGTTCATGGTTGTTACAGAATGCTCGATGGGATTTGTCGCTGCTTGCCATCGGTGCAATGGCTTTCTTTATGGTTGGGAACGCATCTGCCAATGTACAGATGGAGCATGACCCGTTCGATAGTCTTCAGGTGATTGAGGATCAAGAGCTCGATCAGTTGCGGGGCGGATTCGAATTTCGTGGTTTACAGTTCGAGTTTGGGGCCAATATACGGACCTTCATCGATGGAGTGCTGGCCCTGGAAAGTGTGATCAGTATTGCAAAGGACGGCATGATCACGCAGCAGAACCCGGCTACCCAGATCAATCCCGATACGACTACCGGGATAACGAATCAGTTGAGCCCGGATATACTCATGGGCGGAATAACGGCAGACACGGTTGTGGATTCAGACCTGAATCCTCAGGCCACGGTTGATCTGACAGGAGTGGCGGATGCGAATGGGATCGTCATACAGGATGTAAAAGGATACACCGCTGCACTACACCAGGTGCGGCGTGACCAGATCCTGAGCCTGATCGTCAATACTGCCAGTGGTCGCGATCTCAGGCAGGAGCTGGATGTCAACGTGACGGTGGATAATTTCAGGCAATTTCAGCGCAGTGTGCGCGATTCCATACTGAATGGGCGGCTTGGCAATAATCGCCTACCCTGAATGAGGTGTCAGCCTCACAGGACGGTCTGGTACCGCAGGAGCATACTCCCGTCCGCCTGACTTGTTCCCGGCGATAGTATCATCGATGCCCTGGTTTCTTCTTCTCATGCAGGCAGGACCAACTTGGTTGGTGACCGCATCGTCGCCCTGGCCAGCATCTCTTGTCATAACCTCAACGAAGTGGTCGGAACTTCCATCACAGTGAATAGGGAAGTCGCATCGTCACGGTGACATCCGGAGCATCGGCCGTGACGCCCAGTTCGAGATTGATGCTGGCATTCATATTTGGATTCACCTGGTAGCTGAATCCCATGAGCATGGAACCAATGTCGAGGCTGGACGAGGAGAGGGTGATATTATTAATCTCGGTGTCGGTTTTCTGGATGAAATCGTGTTTGTAACCCAGAGAAAATGAAGCCTTTTGATTGATCGAATAGGCCATGCCGAAACTCAACCGGAAGGCATCGCCGGGATCTACTTCACCCACGTTCTGTGGGTCGCTGCCCTCCACCAGGAAGGTCTTGTTGACGTCGTCTTTCAAATTAACCAGGTAGCCGACATTGGCAAAGAACACCGCTGGATCGGATTGCTTGAGCAGGGTAATGCTGGGTTCGATGCCATGGAAGCCGGATCCGGTGGCAAGTTCGGTCTGTCTGCCCATGGAGTCCATGCTGACGTCAAAGGGTCCTTCCCCGGTAGTGGATTTGTAACGCAGGTTGGCGATAAACACCGGCCAGCCGTTGAGACCGGCATTCATCTGGTAATGCACCGCAAGCTCGACATCCCCGATACCGCTGCCGTCCTGGTCACTGGCTACCTGGGGTTCGCCCTGGACATCGGTCAAGGTGACGTTCAGTTTGTCTTTACGCCATATGTAAGGCAGTTTGCCCTCGATCTCCAGGCGTGGGGTGAGGCCATAGCGCAGTGTCAGGGCGGGGGAGACGAGATCCCGATTGGCGTCCTGTGCTTCCAGTATCCCGATCAGGAAGGTTTCGAGAATTTCCACGCCAAGGAAGGTCAGCCGGTTTACCTGTGAATGTGAGAATTGCAGGGATGGTTCAAGAACCATTTTCCCTTTTGGGGTCAAGACGCCGCCAATATTGGCGATCGATTGTACGGTGGGGCGCTGCGATTCGGTTTGCGGTGGTGATTTTCCAACGGGTTTCTGCCCGGTGGTCTCGCTCTGGGATACCCGTAACGGGGGAACTGTACCGCCGGCGTTGCTTTCGGGGCTGGTGTTGTTGCCGGTTGCCCGCAGATCCTGCAGCTTATCCGGGGTGATGATCTGGCTTCTCAGTTGTTGGAGTTCATCACGTTGCCGGGTCAGCATATCGGCCTGTTGTCGAATGAGCCGGTTTTGTTCATCCAGGATACGCTGTTGCGCATTGAGCTTTTCCTGCTGTATTTGTGTTGCCCGTTGTTGATCGGACAGGGATTTCTCCAGTAATAGCAGGCGCTCTTCCATGGATCCGCCCTGTGCTGTGAGCGGGAAACAGGATATCAGTAGAAGTAGAGACGGAAGTTGTTTCGGGAAATACCGTTTCATCGTATCGTCTCCTTGTTATGGTCTGGATGCAGGATGGGGGAGCCTGCAATGATCATCCTGTGATTATGAGCAGCTATGTGAGTAGTGTCTTGATCCCTGTTGGTCGTGGTTGGTCGCCATTTTATATTTATGCAGCAGGCGATAAAGGGTTACCCGTGCAATACCAAGTTGACGGGCGGCGCTGGTGATATTGTTATGGGAATTGCGCAGCGCCACTTGTATGGCATTCTTTTCCGCCTTGTTACGTGCGTATTCCAGGGTTTCTGTCGATTCGAGGTTGAACTGTGCGGGCAGATCAAGATCACCTGGCGTGATAAGCCGGTGTTCGCACATTACGGTGGCCCGTCGCACCTTGTTGATAAGTTCGCGGATATTGCCTGGCCAATTGTAATGTTGCATGGCATGAATGGCCTCCTGGCTGAAACCGGAAATATTGTCATTGCGTTCCGGTGCGAAGGTGGAAAAGAAATACCGGGCTAATGGTTCGATATCCTGCTTGCGTTCCCGTAACGGTGGTATGCCCAGTTGCAGGACGTTAAGTCGATAATACAAGTCTTCCCGAAAGGTTCCCTGGGCTGCGGCTTGCTGCAGGTCGGTATGACTGGCGGCAATCACGCGGACATTGACCGAAATGGTGTCGGTCCCGCCGACTCGTTCAATGGTATTTTCCTGTAGAAAACGCAGCAGGTTGACCTGTAGTTCCAGGGGCAGGTCCGCGATCTCGTCCAGGAAAATAGTGCCGCCATTGGCAGTTTCTATGCGGCCACTCTTGCGCTGGTGGGCACCGGTAAAGGCACCTTTCTCGTGACCGAAAAGTTCCGACTGGATCAGGTTGCCTGGTATGGCGCCACAGTTGATTGCGATGAAAGGGGCCTTACGTCGTTTGGAATGATCATGTATGGCACGTGCGGCCAGTTCCTTACCGGTGCCGCTTTCTCCGTGCAGGATCACGGGGGCGTCTACAGCGGCGATTTTCCGGATGTTGTGCATGACATGCTGCATGGCATTGCTGCTGCCGATCATTCCATTCATGGCCTGTGGAATGCGCTGGTCACGTGCCTGGTAATTCGCCCAGGCCATGCCATAGGCATGCCCGATACAGTGTGAGAGCCTCTGTGGGTCAACCGGCAAGGTATGATAATCGTGGAAGTAGCCTGGGATCAGGTTGTGTTCGAGCAGTTGCGGAAGCATGGATTCCTCGGTGATCCCGATCCACTCGATTTCGGGGCAGGCGCGCAGCAGTTGCTCCAGGTGGGCCTGCTCCCCGTTCAGAAAGTGTTTGTCGATCTGCACCAGTCCAACGCAATAGCGATGCTGTTCCAACTGCTGTTGCGCACTGGCAATGTCGGTTGCGGAATGGATTTCCCATCCGGCGCTACGGACGCCAGCCGCCAGTGCGTGTTGAATTTCCCCTTGCGCAATAATGAAAACTGTTCGCCCGCCCATGCTTCAGTGTCCTTCTGAATGAGACATGTTATAGGGGTACCGTGACTGCATTCGTTATGGAGTCTGCAATACGGTACTGCTCTACAGGACCATCTGTACTATGTATGCAAGTCTGTACTGTAGGAGGTGAGGTTGAACATGATTGCTTCTCTCCAGAAGCAGCGATCCCGAAAAATCATGTACGGGAGGGTATGGAATACCAGCAAATACCATACCCGAATTAAATTATAATAAATTACAATTGCTTATCGTTTTTGTCCTGGTTTGCGTCTGTCGGTTGTTAAAATTTGTGACGATCTGGGTATCACATTTGGGACATCTGAAAAATAAAAAGATAGTAAATAGAATAGCTTGATTTTTCGGCCATGGAACGACCGCTGTATAAAATAGTGACAATGAGACTGGATCGTGGAAAGCACAGTGGGCAAACGATGTCACCGGGATTTGCGAATGCGCCAGTTCGCTCAGGACAGAGGGAGCGAATGGAAGGGAACCCCGGCCAGACTGTCTGAATCCCCGCGATGATCAGCGCTACGGATATGCCTGCATCGTGTGGTTGGGGATACCACTTTCCTTATTCGTTTTTGAGCAACCAGATGGCGGCTACTACGACAAGCGCACCACTCAGTGCACCACCAATGGTCAGTACATCGAAAAACACGGATTACCTCTCACTTCATTACTGCAATTCGAGAGGGATATTAGAACATTAGATAATTCTAAACAACAGCCATTTTATGCGCTTTATTTTCTTTTGTACCGTCCAGCTAGTTGATCAGCCCCAATCGATGCATGCGCCGCCACAGGGTGCTACGGTCGATACCAAGCTGACGGGCAGCCACCGCCCGGTTACCGTCGGCCTGCATCAGTGCATCAAGGATTTCCTGACGGTGAGGATCCAGCTGCGGCTGGGTGCCTTTAGGCTGTCGGCCGCAGGTTTCAGAATGCCGGCGAATATCCTGCGGCAGGCAGAACGGGGTGACCAGGTTGTGTTCGGCCAGGATCATCGCGTGCTCCACGGCATTGGTCAGTTCACGTACGTTACCAGGCCATGGGTAATCCATCATCATGCGCATGGAGTCATTGTCGCACTCTATTCCTTCCGGGTAGCCACGACTGACCAGTTGATTGCATACATGATGGATCAGCAGGGGAATATCGCCGGGGCGGTGGCGTAGTGCCGGTACATCAATGGGAACGACCGCGAGCCGGTAATACAGGTCGGCGCGAAAACGTCCTTCGTCTACCATCTCCCGCAGGTTCTGGTTGGAGGCGGCGATGATACGCACATCCACCTGCACATTGACATCGGACCCGACCATCTGGAAACGCTGTTCTTCCAGGGCCTTGAGCAGCTTTGGCTGAAGGTGAAGGGGGATCTCACTGATTTCGTCAAGAAAAAGGGTACCGCCATTGGCGGCCTGGAAACGGCCGGGACGGTCCTGTATGGCGCCGGTAAAGGCTCCTTTCACATGGCCGAACAGTTCCGACTCCATCAGTGCCTCGGGGATGGCGGCACAGTTCACTTCCACCAGTTTGCTTTCACTGCGCGGACTTTTGCGATGCGCCATCCTCGCCAGCAGGCTTTTGCCGGTGCCGGACTCACCCTGTAGCAGGATGGAGGCATTGGTGCGGGAGATATGATCGAGTTTCGAGCTGATTTCCAGCAGATGCGGGTCCTGGGTCACCAGGCCGGCGCTGATATTGTCATATAAAACAGCTTCCAGGCGATGTTTTTCAGTGATGTCGTGCATCACGATCATCCGTACCAGTTCCTGGTCGCCCGGCACCATGACATCCGCTACATTGATCTCCAGGAAACGGGTGATACCGTTCTGCTGTATGCGCTGCTGAAAACTTCGGCTGTCTGGTCTGGTGTGTTTCAGTTGCCGGTCGGCGGTATTGCTGCACAACTCAATGCGAGGCAGGTTGCGACTGGCATTGAGTTTTTTGAAATCCTGGACTTCATAAATGGATTCTATGGGCGAGATCCCCAGCATCTCCGATGCCGCCGGATTCTGATATAAAACATTGCCTCTCGGATCCGACAGAATCACACCCGCGTGAATGTGGGATACCACCGCATCCATTAAAGGAGTGAATTGCTCCACTGCGTGCATACCGTACTCCTCCGGTGACCAATTCCGTAGTCTTTTTTGAGAACGTGTGCTTATAACGCGTACTTGTTATGAGTGCGAATCCCGCACTTTCAGTGACTATGCCTGATCCACCCGCTTTACAAGAATAGTCTATGAACCAACGGTACACGCCCCGGTATTCCCTCTCATTGATATGCGTCAACATATGCCATGCATGTGTTGCATTTTCATGCTCACGTTGCACCCTCCGTTGCAATGGGTTTGATCCCGATACATTGCAGGTAATTCATAAATTTACGCGCTGTTCCGTCAACGCTGCTTCCCATTGCGTGTTTCAGTCGCTGCAACAGGCGTTTTCGTAAAAGTTCAAGAACTCAGCCACTTGCGATTTGGCATGGGCATTGCTCTGTTTCTGTGCGAGCGATGCACAATCGGGTTGCGCATGCAGTGCAGGTGTAGTGCGACCACGCAAAAAAACTACAAAGAACTGCAAATGGATAATGAGGAGGCATTATTGTGGTAGTTGGCACAGATCAGCCTGCCGTATTTAGCCGCGCGATCCCACTTGCGAATAAGTTGCGGTTTTGTTCCCAAGCGGCATGCCTGTTGTTTTCGGTGTGCAGTACCTTCCTGAGTCTTTCAGTACATGCCAATCCGGCCCTTTCGTCCGATGTGGTTACCGTCGAGGAAAGCCGCCTGGGCAGCACGGTCACCCTGGGTGGCACGGTAGTAGCGTATAAACAAGTCACGCTGACGGCGCAGTTACCGGGCCGCATCGAGTTCATCGCCGGCACCGAGGGGGATCATTTCAAATCCCAGGAGGTCCTGGCCGCGATTGATGACGATGATCTGCTGGCCAAGCGTCGTGCCGCACTGGCACAGATCGGCAATGCCCAGAGTGCAATTGCCAATGCGCAGATGCAGTATTCCCGCGAACTGTATTCTCCCCAGAGTCGCAGCATCGCCCGTAGCGGAGGTATGGGCATGCCTACCATGTTCGACCAGATGTTCACCCGACCCATGCAGGGGTTCATGCCGGGCAATATTGGTGGTGAGCCCTGGCTGGATCGCCAGGCAGATCTGTACTCCAGCGGTACTCAGCTCAACCAGGCCCACAATGCGCAGTTGAGCGCCCAGTCCCAGCTGGAGGAAATCGATGCGCGCCTGCGCGATGCCCGTTCCTTCGCACCTTTTGATGGCGTCATCGTCCGCAAACTGGTAGAGGAGGGTGACACCGTACAGCCCGGTCAGCCGCTGCTGGAGTACGCCGATCTCGAATACCTGCAGGTGCAGGTGGAAGTGCCGGCACGGCTGATGCCGGTACTGCAGAAAGGCATGCTGGTTCCGGCGCGACTGGATGTGGGGGATACCCATACGGAGGTGCGCGTGGCACAGATATTCCCCTCCGCCGATGCCCAGCGCCACACCGTTACGGTGAAGTTCGATCTGCCCGTCGGCACGCCCGGTGGTCCCGGGATGTATGCCGAGGTTATGTTGCCGGACATCACCACTTCAACGGAAGCGGTGCCGGTGATTCCTGAATCGGCAGTGATGTGGCGTGGCAGTCTGCCGGCCGTTTATGTGCTCAATCAGCAGAATGAGCCGCAGTTGCGCCTGGTGAGGCTTGGGGACTATGTCGGTAACCGCCAGGTTGCCGTGCTCTCCGGTCTGCAGGTGGGCGAGCGCATCTTCGCCATCCCGCCGGCCAGCATGGCGAGTGGCTGGGTGGGTGGACGTTGAGGATGGCGGCATGAGCCAAAAGCCGAACCAGCCTCCGGAACCCCCGGAAATTGACGAGGTGGAATCCCTCGAAGGTCGCCATCTTGGCATGGCCGGCCGCATGGCCTGCACCTTTATCGACTCGCCTATTTCCCCGTTGTTGATGCTGGCCACCCTGGCGATCGGCCTCTTGGGCCTGATTTTTACCCCGCGCCAGGAAGACCCGCAGATCTCGGTGCCCATGGTGGATATCTTTGTTGAGTATCCCGGTGCATCCTCCGAGCAGGTGACCAGTCTGGTGACCAATCCGCTGGAACGGATCATGAGCGAAATCCCCGGCGTGCGTCATGTGTACTCGGCCAGTGAACGGGGTCGCGCCATGGTGGTGGTCCGCTTCCGGGTTGGCGAGGAACTGGGGCCGTCCATCGTCAAGGTGCATGACAAGCTGCAATCCAATCTCGACAAAATTCCACCCGGTGTGTCCATGCCGCTGGTAAAACCCAAGGGTATCGATGATGTGCCGGTGGTCACGGTCACCCTGTCCTCCGGCAGTGTCGATGATGCCGCCTTGCGCACCCTCGGTGTGGATGTGCTGCAGCGCTTGCAGGAAGTACCGAATGCTGGCCAGGGTTCGGTAATCGGTGGGCGTGCCGAGCAGATCCGTGTCGAGGTCTACCCGGAACGACTGAATGGGTATGGCACCAGTATTGAGCAGGTGGCACAGGCGATCCGGAGCGCGAACTCGGAGCTTCCCGCAGGCAATGTGGAAGCCGGCAATACCAGTTTCAGGGTCTACACCGGTACTTTTCTGCGCACGGCGGAAGAGGTGGGCAGCCTGGTGGTCGGGGTGCGGGGTGATTCGCCTATCTATGTGCGCGATGTTGCCAAGGTGTTTCATGGGCCGGCCGAGACCTCGCAGATCGTCAACTACTATTCCGGCCCGGCCACGGAAGAGGATAGCCCGGCGCGAATCGCCGAGCCGGCCGTGACGGTCGCCATTGCCAAAAAGGAAGGCGCCAATGGTGTGACGGTTGCCAATGCCATTCTCGACAAGCTCGATAGTCTGCGGGGCAACCTGATTCCAGACAACGTACGGGTCAGCATCACCCGCGACTACGGCAAAACCGCCAATGACAAGGTCAACGAACTGCTCACCGCGCTGTTTGAGGCTGCGGTTGCAGTGGCAATCCTGTGTCTTATCGGTCTGGGGCTGCGGGCGGCTTTCGTGGTGATCACGGTTATTCCCGTGGTGATTCTGATCACGGTCTGGTCTGCCTGGGTGTTGGATTACACCATTGATCGTGTCAGTCTTTTTGCGCTCATTTTTGCCATCGGGATCCTGGTGGATGACGCCACCGTGGTGGTGGAAAATATCTTCCGCCGCTGGATGGAAGCGGGAAAAACCAGCGTCAATATCGCCATTGATGCGGTGCGCGAAGTAGGCAATCCGACCATTCTCGCCACCCTGACCATTATCGCCGCGCTGCTGCCGATGGGCTTCGTCAGTGGTTTGATGGGACCTTATATGCGTCCGATCCCGGTACTCGGCTCCTCGGCGATGTTCTTCTCGCTGCTATCCGCCTTTATTTTTACTCCATGGTTTGCCATGCGTGTGCGGCCTGCAACCATGCATACCTTCGAAAAAGCCAAACAACGCGAAGAGCGGGCCCAGAAATTTATCGGCCGCATCTACCATCCGATCATCAAGCCGTTGGTGGAAAACCGCAAGCTGGGTGTGCTGTTCCTGCTGGGGATAATCGGCATGACCTTCGTTGCCTGTGCACTGTTTTACACCCAGACGGTTGCAGTGAAGATGCTGCCGTTCGATAACAAGCCTGAGTTCAATGTGGTGATCAACATGCGGGAAGGCACGGCCCTGCCAGTTACCGCCAATGTCACGCAGACGCTGGCCGAGGAGCTGCGCACCATTCCGGAAGTGACCGCCATGCAAACCTATGTCGGTACAGCATCGCCCTTCAATTTCAATGGTCTGGTACGGCATTACTACACGCGCCAGAAACCCTGGGAAGCGGACATTCAGGTCATGTTGCTGGACAAGAACCTGCGCGAGCGAAGCAGCCATGAAATCTCCGTGGTGGCGCGTGCCCTGCTGACGCCGATCGCCCAGCGTATGGGAGCCAAGATCCAGGTGGTGGAAATGCCGCCGGGTCCGCCGGTGTTGCAGACCGTGGTGGCGGAGATCTATGGGCCGGATGAACTGACCCGGCGCCAGGTTGCCCGCGACATGACCGCCATGTTCGAAGAGGTCGAAAATGTGGTGGACGTGGATAATTTCATGTCTTCGCCCTATACCTACTGGCACTTCGAGATCAACACCGACAAGGCGGTACGCCGTGGCGTATCGGTGGAATCCATCAATCGCAATCTGGCCATGGCCATGGGTGGTTACAAACTGGGCGATGTGAAGCGTGCCGCACCATTGGAGCCCACCTATATCGTGTTGCAGGCGCCATTGGCAGTTCGCTCGCAGGTGTCGAGACTGTCCAACCTGCCCATTGTGAACCAGAGCGGAGAGGTGATCCCCATTGGTGAACTGGGACGCTTCGTGCAGGTGGAGGAAGGGCCATACCTCTATCACATTGACCTGCGTCCCGTGGAATACGTGACCGGTGAAATGGAAGGCCGGCTCGGCGCACCTATCTACGGCATGTTCGGTATTGAGGATTTACTGGAAGGCTACACCGCGCCCGATGGCGTACAGATCACCGGTATGCCCATGGGGCTGATCGGCCCGCCCGATAATGACCTGAAATCCGGTTTCGAGTGGGGTGGTGAATGGACGGTGACCTACGAAACCTTCCGTGATATGGGCATCGCCTTCATGGCGGCACTGTTGCTGATCTACGGCCTGATCGTGCTGGAGTTCCGGGATTACACCCTGGCGGGGCTGATCATGGCACCGATCCCGGTGACCCTGATCGGTATCATTCCCGGCCACTGGATCATGGGTGCGGAATTCACCGCCACTTCGATGATCGGTTTCATTGCCCTCGGCGGGATTATCGTTCGCAACTCCATCCTGCTGGTGGAATTCGTCAAGCACGAAGTGGCGAAGGGAAAGGATATCCGCCATGCCGCCATTGAGGCCGGCCGTACCCGCCTGCGTCCCATCCTGATTACTTCGCTGACCCTGATGGCCGGTGCTGCAGCCATCATTACCGACCCGATCTTCGAAGGCATGGCCGTGACGCTGCTGTTTGGCACCGGCGTGGCAACCGTGTTCACCGTGCTGATCATCCCCCTTGGCTGTATCAGTGCGGCAAGCCATTTTGAAAAACGTGGCTGCGATGAACTGCAGGCACGGATCGAAGGCTCCGAGCCTATGGCGGACGAGCCATCCCGCTGACGGGCAAGTACCAGATGCAAACAATGTGCGGAGGAAGGCAATGAAAAACAGGAATCGAAATCATGGAAATGCACACACCGCTCTGCGGCGTTGGCTCGGTGTCACCCCTTTACTGGGCATGATGCTGGCCACACCGCTACTGGCCAGCGATGCCGCTGCACCACCGGCCTCCGGCGTGAACCCCCAGTGGGGTGCACCAGGACAGCAGGTGCCGCCTCCACCCGGGCCTTATTCCAGCCAGGGTGCTATGCAGCCGGCACCCGGCCAGTTCCGGCCGGACCCGGAATTGGGGAATACGCCACCCCCAACGATGCCGGAGAGCTATCCGCGTCATGGCGCGGTGACCCGATCCCAGTTCCTGGATCGTCAGCAGGAAGCGCAGCAACGCCGTGAACAATACCAGCAGGAAATGCAGCAGCGACGGGCCGAGCACGCAAAGGAAATGGAACAGATGCGGGCCCGGCATCAGCAGGAAATGCAGCAGTTAATGCAGGATCGTGGCCCCATGGCTGAGGGCATGCCGGGCATGAACCAGTATCGGGAACAGCATCAGCAGGAGATGGACCAGCGCTACCAGGATATGCAACAGCAGGCCCAGCAGCGTCGTGAGGAGTGGCAACAGGACGAGCAGCGCCCGCAGTCCTGGCAGTCACAAAATCCGCAACGCGAGCAACAGCGCGAACAGGCACGCCAGGAATGGGAACAGCAGCATCAGCAGCGTGTGCAGGAAATGGATCAGTATCGCCAACAGCACCGCTATCCGAATGCGCAGCAGGCACCGTCGGTTGCAGCGGGTGATGCCGGAACAGCAGGCACTACAGCACCTGCTCAGCCGGTAGCCCCGGCCTATAGCGGATACCCCCCCTACGGCTACCCACCGCCCCCACCGGGCTATGGCGCACCCTACTGGGGACAGCCCATGTATCCGGCTGCGGGTGGCGCCAATCCCGGGCAGGGGCAATAGCCGGGTAGCGGAGGACTCCCATGACAGGGTGGCGGGTTGCACAGTGGCGTTTTGGACGCATCCCGGTGTTATTGGGAGTCATGGTACTGATAGTAATGGCCTGTAGTGGTGATGGCGGAAAGAATGGGAAAAACGATGAACACAAGCAACAGAGGCAGATCACCGATACCGCACCGCAGGGACAATGGATCGCTGTACCCCCCAATAGTGTGTGGGTACCGCAAGGCACTGTTGTTCAGCCGCCACCCAGTTATTACGCACCATCTCCGCCACCTGTCGACAGTGGTGGTTACGGACGGCGAGGCTATGAACCACCGCAATACAGCCAGCCCAACCAGCGTCAGCCGGGCTATATCGCTCCGGCACCATCGGGTAATCCCTGGGCAGTACCTCAGCAATACGGTTCGGCCAGCCGGGATAGCCGTTGGGGTACACCGAATCAGGGCAAACAGTGGCAGGCGCCCATTGCCCAGCCACAGTTCAGACCATTGGACGAAGAACGTCCCGCCTATACCCGAGAGCCAGCCAGACAGACGCGTAACGCCTCGCCCTGGAAGGAAGCCGCACCCTATGACCGTCCCTATGGAAGCAGTGCGAATCCCGGTTATCCCGGCGCACCGTATGGCGGTTATCCGGGATATGGCGGAGGAGTTGGCGGCTATGCGCCGGGTACCTGGCCTGGAGGGTATGGATACGGCGCTGGCTGGCCGGTCACCGGAGGTATGCCGGGCATGGTGCCCGGCGTCTGGTGAGTAATGTGAAACTGGATTTACCGGGATCGTCGGATTCGCAGTCGGTAACTGGGTTTGCGGTGATCAAGGCAAAAACCACGCGGAGCGGCGCTCCCTCGTTCCGCAGGGAAGAGTACAGCAGGGGGTATCAGGTGACACGGATGGCTTCGTGTCGAGCAAGTGACCTTAATCGGAGGGTACCGATATGAAAAATCTGAAGAAGACTATTCTCGCAGCTGCTATTGCAGGTATGGCCGCACTGCCACTGAGTTCCGCTCAGGCATGGTGGGGTGGTCCTGGTTACGGCGGTGGCCCCTGGAATAATGGCTGGGGTAACAACGGCTGGGGTGATGGCCTCGGAGACATGATGGGAGACGGTGATTTCTCCATGGGCTTCAGTGGTCGTGGTTCCGGTCGTGGCTATGGTCGCGGCTATGGTGACGGCTACAACCGTGGCTATGGTTATGGTTATCCCGGTTATGGCTATGGCCCTGGTTATGGCTATGGTGCTCCTTACGGTTATGGTGCTCCCTATGGCTATGGTGC
>CBDUHN010000054.1:0-19829 GCA_965367295.1 uncultured Gammaproteobacteria bacterium | reverse complement strand
TTCACACGGCAGGGGTCACTGGTTCAATCCCAGTACCGCCCACCATATTTTCAAGCAGTTAAGTGCTTCTTCTCATCCGGGAATGATCTCTGGGCCCACACCCGATTTTTCGTCTCCCCCTGGACGGACCCATTTGACCACTGCACTGCATGTCATCAGCGCCCACAAACCTTCTCCCGCACACCCAGCCCCAGCGCGTCCCAGCCTTCATATCGGCCCACAAAAATCGGAAATAGAATTTCAAATACCGGATCAAACGGAGCTTTCGAGTGGATGCGACATTTACGGGCCTATCCCCGCGAGCGCGGGGGAACCCCGAGCAGGTAGCTGGCGCAGCAGGCTTAGGTAATTAAATCTGTTGCAGCACTGTCATGGGAACGAAGAGTCGCATCGGATCATCCGTAAACGGCTCAAAAATTTCATAACGCTGATAAAAACTGAGTGCATCCTCGTCCAACACATCCAGGATTACACCGAGTGCGGGAAGACCGCTATGGGTTAGCTCTACACTTTTACGCAGTGCCGTAATCAAAGTTTTTTCGCCGACTCCCTGACCTTGATAACGGTGGTCAGCTGCAAGTCTGGCGAGCAATACAACGGGCACCGGGTAGCGGGGCAAGCTCTTGTCGAAGGCTATTTCTTCACGGGTTACGGTTGCTGCCGACAATGTGAAATAAGCGACAACAGGGATTTTTTGGGCAGGACATTCGTCAGCCAGCACCCAGGTCGAGCTAATACCCAGCTCCATATGCTTTGCCGCGAAACGAGCCAGAAATTGGTTCATTCCGGGCTTGCCGCAATCGAAGGCTTTTATGTCATGCTGCGCAGGGTCAACCAGAACGAACGTTTGGGAGAGCGCCAATCAGAAACCTTCTTTGTCCAATCGCTTTGCTGCTTCCAGAATACGCGCGCTCGGCTTGCGTTCCGCATCACTGCACGCTGCGACAAACGCATCAAACTGCGTGTTCGCGAGTCGGATAGAAGTCTCGTGCTGCAAGATCTCCGGAGCGTGTTCGCGGATCAGCCGCACCATAAACTCGGTCAGTGAAGCACAACCCATCGCCGCTGAAGCGCGTTCCGCCAGCGTCTTGGTTTCTGTGTCTACTCGCATTTCGATACGCTCGCGCGCTACAGCGGCCATCGTTCCGCCCTCAGGTTAATTTGGCATGTATATCACCATACTATACGGCAACTTGCCGTACAAGTTGAATTTCCGCCATGCCACCCCACAGAAAAGGCGACTTAATCGTCGACCTTTCGCGGTCGGCCTTTCCGGCGGCAGGTGGCGCGGTGAGGTTCTGGGCTTAACTGTTCCTGTAACCACTTATCTATGACTGTTTGCAGCCAATATACACGCCGCCCGCCAAGTCGTCGGGGCGGCGGCAGGGTCCCCTCTCGAACCCAGTTTTCCAGGGTCCGCTCGGATACCCCCAAGATCTCCTGGAGGTCCGCCTTGCTCAGTGGTGTTATTCGGTGAGTCACGCTACATTCCCGTTTTCGATCCCGATACTGTTAATAGGGCATCCGGACTGAAAACGAGGACGATTTAGCGAAAAATATACCGTGCACCCCTATTTGATCTTGCTCCAAATTTGCTCCAGTTTGGCTCCACACGCGCGAACAAACATGACGCCTTGTTGCGGTCTACTGCGCCTTATTGCGGATAACTGATTGATTATATTATTTTTTATTTCGCAGCGGCGGGGTGCGGGAAATGCTTGATAACCGTCTGTTTTTTTATTGCAAAAAGTACGCAGGCTGTACGAATAGAAGGGCCAAAGCGGATTCACACGGCAGGGGGCTCTGGTTCAATCCCAGTACCGCCCACCAATAAATCAATAGGTTACGAGCGATTGCGGGGAAAATCCCCCATTTTGCTTCCGTGGTTTACACGATCAAGCCCCTGATACCCGATCAGTCACAGGCACCAGTCCGAAGATCGGGGCTACATCGCCACGGCACCCCCGGTCCCCTCAGTTCCGTTTTCATTGGTCCTCGTGGCCATCGCCAAGCGCTTTACCGCAATGCGGGCAGTGACTCAATTTCCTTCCCGATCGCACCTCCTCCAGGAAGGCCGCCCCTAGCACTCCTGTCGGAAGGGCAAACATTCCAATACCGAAGATTGCGATGAATGAAGCCAGGAGTTTCCCCAGACCGGTCACTGGATAGATGTCTCCATACCCTACGGTCGTCAACGTTGCGATCGACCACCACATGGCGGCCGGGATGCTGGAAAAGGCCGCCGGCTGTGCCTCATGTTCGGCGAAATACATCAGGCTGGAGGAAACCAGCAAAAGAATGCCCATTAAAAACAATGTAAACAGTAATTCGGTTTTGGCTCGCGCGAGTACCTTGATGAATATCCGCAGCGTCTTTGAATATCGCGCCGCCTTGACTACACGCAACAATCGAAAGATCCGGAGAATCCTTATTATCCGCAGATCAAACGAGATAAACGAAAGATAGAACGGTAAAATAGCCAGCAGGTCTACCAGTGCCAGCGGGCTCACTGCAAACCGGGCACGGCCTGTAGCGAATGCTTTATAGCGGGAGTCTTCCACGCAAGACCACATCCGCAACAGGTATTCAACGGTGAATACCGCGACCGAGAAAATTTCAAACGCATTGAACCACGCGACATAGGCAAAGTGGAGCGACTCAACGCTTTCCAGAATGACCGCCAGCATGTTCAGGATAATCAGTATCAATAGGGCAAAATCGAAAACACGGCTGGTTGTATCTCCATTTTTTGCAATGGATAAAATCTCGTGAACCCGCCGCCTGATCGAATGTTTTTCCTCGCCTGCCATGCCCTCTCCTTTCAGAGTTTTCCATACATTAAAATCTGCACAACAGGTATCTGCGGGATCAACCGCTGTACAACACCAGGCTGACCATGGTGCCCTGCAGCTGCGGGCTGCGCTCGATACTGATTTTCCCACCGTACGCGGATACCACGTCCCGCACCACCGCGAGACCGATGCCCTGGCCGGGCATGGTATTATCCATACGGATGCCACGCTCCAGAACCGCTTTGCGTTGTCCATCGGGGATTCCGGGGCCATCGTCTTCAACGCAAATCTCCAGTGCCTGCCGACCATCGACAGCATGCATGCTGGCACTCACGATGATGGTTGCAGTGGCCCACTTACCGGCGTTATCCATGAGGTTGCCACAGATCTCCAGCAGATCCGCCTCGTCGGCACGAAACTGCAGATCCGGTGCCACGCGCAGTTCCCAGCTCAGACCACGCTGCGCATAGACCTTTTCCAACGCCTGTTGTAACCGCTGCAGCAATGGCACAACCGGTACCGGGCTCATCAGGGGGGTGCGACCGGAAGTGGCTGCACGCTGTAGCTGGTAATCCATGATCTGACCCATGCGTTCGCTCTGTTCGCCGATCACGTGCCGCAGCGTTTCCGCATCCGCCTGACCATCCACACTGCCACGCAGAATGGCTAGTGGCGTCTTGAGACTATGCGCCAGATCGGCCAGGCCATCACGATACCGCTGCATACGACCGCGCTCCGTCGCAAGCAGGGCATTGAGATTTTCTGTCAGGCCACGCAGTTCACGGGGGTAGCGACCGCCAAACCCGGCCTGCGCCCCTCCCTCTACTGCGGCCAGGTCCCGTTCCACCTGACGCAGGGGCCGCAGCCCCCAGCGCAGCACCAGCCCCAGTGTAATCAGCAAGCCCGCGGCCAGAGCCGCGAACCAGGTCAGCATACTGTTTCGAAACCGGGAAACCTGAGCCTCGTAGGCTGTCAGATCTTCACTGACGCTGATGGTGAATTCCACGTTGTGTTCCGGCAGTTCCCAGGCAATTCCGAAGGCCAGCTGGAACAGTGCGAGGTCGCCATTATGCCGCACACGGTCAAACCGCCACTGCCCCGGCGACTGCAGTTCCGGCACCGGAATGGTCTGCAACAACTGGGAAGGAGACTGCCATTCAAGGCTGCCATCGGCACGCAGTGCCTGGGCATACAGGCCGGAACCCGGGCGCTGAAAACGTTCCTCCGGCAGGCTTAGTGGCATTAACAGATGCTGGTCCTCACCGAGGTCCGCTGCAGCCAGCAGGCCGTAGATATGCGCCTGCAGCCGTTCCCGCACGGCGGCTTCGGCAGAATCCCGGAAGGCACGGTCCAGGGTCCAACCCGTGAGCCCCAGAAACAGCGCCAGCACCAGGATTGCGGCCAGCGTCACACGGGCATAGAGGGACTGCATCAGGCAGTGCCGCGCGGCAGCGTAAAACGGTATCCCCGGCCACGTAGGGTATCGATGGGCTGCAACCGGTTCTCCGGGTCCAGCTTGCGGCGCAGGCGGCCGATGAACACCTCGATCACATTGCTATCGCGGTCATAATCCTGTTCATAAAGATGCTCAGTAAGATCGGTCTTGGAGATCACCTCACCGGTATGCAACATGAGGTATTCCAGTACCCGGTATTCATAGGAGGTTAATTCCACCGACGCACCATCCACCTGCACCGTCTGGGCTGCGGTATCCACCTGCACCGGTCCGCACTGCAGGGTAGACTGGCTCCAGCCCGATGCGCGCCGCACCAGTGCCCGCAGGCGGGCGATCAGTTCCTCGACCTCGAAGGGTTTGACAAGATAATCGTCAGCCCCCGCCTCCAGGCCTTCTACCTTGTCCTGCCAGCGACCACGCGCGGTCAGGATCAATACTGGGAAACCCAGGCCCTTGGCGCGCAGTTGTCGAATGAGGTCGATACCGGAGAGCTTCGGCAAGCCGAGATCGACAATCGCAATATCGATGGGAAATTCACTGCCGGCATACAGCCCCTCCTCCCCGTCGACCGCTACGTCCACCACGTGGCCCTCCTGCTTCAGGCGTTCCTGCAACTGCTGACGCAGCTGCGCCTCATCCTCAATAACCAATATACGCATGAATCCATTTCCGCCTTATCAACGGTCCCCGATATGCAGAATCCGAATCCGGCCATTGGGTGTGAGTACCTTGATGCGGTAGTAGCGGCCGTGCGCATCTTCCTGTGTCTCCGCAGCCAGCACCCGGCCACCGGTACGGCGCTGCGCCTCGTCCACGGCTGCCGCCAGACCGGAGCGTCGCGCATCACGCGGTTCATCCGCACGGGAATACCCCTGCCCGTCATCCCGCGGCGGCTTTGCAGCCTGGGCGGCAGGCAGCACCAGCCAAAGCGCCAGCGCAAGGGAAAGCAGGGATCCTATCGGGTTACCGCACATGCTGTCTGTCTCTTGACCACCAGCCCTGATCATAAGGGCCGCATCATGCCCTGCCAAGCCGGAATCGGGATGATCACAGGGCCGGCTCGACACTGATTCGCACCCGCATGCGCTTACCCGGGTCATGCGGCAGGCGGGTCACATATTCCTCACCCCGGTAGCGATAGGTCACGTCATATCCATCAATGCGCTCTTCCTCGCGCACTTCATTGACCTGCTGGCAACGGGTTTGCGTGCTCGATCCGTAACGTTCGGGCTGGCGCCTCTGTTCTCCCACATCGCGACCGATAGCACCACCCAGGATCATGCCCGCGATGGTCGCCGCATCCTTGCCATGCCCCTTACCCATGGTATTGCCGACCACCCCGCCGACGACACCTCCCAGGATCATCGGCGTTGCCGAACGGTAACCTGCTTCGTACACTGGCACCTCCTCCTGCCAACACTCCTCACGGGGCATGCTGACCTGCACATGGCGAATCACCGCTTCCACATGCACCACCTGGGCGTAATCATAAAACTGACCTCCCTGCCCGTGGCGTTCATGACCGGCATATATGGACGTGCTCATTAGCAGTGCCACAACGGCCGCTGATACAGTGAAGTGCGTCTTGTTCATCATTCTATTCCTCTGCTGATTGAAAACGGTTGCAGGAGCAGAATAGAGTGATCTGGCTGAACGCCTACTGAACGGATCGCGCCATTTTTACCGAGGAAGATCCCGGGGAATCAAATCCTGCAACAAATGATTCATCGTTCAGGAGGCGTTCAGTTTGGTGTTGTTAGTCTGTTTCCATCCGATAGACAGATCGGATCCATACCCGGCCAGATCTCCCGGGAACAGGCAAGACACTGAAGGAGTATTACTATGAACAAGCTGCAGAAACTATTCATCGGCATCACCCTGGGCAGTGCGACGCTGGCAGCTGCACCGATGGCTATGGCCGACAAATATGTGGAGAACCACTATTATGGTTCCTCGCGTTATGATGACCGTGGTAATCGCCATGGTCATAAACAGCACCGTGAACGGCATGATCGACACTGCCGACATGATCAACGACGTGTGATCAATAACTATTATCATGAACCGGCACACAGACGCGTGGTAGTGGTGGAACGCCCTTACCGGTATGAATCACAGTCCTATTATTCCGACCATCAGCCGCGGGGCCATGTATCGGGAGGTGAATACCGCTCGGCCACACCCACGATCATCGGCGGTATCATCGGTGGCCTCGCCGGTCATGAAATGGGTAAAGGCCGTGGCAAGGATGTAGCCACTGTGGCCGGTGTTATTCTTGGCGGCTCCATCGGCAGGGATATGGGGCATCATTACTGAGTGTCCTGGCAGGATCTGCAGGTTCGCTGTATACAAACCCAAAGCCCGGCATTGCCGGGCTTTTTCAAGATATCGGGATTCTGTACGACGTCCCGGGCGAATGCCCGGGATTACGAACGATATACCTGTGAAGAACGAACCATCCGGTATCAGAACGCTTTTGAGACCGTGAACAGGACGCGGCCATCACAGGTATTGCCGCCACATTCGCTCACGCTCAGATTGGTATCGGTATAGGCCAGATCGAGGGTTACGCCGGCAATATCCTTGCTGATACCGATGCGGTAATCGGTATAGGCCGCGTTACCTGCCAGGTCGAAATGATCCCCGTCCGAACGCCCCAGATGCAGGGCCAGCGTCATGTCATTCAGGATGGCAAACTCGGCCCCCAGTTCCAGGTACCAGGCACTGGCATCGGAGCCGAAATAATCGTCGGTATAACTCCACACCATGCGCGTACCCGCATACCCGACACCAAGGTAGTATTCCTCGGTTTCAATATCATTGGCACCCGGGTATTCATAATGCACGACGCCGGCATCGTAGCTCAGGCCATTGGCCAGTTCGCCGGCGTAGCCGGCGTAAAAATCCAGCTCCAGCGAAGGATCGCCGGGCCCGAAATCGACATTGCTGCCCCATACTCCCGCATAGAGACCGCTCCCGTGGCTATAGTCCAGTTCACCGATCAGGGCCATCTGGTTATCGGTCTGGGAGATACCACGCCACACATAATCGCTGCCCAGGGCGACGAAACCGCTCACTTCGCTGAGCGCACTCGTCGAAAGTCCACTCAACAGGGCCATCAGGACCGGCAAAGAAATTCGCTTCATCAACTGTCCTCAAGAAAGGTATCAGGCCAAGGTGCCTGGCTGCGGACGGAACCGTACCCGACCACTCATACTATTCATAGCGCTACCTGACCGGATTGCTTGAATGTTTTCCAAATGTTCTCTACACTGTGGTCAATGAGAACATTACGGAAACATCGACATGCTCACCGAAACCCAGCATAAGGCCCTGTCCTTCATCCGCGCCTTCCTCGCCCGCAACGGCTACGCCCCGAGCCTGGCGGAGATCGGCGCCGCCCTCGGCATCCAGTCCCGCGGCACGGTACACCGCCATGTGCAGGCCCTCGCCGAGGCCGACCGTATCGAACTGGTACCGGGTCGCAAACGTGGCATTCGTCTACGGGGGGATGACAGCGATGCCTGCAGCCTGCCCCTGGCCGGGCGCATCGCCGCCGGCCAGCCCATCGAGGCGATTCCCGATCAGGACTGTCTCAACCTGGCCGATTTCCTGCTCGGCCCCGACCGCTTCGCCCTCCAGGTGGTGGGTGAATCCATGATCGAGGCCGGGATCCTTGACGGCGACACCGTGGTCATCGAACGTCGCGAGCAGGCCCGTAACGGCGAGATCGTGGTGGCCCTGATCGATCGTGAGCATGCCACCCTGAAGTACATCAAGCATCTCGGTAACGGCCAGGTGGAACTGATCCCCGCCAATCATACGCTACAGACCATGATCTATCCCGCCGAGCGCGTCGCCATCCAGGGTGTCGTGGTCGGGCAGTTGCGCAGCTATCGTTAACGCAGGTTTTTCGCCATGTCGGCAGTACCCTCTCCCCCCTGGGAACGCGCCATCATCCTGGTGGACATGAACGCCTTCTTCGCCTCCATCGAACAGCGCGACCGACCCGCGTGGCGTGGCCGCCCGGTGGCGGTCACCAACGGCCTGCAGGGCACCTGCATCATCACCTGTTCCTACGAGGCGCGCGCCTTCGGCATTCACACCGGCATGCGTTTGAAGCAGGCGCGGCAATTATGCCCCGGGTTGATCCAGTGTCCGGCCGACCCCAAACGCTATGCAGCGGTGTCCACCTCCATCATGGAATCACTGCAGGACATCACCCCGGACGTGGAGGTGTTTTCCGTCGATGAAGCGTTTCTGGATGTCACCCGTTGCCAGCGCCTGTCGGGGTCTCCTGAGCACATGGCCCGGCAGGTGAAGCAGACCGTGCTCGAGGTCTCGGGCCTGCTCTGTTCCGTGGGCCTGTCCGGCGACAAGACCACCGCCAAGTACGCCGCCAAGCTGCAGAAGCCCGATGGCTTCACGGTTATTCCGCCCTGGGAGTCACAGCAGCGGCTGGCGTCGGTGCCGGTGACCGAACTGTGTGGCATCGCCAAGGGTATCGGGGGGTTTCTGGCCACCCAGGGTGTACATACCTGCGGCGACATGGCGCGACTACCCATCAGCGTGCTGGCCCGCCGCTACGGCAACCCCGGCCGGCGCATCTGGTACATGTGCCAGGGACAGGACCCGGACCCCGTACATACCAATGTGCCACCGCCCAAGTCCATCGGACACGGTAAGGTGATGCCGCCGGATACCCGAAACCGGGAGGTGATCCTCACCTACCTGCTGCACATGAGCGAGAAGGTGGCCACGCGGCTGCGCCGCCATGACATGGCCGCGAGCCGGTTCCTGATCGCCCTGCGTACCCGGGACGGCTGGATCGGTGATAAACCACGTACCGTGCAGCCCACCGACGACGGCGCTGTGATCATGGCCCTGTGTCACCGGATGCTGGCACAGCACTGGCGCGGCCAGGGCGTGCACCAGGTACAGGTCACCGCCCTGGAACTGCACACCGCACAACGCCAGGGCGACCTGTTCGCTGAGGTCCCGGTCCGCCGCCAAAAATGCAATGCCGTCATGGACGCAATCAATCAGAAATTCGGAGAGTTCACCCTGACCCCGGCCAGCCTGCTGCAACGCTCCAGCATGCCCGATGTCATTGCCCCGGCCTGGAAACCCCATGGCCATCGGAAGACGGTGTAACCATCGGTGGCTGGGACCGCTGGTTTCTCATTCCCATCAAATGGCAAATAAAATACTTCATGAAAACGAATGACCACAAACGCCGGTATGGCCTGACACGGGGGTAATGAATCCAGGGACAGGTGGCTCGCCACGGTTACCAGCATGCACGGGAACGTCTGGCAACAGCCATACCCTCAACACAGCCGTAAGTATCCATGATCGAATACCGCATGTCCCGCTCAACCCTGCATACGATTACCAGAAAATCCCATGATACTTTAAGAGTCTGCATACCATGCCGATAGTTACCTAATACTGGAAACACCACCAGGTGTAACGATCCATTGACAGGACAGAAAAGTGGCCATACACCGGAACAGGGAGACAGAATCCCATCTCGCAGCATGCAAGGCAGGGCTGCGGATCGCAATTCAATACGCGCTGGTGGGCACCCTCTGGATCCTCTTCTCTGACCAGCTCCTGACCACGCTGGTACGCGATCCTGCACAATGGAGCGATCTGCAAACCTATAAGGGCTGGACCTTCATCGCCATCACCGCGGTGCTCCTGGCCTGGCTGGTCACTCGCATGGTGCGTCGTCTCGAGCACGAGCAGACTCAGTTGGAACGCCTTAATCGCACCCACCGGATGCTGAGCAGGATCAATGGCACCATTGTACGGGTGCGTAATCGTGATGAATTGCTGGACACCGCTTGCCAGCTGGCCATCGACCAGGGGGGCTATGAGTTGGTCAGAATCGTGCTCCGCGATAATGATCAGGATCTGCCTAACGTAGCCAGCTACATGGGATCAGCCCCCCTTGATATCGCACAAAACCTCTCTCCTCTAACAATTGCCAGCGGACACTCCGATTCATCAACCCCCCTGCTGATCAACCAGCTGGATAAAGCAGGATTGCCCGTTGACTGGCGCTGCCTGACTGAAGAAAACGACCTCGGCTCCATCGCCTCCTTTCCGATCCCGGACTGGTCTGCACAGAATACGACGCGGGGATGGCTGGAACTCGGCAGCAATGCCGAATCATCCTTTGATCCGCGTGAGGTACTGTTGCTGCAGGAGATCGCAGCCGACATCGGTCTTGGCCTGGAAACCATCGAAAAATCCGAGCACCTGGATACGCTTGTCCATTTCGACCCCCTAACCGGCCTGCCTAACGAAGTCCTGTTGATGGACCGTCTGCGCCAGTCGCTGACACGCGCCCATTATGACAAGCGAGTGATTGGCGTCCTGGTGGCCGAGGTTCCCGAACTCACACGTCTTTCGGACCTTCACGGCGGCCACCTGAGCGACCGGCTACGCAAGGAAGTGGCGGAATACCTGGCCGGTGTTATACGGGAGGGGGATACCGTGGCACGCACTGGCCGGTACTCGTTTACCCTGCTGCTCACCGACATAGCCAGGGTGGAAGACCTGGTGGAGCTTGCCAACCGGATTCTCGCCGGACCGATGGTGAAGCTAGAGAGTGAACCCATGCCCATGCTGCTATCCCTGCGGGGTGGCGCCGCCATTTTTCCGGAAGATGGCGATCATGCCGAGGCGCTGCTACAACAAGCATCACTGGCACTCCATGCAAACAACCCTCCTCCCGGGACCTGCGCATACTATTCATCTGATCTCGATGAAATGGCGAAAACCCGTTTGCGCCTCGTTCATGGTCTTCAGCATGCCATTGGCCGTGATGAGTTGTCCGTGGCCTATCAGTTGCTAGTGGATACCCGTAGCGAAAGACCCTGCGGTGCCGAGGCCCTGCTGCGATGGAACAGCCCCCATTTCGGAGCGGTGAGTCCGGCACAGTTCATCCCCATTGCGGAGGAAAGCGGTGTTATCCATACACTGGGAGCCTGGGTACTGGATCAAGCCTGCCGGCAGCTGCACACCTGGCACCAGGCAGGATTCAAGGAGTTCTATGTCTCCGTAAACATAGCGGCCCCCCAACTATTGCGTACCGGTTTTTACGAAGAGCTGTATGCCACTCTGGATCGCCATCACCTTCTGGACAGCGCCAATTCCCTCGTCATCGAAGTCACCGAAACCGCTTTCATGGAGGATCTTGCTCGCGCCGAACAGGCGCTACAGGATATCCGCCGTCTCGGTGTGCGAGTGTACCTGGATGATTTCGGTACCGGGTTTTGTTCTCTCAGCTATCTCAGCCGTTTGCCCGTGGATGCACTGAAGATCGATCGATCGTTCATCCAGGATCTGCCGGACGATATGCGGGCAGGTTCGCTGGTCAAGGCCATTATTGCACTGGCCCATAGCCTGGGATTGAAAGTGATTGCCGAAGGCGTGGAAACCCAGGCACAGGCCGACTGGCTGCGTGATTGGAACTGCAATCTGTTACAGGGCTATCTGTACAGCAAACCCGCCGCTGCCGAAACGCTCAGCCTACGCTAAGCCAGTACAATCCCTCCCTGCCCGCCCCCTGAACCACTCTCCAGGTATCCGAGGGCACTGGACAGCAAAAAAGCCATCCTGAAGAGAACCACATTGAGGCCGGGACGCGAGTGATGTGTGCGAAACATCGCTTCGCGTCAGCCGAACGCCATGAGGCTATGCCGAATGGCCGGGAATCCGAACGGCCAGGAGTAACGAAAAAAGCCGTTCTCAATGAGAACGGCTTTTGGAGTTGGTCGGGGCGAGAGGGTGAGGCGAATGCTTTTCGCGAAGCGTAGCTTCGCATGAGTCGAACGCCATGAGGCTATGCCGAATGGCCGGGAATCCGAACGGCCAGGAGTAACGAAAAAAGCCGTTCTCATTGAGAACGGCTTTTGGAGTTGGTCGGGGCGAGAGGATTTGAACCTCCGACCACCTGCACCCCATGCAGGTGCGCTACCAGGCTGCGCTACGCCCCGAAATGCTTGCGGACCGGCCAATACAGAACGGCCCCGCGAGGGCCGCAATCATACCGGACCCCTGCCACGGAATAAACCACTCAGGAAAAGAATTTACCGCTTGAGGATCTGTAGCAGCTCTTCCAGCTCCATGCGCATCTGGCGCACAATCTGCTGGCGTTGGCTGACATCTTCCTTGGCATGATCGCCGGACAATTGCTGGCGTGCACCACCGATGGTAAACCCCTGTTCATACAGGAGACTGCGGATCTGGCGGATCATGATGACGTCATGCCGTTGATAGTAACGGCGGTTACCACGACGTTTCACGGGCTTGAGCTGGGGAAATTCCTGTTCCCAGTATCGCAGCACATGGGGCTTCACACCACACAGCTCACTGACTTCACCGATAGTGAAATAGCGTTTGCCCGGGATTACCGGCAGCTCGTTATTGTTGCTCGCTTCCAGCATAGGCCTCCACCCTGGCCTTTAATTTCTGCCCGGGACGGAAGGTCACCACGCGCCGTGCGGAAATCGGGATTTCCTCACCGGTCTTGGGATTGCGTCCGGGACGTTCGTTCTTGTCGCGCAGATCGAAATTGCCGAAACCGGACAATTTCACCTGTTTGCCATTCTCCAGGGCCGAACGGATCTGCTCGAAGAACAATTCTACCAGTTCCTTGGCTTCCCGCTTGTTGAGCCCCAGCTCTTCAAACAGCTTTTCTGCCATGTCAGCTTTGGTGAGCGCCATGGGTTTACTCTCTCAAGGTTGCCCCAAAATTCCGATTCAGCCGGTCAACCACTCGCGCTGAAACCGACTCCACGTCTTCATCGGTAAGTGTGCGTGAAGATTCCTGTAGAATCAAGCCGAAGGCGATGCTTTTTCGCCCGCTTTCTACACCTTTGCCTCTATATACATCAAACAAGGTGAGTTCTTGAAGCTGATCCCCACAGGATTCCCGAATCGCCTCCTGCAATGCCAGCGCGGAAACGGATTCGTCGACCACTACCGCCAAATCCCTCCGTACCGATGGGAATTTGGATATTTCCCGGAAACTAACGGCACGGCCTTCGGCAACTGTAGCGCTATGCAGTTCAAATAGAAAGGTTTTCGGCTCAATATCCAGTTGTCGTGCCAATTCAGGATGGATGCAACCAAGCCAGCCTACCCGCTTTCCATCCCGTTGGATCTCGGCCGTCTGCCCTGGATGTAACGCCGGATGGGTACCGGTCAGGAAGCGGAACGTCTCTCCTCGCCCCCCCAGGTCCAGCAATGCTTCCACGTCGGACTTCATGTCGAAGAAATCCACATCCCGTTCCGGTTCACCCCACTGCTCTTCAACCAGGCCCCCGGACAACACTCCAGCAACATATTCATCCTGATTAATATCAATATCTTGCTTTATAAAGTTAAGACCATGCTCGAATATTCGCACGCGCTTCTGCTGGCGATTCAGATTATGCTGCAGGGTGCGCAACAGACCCTGCCAGAGGCTGGTACGCATCACCGACAGTTCCGAAGAGATGGGATTGGCCAGGGCCACCGGCTCGACCTCCGGGTCCACCAGGTGCTGGATTTCCGGGTCGACAAAGCTGTAGGTGATCGCCTCCTGGTAGCCACGACTGACCAGCAGCTGACGCAGGCGACTCAGCGGCACCCGTTCCTCGGGCACCGGCTGCATATCCAGGGCACCGTGGAAAGCGGTACTGGGCAGACGGTTGTAACCGTACACCCGGCCGACCTCTTCGATCAGGTCCGCTTCAATGCGGATGTCAAACCGGAACGAAGGCGGCGTAACCTGCCAGCCGGCTTCACCGGTCTGCACGGACATTCCCAGGCGCGTCAGGATATCGGTAACCGTAGCATCATCCGGCTGCATGCCCAGCAGGCGCTGTACCCGTGCGCTGCGTAGCTGAATGGGTGTCAGGGCAGGCAGGTGCGCCTCGGAAGCAACCTCGATGACAGGCCCGGCCTCACCACCCACCAGCTCCAGCATCAGCGATGTGGCCCGTTCCATGGCGCGTCGTTGTAACTGGAAATCCACACCACGCTCGAAGCGGAACGAGGAATCCGTATGCAGACCGTACTGGCGCGCCCGTCCGGCAATTTTTTCCGGGGTAAAATAGGCGCATTCCAGGAACAGGGTATCGGTTGCATCGGAGATGCCGGAGTCGGCACCGCCCATTACCCCGGCCAGTGCCAGCGGTTTCATCTGGTCCGCGATCAACAGGCTGTTGGTATCCAGTTCGATCACCTTCTCATCGAGCAGCGCGAGCTTTTCACCTGCCTTTGCGTAGCGCACCTCGATGCCACCGGACAGCACCTGTAGATCGAAGGCATGCATGGGCTGCCCCAGTTCCAGCAATACGTAGTTGGTGACATCGACCACGGGGCCCAGACTACGGATACCGCCACGACGCAGCCTTTCCTGCATCCACAGCGGCGTGGTCGCGTTGGGGTTGATGCCGCGGATTACCCGGCCCAGATAGCGCGGGCAGGCCTCAGGGGCACTTACCTGCACCGGGAAGGTCGCATCTATGGCAGCCGGCACGGCATCCATCACCGGGACACTGACCTCGCTACGGGTCAACACCCCGATCTCGCGGGCCACCCCGACCATACCGAGACAGTCGCCGCGGTTGGGCGTCAGGTCGATCTCGATGGCGACATCGTCAAGATCCAGATAGGTGCGGATATCGCTGCCCACCGGTGCATCAACAGGCAAATCCATCAATCCACCATGATCCTCCGACAGCCCCAGCTCACGGGCGGAACACAACATACCAAAGGACTCCACCCCCCGCAGTTTCGACTTCTTGATCTTGAAATCACCGGGCAGCACCGCACCGATCAACGCCGTCGGGACTTTCATGCCGGCACGCACATTGGGCGCACCACATACAATCTGCAGTGCCTCGTCACCGGCCACGACCTTGCAAACCCGCAGCTTGTCAGCATCAGGATGTGGCTCGACGGACAGCACCTCGCCCACCACCACGCCGGTGAAGTCGCCAGCCACTGCCTGCACCGAATCCACCTCCAGTCCAGCCATGGTGAGTTGCTCGGCCAACTCGTTTGCCGACGCGGAAGGACTCACCCATTCCCGTAGCCATTTTTCACTGAATTTCATGGTTCAATCCTGAGCCCTTGCAGGTATACGTTATCGGAACTGCTTCAAAAACCGCAGGTCATTCTCGAAGAACAGGCGCAGGTCATTCACCCCATAGCGCAACATCGCCATGCGTTCCACACCTATGCCAAAGGCAAAGCCCGTGTACTGCTCGTTGTCGATCCCCACGGACTCGAACACCTTGGGATGCACCATGCCGCAGCCGAGGATCTCGATCCAGCCGGTGTGACCACATACCCGGCAACCCCGGCCATCACACATTACGCATTCCATATCCACTTCGGCGGAAGGCTCGGTGAAGGGAAAATAGGATGGCCGGAAACGCACGCCGAGATCCTTTTCGAAGAAATGCTTGAGGAACTGGTCAAGCAAACCCTTGAGATCAGCGAAACTGACATCGCGATCCACCAGCAGGCCCTCTACCTGGTGGAACATGGGCGAATGCGTGAGATCCGAGTCACAGCGATAGACTCGGCCGGGAGCAATGATGCGCAGTGGCGGCCCCTGCTGCTCCATGACCCGAACCTGCACCGGTGAGGTGTGGGTGCGCAGCACCGTATGCGGATCGAAATAGAAGGTGTCATGCATGGCCCGCGCCGGATGGGTTTCCGGTATGTTGAGGGCCTCGAAGTTATGATAATCGTCCTCGATCTCGGGGCCTTCGGCCACGACGAAACCCATGCCGGCAAACAACTGCTCGATACGTTCGAGGGTACGGGTGATGGGATGCAGGCCGCCGCTCTGCTGGCCACGCCCCGGCAGGGTCACGTCGATGCGGTCGGCCGCCAGCCTGGCGGCCAGTTCCGCCTGCTGCAGGGTTTCCTTGCGTGCCTCGATGGCCTGCTGTACCGCCTGCTTGGCTACATTGATTTCCTGCCCGGCAGCCTTGCGTTCTTCATGCGGCAGCGTACCCAGTTTTTTCAACTGTTCAGTGAGCAACCCTTTCTTGCCCAGGTAGTGCACGCGCACATCATCCAGCGCCTTCAGATCGACGGCCTGCGTGATGGCGGCAGCGGCCTGTTGCTGCAGTTCCCCTAAGCCTTCCAACGGTGAGACTCCTTCGTGCCAGAAATAAAAAAGGGGAAAGGTGTTGGCCTTTCCCCCGGATTCCGTGCAGGACCGGCACGTTACCGGACCGGTCCTGTTGCGGATTGCGTTATGCCGCGAGGCTGGCCTTGGCCTTTTCTGCCAGCGCGGTAAACGCCGCCTTCTCGAATACCGCCAGATCAGCGAGGACCTTGCGGTCGATCTCGACACCGGCCTTGCTCAGACCGTTGATCATACGGCTGTAGGACAGGCCGTTGGCGCGCGCACCGGCGTTGATGCGGGCAATCCACAGAGCGCGGAACTGGCGCTTGCGCTGACGACGGTCACGATACGCATACTGACCGGCCTTGATGACTGCCTGTTTGGCAACACGATATACCTTGCGACGGGCACCGTAGTACCCCTTCGCCTTGTCCATTACCTTCTTGTGCCGGGCATGTGCCTGCACACCACGTTTTACTCGTGCCATGGTTCTTTCCTCTACCTGAAGCCGTGATTAAACGTACGGAAGCATGCGACGCACGAGCGGCGCATCGGCCTCGTGCACCATCGCCGGCGAACCGAGCTGACGCTTACGCTTGCTGCTTTTCTTGGTGAGGATGTGACGCAGATGGGACTGGCCACGCTTGAACCCGCCGGAGCCGGTTTTCTTGAAGCGCTTGGCAGCGCCCCGGTTACTCTTGATCTTAGGCATTTCTCTTCTCCCCGCTTCGTTACTGTCTCACGTCGTCCCTAGGCGCGGTGAATGCCCGGGTCGACAACAAAAAACCTGTCTGCGTCGGATTAAAACCCGACCTACTTCTTTTTGGGTCCGATCACCATGATCATGGTGCGGCCTTCCATCTTTGGAAACTGCTCCACAGATGCGTATTCTTCCAGGTCCTGTTCGACCCGTTTCAGCATGTCGCGACCCAGCTCCTGGTGCGCCATTTCGCGGCCCCGGTAGCGCATGGTGACCTTGACCTTGTCGCCATCTTCCAGGAAACGCATGATGTTGCGCAACTTGGTCTTGTAGTCGCCGATATCGGTGCCAGGACGGAATTTGATTTCCTTGACCTGCACCTGCTTCTGTTTCTTGCGCGCCGTCTGACGTTTTTTCTGTTCGTCAAACTTGAAGCGCCCGTAGTCCATGAGGCGACAGACCGGCGGCTCCGCCTGCGGTGAAATCTCCACCAGGTCCAACGATGCCTCGGCGGCCTTGCTCAGCCCCTCTTCCAGGGTGACTACGCCGACCTGTTCACCTTCGCTGTCGATAAGACGAATCTCGCGAGCGGTGATGTCCTCGTTGATCCGGTGCTTCGATTTGCTTGCTGTGCTGATGCTGTTATCCCTCTAAAACAGTTCGGCCGCGGCTCGCGATCTCAGTGGCAACCCCTTGCATGAAGGCGTCTATGGACATGGTGCCCAGGTCCTTGCCACCGCGCGTGCGCACGGCCAACGTGCCAGTTTCCGCCTCCCGATCACCTACCACCAGCAGGTATGGGACACGGTCAAGTGTGTGCTCGCGGATTTTAAAGCCGATTTTCTCATTTCTCAAGTCCGATTTCACCCGCAAGCCCTGATTTTTCAAGGACTCCTCCACCTGCCGCACGTAATCGGCCTGGCGATCGGTGATATTGAGCAGGATCGCCTGGGTGGGGGCCAGCCAGGTGGGCAGTGCCCCTGCATAGTGCTCGATCAGAATCCCGATGAAGCGCTCCAGGGAGCCCAGGATGGCCCGGTGCAGCATTACAGGCACCTGCTTGCTGCCATCCTCGGCGATATAATGCGCCCCCAGCCGCCGCGGCATGGAGAAATCCAGCTGGATAGTGCCCAGTTGCCAGACCCGCGACAGGCAGTCCTTGAGGGAGAACTCGATCTTGGGGCCATAGAAGGCCCCCTCCCCCGGCTGCAGGTCCCACTCCAGCCCCTTGTGGTTGAGGGCGTCCTCCAGGGCCTTTTCAGCCTGGTCCCAGAGGGCGTCCTCGCCGACCCGCTGTTCGGGGCGGGTGGACAGCTTGACGATGACCTCGTCGAAACCGAAATCGGCATAGACCTCGTAGAGCAGGTCGATGAAGGCCGACACCTCGTCGAGGATCTGCTCCTCGGCGCAGAAGATGTGGGCATCGTCCTGGACGAAATTGCGCACCCGCATCAGGCCATGCAGGGTGCCGGACGGCTCGTTACGGTGGCAGGAGCCGAATTCGGCCAGCCGCAGGGGCAGGTCCCGGTAGCTTTTCAGGCCCTGGTTGAAGATCTGGATGTGGGCCGGGCAGTTCATGGGCTTCACCGCGTAATCCCGGTTCTCGGAATGGGTGGTGAACATCATGTCCTGGAATTTCTCCCAGTGACCCGATTTTTCCCACAGCGAGCGATCCAGCACCTGCGGGGTGTGCACCTCTTCATAGCCGTGGTTGCGCAACTGGCCACGAATGTAATTCTGGATCTCCAGGTAGATCTTCCAGCCATTGTCATGCCAGAACACCATGCCCGGCGCCTCTTCCTGGGTATGGAACAGGTGCATGGCCTTGCCGAGCTTGCGGTGATCCCGCTTCTCGGCTTCCTCCAGGCGATGCAGGTACTCCTTGAGCTCGTTCTTGTCGCGCCAGGCAGTGCCATAGATACGCTGCAGCATCTCGTTTTTGGCATCGCCACGCCAGTAGGCGCCGGCCAGCTTCATCAGCTTGAAGCCCTTGCCAAGCTTGCCGGTGCTGGGCAGATGCGGACCACGGCAGACATCGAACCAGTCACCCTGTCGATAGAGGGAGATCTCCTCGCCCGCCGGGATGCTCTCGATGATCTGTACCTTGTAGGTTTCGCCCAGGTCACCAAAGACCTTGATGGCCTCCTCGCGGCTCAGCACTTCACGCTGCAGCGGCAGGTCGCGCTTGACGATCTCGTGCATGCGCGTCTCGATCTTTTTCAGATCGTCGGGGGTGAAAGGCTCTTCACGGGCAAAGTCGTAGTAAAAACCATTCTCGATGGCCGGACCGATGGTGACCTGGGTGCCCGGATACAGCTCCTGTACCGCCTGCGCCATCACATGGGCGGCATCGTGGCGGATCAGTTCCAGCGCCTCTTCGTCACGGCTGGTGACAATGGCCAGCCGGGCATCGCAATCGATCACATAGCGGGTATCCACCAGCTGGCCATCCACCTTGCCGGCCAGTGCGGCCTTGGCCAGCCCGGGGCCGATATCGGCGGCTACGTCATATACGGATACGGGGTGGTCGAAACTGCGCTGACTGCCATCGGGAAGGGTGATGGTGGGCATCTTATCATCTCCAGTGGTGACCTATACGAGGGGCCACATGCAAAAATAAATGGGGACAGTAGCGACTGCCCCCATTGCAGGAATTTGGTAGGCGCGAGAAGACTCGAACTTCCGACCCCCACCATGTCAAGGTGGTGCTCTAACCAACTGAGCTACGCGCCT
>CBDUHN010000053.1:0-19901 GCA_965367295.1 uncultured Gammaproteobacteria bacterium | reverse complement strand
AACGCTGCACTCCCGCGGCAAGGGCATCGGCCAGGATCGCCTGGGTACCCGCAAGATTGATGCGGCGATGACGCTCCACTTCCTCGGGATAGGGTCTGGACGTGGCATGGGCATAGCCACCCAGATGAAACACCGTGTCACAGTCCTGCGCTGCACCGGCCAGGGTTTCCGGCTCGGCCAGGTCTGCACAGTGCCATTCATCCGCGGCACAAAATGCGGGGCGTTCGGCCCGGGCCAACACCCGCACCCGGCAGCCACGACGTTGCAGTTCCGCCACCAGCACCCGGCCGACAAAGCCGGTACCGCCGGTGACCAGTACTTTTTGCATCTGCTAAAGGCCCATCCTGTTCGCTATTTCGATATGGCTACGAATCCGCTGTCGAGTCGTTGATGGCCTGCAGCACCGCCACCGGGTCGCTCGCCTGGGTCACCGGCCGTCCGATCACCAGATAATCGGATCCCTGCCGCACCGCCTCTTCCGGCGTCAGCACCCGTTTCTGGTCACCAATCTCGGCTCCTGCAGGACGCACACCGGGGGTGACCAGCAGGAATTCATCACCCTGCCGTTCGCGCAGTAGCGCACTCTCCCGCGGCGAACACACCACACCGTCCAGCCCGGAATCCTGCGCCAGTGCCGCCAGCCGCGCCACCTGGTCCGCGGGTGCGACCGAAATACCGATTTCGGCCAGGTCCTCCTGCCCCATGCTGGTCAGCACCGTGACCCCGATGAGCAGCGGCCGCGTACCGGTGACCTTGTCCAGCGCCTCGCGGGCCGCCATCATCATGCGCCGGCCACCGGAGGCATGAACATTCATCATCCACACCCCTAGCTCCGCGGCGGCACTGCATGCCTGTGCCACGGTATTGGGAATGTCATGGAATTTGAGATCCAGAAACACATCGAAGCCCTTGCCGACCAGTTGCTCCACCAAGGCGGGACCGCTCCGGGTGAACAGCTCCTTGCCAACCTTCAGGCGACACAGACCGGGATCGACTGTCGCGACAAATGCCAGGGCCGCTTCCGCGCTGGGATAATCTAGTGCCACGATGACCCGTGGTCCGGTAATGGTGGTCATGGGTTTTCTCCGGTCTGATAGATTGTCGGACCATAGTCCGACCTACAACAGTGCCAACCTGTGATGGCCATGCATTATTCGCCTTCCACTCCATAGATCGGCTTGACGGTATTCCATTCCTTGCAACTGGGGCATTGCCAATGCAGGGCCTTGCCATTGAAGCCACAGGCATGACACCGGTACACCGGCTTGTCCGTCAGCAGGCGATCCGTCAGTCCCTTGAGGATCAGCAGATTGTCACGGGCCGCACCCTCGGCACCCGCCAGATTCATGGTGATCAGGCGCGACAGCCCACGTAGTGAAGGGCGTCGACGCAATTGTTCAGTGATGAACTCGATCCCCTGCGCCTCACCCCTGGTTTTCACCACCAGTTCCGCCAGCGCCAGTACCGGTGAGACACCACTGTACTGGTGCAGTACCGATTCCAGCCACTGCATGAGATCGTCGGTCTTACCCAGACTTTCATAGCAATCGCACACGGGGCGAATCACCTCGGGCAGGAAATCGATATCCTGTGATTCCACCCGGCGGAAGGATCGTATCGCAGCCTTGCAATTGCCTGACTGCCGTTCCAGTTCTCCCTGCAGAATGCTGGCCCGCACACACTGTTTATCCTGGGCCAGTGCACGTTTGAGCATCTGTTGTGCGGCCGCGTTATCGGACTTGGCTGCCGCTTCTTCGGCCAGCTCGCAATAAAACTGTGCGATGACCGAATTCATGTTCCGGCCATTGGAAGAGCCCAGCCGTTTCGCAATTTGAATGGCCCGATTCCAGTCCTTCTCCTGCTGGTAGATCACCAGCAACTGCTGCAATGCAATTTGCGTATGGGCATTCACTTCCACCAGTTCTTCGAACAGACTCTCCGCTCGATCCAGCAGCCCGGCCCGCATGTAATCCTGCCCCAGCTCCATCAGGGCCTGGGAGCGTTGTTTGGCATTCAGGGTCGGACGGGCAATGAGATTCTGGTGAATGTGAATGGCGCGGTCCACCTCGCCACGACGGCGAAACAGGTTTCCCAGTGCCAGATGGGTTTCCACCGTGTCGCTGTTCACTTCCAGCATGCGGATAAAGACTTCGATAGCCTTGTCGGGCTGTTCGTTGAGCAGGTAATTCAGACCCTGGAAATAGTCGGAAGTCAGCTCCGGATTGAGGCAGTCGCGATCACGACCATTACCGCGGCGCGCGAACCACCAGCCAGAGAAGGCGGCGACAGGCAACAGTAGCCAGAGTAGTTCCTGCATGGCTAACGGGCATCTTTAATGGGGATGGCACGCAGATTCGAAACTTCTTTTTCCGCGATCTGTACTTTCTTCTCCAGCTGGCGGACCCGTCGTTTCTGCCCCACCAGCAGACCCATGCTTACCAGGACACCCAGTACGGCACCGCCCGCCAGCGCACTAACCAGCGCCATGGAAAGAGGAATCTCGATGGTTCCCAGATAGTAGTTGAGCTGAACCTGCTGGGCATTCAGTACCGCAAACGACAGGCCCAGCACCACCAGCGCAAATACGAAAACGAAGCCAAGTATACGGAGCATGCTCTCCTCACTCCTTCATAAACAGTGTCTTTCAGTGCACTGTAAGGAATTACAAAGATGCCATTATAGGGTGCTGGCCAATAAAATCATCCGCGGGACCGCTGAATACAACCGGTTGACGGCAATCATGGTACCCGTGACTGCCCATTCGCAGTGCGGGCATCCCCTCCCTCAAATCGTCCGAATTTATTCGGACGACACCCGCCACAAAAAAAGCCGCACCGGATGACTCCGGCACGGCCTTTTCCGATAACCAAAAGAACTAGTTGGCAGGGATGATGTTCGGAACGTGGATGCGGCTCTCGTTGACCCGCTCCCGGAGCTCCTTACCCGGCTTGAAATGTGGCACATGCTTGGAGGCCAACGCCACGGCATCGCCGGTCTTGGGGTTGCGCCCCATCCGAGGTGGCCGGTAGTGCAGCGAGAAGCTACCGAAACCACGTATCTCAATCCGTTCCCCTGTCGCCAGTGACTGGCTCATCTGCTCCAACAGACTTTTGACAGCCAGCTCCACATCCTTGTGGTTGAGATGACTATTCTTGGTTGCGAGAATTTCGATCAACTCAGATTTTGTCATAGTTCAGTTCCCAACATCCCGGGCATTTCGACCACCCAATTCTGTGTACTGGCTATCGCAAGTCAAATCAGAACCTAATGGCCTATTCGCCGTTATTGTTCATTTGCTGTTTCAGCAAATCACCCAGACTGGTCGTGGCCGACTGGGCACCAGTGGAGTACTCCTTGACAACCGCTGCTTCCTCATCATTGTCCTTCGCCTTGATGGACAGGCTGATGGAACGGGTCTTGCGATCCACACCCATGAACTTGGCCTCGATCTCCTGACCAACGGACAGCACGGTACGGGCATCTTCCACCCGGTCGCGGGCCAGTTCGGAAGCGCGCAGTACGCCTTCGATCCCGTCACCCAGGTCAATGGTAGCGGCCTTGGCGTCCACATCCTTAACTACGCCTTTGACAATACTACCTTTTGCATGCTCAGCCGCAAAATTGGAGAAGGGGTCCTTGTCCAGCTGCTTGAGGCCGAGGGAGATGCGTTCCCGCTCGGGATCCACGGCCAGCACCACGGCTTCCAGGTCATCACCCTTCTTGAAATTGCGCACGGCTTCTTCGCCGGGAACATTCCAGGAGATGTCGGACAGGTGCACCAGGCCGTCGATACCGCCGTCCAGGCCGATGAAGATACCGAAATCGGTGATGGACTTGATGGCACCGCTGACACGGTCGCCCTTGTTGTGGGTGGCGGAGAACTCTTCCCAGGGATTGGCATAGCACTGCTTCATGCCCAGGGAGATGCGGCGACGCTCTTCGTCGATATCCAGCACCATGACTTCCACTTCCTGGCCCACGTGTACCATCTTGGCCGGGTTGACGTTCTTGTTGGTCCAGTCCATTTCGGAGACGTGAACCAGGCCTTCCACACCTTCTTCGATTTCCACGAAGCAGCCGTAGTCGGCAATGTTGGTGACCTTGCCGAACAGGCGGGTGTTTTCCGGGTAGCGACGTGCCAGATCCGCCCAGGGATCCTGACCCAGCTGCTTCAGGCCCAGGGAAACACGGTTACGCTCCCGGTCGAACTTCAGCACCTTGACGTCGATTTCCTGACCGACTTCGACGATCTCGGAAGGATGCTTGACGCGCTTCCAGGCCATGTCGGTGATGTGCAGCAGGCCATCGATGCCGCCCAGGTCAACGAACACACCATAATCGGTGAGGTTCTTGACGATACCCTTGACGGTCATGCCTTCCTGCAGGTTCTTCAGCAGTTCTTCGCGTTCTGCACTGTACTCGGACTCGACCACGGCACGACGGGAAACCACAACGTTGTTGCGCTTCTGGTCCAGCTTGATGACCTTGAACTCGAGTTCCTTGCCTTCCAGGTAGGTGGTGTCACGCACCGGGCGCACATCCACCAGGGAACCAGGCAGGAACGCGCGGATGTCTTCGACGTCGACCGTGAAGCCACCCTTCACCTTGCCACTGATGGTGCCCTTGACGATCTCACCATCTTCGAAGGCGCGTTCCAGGCGTTTCCACACCTGCGCGCGCTTGGCTTTTTCACGGGACAGTCGTGTGGCACCAAAGCCGTCTTCCACGGCATCGAGTGCAACTTCCACTGCATCACCCACGGCGACTTCAATCTGGCCCTGGGCGTTATAAAACTGTTCGATCGGAATGATGCCTTCTGACTTCAGGCCGGCATGTACAACGACAACGTCCGCCTGGATGGCTACAACGGTACCAGTAACAATGGAACCGGGGCGCATCTCCTTGTTGGAAAGGCTCTGTTCAAATAGTTCAGCAAAACTTTCAGTCATGGAAAAACGATCCTTGAACCGATACTCGGTTCAGTGTTCGCAGCGGACCTTGTTATCGAAGGCGGGCCGCGAAAGGTTGTAGTGAATGAACGGCCGCGGATCCTGATTCCCCGGCCACCGGACTAAGGGGTCGAACTATACTCCCCGTTACTATGCGTTTCAAGCACTTATGCGCCCTGAAACAAACGCGAGAACGCGCTCCAGCACCGCGTCGACCGGAACCCCGGTACTATCCACAAGCATAGCGTCTGCCGCCGGTTTCAAGGGGGCCACAGCACGGTTGGCATCCCGTTCGTCACGTTCGCGGATTTCCAGCACAATTGCCGCATAATCCGGATTTAATCCCTTTTCTTTCAGCTGGTTACATCGCCTTACCGCGCGCTCCTCGGCACTGGCGGTCAGAAATACCTTGGCCTGTGCGGCGGGAAACACCACCGTGCCCATATCGCGACCGTCGGCCACCAGTCCCGGCATCTGGGCAAAGGCCTGCTGCCGCTCCAGCAGTGCCGCCCGCACCGCCGGCAGTGCAGCCACCCGGGAAGCCGCATTGCCGGTGGTCTCGGTACGCAATTCGGCGCCCACCTCCACTCCCTCGAGCAGAATGCGGGCATCACCCGGGAAGCTGACATCCAGTTGCCGCGCCCGTTGGGCCAGTCCGGATTCATCGGTCAACTCCATACCGCCATGCAGCGCCGACAGCGCCAGCAACCGATACAGCGCCCCGCTATCGAGGAAATGAAAACCAAGCCGTTGCGCCAGCAACTGGCTGATGGTGCCCTTGCCTGAGCCGGAAGGGCCATCGATGGTAATGACAGGGATGGAAGAATCAGTCATGCGGGAAGTTCTCTTGAAATACGGCAATCTCACCGGGCTGGATGCCGTAGGTGCGAATTCATTCACATGACGATTATCGTCATTCGTGGCAATGCGAATGAATTCGCACCTACGGCCAGTTACAGGATGTCCTGGGATTCACCCGTCGTTGCGCACATCCAGCCCGCAGCTGCGCGCCAGTTCCACGAAACCCGGGAACGAGGTATTCACATTGGCGCAGTCAGTGATGCGGATCTCGCCGCTGGCACGTAACGCAGCCATCGCGAATGACATGGCGATACGGTGATCACCGTGGCTATCGACCTGTCCGGAACCGATGGTACCGCCCTGTATGATCATGCCATCCGGGGTGGCCTGTGCATCGATACCGACCGCCTGCAGACCATCGGCCATCACCTGGATACGGTCACTTTCCTTCACCCGCAGTTCCTCGGCACCGGTGAGCACCGTCTCACCCTCGGCGCAGGCCGCCGCCACGAACAGTGCCGGGAATTCATCAATGGCCAGCGGCACCAATGCTTCCGGGATCTCGATTCCATGCAGCTTCGCGGCACGTACCCGCAGGTCGGCCACCGGCTCACCACCAACTTCGTGCTCGTTCTGCACCTCGATGCTGGCGCCCATCTGACGCAGGATATCGATGACACCGGTACGAGTGGGATTCATGCCCACATGCTCCAGGGTCAGGTCCGACCCCTCAGCGATGCTGGCACCGACCAGGAAAAATGCCGCCGAGGAAATATCCGCGGGAACATCGATCGGGGTGGCAATCAGCTTGCCACCGGACTGTACGCAGGCAGTCGCGTCCTCACGTTCCACGGCATACCCCATGCCCGCCAACATGCGTTCGGTGTGATCACGGGTCGGCGCCGGCTCGGTCACGCAGGTTCTGCCGGCGGCATACAGGCCCGCAAGCAACAGGCAGGATTTTACCTGCGCACTGGCCACTGGCATGTTGTACTGCATACCCATAAGGGCCTGGCCACCACGGATCTTCAGGGGAGCGGTTCCCGCCGGTGTGGCTTCCACCACCGCACCCATCTGTTTGAGTGGGTCGATGACCCGGCGCATCGGCCGACCGGAAAGGGATTTGTCACCGGTGAGTTCCACATCAAAAGATTGCCCTGCCAGCAGACCGGTGAGCAGTCGCATGGAGGTACCGGAGTTACCCAGATAGAGCGGTTCCCTTGGCGGCTGCAAACCGTGCAGTCCCACACCGTGCACCGTCACACTGCCATTGTAGGGTCCTTCGATCCGCACACCCATGGCACGAAATGCCGCCAGGGTCGCCAGGCTGTCCTCCCCTTCCAGAAAACCGCTGATCTCCGTCACCCCTTCAGCCAACGAGCCGAGCATGATGGAGCGATGGGAAATGGATTTGTCACCCGGCACGCGGATACAACCCTGCAGGGTGCCACCAGGGGCAACAGTGAAACGGATGTTCTTGTCAGCACTCATGTAGGTTACCGTTTGTTAAAATTGGGCGAACGCATTCGCACAGGAGCTTCGAGATGGGACAGCGCTATTCGCTTCTACGTGCGAACTGTTCCGCGAACTCATCCCGAGCCTGCTTGGCATCCTGAAACCGCTGCAGCATGGCCTCGCCATCACCGGCACGGATCAGTGCCGCCACCTGCTGCAGGTCGGCACTGAATCGTTCGATCATGGCGACGATGGCCTCGCCATTGGCCAGGCAGATATCCCGCCACATGACCGGGTCACTGGACGCAATACGGGTGAAATCCCGAAAGCCACCGGCGGCATAGGCAAAGATCTCGTCATGTTCCCCCATGCGGGCCAGACTATCCACCAGGGTAAAGGCCAGCACATGGGGTAGATGGCTGGTGGCCGCCAGCACGGTGTCGTGATGTTCGACGCTCATCTCGCTCACCGCAGCGCCGGCCGCCTGCCAGACCATGCGCACCCTCGCCGTGGCCGCCTCAGCCGTTTCTGCAACGGGCGTCAGGATCACGCGGCGACGGTCATAAAGTTCGGCGAAAGAAGCCTCCACGCCGCTCTGCTCCGTGCCGGCAATGGGATGCCCGGGCACCAGGAAGGCCGGCACCTCACCGAACACCTTGCGCGCCGCCTGCACCACCCGCGCCTTGGCGCTGCCGGCATCGGTCAGCACCGTATCCGGTGCCAGATGATCCTTGATCTGCGCGAATACCGTCTCCATCGCACCGAGGGGCACGCAGACCATGACCATATCCGCATCGTGCACGGCTTTTCCCAGGTCGGTTTCATAGCGATCAATAACACCCAGATCCAGCGCCTGCTGCAGGTGCGCGGCATTGCGGCTGGCACCCACGATCTCGGGACAGTCCGCACGACGTCGCAACGCACGCGCCAGCGAGCCGCCAATCAGGCCGACACCGATAATGCACAGACGTCGGATCACGTCAGCACCGTTTTCAGGGCGCTCAGGCATCGAGCGTTTTCCTGCATACTGCCAATGGTGATGCGCAGGTGATTGGGCATGCCGTAATTGGCCACGGGTCGCACGATCACGCCTTGACGCAACAGGTCTTCATAGACAGCAGCGGCCGCGCGGCCCATGTCCGCGGCGATGAAATTCCCCACCGAGGGGATATACCGTATATCCATGGCTTTGAGTCCTTCTGTCATCTGCTGCATGCCGGCCCGATTCACGCGCACGCTCTCTTCCAGGTAGTCGCGGTCCTGCAGTGCGGCCAGCGCCCCGGCCTGCGCGACGATATTCACATTGAAGGGCTGCCGCACCCGGTTGAGCACGTCGGCCACCTCTGGATGACTCACACTGTAGCCGATCCGCAGCCCGGCCAGGCCGAAGGCCTTGGAGAAGGTGCGTGTCACCACCAGGTTCGGGAAACGCTCGGTCCAGGTCGTGGTATCCGGATAATCCGCCTCGGCAACGTATTCGAAGTAGGCCTCGTCCACCACCACGATCACCCTACGCGGCATGGCCTGCAGAAAACCCTCCAGCTCGGTGGCCGACAGCCAGGTACCGGTAGGATTGTTGGGATTGGCTATGAATACCACCCGCACCTGCTCATCCACCTGCGCCGCCATCGCCTCCAGGTCATGGCCATAGTCCTTTGCCCGGGCGACCCTGTGCCCGGCACCGATGGCCTGGGTGACGATGGGATAAACCGCAAAGGCATGTTCGGAATACACCGCGGCATGGGCGCTGGTGAGGAATCCGCGCGCCACCAGTTCCAGTACGTCGTTGGATCCATTACCCAGGGTAATCGCCGTAGTCGCGACCCCGTGCCGCTCGGCCAGCGCCTGCTTGAGCGCAAAACTGCTGCCATCGGGATAGCGCGCCATTTCGGTCAGGGCCGCTTGTGCCGCCGCCAGGGCCCTCGGGCTGGGACCAAGCGGGTTCTCATTGGAAGCCAGCTTCACCGCATCACGTACACCGTATTCCCGCTCCAGTTCACTGAGCGGCTTACCGGGTTGATAGGGACTCAGGCCCTGTACACCGGTGGTGGCAAGTTCGACGAAGGATGCATTCGGGTTCGACATTGTGTGTGCTGCCATTCGAAATAAGTGTTTGCTGGGAATCGTGGATATTCCACCTGTAGGTCCGAATTCAATCGGACAGACAAATGACATTGCCGGCATGACGTCCGAATGAATTCGGACCTACAGCACCGCCTGCGGATAGGAACCCAGCCATTTGAACATGGCCGCTTCCGCCTTCAGTTCCTCAAGGGCCCTGGCCACCTTTGGATCCTCGGCGTGCCCCTCCACATCCACGAAGAACACGTAGTCCCAGGTGCTCAGTCGCGAGGGACGGGATTCGATCCGCGTCATACTCAGACCATTACGGGCAATGGGTTCCAGTAACTTATGCAGCGCACCCGGCTGGTTGCGCGCAGACACCAGCAGGGAAGTCTTGTCCTTGCCGCTTGGTGGCACGCGTCGTCTGCCGATCACCAGGAAGCGCGTGGTATTGGCAGGATCGTCTTCGATATTCGGCACCAGGGTCTGCAGGCCATAGATCTCGCCGGCAATCTCGCCGGCAATGGCCGCGGTATTCGCTTCCGTGCTGGCGCGGCGCGCGGCTTCAGCGTTGCTGCTCACCGCCACGCGCTCGGCATTTGGCAAGTTGGCATTGAGCCATTCCCGGCACTGGGCCAGCGACTGCTGATGGGAATATACCCGCTGGATCGCCGCCCGGTCACCGTCCTTGCTGAGCAGGTGGTGATGAATGCGCAGTTCGACATCGCCACAGATATTCAAGGGCGAACGCAGAAACATGTCGAGCGTATGGTTGATGACACCCTCGGTGGAATTCTCCACCGGCACTACGCCGTAATCGACTCCGCCAGCCTCCACTTCGCGGAACACTTCGTCAATGGCACCGAATGATACCGTCTGCACCGAATGGCCGAACTGTTTCTGTGCTGCCGCCTGGGTGAAGGTCCCCTCCGGTCCCAGAAAACCGATCCGCAGCGGCTTTTCCAGGGCCAGGCAGGCGGACATGATTTCCCGAAACAGCCGCGTCACTTCTTCCGCGGGCAGCGGCCCGGTGTTGCGATCGCGCACCTTGCGCAGCACCTGGGCCTCGCGTTCGGCACGATAGAACTTGGCATCGGGATCAGTGGATTGTTTGACCTGTGCAACCTTTTGCGCACAGGCAGCCCGCTCGTTGAGCAGGGCCTGGATCTGCTCATCGATGGCATCGATGCGTTCACGCAGGGCTGACAATGCTTTCTCTTCACTCATACGGGCAACTCAACCCCTATCCGCTTACTTACCGTCTGGCCGCAATCAAGCCTTTTCGAGTACGCGCACATTGAGTACGCCAGCGGTACTGGCAATGGTTTTCACGCAATTCTCGGTGATCTCCCCTTCCACATCCACCAGCGTATAAGCCAGTTCTCCACGGGACTTGTTGATCATGTCGATGATATTGTGACCGGCATCTGCCAGTGCGGTGGAGATCTGACCCAGCATATTGGGAACGTTGGCATTCGCCACACAGAGCCGGTGACCATCGTTACGGGGCAAATGGATTTCGGGGAAGTTCACCGAGTTGTGCACATTGCCATTCTCGAGGTAATCGCGCACCTGTTCGGCTACCATGATGGCGCAATTTTCCTCGGCCTCCGTGGTGGACGCCCCCAGATGCGGCAGGGTGATGACCCGTGGATGTTTCTTGAGGCGGTTACCCGGGAAATCGCACACATAGGCATACAGCTTGCCGCTGTCCAGTGCCGCGCACACGGCTTCATTATCGAGTATCCCGTCCCGGGAAAAATTCAGCAGTACCGCGCGATCCTTCAGGATACGGATGCGCTCGGCATCGATCATGTTGCGCGTGGCATCCACCAACGGCACATGGAAGGTAACAAAATCCGATCGGGACAGCAGGTCATCGACACTGGTGGCCTGACTCACATCGGAGGACATCTGCCAGGCGCGCTGCACGGTGATGTCCGGATCGTAGCCGATGACATTCATACCCAATGCCAGTGCGGCATTGGCCACCTGCACACCGATGGCGCCCAGGCCAATAACACCGAGGGTGCGACCCGGCAGTTCGAAGCCGACGAAATTCTTCTTGCCCGCCTCCACCGCCTTGTTGATCTCGGCATCCGTACCTTCCTGGGAGCGGGCGAAATCCCAGGCCTGGGCGATATTGCGGGCTCCAAGCAGCATGCCGGCGATCACCAGTTCCTTCACCGCATTGGCGTTGGCGCCCGGTGCATTGAATACCGGGATCCCCTTGGCACTCATCTTGTCCACGGGAATATTGTTCACACCGGCGCCGGCACGACCGATGGCCTTCACCGTGGCCGGCACCTCCATGTCGTGCATCTTCTGTGAACGCACCAGGATGGCATCGGGATGACTCATCTCCGAAGCGATTTCATAACGCTCCCGGGGCAGGCGCTCCAGGCCGGCCACGGAGATGTTATTCAGGGTGAGTATCTTGTACATGTTTTTAAGTCCTTTATCACCGCAAAGCGGCAAAGGACACAAAGAAAATATCAATACTGAATGATGAAATCGCTCCTGCCGTCATTTTCGCTTTCGTGGAAATGACGGCACAGCACCATCTACCAGTTGTTTTTCTTTGCGTCCATTGCGTCTTTACGGTGAATATCAATTACCCCTTGCGCCGTTCGAAGTCAGCCATGAAATCGACCAGCACATCCACCCCGGCTTCCGGCATGGCATTGTAGATACTGGCCCGCATGCCACCCACGGAACGGTGCCCCTTGAGCGCCACCATGCCTGCGGCCTTGGCCTCTTCGAGAAAGGCGCTGTCGAGGTCCGGGTTGGCCAGGGTGAACGGCACATTCATCCAGGAACGGTTCGCGACAGCGACCGGGTTCTGGTAGAAAGCCGAGCCATCGATGGCGGCATAGAGCTTAGCGGCCTTGCGCTGGTTGAGTTCGGCCATGGCCGTCAGGCCGCCGTTTGTCTTGAGCCACTGGAACACCAGCCCGGCCAGATACCAGCCATAGGTGGGCGGAGTGTTGTACATGGAATCATTGTCGGCGTGGGTCTTGTAGTCGAACATCACCGGCGTGCCATCAAGGGTCTGGCCGATGAGGTCATCACGCACGATCACCACCGTCAGACCGGCCGGGCCGATATTCTTCTGGGCGCCGGCATAGATGACACCGAACTTTGATACGTCCAGCGGGCGCGACAGGATGGTGGAGGAAAAATCCCCGACCAGCGGCACATCACCCACGTCGGGGATGTCGGCAAACTCGACGCCACCGATGGTTTCATTTGGGGTGTAATGCACATAGGCCGCATCGGGATCGAGCTGCCAATGGTCGCGCGCAGGCACGCTGTTGAACTTGTCCGCCTCGGAACTGGCCGCCACGTTAACCCTGCAGTAGCGCTTGGCCTCGGCGATGGCCTTCTTGCCCCAGGCGCCGGTCCATAGATAATCCGCAGAGGTCTTACCGCGCAGCAGGTTCATGGGCACCATGGCAAACTGGCTGCTGGCGCCGCCCTGCAGGAACAGCACCTTGTAGTTGGAAGGAATGGCCATCAGCTCACGCAGATCGGCCTCAGCCTGCTGGGCAATGGACATGAATTCCTTGCCACGGTGACTCATCTCCATCACCGACATGCCACAGCCGTGCCAGTCCATCAGTTCTTCTTTTGCCTGCGCCAGCACTTCCTGCGGCAACACGGCAGGACCCGCACTGAAGTTGTATATCTTGGTCATTGCTTTACCGCTCCTCACACCGGCAGGCCGCCGGGAAAAAAACCGGCGCCAGGTGGTAGACCCGCGCCGTGACGTTGGAACCTGGACTGTGGTGTATTGCCTATGGGGGCCGAATTCACTTGGGCCCTATAGCCTGTAGACACGGACCATGCCCCCATGAATTCAAACCTGCAGGAGGCGTAGTCGACCCGGGCCGGGCCTCAATCCACCTCGCCCTCGATCATCTCTCCCTCTTCGCCTTCCACTTCAAGGATGCGCTCGATGCCTACCAGGTTTTCGTCCTCGTCGACATTGATCAGGCGTACGCCCTGGGTGTTGCGACCCATGCGGGAAATCTCGTTGACGCGGGTACGTACCAGGGTACCGCCATTGGTGATGAGCATGATTTCGTCATCATCCCTGACCAGCACGGCGCCCACCACTTCACCATTACGTTCGGAGCCCTGAATGGAAATCACACCCTGTCCACCGCGACCATACACGGGATACTCACTGACGGCAGTGCGCTTGCCATAGCCACGCTGGGTACCCACCAGGACATCACCCTCGTCAACGATGATCAGTGAAATCACCCTCTGGCCCGGTTGCAGACGTATACCACGTACACCACAGGCAGTGCGTCCCATGGCCCGCACATCCGCCTCGCTGAAACGAATGGCCTTGCCGGCATCACTGAACAGCATGACATCACGGGTGCCGTCGGTAATCGCCACATCCACCAGGTAGTCGCCATCACGCAGGTCCACGGCAATGATGCCATTGGTACGTGGACGGGAAAAATCGGTCAGCGGCGTTTTCTTGATGGTACCGTTGGCGGTAGCCATGAACACGAAATGGTCGTCAGTGAAGGCCTTTACCGGCAGCACGGCATTGATGCGCTCATTTTCTTCCAGCGGCAGCAGGTTGACGATGGGCTTGCCGCGCGAAGTGCGACTGGCCTGAGGCAACTGGTAAACCTTCAACCAGTAGGCCTTGCCACGACTGGTGAAGCAGAGAATGGTGTCGTGGGTGCTGGCAATGAACAGCTTGTCGACGAAATCCTCTTCCTTCACCTTGGTGGCGCTCTTGCCACGACCACCACGCCGCTGGGCCGTATAGTCAGACACCGGCTGCGACTTGGCATAACCGGTGTGGGACAGGGTTACGACCACGTCTTCTTCGGCGATCAGGTCCTCCAGTGAGAGATCCTCGTATGCCTCCAGGATCTCGGTGCGTCTTGCATCACCGTACTGGGTCCTCATCTCCTCCAGTTCATCGCGAATCACCTGCATCAGGCGGTCGGGATTATTGAGAATGTCGAGCAGCTCCTCGATCTGTTCCAGCAGGGTTTTGTACTCGCCAACGATCTTGTCCTGTTCCAGCCCGGTGAGCTGATGCAGACGCAGATCGAGAATGGCCTGGGCCTGCACATCGGACAGTCGATAACCACCTTCCACCAGGCCGAACTCCGGACCCAGTTCGGCGGGACGCGAAGCACCGGCACCGGCGCGTTCCAGCATATCGATCACGACGCCGGGCGCCCACAGGCGCTTGATCAGGCCTTCCTTGGCCTCTGCCCGACTGGCGGAGGACTTGATCAGCTGGATGACTTCATCAATGTTGGCCAGCGCCACGGCCAGCCCTTCCAGCACATGGGCACGGTCGCGCGCCTTGCGCAGGTCATAAACGGTGCGACGGGTCACCACGTCACGGCGGTGACGAATGAAGGCTTCCAGGATCTCCTTCAGGTTCAGCAGTCGTGGCTGACCATCCACCAGCGCCACCAGGTTGATGCCGAATACATTCTGCATCTGGGTCTGCTGGTAGAGATTGTTCAGCAGCACCTCGGGTACCTCGCCGCGCTTCAGCTCGATGACCATGCGCATGCCGTCCTTGTCGGACTCGTCGCGCAGCTCGCTGATACCTTCGATCTTCTTGTCCTTGACCAGCTCGGCGATCTTCTCCAGCAGCCGCGCCTTGTTCACCTGGTAGGGCAGCTCGGTGACGATGATGGCCTCACGGCCTCCACGCGTGTCATCACGCTCCACATGGGTGCGGGCGCGGATGTGGATGCGACCCTTGCCATTGAGGTAGGCCTCCTGGATACCGCGCACGCCGTTGATGATGCCGGCGGTGGGGAAATCCGGTCCCGGCACATGCTCCATCAGTTCCTTGATGGTCACCTCGGGATTGTCGATCACCGCCATGCAGGCGTTGATGACCTCATTGAGGTTGTGGGGCGGAATATTGGTGGCCATCCCCACCGCGATACCGGCCGAGCCGTTGATCAGCAGGTTGGGAATGCGGGTCGGGAATACTGCGGGTTCCGATTCGGATTCGTCGTAGTTGGGGACGAAATCTACGGTTTCCTTGTCGATGTCCGCCAGCAGTTCATGGGCGATCTTCGCCATGCGTACTTCGGTGTAGCGCATGGCCGCCGGCGAATCACCGTCCACGGAACCGAAGTTGCCCTGCCCGTCCACCAGCATGTAGCGCAGCGAGAAAGGCTGGGCCATACGTACGATGGTGTCATACACCGCGGTATCACCGTGGGGGTGATACTTACCGATGACGTCACCGACGATACGCGCGGATTTCTTGTAGGGCTTGTTCCAGTCGTTGCCCAGTTCGCTCATGGCGTACAGGGCGCGCCGGTGCACCGGCTTCAGGCCATCGCGCACATCGGGCAGGGCGCGGCCGACGATTACGCTCATGGCGTAATCGAGGTAGGACTGACGCATCTCGTCTTCGAGATTGACGGGGAGTACTTCTTTGGCAAATTCAGCCATAGGCTGGCATCACTTCCATTGTCGTTATGATTCGCTGCCGGACCCACCCAGAACCTCTGAGCGGGTTTGAGACCAAATAATCGCGCGATTGTACCACAGGCGGCCACCCTACTGCACCTAAAGGAACGGCGGGGATACGAGCTCTCAGGGCGTCTGGGGAGGAGCTTATACCCCCATTAGTGCCGCCATTTTCTCCGCGGTGGGCTTCAGCACCACGCCGCGCTCGGTGACAATAGCATCCACCAGCCCGGCCGGGGTTATATCAAACGCCGGGTTCCAGGCCTGCGCACCCGCGGCCGCCACCCGCTGTCCGGCCAGTGACAGCACCTCGGCGGAATCGCGATTCTCGATGGGGATCTGCTCGCCAGTGGGGGTCAGCATATCAATGGTGGATGAGGGTGCCACCACCATGAATTTCACCCCGTGATGACGGGCCACGACCGCGGCGCTGTAAGTGCCGATCTTGTTGGCCACATCGCCGTTGGCGGCAATGCGGTCGGAGCCGACAATGACCCACTGCACCTGGCCGGTTTTCATCAGGTGGGCAGCGGCGGCGTCGACCAGCAGCGTGACCGGGATCTGGTCCTGCACCAGTTCCCAGGCGGTGAGCCGCGCACCCTGCAGCCAGGGACGGGTTTCATCGGCGAACACCCGGGCCAGCTTGCCGGCTGCCCAGGCGCTGCGAATCACACCCAGGGCCGTGCCATACCCGCCGGTAGCCAGGGAACCGGTGTTACAGTGAGTCAGCACACCGGAACCGGCATCCATCAGCCCCGCACCCAGTGCACCCATGCGGCGATTGGCCTCCACATCCTCTATATGTATGGCACCCGCCTCCGCCTCCAGCGCCGGGACAGGATTGCCCTCCAGGTCCTGTGCATGTGCCATCATCCGCCCCAGGGCCCAGAACAGGTTCACCGCCGTGGGCCGGGCGTCCGCCAGGATCTGACGATCCTGCTCCAGCAACGACCGCCATCCAGCGGGGTCTTCGACATAACGGGCCTGTGCGGCCAACACCAGTCCGTAGGCAGCCGTGATGCCGATGGCCGGAGCGCCACGCACCACCATGTCGCGAATGGCCTTGGCCACCTCCCGGGCGGTATGCAGTTCGAGGTATTCATGCCGTGCCGGCAGCACGCGCTGGTCCAGCAACCGGAGGGACGTACCCGTCCACTCCATGGCCCGGATTGAATCATGTTGATGCATAGGGAATACCAGAAAAGAAAATATTGAGGACCGTTACCGCAAGGGTGGGCGCGTGGCCCTGGCGGAACCGCGCACCAGGATCAGCTCTTGGCGTCTAACACCGCAATCGTCTCATCCTGAACCAGATGTTCAAGCCGGTAGCCATGTTGATAGACCGCGCTCAGGCGCCATTCTGGTTCCTTTGCCAAGGAGAGTTTCTGGCGCAATCGACTGACATGGGTATCCACCGTACGGGTGTTCAAATCCGCCTTCACTCCCCATACCGATTCCAGTATTTCCTTGCGCGACAATAACTGACCACGGCTCTTGAAGAAAAATACCGCCAGATCGAATTCCTTCTGGGTCAGATCAACCGGTTCATCCCGGTAACTCAATGCACGACTGGACAAATCGATATGGTAGGCCCCGAATTCCAGCTCCCGTGGATCGGTTTTCTGCATGGCCGCGGTACGCCGGCCGAGGGCGGATATACGAGCCATCAACTCCAGCGACTTGACGGGTTTCGTCATATAATCATCGGCACCGTGCTCCAGCGCATAGACGATATCTGCCTCGCTGTCCCGCCGGGTCACGAACAGAATCGGGATCGGCCAGTCGAGATGTTTGCGCGCCCAGGCCATGACCTCGTCACCGGCGATATCGGGCAACATCCAGTCCAGGATCAGCAGGTCGAATTTCTCGGTTTCCAGCGCCTCGATGGCCGCTTTCCCGGTACCGAAACAGCTGCATTCATGCCCCACCGCCTCAATCCAGACCCCAATAAGCTTGGTCAGGTCTTCATCATCATCCACCAGCGCGATCTTCACATGGTCCCCCTACTGTGGCCGCCGGAATACGAATTTACGAATTCGTCACATTTGCGCTACAAGTTGTTCACAATTCTTGCACATCAAGAATTGAATGCAAGCATCAAAATCCAGGCTAAGCCATTAAAAATCCAGTATTCTTGTCAAACGGACACCTGACCACATCATGTCCATGCCTTGGATTACAAACATTTGTCGCCAGCAATCAGTCTCTCTACAATGCACGGCACTTGGCCTCCCAAAAAAAACTGATTAAGGAAATCAATATGAAAAAGACCATCCGTACCCTGTTGCTGACCAGTTCCCTGACCGCCGGCATGAGCGCCATCGCCGGCGAACATTCCTGCCCGGTCGGCAACGAGGCCTATGCCGTCGATTCCCGCGGCTATGTGGTTCACGACAACTACGGCAACTGCGTACGCACCTCCGCCTGGACCAAGGAACTGGCCATCAAGGAATGCGATCCGGACCTGTTCCCGGCTGAGGAAAAGGTTGCTGCCCCGGCCCCGGCTCCGACCCCGGCACCCACCCCCGCTCCGCAGCAGATCATGAAGACCAAGACCCTGGGCGCCGGTGCGCTGTTTGGGCTGAACAAGGCCGACCTCAGCGCACAGGGCAAGGCGGAACTGGATGCCCTGGCTGCCGGCCTCAAGCAGATGAACAGCATCGACAATGTATCCGTGGTGGGTCACACCGATAGTACCGGTGCCGATGACTACAACATGGGCCTGTCCGTACGCCGCGCAGCAACCGTGAAGGCGTACCTGGTGAACAAGGGTATCAACGCCGACCTGATCACCACCAAGGGCATGGGTGAAACCCAGCCGGTGGCCAGCAATACCACCCGTGAAGGCCGCGCCCAGAACCGTCGCGTGGAAATCACCATCCAGGGCAGTGAAATCGTAGTGCAATAAACCGCTGCGAAGACTGTGGTTACATGTGTGACGCCGCCCCCGGGCGGCGTCACCGTTTCCGGATTACTAAACAGAACAACAGTACCAAGGAGTACACCTATGGACCCTCTCAACAGCATTACCCAACCCGACTTCATCGAACAATTCCTGATCCCCTGGGCCATTCGCATCGTTGTGGCCGCCGCGATCTGGTTCATTGGTAAATGGATTGCCACACGACTCACCCGGATCATGAAGAAGCTCATGGCCCGAACCGGCATGGACAATATGCTGGTGCAATTCCTGGGCAATATCATTTACACGGTACTGCTGGTAGTGGTGGTCATCGCGGCCCTTGATCACCTTGGCATCGAAACCACTTCCCTGCTGGCTATCTTCGGTGCCGCCGGCCTGGCCATCGGCCTGGCCCTAAAGGACTCGCTGGCCAATTTCTCCTCCGGGGTCATGCTGATCATGTTCCGTCCCTTCAAGGAAGGTGACTTCATCGAGGCCGCCGGTACCGCGGGCGTTGTGGAAGAAGTGCGTATCTTTTCCACCATTCTGAGAACCGGCGACAACCGTCAGATCATCATCCCCAACGGCCAGATCTACGGCGGCACCATCGTCAATGTCTCCGCCAAGCCCACCCGCCGCATTGATCTGGTGTTCGGTATCGGTTATGACGACGACATAAAGAAAGCCAAGGAGATCATGGCCGACATCATGAGCAAGGATGACCGCATCCTGAAGGATCCTGCGCCTGCTATTGCGCTGGGTGAACTGGGTGATAACAGCGTCAACTTCAATGTGCGCCCCTGGGTCAACAGCGGCGACTACTGGCCGGTGCGCGCCGACCTGTTGGAAAATATCAAGCTGGCCTTTGATGCCAATGGCATCAGCATCCCTTACCCGCAGCGGGATGTGCACCTGTACGAGGTGAAGTCGGCCTGAAGCCAGGCAATCATGTAGTCAACGACAGGGGCTTCGGCCCCTGTTTTTGTTTGCTGCGGGTTTGAATTCATTCGGGCGGTATTTTTCGTTTTGCGTGCCATTCCATGGCCTTCCTTCCGCCCTTTGCCGGGCGGGTTCATTTTCTTTGTCCCGCCAAAGAAAACGAACCAAAAGAAAGGCGGCCCGACGGCTTGCGGGCTGCGCCCGTTCCCTGCGCTTCTCGGCCAAACCGGCGCACGCAAAACTCGCCGCTATCGCGGCTCAGACAGTTGCGCGCTTGATCCGGTTTGGCCTGCGATGCTCGGCGGCGC
>CBDUHN010000052.1:0-19983 GCA_965367295.1 uncultured Gammaproteobacteria bacterium | reverse complement strand
GTTACCCGGGTTCAGTTCCATTTCAGGGATGCTGTGCGATGCCGGAGCGGTTTTCCGGGAGTGGGGAGGATGCGGGCAGACAGTAGGAAAAGCTTCTGTCGCTTGCTACGATGCGAACGCCCCATCTGTTTCGGGCATACCACCCCTGTTCCCTGCGTAGACGGATGATGATCCAGCATACCGAAACGAAGTGTTTTCTCCGTTGGTTGACGGCCGGACTGATGCTCTGTTGGCTGGGTTTATCGTCAGCGGTCATGGCGGCCGAGGCCGGTGATGTACAGAAACAGGTTGTCGAGGCCGCAAAAAAACTCGACGGTATCGAAACGGATCTGGCACGAAAAAACCTGACCGAATCCGAACTTCGTGACTGGCTGGGTTCCCTGACCGTACAGCATACCGTGGCCCAGACCTGCGTGACCACGCAGGAAGCGCAACTCAACAGCCTGACCGAAGCACTGGCCAGTCTTGGCGAGGCGAGCAAGGTCGAACCGCCGGAGGTACGTAGCAAACGCCGCGACCTGGAACGCGACAAGATCGCCGTGGACAAGCAGCTTGCGCAATGCCGGCTACTGCTGTTGCGTTCCGGGGAGTTGCATGACACCGTGAATGCACAGTTGAAAGAGGTGCTTGCCCGGCGTCTGCTGGCAAAGGGCCCCAATCTCCTGTTGGTGATTATGGATCACCTTCATGATCTGCCTGGATGGGGGCGACAACTGCAGGATTTTTTGCTTCAGGGCAGTGGTTTCGAGTTCCTGAATAACACTGACCGGGTGATATTGGCACTCTTGCTGATAACAGGCATCGCGTCGGGTATCGGGGTCCGCAGGCGTATCCGGAAGGGCATAGAGCTAAGGCCCGATCAGGCCACTACCTTTAGCGAACATTTCCTCACTGCCTGCGTAGCGACTTTTGGGCATTTTGCGCCCCATCTCCTTTCGACCCTACTGGCGGCAGGCTACCTGTTTTATCGTACCGGAGATGAATCACCGGTCCCGTTTCTGAACGTTCTCGCCTATGGTCTGCCAATCTATTATTTTCTGTTGGCGTCCATGTTGGTATTTCTTGCACCCAAGCGCCCTGGTAAACAGCTGTTCGACCTCGACCCGAAACTGATGCGCGCCCTGGGACGCCGGTTGCGTATATTGCTGGCGCTGGCGTTTATCATCTACCTCTTCATCACTGCGCTGGTGGTTCAGCGTCTGCCTGATGCGGCCCTGTACAGTGCCCGTGGCCTGATCGTCGGACTGTTCGCACTGAACCTGATCTGGGTGGTGTGGCTGCTGGGGCGCTTCCCCGGCCTGGCTGGAACCCTGTGGTTGCGGATAGTCGCCTATCTGCTGTTGTTTGGTGTGGTGGTGGCAGACTGGCTGGGGTACCGGAACCTTGCCCTGAGCGGCTTTCGTGGAGTGGTCGGCAGTATGGTGGCTTTCGGTTTGCTCGCGCTGTTTTCCACGCTGCTGGGCGAATTTTTCGATAACCTGGATGCCGCGCGTAAGCCTCGCCACCAGCGGATACGAGAACTGCTGGGGGTGATCCCCGGGCGTGCAATCACGGGCCTGGTATGGGTGCGCCTTATCAGCACCATTGCCCTCTGGTCCCTGTTTGCCATGGCGCTGTTACGTGCCTGGGATCTGTCCGATGCCACCACCCAGGGCTTACAGGAACGCCTCAGCCAGGGTCTGCAAATCGGTTCCCTGCATATCGAGCCGATGCGATTTTTGCTGGCATTGCTGGTTACTGCGTTGCTGCTGGCCCTGAGTGGCTGGTTCCGGTCCCGGCTGGACCGCCGCTGGCTGATGAAAACCCGCATGGACCGTGGTGCGCGTGAGGCCATGGTGACCATTACCGGTTATGCGGGTACCGCAGTGGCCGTGCTCATCGGCCTGGGCATCACCGGGATGGACTTCAGCAACCTGGCGATCATCTTCGGTGCGCTCTCGGTGGGGATCGGCTTCGGGTTGCAGAACATCGTCAATAATTTCGTATCAGGTCTCATCCTGCTGTTCGAACGTCCGGTGAAGACAGGCGACTGGGTGGTGGTGGGCAATACGGAAGGGTACGTGAAGCGCATTCGCATCCGTTCCACCCAGATCCAGACCTTTGATCGTGCCGATGTCATCGTGCCCAACTCGGACCTGATCTCCAACCAGGTTACCAACTGGATGCTGTACGACATGACCGGCCGGTTACGGTTGCCCATCGGTGTGGCATACGGCAGTGATACGCAGCTGGTGAAAGAGATCCTGCTGCGTCTGGCCGACGAGCATCCCTCGGTGCTGACCGATGGTTCGGTACCGGCACCGAAGGTACTGTTCCTGGGCTTTGGCGATAGTTCATTGAATTTCGAACTACGCGCCCATGTGCGCAATATCGACGAGCGCCTGCAGGTGGTCAGTGATCTCAATTTCGCCCTGGATGCCGCTTTTCGTGAACAGGGTATCGAGATTCCTTTCCCGCAGCGGGACCTGCACGTGCGTTCCTACCCGCCGCTGGCACCGGGTCCGTCGCCGGAGACCGGCAGGGACGCATAGGGCCGGCCGGCCCGGGGTTGTCTCCGTATCTGGCTGGTGAAAATAAATTTCCCATCATAATGCGGGATTCGGGAGGCTCCCCCCCGGTGACCGTCTGTCGCTTAATAATTCCGGTTCAGCGCCGATATCTGTAGCAGCCCCGGCACGATTTTTATGCAGAGGAGGCTGGCGAGTTGCCACTACCTTCGACAGGCGATCCGCTGCAGTAATGGCAGACAGGCATGAATCTACGCACCAAAATACCGCTTATCCATATTGCCCTGTTCCTGGGAGTCGGACTGTGCCTGTTGTTCTGGGCCCTGTTGATCGGCGAACGCCAGGTCATCGGGGAGGAGAATGATCTTTTCGTCGATTTGATGGAAATTGCCGCCAGCAATGCCGGCTATGCCCTGCGGGACGGTGACCGCGGGCAGTTGCGCCAAGTCATCGAAACCCTGTCCGCCAGCCACCATGTGAATGATGCCCTGTTCCTGGACCAGCAGGGGCGTATCCTGGCCGCCGGGAATGCCTCCCGGAATGGTGAAGTATGGACACCCGAGGGGCGGGTGCTGGAAGCAGCGGCCCTCCAGCAACATGCAAAACTGTCCAACGGGGATTGGGTGAGTACGGAAGTCGAGTGGCAGGGCATCTCCCAGGGGCGGCTGATGATCGCCTTTGATCATGGACCGCTGATGGCCAGGATTGCCAAAGGCCGTCACCTGGTGCTGACCCTGGGGTTGTTTACCCTGTTGTCGGCGGTGTTGACCTCGTTTTACCTGGCCCGGAAGATTTCCCGCCCGATGGAATACCTGGTACGCCGTGTAAGTGGCACCAACCCGATGAACCTGGGGGAGCAGTTGCAGGTGAAATCGGGGGACGAGGTTGAGTTGCTGGCCAATGCCTTTAACGAGATGTCCGCCCGGCTGCAGGAAAATTACCATGCTATCGAACGCGCGAAATACGAATGGGAAAAGACCTTCGACAGTATTTCGGATCCAATGTTTATCCATGATACGGATTGCCGGATCATCCGTTGCAACTGGGCCTACGCAGAGGTGGCGGGGCTGTCCTATGCAGAGATTCTCAACCGTCCCTATTACGACATCTTCCCACGCCAGGACGGCCCGCTGCAGGCCTGCGAGCCGGGCGCGGCACCACCGTCACCGGAAGGTGATTCGTTTCTGGTGACCAAGCAGGACCGGCAGTTCAACATAAAGATGTTCCCGGTGGAATTCCAGCAGGAAAACCGCTCGGGCATGCTGTGCCTGTGTGAGGATGTGACCGAGGAAAACCGGGCACATGAAAAGCTGAAGCGCAGCGAGGAGGGGCTGAAAAACGCCCAGCGTATCGCCCATATCGGCAGTTGGGACTGGGATATAGGCAGCAATACACTCTGCTGGTCCGATGAAATATACCGGCTCTTCGGTGTCGCGCCAGAAAAGTTTGTGGCCAGTTACGAGGCCTTCCTTGAAATCGTGTACCCCGAGGACCGGGTGAAGATCCAGAATGCGGTTAATGATGTGGTCTACCGCCATAAACCGTATGACATCGAGCACCGCATCATGCGGCCGGACGGTTCGGTGGGCTACGTGCATGAATTGGGGGAAATGATCTTCGACGAGGATGGGAAGCCGTCCAGAATGTCGGGAACCGTGCATGACATCACGGCACAGAAACGGGCGGAGATGGAGGCGCATGATCTATTTATTGCGGCCCTGACCAGCCTGGTGGCCGCCCTGGAGGCGAAGTCATCATGGACCAAGGGGCATAGTGATCGTGTGGCGGAATATGCCTCGCAGACCGCAGCCATCCTGGGGCTGGACGAGGAGCATGTGGAGCGCATCCGCATCGCCGCGTTGCTGCATGATATCGGCAAGATTGGCACCAGTGAGACAATCCTGGACAAGGTGGGCAGGCTGACGGAGGAAGAGTATGAAATCGTCAAAATGCACCCGGCCCGTGGTGCGGAGATGCTGGCACCAATCCGGCAGCTGCATGGCCTGATTCCCTGGATTCGCGGTCATCACGAACGCTGGGACGGCAACGGTTATCCGGATCATCTCCGGGGTGAGGACATTCCCCTGGAGGCCAGGATTCTTGCGGTGGCCGACACCTTTGACTCCATGACAGCCGTGCGACCCTACCGGAAGACACCGGGATTCGCGACGGCGATGGAGGAACTGCAACGCTGCGCCGGCACCCAGTTCGACCCGGAAATCATCCCGGCCTTCATCTCCATGATGCAGCACCGGGCACGGGAGCCACAACGCGATGCTACGGTGATGGTGCGTTCCTAGGCCGGTGGTTGGCCAGCGGGGTGGCCGCGAAGAGTAAGTTGACCTGTTCCGTGCCGATCTGCCGGAGTTCCGGTTTGGGAAGGCCGGCGTCGCTGATCAGAGTCCGGGGGCGGCAAAATTCAGAAACACATGGTCGTGTACACCATCGGGCGTCGCTGCTTCCCGGTAACCGATACCGGTCATGAGTTCATGGAGTGCGGGGAATGCCTCGGGCGTGGATTCGATCAGCAATATACAGGAATTGTGCGTAAGGAATTCCCGGGCGCCCTCGATCACGCTGCATTCATGTCCCTCGACATCAATCTTGAAAAAAGAGTGCGTATTCCTGTCGGTGAACAGGTCATCGAACCGGGTGATTTCGACCTGGTAATTACCGGTGTTGACAATGTTTCTGGTGCCCCTGCCGGTTTGCTCCGAGCGGTCGAGAAAGGCGGTGCCGGTGCTATTGGAAACCGCAAGATTGTGTACCTCAATACGGTCGTAATGCTGATTCAGGTATAGGTTGGCATATAGCTGGCTGAGGTTCTGTTTATCTGGCTCAAAGGCATGTACCCGGGTGTCCGGCGAATTGTGCTGTACCAGTAATGAATACAGCCCGGCATGGGCGCCGATATCATAGAAGCGGTCTGGCCTTAGTTCCCTGGCCAGCCTGCTGGCGAATCGCAGCTGCTTGTTTTCATACAGGTGCAGCGCCACTTTCTTGTCGATGGAGTGAGCCCAGTCGAACAGGAAATACACACCATAGGATTTACCTACCGAATAGCCACCCCTGAAAACCAGGTAATATCTTTTCAAAAGGCTGGAAAGGTATTTACGTATTATTCTGTGCAAGGTCATGCTCCTGAAAACCGGATGCCGTGCAATGCCCGATATCTACAGCCTTTCAATTTTTTCCCGCTGTGCCTGCAGGTTTTCCAGGGCTATGCGCATTTCCGCCGCCTTGGCACGCTCCTTTTCCACGATGGCTTCCGGTGCCTTGCTGACAAAGCGGTCATCGGCCAGCTTGTTGATGACGCGCTCGAGATCCTGTTCCCGCTTGGCGATTTCCTTGACGAGGCGCGCCAGCTCCGCTTCCTTGTCGATAAGGCCGGCCATGGGGATGAGCAGTTTCATTTCCCCGAGCAGGGCGGTGGCCGATTCCGGTGCCGCATCGCTGCTGTCCAGCCAGGTGATGGATTCGGTGCGGGCGAGGGCCTCCACATAGGCGCGGTTGGCCTCCAGGCGGGCCTGATCGATAGCGGAACCGTCGGCCAGTAATACCGGCAATGCCTTGCGGGGTTCGATGTTCATGCCACTGCGGATCTTGCGTACACCGAGTACGAATTGCTTCACCCATTCCATTTCGGCACTGGCCTGCTCGTTGATCAGGCTCGTATCCGGCACCGGGTAGGGCTGGCGCATGATGGTTTCGCCGCTCACGCCGGCCAGTGGTGCCACGCGCTGCCAGATCTCTTCGGTGATGAAGGGGATCAGCGGATGGGCCAGGCGCAGCATGGCCTCCAGCACCTGTACCAGGGTGCGGCGGGTGCCACGCTTCTGGGCCGCGCTGGCATCGTCGCTCACCAGCACCGGCTTGGAGAGTTCCAGATACCAGTCGCAGTATTCATCCCAGAGGAAGGAATAGATGGCCTGGGCGGCATGGTCGAGACGGTAGCCGGCCATGGCGTCGATCACCTGCTGCTCGGTCTGCTGCAGGTGCGACAGGATCCACTGGTCCGCAGCGGACAGTTCCATTGTGCCTCCAGCAGCACCACAGTCCTGCCCTTCGGTGTTCATCAGCACATAGCGTGCGGCGTTCCAGAGCTTGTTGCAGAAGTTGCGATAGCCCTCGATGCGGTTGAGGTCGAAGTTGATGTCGCGGCCGGTGGAGGCCTGCGAGGCGAAGGTGAAGCGCAGTGCATCGGTGCCGAAGCTGGGGATGCCGTCGGGGAATTCCCTGCGGGTGGCCTTTTCGATCTTTTTGGCCATCTGCGGCTGCATCATGCCGCTGGTGCGCTTGGCCACCAGGGCTTCCAGTTCGATGCCATCAATCAGATCGATGGGGTCGAGCACGTTGCCCTTGGACTTGGACATCTTCTGGCCGTGGGAGTCGCGTACCAGGCCGTGGATATAGACCTCCCGGAACGGCACCTCATCCATGAATTTCAAACCCATCATGATCATGCGCGCAACCCAGAAGAAGATGATGTCGAAACCGGTGACCAGCACGCTGGTGGGATAGAAGGTCTTTACCCGCTCGGTCTGTTCCGGCCAGCCGAGGGTGGAGAAGGGCCACAGGGCGGAGCTGAACCAGGTATCGAGCACGTCCTCGTCCTGGGTGAGGGCGATGTCCGCGCCAAGGCCGTGTTTTTCGCGTACCTCGTCTTCCGAACGGCCTACGTACACATTACCTTCCAGGTCATACCAGGCGGGTATGCGGTGGCCCCACCAGATCTGGCGGGAAATACACCAGTCCTGGATGTTGTGCATCCATTCGTAATAGGTGTTCTTCCAGTTATCGGGGATGAACCGGATGTCCCCGTTTTCCACGGCGCGGATGGCCGGTTCCGCAAGCGGGCCGACCTTTACATACCACTGGTCGGTGAGGAAGGGTTCCACCACGGCGCCGGAGCGATCGCCACGCGGCACCATCAGTTTGTGATCGTCGATCTTTTCCAGCAGGCCCAGTTCCTTGAGATCGTGGATGATGACGTCACGTGCCTCGTAACGGTCCATGCCCTGGTACTTCTCCGGGCAGTTGTCGTTCATGGCGGCATCGATGGTGAGCACATTGATCATGGGCAGATCGTGGCGCTTGCCAATTTCATAGTCGTTGAAGTCATGGGCCGGGGTGATCTTCACGCAGCCGGTGCCGAATTCCATGTCCACATAGTCGTCGGCGATGACGGGGATCTCGCGGCCGGTGAGCGGCAGGGCGATGGTCTTGCCCACCAGGTGCGCATAGCGTTCATCGTCGGGGTGCACGGCCACGGCAGTGTCGCCGAGCATCGTCTCGGGGCGCGTGGTGGCCACCACCAGGTGGCCCGAACCGTCGGCCAGCGGATAGCGCATATGCCACAGGTGCCCCTGTTCTTCCTCGGAGATCACTTCCAGGTCGCTTACTGCGGTATGCAGGATCGGATCCCAGTTCACCAACCGCTGACCGCGGTAAATGAGGCCTTCCTCGTGGAGGCGCACGAACACCTCTTTCACGGCCTCGGAGAGGCCCTCGTCCATGGTGAAGCGTTCATGTTCCCAGTCCAGTGAGGAGCCCATGCGGCGCAACTGGCGGGTGATGTTACCGCCGGATTCCTCGCGCCATTCCCAGATGCGCTTGATGAAATCCTCGCGTCCGAGGTCATGGCGGGTCTTGTCCGCGGCATTGAGTTGACGCTCCACGACCATCTGGGTCGCGATACCGGCATGGTCGGTGCCCGGCTGCCACAGGGTGTTGTCGCCGCGCATGCGGTGGTAGCGGGTCAGGGCATCCATGACCGTATTATTGAAGCCATGGCCCATGTGCAGGCTGCCGGTGACGTTTGGCGGCGGGATCATGATGCAGTAGGGAGTGCCTGTGCCGGAGGGGGCAAACCAGCCGCTGCTTTCCCAGGTGTCGTACCAGCGTTGTTCAATACTGTGAGGTTCGTAGGTCTTGTCCATGGTGTCTCGGCTGCTGTGCGTCAGTGGTGGCGTCCATCCGGCGGACGCCAAAGCGGGGGATTATACCCCAGGGGAGTGGGAGACTCCGATGGTTGAGGCCCGTTTTAAGTCGGCCTCTGCGCTCCGGGGATCCTAATAGCAACTACAGCTTGTGGGTCTGCAGCTCATAGCCCCGGTCGCGGTAAAAGCTGTAGCGCTCCCGACCCTGAAGCTTGTGCTGTTCCTGCTGATCGATGAGTTCGGCGACGCGCTCGAAACGGCCGAAGAACAGGGGGACGGCCGGGGCCAGGTTGATCAGCACATCGGTATTGTGTTCCGGCTCGGTGGCGTGTCCGAGCAGGATCGGTGAGTGGTCTCCCTGTTCCGCACCCTGCGGGGCGTGGGGCAGAAAACTGTCCTGTTTGAAGGTCCACAGCAGTTCGTCCAGGTGGGCCGTCTGGGTGGCCGACTCGGTGTGGATATAGATCCGGTGACCGAGCGCATAGGCCTTTTCCACCAGCCGGCAGGCGAACAGTGGCCGGGTGTGGGCATCGTCCCCCTGCAGAATATAGAAATCGACGCGGGTCATGGTGAATCAGCTCCGGTCAACGTGGTTTCTGTTGCAGGTGGCCATGCCTGGCGCCTTTACTCCGCCACCCGATCCAGCAGGTACTGCATCAGCAGCGGTACCGGTCGGCCGGTGGCGCCTTTCTGGTCGCCCTGTTTCCAGGCCACGCCGGCGATATCCAGGTGGGCCCAGTGCTGGTCCTCGGCGAAGCGCGACAGGAAGCAGGCGGCGGTGATGGTGCCGCCACCGGGGCCACCGATGTTGGCCATGTCGGCGAAATTGCTCTTCAGCTGTTCCTGGTACTCGTCCCACAGGGGTAGCTGCCAGGCCCGGTCGCCACTGGTCTGGCCGGCCTTGAGCAGGTCATGGATCAGGGGTTCATGGTTGCCGAGCAGGCCGCTGGCATGTTTGCCCAGTGCCACCACGCAGGCCCCGGTCAGGGTGGCGATATCGACAATGACAGCGGGCTCGAAGCGGGCGGCATAGGTCAGTGCGTCGCACAGGATCAGCCGACCCTCGGCATCGGTGTTGAGCACCTCGATGGTCTGGCCGGACATGCTGGTGACCACATCGCCGGGCTTGGTGGCCAGCCCGTCGGGCAGGTTTTCCGTGGCCGGCACGATGCCGATGACATTGGTGGGCAGTTCGAGTTCGCAGCAGGCCTGCAGGGTGCCGAATACACTGGCTGCGCCGCACATGTCGAACTTCATTTCATCCATGGCTGAGCCGGGCTTGAGGGAGATACCACCGGAATCGAAGGTGACCCCCTTGCCCACCAGCACCACCGGGGCTTCACCCTTGGCGCCGCCCTTGTAGTTCATGATGATCAGCTTGGCCGGCTGGCGGCTGCCACGGGCCACCGACAGTAGCGCACCCATGCCGAGCTTCTCCATGTCCTTTTCTTCCAGCACGTCCACCTTCAGCTTGCGGTGGGTCTTGCCGAGCTGCTGGGCCTGTCCGGCCAGGTGGGTCGGGGTGCAGATATTGCCGGGCAGGTTGCCGAGGGTGCGCGCCAGCGCCATGCCGGCGGCGATGGCCTGACCATCACGCAGGGCCCGTTCGCCAGCGTCCAGGCTGCCGCGGTTGGGCAGGGACAGGGTGAGCTTCTTCAGTGGGCGTTTCGGCGGTTCTTTTTTGCTCCTGGTTTCGTCGAAGCGGTAACAGGCATTGGCCGTGGCCACCACCGCCTGGCGTACCTTCCAGTAATGGTCGCGGCCCTTTAGATTGACGTCGGTGAGGTAGCTGACGGCATCGGTGGCGCCGCTGGTATCGAGGACGGTGGCGGCAGACTCGCAGGCCTTATAATAGGCTGCATCATGAAAATCCTTGAGCTTGCCGAGGCCGACCAGCAGCACCCGTTCACAGAGCAGGCCGGGCAGGTGATGCAGCATCAGGGTTTCACCGATCTTGCCGCCATGGTCGCCGCGGCGGAGGATGGTTGACAGCGCGCCTTCGGTAGCCTCGTCCAGTTGTTTGGCCGCTTCCGAGAGGCGCCGTGGTTCGTGTATGCCGACCACTACGCAACCGCCGCGCTGTTTTTCCGGATTGCCACTTTTGACGCTGAATTCCATGGATGGGGTTCTCCTGGGCTGATGAGTCTGTTTGCAGAACTTCGAACGACTGGTATAGGGTAGCCCCGGCCCGCTGCATTGGCAGGCGGGGGGGGCGAACCTGATTGGGTGCGTAGTGTACGGGAACTATTGGTGATTTTCATTCAGCGGGCGGAAGGCGGCAGGGCCTGACATGTTTTCCATAATCGATCGTTATCTGATGCGGGAGGTGGCGCAGACCTGGCTTGCCGTATCGCTGGTGTTGTGGCTGATCCTGGTCAGCGGCCGGCTGTCCCGCTATCTCGCCGAAGCGGCCGCCGGCGAGTTGCCCGGCGAGGCGGTGTTTTCCCTGCTTGGACTCAAGTCGGTGGGATTCCTGGTGTTCATCATGCCGCTGGCGCTGTTCCTGGGCGTGATGCTGGGCCTGGGGCGGCTCTATAAAGACAGTGAAATGGCCGCGCTGGGCGCCTGTGGCGTCGGTACGAAGCGGATCTACCGGCCGCTGCTGTTGCTGGCGCTGCTGGCCGCAGCAGCACTGGGCTGGGCAGCCCTGTACCTGGCACCACATACGGCGGCGCTGGGCTATGGCATCCGTGACCAGGCGGAGCAGGCGGCCGATATCAGCAGTGTCGGTGCCGGCCGCTTCAAGGAGATCCGCAACGGGGCCCTGGTGTTTTATGCCGAGAAGATCTCCAGGGACAAAAAATCCATGGAGAATGTCTTCGTGCATGCCAGGGAGAAGGGGCTGGAGCGGGTCATCACGGCGGCCAGCGCTTACCAGCGCTGGGACCCCGAGACCGGCGACCGCTTCCTGGTGCTGGTGGACGGCTACCGCTATGAGGGCCAGCCGGGGCGTGCCGACTATCGCATACTGCAGTTTCGCCAGCATGGCGTTTTACTGGAGTCGGGGGAGGTGACGGGCAGCCGCAAGGAGGATGCCATCCCCACCGCCGAGCTGTGGAGATCGGCTGACCGCCGCGATCAGGCGGAACTGCAATGGCGCCTGTCGGTGCCGGTGGCGACCCTGGTGCTGGTGTTCATGGCGGTGCCGTTGTGCCGGACCACGCCCCGCCAGGGTCGCTATGGCCGACTGGCGGTCGGTGTGCTGGCCTTCATCATCTACTACAACCTGATGGGTACCGCCCGGGTATGGATGGAGCAGGGGGTGTTGACGCCGGTGGTGGGTATCTGGTGGGTGCATGGCCTGCCCCTGCTGCTGGGGATACTGTTGCTGCAGTGGTCGAATATCCGTCGCCTCCTGGTGCGCACATGATGGGAATACTGGACCGCTACATCGCCCGCACGGTGCTGGGCAGTACCCTGATCGCCCTGCTGGTGATCGTCGCGCTGGACACCTTTTTTTCCTTTATTGGAGAGGTGGGTGATATCGGGCGCGGCAACTATGATGCCCTGGTGGCGCTGCAGTATACCGCCCTGACCGTACCGCGCCGGGTGTATGAACTGTTTCCCATGGCGGCGTTACTGGGCAGCCTGATGGGACTGGGAACCCTGGCGTCCAATAGTGAATTGGTGGCTATGCGGGCGGCCGGTTTTTCCGTGCGGCGAGTGATCCGCTCCGTATTGCAGGTGGGGATCCTCATGCTGGTCGTGACCACGGTGATCGGTGAATTCGTCGCTCCCGATGCCGAGCATCAGGGGCAGGCCCTGAGGGAACTGGCGCTGCACAACCGTATCACCTTCCAGAGCCGTAACGGCTACTGGGTGCGGGACGGAAACCGTTTCATCAACATCCAGCAGATGCATGGGCCCGGTGAGCTGCAGGGGGTCTCCTCCTATAAGATCGCCGCGGACCATCAGCTGGAGTCCGTCACTTCCGTGGAACGTGCGGAGCATCGGGGCACCCACTGGGATATGACCCATGTACGCGAAACGCGCTTCACCGCAGATGAAGTCCAGGCGGCGAGCCAGCCGCAGGTGCAGTGGGAGAACCTCATGGCCCCCGAGATCCTGGATGTGGTGGTGCAGGAACCGGAAGGTATGTCCGCGCGGGATCTGATTCACTACGTGGATTACCTGGACACCAATGGCCTGGAGTCGGGCCGCTACCGGCTGGCCCTGTGGATCAAGTACACGGCCCCGCTGGCCGGGCTGGTGATGTTGTTCCTGGCGGTGCCATTCGTGTTTGGTTCACTGCGCAACGTTGGGTCCGGACAGCGACTATTGGTGGGTGTGATGGTGGGGATTGGATTCCAGCTGCTGTCCCAGACGCTCAGTCATTCGGGACTGGTGTACGGCATTCCTCCCGTGGTCAGCGCCTTTGCGCCGATTCTGCTGTTTCTTGCCGTGGGGGTGTGGGCGCTGCGGCGGGTATGAGCATACCGTCGGCAGGCCCGAATTCGTTTTCGGACGGTGTTCATTTCCATTCACCTGCTGAACCATGACCTTCTTTCCGCCCTTGGCTGGGCGGGTTCATTTTCTTTGTCCCGCCAAAGAAAACGAACCAAAAGAAAGGCGGCCCGACGGCTTGCGGGCTACGCCCGTTCCCTGTGCTTCTCGACGGCGCCAACGGGCCCCGGCCGCCATCGGATAGTGCAGTCTTGCTATAAACACTGTGGCTGCCATCTGTAGGTTCGAATTCATTCGGACGCATTTCATCTGCTATGGCAATGCAAATTTGTCGCACCTGCAAAACACCGGCACCCGGACTCCCGCTGGCGCCGCCGGGCTAAGGGCGGAAAGAAGGTCATGGTTCAGCGGGCTGTTTAAAAAGAACACCGTCCGCAGGCAGGTTCGGGCCCGCCGGCTCATGCCGATCCTGGTTTTATACCATCTTCAGATAATCCTTCGGCACCTGCACCGTGCGCGTTTCCGAATAGCGGTCGTGCCAGCTCAACTTCTGCTTGTCGACTAAAATCCATAGAAAGCCGAGTCCGAATGCGGCCCAGGAAACGGCTGCGGTGAAAAAGCGCAGCAGCGCCTGCATCCAGGTCATGGTGCGGCCATCGGTGCGTTCCACCCGTAATTTCCAGGCGCGCAGCCCCAGGGTCTGGCCGCCATGTACCCAGAACCAGCCATAAAAAAAGAAACTGACGAAAAAGAGGTAGCTGGTGTAGAGCGGGTTGCCGGAGTGCAGGGCCTCGCCATGGGTGAAAGGCAGCAGGATGGCGGTGGCGAAAAACCAGATCGCGAGCAGCAGCAGGGCGTCATACAGGACGGCGCCGAGACGACGCAGCAGACCGGCTGGCGGGTACGCTGGGTGGGGTGGTGATACGGGTTTGGGCATTGAATGGAGCAGCGGAAAGCAATGATTCAGTAGCACAGGGTACTCAGAAGTCAGGGCAGGATCAATATGGCATGCTGGATAGCCCTGTGGTAAACATCGTATACATAACGAAAACATAACGGGTGGGTGGAGCAAGATGAATATCATTACGGAGCTGGCAGCCAAGCCAGGTGTGATCGCGGCCGGAGAGTATTCCTATCGGGGGGATCGTTTCACGTGCAAGGGGGAGTTGACTGAGGAGCATGCGCGCATGGCCTCGATCATGTGCAGGGCCACCAACCTCAGTGCACACATGCAGACCCATTTCCTGGCCATGAGCATGGATCCCTGTCCTTTCAACCCGGCTTCCGGCTGGAGTGTACGCGGACCGCATTTTACGGTCTGTGTCATGGCCAACGTGTTTTGTTTCCTGGACAACACCGCCAGTTCACTCAACGAGGTGATGCAGCTGATGCACAAGCGCCTTGGTGACGAGCCGGAAGACCTGATCTGAAGATCCACATCCTGTACCGCAACATAACAATCGATTAGGAGTGCAGTATGCAAAATCTTGATGAGTTGATGAGCCTGCCAGGCGCCATTGCCAGTTTTGAATTCACTGATCGTGGTGAACTGAAGGATCACCGCCTTGCCGGTGGTACCGATCTGTCCGCCGAGGTGCTGGATCTGGTATCCCATGTTTGCGTCGCCAATATTTCCATCGCCACCATGCAGGCGCGTGGCTGGGAAAAGGTTACCGGCCAGTCCGGTTTCTATCCGATCGATGGCTTCACGTTGGTGGGGTTTGAATGGTCCACCGTATCCAATGGCAATCGCGGTGTGGTGATGCGCAACGAACAGGCGGATTACCAGGCGGCCTATGATGCCCTTGGCGCATAAGGAGGCCATGCGATGATACGACGTCTGCTGGCTATCGATGGCGTGAACGTGGTGTGCCATTTTCGTGATGATGGTGCCCTGGTGGAAGGGGTTGGGATGCTGGACGAACAGTACATGGAGGGGCTGGCCATGTTTGCCCATGACTACCGCCGTATTGTGCAGAGTAATGCCGACCAGTTATCCATGTTCAGCCAGGTGCGTGGCTGGACCCCGCCCAGTGGCTGGATCGTGCATGGCAAGGAGGCTTCGGTATGCAGTGTCGGCAACCTGGTCTGCCTGGTACAGAACAGCGAGACCTCGCTCAGCGAGGTCATGCGTGAACTGGGGGAGGAGGCGCATTACTGAGTCGCATCACGGGGCAGCGGATTGCGCCGCTCCTGAAAGGCGCAAACCGGCGCCCAGCGGTGGTATGATACGGGCCCTATGAATCCAGCAAGCAGAATCCAGTGAGTCACAACGGCCGCTCCGTACCCGGGTCTCAGCTCCCCGCCATTATTCCCCGGCCCGAGCATGTCATTTCCCGCGACGCCATCAGCCCGAATGCGCTGAAGGTGCTCTACCGCCTGAAAAATGCCGGTTACCAGGCTTACCTGGTGGGCGGCGGAGTGCGTGACCTGCTGCTGGGGCGTGAGCCCAAGGATTTTGATGTCGGCACCGACGCCCATCCCGAGGACGTCCGCCAGTTGTTCCGCAATTGCCGGCTCATTGGCCGGCGCTTCCGTCTCGCCCATGTGATCTACGGCCGCGAAGTGATCGAGGTCGCCACCTTTCGCGCCTTTCACGAACAGGAGGACGACGAGGATGATGCGCAGCAGACCAACGAGGGCCGTATCCTGCGCGATAACGTCTACGGTACCATCGAGGAAGATGCCTGGCGGCGCGATTTCACTGTAAATGCCCTGTACTACAACATCGAGGATTTCTCGGTGGTGGACTACACCGGTGGTATGGCGGATCTCAAGGTCGGCCTGCTGCGCCTGATCGGTGACCCGGAACAGCGCTTCCGTGAGGACGCTGTGCGCATGCTGCGTGCGGTGCGTTTCGCGGCCAAGCTCGGCTTCACCATCGAGGAGCGTTGCGAGGCGAAAATCATGGAACTCGCACCCCTGCTGGCGGAGATCCCGGCGGCGCGCCTGTATGAGGAAGTGCTCAAGCTGCTCCTCAGTGGCGTCGGTCTGAAGACCTTCGAAATGCTGCGCCACTATGGGTTGTTTGCGGCGCTGTTCCCGCTGACGGAAAAGGCACTGGAGAAAGAGGAACAGCATTTCCCGCTGACCCTGGTGACCCGTGCCCTGGAAAATACCGATACCCGGATCGCCGAGGATAAACCGGTTACGCCGGCGTTCCTGTTTGCGGCACTGCTGTGGGAACCGATGCGGCAGCGCCTTGAAGCCCTGCAGGCCGACGACCTGTCACCGTTGGAGGCGATGCAGATTGCCGGTGGCCAGATCGTCAGCGAACAGGCACAGCACATCTCCATTCCGAAACGCTTCAGCCTGCCCATGCGCGAGATCTGGTCGCTGCAGCCGCGGCTGGAACAGCGCCAGGGCAAGCGGCCGTTGCGCTTGCTGGGTCACCCGCGCTTCCGTGCCGCCTATGATTTCCTGTTGCTGCGCTGTGCTGCCGGCGAGGCGCCGGAGGAACTGGGACAGTGGTGGACGGAATTCCAGGTGATGAATGCCGATGAACAGGTCAAGGTGACCGGTCCCGAACGCTCGGGCAAGAAGCGTCGGCGCCGGCGTTCCCGCAAGCCCCGCACGGAAACGGCAGGAGAAGGGTAGCAGTGAGTGAAGTAACGACCCGGGCCTACATCGCGCTCGGCAGTAATCTTGATGATCCCCTGCAACAGATCCGCCAGGCCTTGCGAGAGCTGGACAGCCTGTCCCGCATTCGCCTGCACAAGGTATCGAGTCTCTATCGCAGCATCCCCATGGGGCCGAAACCGCAGCCGGATTACCTCAATGCCGTGGCGGCGCTGGATACCAGCATGGGCGCCGACGAGTTCCTGGTACTGCTGCAGGGGATCGAGGAATATCATCGCCGGGTACGCACCGGTGAACGCTGGGGGCCCCGTACCCTGGACCTGGATATTCTACTGTTCGGCGATCATGCCATCGACAATGATCACCTGCGGGTGCCGCACTACGGGATGCCGGAGCGCAACTTTGTGCTCTATCCGTTGGCGGAGATTGCCCCGGAGGGATTGCAGGTGCCGGGCCACGGTCCGCTCACGGAACTGCTGGCAAACTGTCCGCGGGATGGGCTGGAGCGACTGGATGAACCGCTGCCATGAGTCTGCACAATCCGGGCTTTATCGTGGTGGAAGGTCCCATCGGGGTCGGCAAGACCACCCTGGCGCAACGGCTGGCCAAAAGCTTCGGCAGTGAGCTGCTGCTGGAGGGTGCCGACGAAAACCCCTTTTTAAAGCGCTTTTACCGTGACCCGCGCCAGGGCGCCTTTCAGACCCAGCTGTTCTTTCTGATGCAGCGAGCACAGCAGATGCAGGAGCTGCGTCAGGGCGATATGTTCCAGCCGGTGCATGTTGGCGACTTCCTGATGGACAAGGATCGACTGTTTGCGCAGCTCACCCTCGATGAGGAAGAGTTCAAGCTCTACGAACAGGTCTACAGTCACCTGACCCTGGACGTGCCGGTACCCGACCTGGTGATCTACCTGCAGGCACCGGTGGATGTGCTGGTCAAGCGCATTGCCAAGCGCGGTCGTAGCTACGAAGCGGATATCGATGCCCAGTACCTGCAACGCCTGTCCGATGCCTACACCCGGTTTTTCCATTACTATGATGCCGCGCCGCTGCTGATCGTGAATGCCGCGGAAATCGATCTTGTCAGCCGCGAGGAGGATTACGCGGCGCTCCTGCAGCGGCTCGGCGAGGTGAAGAGTGGCCGGCATTATTTCAACCCGGTGCCCATTTCCCTGTAAACTGGGATTTTTGTCCGATTGACTCCCTTCATGCACAGGGCTGCCGCCATACGGGGCAGGGCCCTGTGCCGAAAAGAACCAGGTTATCGTAATGCCACACACCAACCCGAATCCCGTTACGGCAGCGACCCTGCTGGCCATGAAGCAGGCCGGCGGGAAAATCGCCAGCCTGACGGCCTACGATGCCAGCTTTGCGCAGGTGCTGGAGGTGGCCGGGATCGAGGTGGTGCTGGTGGGGGATTCGCTGGGTATGGTACTGCAGGGCCATGACTCGACACGAGAGGTGAGCCTGGACCACATGATTTATCATGCCGCGGCGGTCGCGCGCGGCATACAGCGGGCATTGCGCGTGGTGGACATGCCCTACCGCAGTTATGAAACCCCATCGCAGGCACTGGTCAATGCGCGCCGCCTGGTGGACGAGGGTGCGGCGCAGATGGTGAAACTCGAGGGCGGGCGTTCCGTGATCGAGGTGGTGCGGCATCTGGTTGCGCATGGCATTGCGGTCTGCGGCCATCTGGGTCTGCTGCCGCAGTCGGTGGCGAGCCCCGACGGTTACCGGGTACAGGGGCGCGATGCCGCCGGTGCGCAGGCCATTCTGGAGGACGCCCTGGCACTGCAGGATGCGGGGGCGCAACTGCTGGTGCTGGAATGCGTGCCGACGTCGCTGGGCCGGCAGGTCACGCAGGCACTGCGCATCCCCACCATCGGCATCGGGGCCGGCGCGGATACCGATGGCCAGGTGCTGGTGCTGCATGACCTGCTGGGGGTATCCGCCGGTCGCCGGCCGCGCTTCGTGAAGGATTTTCTTGCCGGCTGCCCCGATGGTGTGGCCGGTGCCGTGGCGGCTTATGTGCGAGCGGTGAAGGAAGGGCATTTTCCTGGGCCGGAGCATGGGTATAACTGAATGGTCCGAATGAATTCGGACAGGACACCGGATCGGACCGGGATCGAATTCGAAATGCGGAGTATGTGATTTGGAAACGGTAGCCACCGTGTCCGTGCTACGGGCGCGGATCAAATTCTGGCGCAGGGGCAATCAGCGCATCGCCTTCGTGCCGACCATGGGGAATCTGCATGCCGGGCATCTGCGCCTGGTGGAGCGGGCCCAGCAGCTGGCGGAGCGGGTGGTGGTGAGCTGCTTCGTCAATCCGATGCAGTTTGGTCCCGGTGAGGACCTGGCCGCCTACCCGCGTACCCTGGAGGCCGACCAGCAGGCGCTCGAGGCCCTCGGGGCGGACCTGCTGTTCGTGCCGGAGGTGCAGGAAGTGTATCCCCAGGGGCATGAAACAGCGACCCGGGTGACGGTGCCGGACCTCGATGCGATCCTGTGTGGCCAGTCCCGGCCCGGGCATTTCGCCGGCGTGGCTACCGTGGTGGCCAAACTGTTCAACATGGTGCAGCCCGATACCGCCCTGTTCGGCCGCAAGGATTATCAGCAGCTGGCGATCATCCGGCGCATGGCGCGTGACCTGTGCTGGCCGATTGCCATCGAGGCCGTGGATACGGTGCGTGAAGCGGATGGCCTGGCCATGAGCTCCCGCAATCAATACCTCACCGCGGCGGAGCGTGCCGTCGCCCCGCACCTGTACCGCAGCCTGCAGCAGCTGGCGGGGCGGATTCGCGCCGGCGAACGGGATTTCGAGCCATTGCAGCAGGAGGCCATGGACAGCCTGGCCAAACGCGGCTTTACGCCCGAGTACGTTGAGATCCGCCAGGCGGATAGCCTTATGGTGCCGGTGCAGCAGGAAGAGGCGCTGGTGGTGCTGGCGGCCGCAAGGCTGGGCAAGGCGCGCCTGATCGATAACCTGCCGGTGTAACAGCCCCTGCCGGGCCGTTGCCCACCGCAGGCCGGCATTCCCGCTCATTCCCTGCGGGTTTGTGCTGCCGGATCAAAAATACGACCGGGCTGGTCCCCGGGCGCGGTTTTTAGGATAATGTGCTCCCCGTCAGGCAAGGCTCGTTGTTTCCATGCAGGTAACCCTTCTCAAAAGCAAGCTCCATCAGGCCCGTGTGACCCACTGTGAACTGGAATACGAAGGTTCCTGTGCCATCGATGTGCGGTTATTGGAAGCGGCCGGGATCCGGGAATTCGAGCAGATCCAGATCTACAACCTGGCCAACGGCGAGCGTTTCACCACCTATGCCATTCGTGCCGAGGCCGGTTCCGGCATCATTTCCCTCAATGGCGCCGCGGCCCACAAGGCCAGCCCGGGCGACCGGGTCATCATCTGTACCTATGCCATGTTCAACGAGCAGGAAGCCGCGCGCTTCAAGCCCACCTTGGTGTACCTGGATGCGCACAACCGCATCAAGGGCATGGGGGACGGCATTCCGCTGCAGGTGGCCTGATTCGAGGTCGTCCGGATAAATTCGG
>CBDUHN010000051.1:0-20498 GCA_965367295.1 uncultured Gammaproteobacteria bacterium | reverse complement strand
ACCCTAGATGCAAGAAGCGGGCTTGAGTGTCTTTGAGTTTGCCGGCAATCGTTGCGACAACCTGGTAGTGAATGTAAGCGCCCGTCTTAATCTGGATTCATTAAACAGTTGACTGGCAGCCCGCCAGTCATTTCACAACAGGCTGATCGTGGAATCTCTGCGTTAGCGTAGTGATGCGCAAATTCCCGGCTGCAGCAACGCTCCGAGCATAAGAAGAATAAACAGCCTTTTTGCCCAGGCCCGCAGCAGCTTACCGTCACGGCTCACCACTTCACCGCCCGATCATCCTGAGCGCGTCCCATGCCACGTAGCGCCCAGCACGGGCGGCAGCTGACGACGGCGGCAGAGAGCGCCGCGCGATGTTGACCGTATTCGCGCAGAGGCAATGGATGATCTCCTCGCGGCGATGGTGCTCTGGGCAGCCCATTACTCATCTGCCGGCCCTTGCGGCACTACCTGTCGCACCCATCCGGTGCCTTTCTCAGGCACACCGTCTTGCGCATCACGAGCGTCGTGCCGTCACCAGGATTGGATTTGAGTTCGACCAAAACGTCGCCCGTTCCTTCGCCCGATGCCACCAGGTCCAGAAGAATGGCCAGGCTTTGAAACAATGGGGTCAGTGTCGTTTGTTTCTTTCGTCGTACCGATTGCCCCTGACATTAATTTAGGGCACACGATATTGATCAGCACTACCTTCCATGGGAGGATGTATCTCGGCCACGGCACCTGACGGCGTCAATGGTGTGCCTCCAAAATAAAAATACTACTCGCGAAGGAAATTAATATGCATCTTCAACTGCCCCGCCCGCTTAAATCTCTGATGGCGCTGTTTGTGTTCTGCTTTTTATGGATGGCTGCGCCTGTCGCGATGGCGGCCCCCTACACGCTTACAGGGGGAGGGCTGTGCTATGACCATGCTACCCATGATTATGTTGCCCTGAGTTTTTGCAGCGCTGTTACCACAACATCCACAACATCCACAAAAACCGCAGAAGCCACAGTGACAGGCATTATCTCGCCACGTCCCCAAACCCCTCACCTGATAGTGAGGAGCCATGAGGCGTGTGACACATATGATGGTTCGCTTAGCCCAGTCACGAGGTGCAACACGTACGAAACCACTTATGATACGGACACGCACCAGATGAAGACAAAACCCGTAAAGAGTTGCATGACAGACTCAAGTGGGGAGACGACTTGTACGGATTACGGAGTACGCCCCTCGGATGTCAGCATCGCAGTGCACGATCTGTCAGCCGGTCTGGGTTATGTGCAAACCAACATCGACAGCGATGCCTCCCTGTTGGGCACCAAGCAGCGGATGAGTACCACGGCCATCGCCGTCTCAATGAGGCAGGATTTTGGCGATTGGGGCTATACCGTCTGGATTCCCCTGCGGCATACCGAGAACAACGGTCAATACGCTGCGCTGGACAATAACCAGCTAGGGGTCACCTTCGCGCCGAGCTATCACCTGTTCAAGGAGCAGGTGCATGGCATGACACTGGACCTCGACGGCCGCGTGGGCTACAACTACACCTCGTTTTCGGACGTCAACGCCGTGCGCGATACTGCGGGTGCCTTCCAGTACGCTGATTTCAGCGATTTGAAGACCGCTTTCGCCAGCCTGAGCGCCTCATTTGGCAAGCAACTCATGCCCGAGACGCGTATGCAACTTGGTTTTGAGGCCATTGGCTATCGCAACGAAGGCGCCGAATCCATGATGGGAAAAACCGGCAACATGCTCCTCGCCACGGCAGGCTTGGGCCACCAGCTCTCGGACAAACTGTCCGTGCGCGGAAGTGTTCAGGCCGTCCAGTTCCATCAGAACAGCTTCGACGATACCTCACACTACAATACGATCGGACTTGGTTTGACTCACCGTGTCAGCAGTTTTTCGGCGCTTTCGTTTGACCTGAGCCGCTCTGTCGGCGGGGAGGACTTCGACACGACTGCAGCAAACCTCAACTTCGCGTGGGCGCTGAATTAGTGCCAGGTAGGCATTGGATAAAGGCCCTCTTACTGGGGGCTTTTTTTTATTGTGCATCTGCCTGGGCCGAAGAAGCCCAGCCAAATGTGCCCCATCCATTTCCGGGTACGGCAACGATCCTGCAGGATGGCGACATCATCCTGAATGATGGTTTGAATATCGTCTCGTCGTTTAACCGGCAATTCGGCTACCCGTTAGGTCTTTATACCCACGCTTCGATCTACATCGAGTTGCCGAAGGAAGGGGGGCGGATCATTGGCTTCAACGATGCGGGCATACAGGTCAGCAAACCGGAGGCGATGTTGGGGCGCAATTTTCGCCTGGCCCTGCTTCGTCCCAGGGTCAAGCCCCCTGCTGGCGCATTGGCGGCTGCCTTTCAAGCGCTTTCCGGGCACCCGCTGAAGTTCGATTACGACATGAAGTGGCCCAGCGCCGACAGTAACACAACCTACTGTGCGGGCTTCATCTCTCAGTTATTCCGGTTGGCCGGGCTCGCGGAGATCGACCCCTTCCCTCAGCCGGCGCCGCGCGCGCAGGATTATTGGGACGGCTGGGCACAACAGCACCTGGGCTTGCAACTCGACCGGATCAATTCACCCAATACCCCGTTGCTCAATCCGAATTTCCAAGTTCTGGCCGAATATCAGGAAGCCAATCCGCGGTTGCGCCATCGGTTTTGGATCAACGACGCGACCATGCGCAGGATGATGGATTACATCCGCACTGACCAGCGTGATGTGGCCCCGCCTAAGCTGGGTTCCCGGCTGGCGCTGGCCGCGGCCAAGGCGGGGCTGGTGGATGGTGTCGGATTCATCGATATGCCGGGGCCAAGACAAAGGGTATTCATTGCCATCTACGAGTTCATGCTCCGGGTGGAGGCAAGGGTGAAACGCAGCATGATCCTGAACGAGGATCAAACATGGGATGAGCCGTCGATTCGTGCGCTGACCGTGGCCGTTGCGGATGCTTACCGCGACGAATTCTTTGTGCCGCCCTCACCACATTGAGCCCCCTGACTCAACTGCCGGGTTATCTGCTCTTGGTCGTTGCGGGACTTGCTCGTGCCGACGGCGGGTGCGACATGCAATCTGCCGAGTCAATCTGGCAGGACACGCATCGTCGCTTGCAGGCCCGGTTCGGCACCACGGTTCCTGCCCCAAGGATCATTCTATACCCGGATACGCGTGACTTGCCGGATGGCAATGACCTGGCCATTTTCGGGTACTACGAGCGGGAAGGACAGGTTTTGCATGTGGCCTGCCGAAACGGTGACGATGACTGGCTGGACGTCGCACTGCGCCATGAAGCTAGCCACCATTACCTGAGCCAGGCTTTCGGGCCACTTCCCACCTGGCTGAATGAGGGAATTTCCCTGTACATGGAAGTGGCGGACGAGGGCGAGGGGAAAGTGGCGGGCCACGTCAACAAACAGCGCCTGAAAGAGTTCATCCAGATGCTGAAGTGGGGCAAAGCCCCCCCATTGATGCGCCTGCTTACCCGGGATCCGGATTCACATAACGCTTCGCAGTACTATGCGGCCTATTGGGCGCTGTTCTATGCCTTGATGCATCATCCCGATGACAGTATTCAGCAGCAACGCCGTCAATTGTTGCAGGAATTGCTTACGGATTCGCATCATGAACCCGCAGCATTGAGGCAGCATCTGATCAATGGCTTGCAGAGGGAGAATGCAAGTTTGGCCGACTGGGAGTTGCTCTGGAGGCGGCAGATTTGGGATCTGCGCCAATAAAATATTCGGGCCGAAGTGCGGTCGTTGCAGGCCCCCTGGACATGCGTTTAGGAGGGATGCCCCTGTCTTGATTGCTGGGTTATGTCTCAGCCCAGCATCGCCTTCAGCGCCGCGAGCAAGTAAGTAAGCGTGAGCGGAAGCATTTGTTTATTGGGTACATGAGCCCAATAGAATACGAAGAAACATGTACCATCCTCTAAACCACCCCGTTTTATTGGGGGAAGGTCAATATGTCGATGCAGCCTTGGTTCCGGCGAATGCCACCAAATCATCCCGTTCGGTACGGTAGGCAAACACGGTCTTTTTCGGGCGACTGGCACGCCTGTCTTTCCAAAGGTCAAAGCAGTCTTGAAGCGTACGGCTTGTATTTACTGCCTTTTGCGGAGGATGACTCTGGAGATTACTTCCTGAACGAAACAGGGGCGCCGGAGGTGTTGCCACCACTTCACCGCGATCCCGCTGCATGACGGCCAGGTGGGTATCAATACCAGTCTCAAGGAATGACCAGGCCAGTTTCCTCTGATCGTCGGCATTACCACAAAATTCAACGCCAATGAGATGGAGAAACTGGCTCGGGGCAGGCTGAATGCGCTCAAGGCGTCCCTTGGCGAGGATTTCTCGTAGAACCTCTATGGTCTGGGTATGATCGGATTGGCGCTGTTCATACGCATCGTCCGTTAATCCCTGGGAGCGATACCACACATCTCCATCCAGACATTCAGTTTCCATAGATCACAAATTCCCTGGACGCTATCCTGATCCAGGACCGCGAGTTGCTGCGGTTGCTCCTTTACTTGTGGGCATATGGTATCGAAGTCTGCTTCCAACTTGGCTGATGCCATGCGGACCCGACGACTCGCTTCCTTGTAATCCTTGGTATGCAGGGAGTAATCGATCTCTTTGTTTGCCGTAATGGGATTGGAAATCTTTTGGGATCATGGCTCGGAAATAATAGACTGAGCCGCGTTTAGATAGGCGGGTTTGGGTATACATACTAGGCATTGACTCCATGGTCAGGCCCTCTCTGATCGTAATGGTTAATCGTAACAATCAGGTATGTATAGTAATTGAAGCGGCGCTAACTACCTGCCGATTCAAGTTTTTTTGTTAATTTGGCGGAGAGGGTGGGATTCGAACCCACGGTCCGCGCGAGCGGACACTCGATTTCGAGTCGAGCACTTTCGGCCACTCAGTCACCTCTCCGGATACAACAATCTTTGGATTCCTGCACAGTTCCCCCACCCCATTATGATAAAGTGCGGATGAACGCCCTGAACAGGATGGATGCCCTATATAAATCAATGCTATAGGGATAAATCCACAGGGCAGATATTGTACCCCATGCGCATGGAATACACCTAAAATTTCGCGTTATCCGCCGCTACAGAGTACAGGCCCAGACTGATCATCACCCCGTATGAACCGATACCTGCTTCTGCTGATACTGCCCCTGCTGTTGACGGCCTGTAGCCGCCAGCCGGAGAGCCTGCTGGAACAGGTCAAGCGTCAGGGCGAGCTGGTGGTGATCACCCGCAACAGCCCCACGACCTATTACGAGGGTACCGATGGACCCACCGGGCTGGAATACGACCTGGCCAATCTGTTCGCGCGACGCCTGGGGGTGCAACTGCGCCTGGAAGTACCGCAAAACTTCACCGACATTCTGCCTATGGTGGCGTCGCACCAGGCCCATTTCGCTGCGGCTGGCCTGACCGTTACCGAGCGCCGCAAGACCATGGTCCGGTTTGCCCCCAGCTATCAGATGATCACCCCGCAACTGATCTACCGCCGCGGCAATGACAATCGCCGCCCCAAGGATCTGGATCATCTGAATGGCAACCTGGAGGTGGTCGCCGGCAGCAGTCATGTGGAGCGCCTGCAACAATTACAACAGGAACATCCAAACCTCGAATGGCGTGAGAACAACGAACTGGAAAGCGAACAATTGCTCAATCTGGTCTGGGAACAGGTAATCGACTACACCATTGCCGATTCCAATGAAGTGGACATCAATCAGCGTTTTTACCCGGAATTACGGGTTGCCATGGATATCAGCGAGCCGGAACCGCTGGCCTGGGCCTTTCCCATCGACGAGGACACCAGCCTGTATGAAGAAGCCAGCCGGTTTTTCACACACATTCGCAAAAATGGCACACTCAAGCAGCTGATCGACCGTCACTATGGTCATGTGGAAAGGATCGATTATGTCGGCACGCGGCGCTATATGCGCCATATCGAACAACGCCTGCCCGATTTCCAACCGCTGTTCAAAGAAGCGGCACAGGCCACCGAGCAGGACTGGCGCCTGCTTGCGGCCATGGGTTACCAGGAATCCCACTGGGACCCGGATGCCAAATCCCCTACCGGGGTGCGCGGCATCATGATGCTGACCCTGAATACCATGCGTCACCTGGGCCTGGACAACCGGCTCGACCCGGAACAGAGCATTATGGGGGGAGCCCGCTACATCAAACAGATCAAGGATCGACTACCGGAGCGTATCGCCGAGCCGGATCGCACCTGGATGGCGCTCGCCGCTTACAACATCGGCATGGGACACCTGGAAGATGCGCGCGTGCTGACCGAGATAAACGGCGGTGACCCGGACAAATGGGTGGCAGTAAAAAAACACCTGCCCTTGCTGAGCCAGAAGAAATGGTACAAGCAGACCCGGCATGGCTATGCCCGCGGCCGCGAGCCGGTCCGCTACGTGGAAAACATCCGTAGTTACTACGACATCCTGGTCTGGCATACGGCGCAGAACCGTATCCCCGAGGATATTCCTCCCAAATACACCTTCATGCCGCCGGCAATCTAGAGAACCGCTGATCAATTGCAGTATCCCCATCATGGCGAACGAGACGTGATAATCCCCTAATGCGGCATTGATCCTCTAGCGATTGCTGCGTCACTTCCCTCTTCGCTATAACGAAGTCACCAGGGACCCCTGGAAAACGTGAACAAATGGGGGACATTCCATCTATCGGGGGATATCCTTCCGGCCAATATCAACGTGCCGGCTGCAGATCCGAATCCATTCGCCCCCCTCCTCACTGTGCCAGCAACTCCGCTTCCATCGACAGGTACACCTGATAGGCATTGCGCCGGTTAGCCGCTTCGAAAGCCGGTAGACCGGCAAAAACCGACCAGTCCACCTGCTCGTAAGCCTCGGAAAAGGGAATGAAATCCTGTACGGCACGGCCCATTTGCTCCCGCAGGAAGGCAAGGTAACGCTTGGTTGCGGCAATGGCATCGGTAGGATTGCTCGCGGCGGCGCCATGCCCGGGAATCAGGGCCGCCAGTTTCGAGCGCTCCATCTGTGTCAGCACATCCAGCCAGGCCGCGGTATCGGCATCCCCGAGGAACGGCAACCGGCCCTCGAAGATCACGTCGCCGGACAACAACACCCGGTCCGGCTTGATGTAGAGAGTGAGATCACCATCGGAGTGGGCGGCCCCAATGGGCGTGATGACGAATTCCACATCACCGAGCCGAAAGGCCTCGGAGGTACGGATATAACGATCGGGCCATACCAGTTGGGTCTGGTCATTGACCCAGGGGTCAAGGGAGAATCGCCGCTCCTCCAGCCGCTCCTCTGCCGCGGGTGAGTTCAGGTATTGCTCGGCACCCCTGGGTGCCAGGATTTGCGCGCCGAGGTCGGCGAACACCTGCAGTCCGTAGATATGGTCCGCATGGTAGTGACTCACAATCACGCTCACGATCGGTTCGGATGTCACCGCACGGATCTCTTCCAGCAGCCGCTGCGCCAGCGCCGGGGTACCCAGACTGTCGAACACCACCACCCCGGCCCCGGTCACCACCACGGCGGCATTGGAGATAAAGCCCTCGTTGTCCGTCGGCACCCCGGCCTCGCCCTGCACATAATAGACATGCTGGGAAACCTGCTTCAGTTCCATCGCCACGGTAGCCGGATTGACCGGCTCGGAGCCGGATACCCGCAGCGCGATCAGCAGCAGAGTACAGAAAACAAACAGCCGGGTATGCATGATTCCACCATCAATTGCACAGGGTGAATAAAGGAAGACGTTTCCATGTCGGGGACTATTCCGGCATACCGGAATAAAGGATGCAAAGCCTAGTGATTACGCGCCCCATACGCAAGCCCATGCCCCCGCAGCGGCATCCGCCAACGCCGGCGGATCCCCCTCCCCGGGAGAGAGGGCCAGGGAAAGGGGGGCAACGTAGCTACAGAAGCGATGATGAGTTCCGGCCCGGTATGGCGAATCTCGAGTTATTCCTCAGCCAGCGAGACGAACTGCGGCCGGGTCCTGCCCATACGGGACAGCATATCGCCTCTTTCAGGGCGGCGACCGAAACCACCCGGGGCCTGCCCGCGGCTCGCATCACCACGGTTTTTATTGGATGACGGTTTGCTGCGTCCGGTGCGCGGACCGCATGATTCCTTTCGGGTCGTCACTGGCCGCCTTGCCCAGTATCCAGGTGCCGGAAAAGTTGGGACGCTCCGCCGTATGCACGAAGTTCAGCGTGATAATGCATCGATTCATATCCAGCCCTTTCCGAAAAAACGGGCTTTACCGCATTCCGTTGTATTCAGGCTAGAAATGAAACAAGGAGAAAATCAAGCGATCGATTAGGGCCAGGGATTCAAGACGATTCACTCTTGGCTCAATCTTCCGTGGAGATGGGGGTGGGGAGAACCCCATTTGCGTCAGCAGGTGCAAAGATGTGCACCTGCTTTTACAGGCCCGGCTGGCATCTATACACCGCTGGCCACCGTCAAAGTCCAGCAGGATTGCGGCGGGTAACCGGGTGCCTTCCGGCTATGACTCGATCAGTCTCGCTTGCGTCCGATCATACGACCGACCAGCCGTTGCCTTTCGAAAACCAGGTGCTTGAGCGCGCCAAGCACATGCAGGACCACAGCCACCAGTACGGTCTTGGCGGCAATCGCGTGGACCACTTCGAGTGCCTCGTGCAGGGACTCCATTTTACCCGTCGGGCTCGGAATGGAAAACCAGGTGAATACCTCGATGGAACGGCCACCCGTCCATACTGCCAGTGGGCCGGTGACGATGAGGACACTGATTCCCAGCAGCAGGATGACATGGACCAATTGCGTTACACGCTGCATCGCGACGACCTGTTCAAAGGCGGCCGGGCCGCGGCTGAACAGCCGCCACAATACGCGGAAGGCGAGTGGAATGAATACCAGCGCGCCGATTGAAATATGCAATTTCAGCCAGTAGAGCTTCTCATCGCCTCTTGGCATATCCTCGAAGTACAGTCCAATAGCGAGCATCACAAGTACCAGCGCTGCGCCGAGCCAGTGGTTCAACCGGGAGACCGGTCCGTACCGGTCCGCCGTATCGCGTAGCGAAACGGCGGTGGCATCCGGGTTTGCTGAAGGCTTCATTATGTTCGTTTCAGTCGTCACGCTGTTTCTCCTTCTCATACGTCGGTTCTGTCTCCTGCCAGCCGCCCCCAAGCACTCTGTAGATCGTCACGAGGTTGGCCGAACGGGAGAGCTGGGTAGTGATAAGGGTCTGCTGGGCGTCGTAGAGGGCGCGTTGCGCATCAAGCACGTTGAGATAGCTGTCGATACCCGTGCGATAGCGTGCCACGGACAGCTGGTAGGTTACCTCTGTGGCGTCCGTCAGCGAACGTTGCGCAACAAGTTGATCGTCGATGTTAGCGCGTAATGCCAGGGCGTCGGCCACTTCGCGGAAAGCCGTCTGGATAGCCTGCTCGTACTGCGCCACGGTTATGTCGCGTTCGATCTCGGCAACTTGCAGATTGGCGCGATTACTACCGGCGTTGAATATCGGCAGCGTCACTTGCGGCAGAAAGCTCCAGGTGCCGGAACCGGAGGCGAACAACCCAGAGAGGTCTTCGCTGGCGGTACCCGCGCTGGCGGTGAGCGTGATGCTTGGGAAAAAGGCAGCACGGGCCGCGCCGATGTTCGCATTGGCCGCGCGTAGTTCGTGCTCCGCCTGTTGCACATCCGGGCGGTGTTGCAACACCTCGCCGGGGATGCCGGCCGGCAGTTCCGGGATCGCATTGGTAAGGTTCGCCAGCGTTGCCGGTACCAGGTCGGCAGGAACGGATGTACCGAGGAGCAAGGTGAGTGCGTTGAGGTCCTGCGCTACCTGGGCGGTATAAGCCGCGAGATCCACTCGTGCTGTATCGACGCTGGTCTGAGCCTGACGCAGATCCAGCTCGGTGGCCACACCCATCTCGAAGCTACGGAGGGTGAGCGCATAGGATACGTCCTGGCTTGCCAACGTTTCCTGTACGAGACGCAGGCGTTGCGCGTCCGCGCTCCAGATCAGGTACGCATTGGCGACCTCGGCGATCAGACTGATGCGGGTGCTGCGGGTGGCCTGTTCGCTGGCCAGGTACTGTTCCAGTGCCTGGTCCTTGAGACTGCGTATCCTCCCAAACAAATCCAGTTCCCAGGAGGTGAAACCAATATCCACGTTGTACTCGCTACTGGTATACGTGCTGTTGTTATCGGACAGGGTATACAGCGAGCGTGAGGCGCTTCGCCCGGCACTGGCCTCGACAGAAGGAAACAGGTCAGCGCGCTGGATGCGGTACTGCGCACGCGCTTTTTTGATATTCAGTGCAGCCACACGTAAATCGCGGTTGTTATCGATCGCAAGTTCGATAAGCCGTTGCAGTGACGCATCGACGAAATAGACACGCCATTCGAGATCGGCCCCGGCCAGCGCACCCTGTTGTGCACGCGGCGCGTCCGCGGGTACGGTGGGCCAGGCGTCGGGTACCGGCGCGGCCGGACGCTGGTAGTCCGGTGCCAGGGTAGCGCAGCCACTGGCGAATACCGCGGCCAGTACCGTGGCGGTAAGCAGGGAAGCACGCTGCATGACTCAATTCTCCTGGGGCACGGGTTCGCCTCGCGGCGTGGACGTGGTCGGCAGGCGTCGCGTGAAGCGTTTGCGAATCATCACGAAGAACAGGGGCACGAAGAAAATGCCCAGCAGTGTCGCGGCCAGCATGCCGCCGAGCACACTGGTACCGATAGCGTTCTGGCTGCCCGAACCAGCACCGTTGCTGATGGCCAGTGGTAACACGCCGAAGCCGAATGCAAGCGAGGTCATCAGGATCGGACGCAGGCGCAGACGCGACGCCGTCAGGGCGGCATCGATCATATTCATACCTTGTTCCTGCAGTGACTTGGCGAATTCCACGATCAGGATGGCGTTCTTGGCCGCCAGTCCAATGGTGGTCAACAGGCCGACCTGAAAGTAGATGTCATTCGGCATACCGCGCAGGGTCGTGGCCAGCACCGCACCCAGCACACCCAATGGCACTACCAGCAGTACAGAGAATGGCACCGACCAACTTTCGTACAGTGCCGCCAGCGCCAGGAACACCACCAGGATGGACAGCGCATACAACGCCGGTGCCTGTCCGCTGGCCAGACGTTCTTCATAAGACAATCCCGTCCAGCTGAAACCCACGCCTTCCGGCAGTTTGGAAATCAGGCTCGCCATTGTCGCCATGGCCTCTCCGGAACTTACCCCTGGTGCCGGCGCACCGTTGATCTGCATCGCGGGCAATCCGTTGTAACGTTCCAGACGCGGCGAGCCGTAGCTCCATTGCGCATCGGCAAAGGCCGGGAACGGGACCATTTCATCAGCACTATTGCGCACCCACCAGTCGTTCAGATGTTCGGGGAGCATGCGGAATGGTGCATCGGCCTGCAGATAGACCTTCTTCACCCGGCCCTCATGTACGAAATCATCCACGTAGGAACTGCCCCAGGCACTGGACAATCCAGCGTTGATGTCGGCGATCGACAGGCCAAGCGTGCCGGCCCTGGTGTGGTCCACATTCACCTGCAACTGTGGCGTGTCATCGAGGCCGTTGGGGCGAACACCGATCAGGCGCGCATCCTGCGCGGCCATGCCCAGCAACTGATTGCGCGCCTGCATGAGCGTGTCATGACCGACGTTGGCCTGGTCCTGCAGGTACAGGTTGAAGCCGTTGGCGGTGCCCAATTCCATGACCGCGGGTGGCGGGAAGGCAAACACCCGGGCGTCGCGGATCTGGCTGAACGCCTGCATGGCCCGGCCGGCCACCGCATTGAGGCTCAACTCCGGAGCCTGCCGCTCACTCCAATCCTTCAGCCGCACGAAGGCGATACCCATGTTCTGACCGCTGCCGGCAAAGCTGAAACCGGCCACCGCGATCATCTGTTCCACCGCGGGATCCTTCAGGAAATGCGCCTCCACCTGCTTGATCACTTCCAGCGTGCGTTCCTGGGTGGCACCCGCCGGCAGCACGATCTGGTTGAACAGGATGCCCTGGTCCTCGTCCGGCAGAAACGCCGTCGGGGTGCGCAGGAACAGCGCCGCCATGACGGCTACCAGCAGGCCATAGACGAACAGCGAACGGCGGTTGCGATTCAGCATGCCACCGACCAGCGCGAGATAACCGTCGCGGGCACGATCGAATCCACGGTTGAACCCACCGAAGAAACCGCCGCGCGCGGCGTGTTTATCGCTATCGATCGGCTTGAGCATGGTGGCGCACAGCGCCGGCGTAAACACCAGCGCCACCACCACCGACAACAGCATGGCCGAGACGATGGTGATGGAGAACTGGCGATAGATCACGCCGGTGGAGCCGCCGAAAAACGCCATAGGGACGAACACCGCCGACAGCACCAGCGCGATGCCGATCAGCGCACCGGTGATCTGACCCATGGACTTGCGAGTCGCCTCGAGTGGCGTTGAACCGTCCTCGCGCATGACGCGCTCGACGTTCTCCACCACCACGATGGCGTCGTCCACCAGCAGGCCGATAGCCAGCACCATGGCAAACATGGTCAGGGTATTGATCGAGTAGCCGAACGCCGCAAGTACGCCAAAGGTGCCGAGCAGCACCACCGGCACCGCCAGCGTCGGAATGAGCGTGGCGCGGAAGTTTTGCAGAAACAGGTACATCACCAGGAACACCAGGATGATCGCCTCGATCAGGGTCATGACGACCTCGCCGATGGAGATACGCACGAAGGGCGTGGTGTCGTAGGGGTAGATGGCTTCCATGTCGGCCGGGAAGTACTGCGCCAGTTCGTCGATCCTGGCACGTACGGCATCGGCCGTTTCCAGCGCGTTGGCACCGGTGGCCAGACGCACGGCCATGGCGGCGGCCGGCCTGCCGTTGTGACGCGCCAGCTTGCCGTAGGTCTCGCTGCCCAGCGTCACTCGCGCCACGTCGCGCAGGTAGACACGCGCGCCGTCCGCGGTTGTACGCAGCAGGATCGTTTCGAACTGTTCCGATGTGTTCAGGCGGCTCTGCACCGTGATGGTGGCATTAAGCTGCTGACCCGGTATTGCCGGCGTTGCACCCAGCTGCCCCGCCGATACCTGCGCGTTCTGCGCCTCAATAGCGGCTGCGACATCATCCGGTGTCAGTCCGTACTGGTGCAGTTTGTCGGGATCGAGCCAGATGCGCATCGCATACTGCGAACTGAATGCGGTCACCTCGCCGACACCCTTCACGCGGCTGATGGGATCCTGCAGTCGACTGGCCAGGTAATCTCCCAGGGCACCGCCGTCGAAGGTGCCGTTCGGCGACACCAGCCCGACCACCATCAAAAAGTTGCGCACCGATTTGGCCACGCGCATGCCCTGCTGCTGTACCTCGGACGGCAGCTGCGGTGTGGCCAGTTGCAATTTGTTCTGCACCTGCACCTGCGCGACATCCGGATCGGTGCCGTTCTCAAAGGTCAGGGTCACGGTAGCGGCACCGGTCGATTCGCTGGTGGATGATATGTAACGCAGACCGTCAAGGCCGGACATCTGCTGCTCGATAACCTGGACCACCGTATCCTGCACCGCCTGCGCCGAGGCGCCCGGGTAGGTGGCGCTGATGCTGATCTGCGGCGAGGCGATGGGCGGGTACTGGGCCACCGGCAGCTCAAGAATGGACAGGGTCCCCGCCAGCATGATGACGATGGCGATCACCCAGGCGAATATGGGACGGTCGATGAAGAATCGGGCCATGGTCAGTGTCCTCGCGGGTTCAGTTGACGGCGCCGGCGCCGGATTCGTCGGTGCTGCCGGCCGTGACCAGCACGGCAGTGGCCCTGTCGCCTGGGCGCACCTTTTGCAGGCCGTCCACGATCACGCGCTCACCTGCGTTCAGGCCACCGCGCACCAGCCATAGACTGCCCACGGCGCGCGCAACATCGACGGGCCGCAGCTCGACCTGGTCGTCGTCGTTCAGGGTCATCACGCTGGCTTTGCCCGTGTTGTCGCGGCTGACCGCCTGCTGCGGCACCAGCATGGCGTGTTCCGTAACGCCCTCCTGCACCCGTGCACGCACGAACATGCCGGGCAACAATTGCTGTTCAGGGTTCGGAAACAGGGCGCGCAGGGTAACGGATCCGGTGCTTTCGTCCACGGTCACTTCCGAGAATTCCAGCGTGCCCTTGTGCGCGTAGACACTGCCGTCTTCGAGGACCAGTTCAACCTGCGCCGATAATTTATCCGGTCGCTGAACCTCGCCCTTGCCCAGTTCCCGCTTCAGGCGCAGCAGTTCGGCACTGGACTGGGTGACGTCCACGTAGATGGGGTCCAGTTGCCGCACCGTCGCCAGCGCAGTTGCCTGGTTCGCCGTCACCAGCGCGCCCTGCGTGACGGTGGAACGGCCGATGCGGCCGTCGATCGGCGCGGTGACGCGCGTGTAGGCGAGATTAATGCGCGCGGCTTCCAGTGCCGCCTTGTCCATCGCCACCGTGGCCTGCGCCTGTTTCAGCGCCGCGGCCGCATCATCGTTGGCCTCCTGGCTCACCGCCTTGACCTTCACCAGTTCCGCGTAACGCAGCGCCTTGAGGCGGGCCGTGGTCAGCACCGCCGCATCGCGCGCCAGCGTCGCCGCGGCGCTGTCGTAAGCGGCCTGGTAAGTCGCCGGGTCGATCTGGTAGAGAACCTGGCCCGCCTCAACATCGCCACCCTCCCGGAACGGGCGCTCGAGGATGATGCCGGTGACCTGCGGACGCACCTCGGCAATGCGATAGGCCGCAGTGCGCCCTGCCAGTTCCGAACTGATGGTCAGGGACTGAGGCGTAACCTCGTGGACGCCCACCGCCGGCGCGGGCGCCGCCTGCTGCTCGCTGGCAGCCGGTTCGGCGGAATTCGATATCCCGCAGGCAGACAGCAGCGACGCCAGCAGCGGGACGATCAGCACGCCGGCGATGCCCGGGTATCGGGATATCTGGAAATGTGTAGTGGTCTGTTTCATCGTAATCCGGCCCGTTTATCTTTCTGGTAAGATAACTATAGTGATGTTTTATCTTTCTTGCAAGATATTGTTATTGGGACTACCATGACCACCAGTTTCCAGTCGGGAGTTGCACCGATGTCAGACAACTACACCTCGAACCAGATCATCGGGTTCATGCAGGAGAACTGGCCGGACATGTACAGTCCCACCCATGAGTTTATCGTCTATATGAACCGGGTCCGCGACCTGGAATTCGCCAGGGTGCGAGAGGTGCTGGCCGGGTTCGACCTGACCGCCAGCGAGTTCGATATTCTCGCCACCATGCGCCGCTCCGCGCCACCCCACGTTCTCACACCCACCGAGCTGCAGCGTTCCCTGCTCATCACGTCGGGCGGACTCACCAAACTGCTGTACCAGCTGGAAGCCGCTGGCCTGGTCAGTCGTTCGGTGCAGGAGCAGGACAAGCGCAGCAAGCTGGTTCACCTCACACCGAAAGGAAAGAAAGTCGCGGAAAAAGCCATGAAGGCAGTACAGGGCATGACGAACACATGGCTGGGCGAAGCCTTGTCCCAGCGCGAGCTGGGGCAATTGAAAACCCTGCTGGGCAAGGCCGCCCGGGTCCTGGAAAACCCCGGGCCGGTCAAACCCTGATTGCCAGGGCTCATCTCATCCGGTCAGGTGGCCCGCCTTCGGGTGCACAGGCCAACCCTCCGTCACCATCGGGTGGTGCGATGCAGGTGCCTGTAATTTCATCATTGCGTCGCCCCGTGAAACTGCAGGCATCCCCTTCCGCAAGGTCGGCGCATGCCTCGATAGCTTCGGGTGGCGGCCCCTGGGGTCTGCCCCGGTCTCCCGGCCCTGCCGCGCAGGATACCGACGCTGAAACCATGGACACGGCAAACAATGCCGTGAACCATTTAAATCTGTTTCGACTGACTGACATGTCAAACTCCTTCCTGGCTCTACTCGACAGGTGATGAGTATGGCGGACCAGTAAGGAGTGACCGTGAAGGAACTATGGAGAACTCGTGGAAGTCCGGGTTGGACTCACATGCGATGTGCCGGGCGAACGCTGAATTCCCGCACCAACTCATCATACAAGGCATCCTCCTCTACACTGCGCTCTTGTTCAGCATCCAGGTTAGCGAGGTTGTGTATCGCCTGTTGAACATAGGGGTGATCCTCTGCATAGTTCTGCTTCAGAAGGGTTAACGCCTGTTCAAGCTGCACACGTGCATCATCAAATCGCCCCTGACTCAGAAATAATCGACCGAGCGAATTCTCACAAACGGCTTGTGACAGCGGGTCAGAAGATGAACCCTCCCAAATGGACAAGGCTTCTCCATAAAGTGCTTCCGCCTCGTCCAGTCGCCCCTCACCCTGGTAAAAATCAGCCAGAATAGCCAGCATGGTTGCACTGTTGGCATGCCGTGGGCCCGATACGTCGCGTACTATCCTGAGCGCCCTTTTCAACCGTGCTTCGGCAACATCCGGTTGATCCTGATGGCTAGCCAGCGAAGCCAGCTTGTTCAGGGTCATCGCAACCTCCAGGTGGCTGTCGCCCAGTATCTTCTCGCGCAGCTGCAGACCCTCCATCAAACTGGATTCTGCCTTTTCGTAGTCTCCCTGTTTAACATCAATAGCCGCAAGTTGATCCAGGATGAGAGCCACCTGCAGATCATCAATCTCCATCACAGATCGGGCTATTTCCAGCACCTTCAACTGGTATACTTCGGCTTTATCATATTCCTGCGCAAGGAAGGCGATATCAGCAGCAAACGTGAGATAGTTCGGGTTTGCCTGATTCAACTGTATAGCCTCTTCAACAAGCGCACGCGCCAATGCATAGTCATTGCGATTCGCGGCGATGAGGCTCAGGTTATATGCGGCCTCGGCAGCCTGATTCTTGCTGTTGATACGCACTTGCTCAAGAAAGAGTTCAGATGAAGCCGACAATGTCGTTTCCGCTGATTGGTCCTGGGACTGAATATCGGAAGATGTTATCTCGCCCGACTGCGAGCGCACCTGTGATCCATCGTCATCGCCGGACCCTGCAGAGGCAGTGACTTGAATACCGGTAGATACTGAAATTGCCAGCAGCATACCTGCCGCTGTATTCAAGTAGCTTTTCATCTTCGTACACCTTCGTCTGTTATCAGGTGTACTTAGTGTGAGAAATGATTAATGAATGGATGAGGAGAAAAAGTGGAAACAATGTGAAGTCTATTCAACCTTGTAACCCACTCCATAGATGGAATGAATGATTTCTTCCTTACCCACAACGTCGGCAAGTTTCTTGCGCAGATTCTTTATATGGCTGTCGATCGTGCGGTCACTGACGATCCGGTCATCCGGATAGCTCACCTTCATAAGACTTTCTCTTGAAAACACGCGTCCGGGCTGGGATATCAGGGCCTGAAGCATACGAAACTCCACGGGCGTGAGCTCGATCTCACTTTCCCCGATTCGACACAGGAAGCGTTCAGGGGACAGGACGATTCCCCGGTACTCGATCCTGTCATCCGTCGCAGGCCCCGCACGCTGTTGAATCCTCCGCAGAATGGCACGTACCCGCGCAACCACTTCGCGGGGCAGGAAGGGCTTGCAGACATAGTCATCGGCCCCGATCTCCAGCCCCAGAAGGCGGTCGATTTCATCGACCCTGGCTGTGAGCATGAGAATCGGCACCGTGGAAAACTGCCGGACTTCCTTGCAAATGGTCAAACCATCCTTTCCGGGCAACATAAGATCGAGGATGACGAAGGCAGGTTCGCTGGCCTTGATCGTTTCCACCGCGTTGGTGCCGTCACTCACGACCTTCGTTTTGAAACCCTCTTTGGCCAGGTAGTCGACAAGTATTTGCGCGATTTTGTCCTCGTCTTCCACGATGATGATGGTTTGATCGCTCATGTCATTTCTCTGAAGTTACCGGGAAAACCAGTTGAATACGCAACCCACCCAGTTTCGACCGGGACGCCGCAATAGTCCCCCGGTGCGCGTCCACGATGTTCCTGCTGATCGCCAGGCCGAGACCCGCCCCTGCCGTGCGGCGACTGCGGGAGACTTCGTGACGGTAGAGGGGTTCGAACAATTTTTCGTACTCGTCTTCCTCGACGCCCGGCGGCGTGTCCTCGATCGTGACGGCGACACTGTCTTCGGTGCTGGACAAGGTGATTTCTATGCGCCCCGGCGAGTCCGTGTAGGCCAGTGAGTTCTCAAGGAGATTGACAAACAGTTGATCCAGTCGGCGACTGTCTGCGCTGATCATCCTGTCGATCTCCCCGGTCACCTTTACCTCGATGTTATTTTCACCGGCGCGCATCCGAACCGCATCGACCGCGGTAGTAACGCTCTGCCGGATATCGACCGGCGCGAACGAATAGCTCAATCCACCGATGTCCGACACAGAGAGCTCGTATAGATCATCGATCAACCGGCGCAGGCGCATAACCTCCTGGTCCAGCGACAGAACCTGTTCCATATCGAGGGGACGTATACCATCCTTCATGGTTTCGATCTCGCCGGTGAGGACGGTTACCGGTGTCCGCAACTCGTGGGAAATATCGGCCAGCCAACGCTGGCGGGAGCTCCGGTTTTCCTCGAGCTTGTGCGCAAGCCGGTCCAGGTCGCCCATCAATTGCCCCAGTTCATCTGTCCGGCGCTCGTCAAGACGCGTGGAATAATCGCCATTGGACAGCCGCGAAATACCGGACATCGCACGGCGGATGGGAGCAAGCAAAGCCCGCGTCAAGGCCAGGGAAACAATGGCTGCGAGAACCAGGGAGGCAATCCCGATCAAACCACTGGTGATCCACTGCTGCCTGGAAAACGCGGTTTCCTGGGGCGACTCGAAATGCCGCCTTGGCGCGCTCCGCAGTTCGCCGACCGTTTCCCCATTCACCGTGACTGGCACCCTGATCGGTTTCAAATCAGCAATGGAAGGCAGTGTGCCGGCGACGAGCTGGCCGCTTGCACTGTACAGGGCGGTGGGCGGTCCCAGTGGTGAAGGCCCCTCTCTCCGCGCGTCCGGTGGAGGGTGATCCTCCCGGCGTAACTCGTGGGGCGGCAATACGCCGTTTGGAGGGGGCGGGATACCTGCCCGGATCTGTTCTTCGGGGTTCTCCGGCGACTTTTCCCATAATATCGCCTCAAAGCGTCGTTCGGTCAGTGTCGACCAGGATTTGCCCGCGCCAAGATATTCCTGTGACAGATCGCCCGCGAGTAAACGAAGGCGCGTTTCTTCCAGCGCATTCACATAATCCAGAAACCCCTGCTCGAAACTCCAGCGCGCGAGCCCAAGGGTCGAGACCAGCACTACCAGGGTCAGCCCCAGGAATGCCAGGATCAGCTTTTTCGAGAGTGTGGGAACCATGACGCGAGTATAACCATCCGTTTCTTTTCAAACAGTTGTTTAGGATCGAATACTATATTTTTACCCGCTCCGTGCACATTTTCTGCACATTTTGCTTCCAGGATTGAACGGTACCGATGCACACTGTGCAATGGCTTGTTTCAATTTGTCGAAGGAGATCCTATGTCCAGGCCTGGCCTTATCGGCATTCTGTTTGCTTTTCTCTGCTCCCAGTCGGTTCTTTCGCAAACAATGGAAAAAACACCGGGGCTCGTTTATGGCGCACAGCTCAGTGATTATGAATATGATTTTTCGGTGCGCTATTTTTCCATTACTTCCCAGCGCCAGACGCTGAAGATGGCCTACATCTTTCTTGAAGGCAAGCCCGACAAACCGGTTGTAACCTTGCTGCATGGAAAGAACTTCAACGCCCACTACTGGACGCCCACGGCACGTTATTTAAACGAAAAAGGCTACGGGGTACTCATTCCTGACCAGATAGGATTCGGAAAATCATCGAAACCGGTTCACTACCAGTATTCGTTTCCCGCACTGGCACACCATACCCGGGCCTTGATGAAATCCCTGAAGATTGAAAAGAGCATTGTCATCGGCCATTCAATGGGCGGCATGCTGGCCAGTCGTTTTGCCTTAATGTACCCGCCAGCAACAGACATGCTTATCCTGGTTAACCCTATCGGCCTTGAAAATTACCTGCAATACGTAGAATACAAGGGCACTGATTTTTTCTATAAGAATGAGCTGGCCAAGACCCCCGATAGCATTAGAGGTTATCAACAGAAAAACTATTATGCCGGTCAATGGAATGAGCAATACGAGGCGCTCACGCACTTTATTATCGGGCAGATTCAGGGACCGGACAAAGAGCTTGTTGCCTGGGTCAATGCACAGACCTACGACATGATATTTACCCAGCCGGTGATTAATGAGTTTAAGGATATATCTGTACCGGTCAGGCTGATTATAGGTACCCGTGATCGTACCGGCCCGGGCCGAAACTGGAAAAAACCGGGGGTCGATTATGAGCTGGGGCGATATGATCGCCTGGGTAAGGCAGCAGCCAGGCTTATACCCGATGCCGAACTTTATGAATTAACAGACCTGGGTCACTTGCCCCAGGTCGAAGATTTTGATCGATTCAAGGCTGTTCT
>CBDUHN010000050.1:0-20765 GCA_965367295.1 uncultured Gammaproteobacteria bacterium | reverse complement strand
CCGGGCAGCCCCACCCCAGGTACCACTCCCGCGCAGACCGCCGCCAACACACCCGCGGGTGGTACACCGGGTACCGGGCAAGCCTTGCCGACGACGGCACCCTCACCTTCCGCTACAACAGATACTCGTGGCGCAGGTGCACAGCCGGCAACCCTGGCCCGCGGGCTGCAGGCAGCAACCCCATTGCCCGCTGGCAGCGTCACGACGTCCCCACCACCGCCCGCCTCTGCCTCCGCCCTGAACACGCTGCTGGCTGCCCAACCGACCCTGGTCACGCTGGCCCCGCCACTCCCCCCCATGCGCGGCCAGATGCCATTGCCCCAGGCCAGGGTCGCCGCCAGCCTGCAGGCGCTGGACCCCGCCATCAGCATTCGCACCGATCTGCAGCAACAGGCCGAAGCCGCCGTGGCGCGACTTCACCTGCACCAACTGGCCTCGCTGCCCCAGGACAAGGACAGCGGCCTGGAGTGGCTGTTCGAGCTGCCGATCCGCCGCGGCGACGACAGCGACGTCTGGTCCTTGCAGATCCGCCGCGATGACGGCCAGGGCTCCCGCGATCGTGAAACCCACGCACCTGCCTGGACGGTACAGCTGGCCTTCGACCTGCCCGGCCTCGGACCCATGCAGGCACGGGTCATGCTGCGCGGCGAACAGATCTCCACCTGGTTCTGGGCCACCCACGAAGAAACCGTGCCGTTCATGCAGCAGCATCTGCTCGAACTGCGCCGGGAACTGGAAAACGCCGGACTCACCGTCGCCGAAATCAACTGCCAGCATGGCCGCATGCCCGGTGATCACTCTCCGGCCGGCCACGGCCGCCCACTGCTGGATGAACGCGTATGAAACGCACCGATAAACCCCGCCAGCCCCTCGCCGTCGCGCTGCAATACGATGGCAGCCGCGCCCCCCGGGTCACCGCCAAGGGCCGCGACCAGGTAGCCGAACAGATTCTCGCGCTGGCCCGCGAACACCATGTACCCCTGCAGGAAAACGCCGAACTGGCGGGCCTGCTGGCCAAGGTCGAACTGGGTGAAGAAATCCCCGAGGCACTCTACCTCGCCGTGGCCCAGGTCATCGCCTTCGCCTACTACCTCTCCGGCAAGCGCCCGCAAGTGCCCGATGCGACGGTGGTGGAATAGGCACCCACGTCGAACCTCCACCGCACCGGTCACCTTGAATGGATTCACCCGTTTTCGTATCTTCGGCCAAGGGCCAATGAGGATCGAGAAGAAACAGGGCCGGTACAGAAGAACTGATGAATCGCGGATTCAACCCGCTGGCACAACGGGTGGATGGAACCCACAGCATAAAAAAAAGGGCTTATCATTTGAAGAACAATTACGTCCTCATCGATTACGAAAATGTTCAGCCTAAGAACCTGGCCATTCTCAATGGCCATGATTTCAAGGTAATCGTGTTCGTCGGCGCAAACCAGACAAAAATCCCGTTCGATCTCGCCTCTGCTTTGCAAACATTGGGAAATAATGCCGAATACGTGAAAATTGGCGGCAATGGCCCCAATGCACTCGATTTCCATATCGCGTTTTATATCGGTCAGCTGGCGGAGAGAGACCCGAACGCATATTTTCACATCATCTCGAAGGACACCGGATTCGATCCATTAATAAAGCACCTAAAAGCAAGGAAGATATCCGCTTTGCGCGAAAGAGATCTGGCAGAAATACCATTACTGCGCATTTCCAATGCCTCACCGACTGAGGAAAAAATGGAGGCCATCATAAAGAGCCTCGCCGCGCGGGGACATTCACGACCACGCAAGGTAAAAACACTCGCAAATACCATTAACGCGCTATTTATGAAAACCCTTGATGAGACTGAGCTACAGAATCTAATCGGACAAATGAAGAAACGGGATCTGATAGCGATCGAGAATGAAAATGTCAGTTACAAACCCCCGATCAATCGGCCCTGATCAGTGCGCAAATTCACCGCTCATCACCCATCATATTCGAGAAAACCCATGACCGACCCCATCACCAAAGGCGCCCACCACATCGGCCTCACCGTTTCCCGGCTGGAGGAAAGTGCGGCATTCTTTACTTCGCTGCTGGGCTGGAAGGAAGTGCGGAGAAACGAGGAATACCCGGCCATCTTCGTCAGCGATGGCAGCGTCATGGTCACCCTCTGGAAGAACAGGGAGGCACCGCCTTCCGCTTTCGACAAGAACCGAAATATTGGCTTACACCATGTGGCGTTTCTGGTGGAAAAGGAATCCGACCTGATCAGGCTTCATGAGACACTGGTGCGGAATGAGGTGAAAATGGAGTTCGCACCTGAAGCAGTGGGCGGTGGACCGGCCCGGCATTTCATATGCTATGAACCGAGCGGCATCCGGGTCGAATTCATCTGGCCCGGCGCCTGATCGAACGGGTACGCGGGCACCATAATCCGCTCCAGCTACTGCATCATGCCGGACCTGGTCCGGTATCCACACCAGGGACACCTTGCCGCAGCCGGTGGCCGCACCGGAATGAGGCTTCGGGAAGCAAGCAGGGGTTCCCCGGGTCGGCGCCGATTCATCCCCTCCGGTCCATCGGCTGAAGATGGAGGGTCTACTGCTCCACTTCCTGCTGGCGCCGGCGCCGCTCCATCTCTTCCTCCCGGGCATCGTCAATTTCACGCATGATGCTCTCCAGATCCGCCGGCTTCATATCACGCTCGAAACGACCGGTCAGTTCGGTCTCCGGGTGTAGTTCACCACTCTCGTAAAGCGCCCAGATCTCTTTGCCATAATCGGTGAGCCGTAGCTCAGGAACAAAACGGCCGAAGTAGGCCGCCAGGTTATCCACGTCCCGCTCCAGCATGTTGCTGGCGTGCATGTTGCCCGCGGCATCCACCGCCTGTGGCAGGTCGATAATGACCGGCCCGTCTGCGCCTACGAGGATGTTGTACTCGGACAGGTCACCGTGGACAATGCCGGCACAGAGCATGCGCACGACCTGCCGGAGCAGCATGTGGTGGTACACCCGCGCCTGCTGTTCCGTCAGTTGCAGATCATTGAGGCGTGGAGCGGCATTACCATCTTCGTCAGTTACCAGCTCCATCAGCAGTACCCCCTGATGGAAGTTGTAGGGCCTTGGCACCCGCACACCCGCATCGGCAAGGCGGTACAGGGCATCCACTTCGGCGCTCTGCCATGCCTCCTCCTGTTCCTTGCGCCCATAGCGGCTGCCTTTCTCCATAGCGCGTGCCCGTCGGCTGTTTTTTACCTTGCGGCCTTCCGTGTAGTCGACGCTCTGGCGGAAGCTGCGTTTGTTGGCCTCCTTGTATACCTTCGCACAGCGAATCTCCTCCCCGCAGCGGACCACAAAGACCATCGCCTCCTTGCCGCTCATCAGCTGACGGATGACCTCATCGACAACACCATCCTCGACGAGCGGTTCGATTCTTTTCGGGGTTTTCATCGGTTCCTCAACCTTCAGACGCAACAAGCGGGCAGCCGTTTCAATGGACTGGAAACGTGTAGCGACGGTGAACAATAAAAGTCACCAAGGATACGCTTTTTCGCCCCTTACGTCTGCCGTACAAGCTTTGCAGGCTGTTTAACCATGGGATTGCGTGGTTCCGATGAGAAGACAGGAACCTTGTATTGCAGTCGGATCAGGCCACGTGCAGGGAGGATTGCGCCAGTTTGCGGGCCTGCTGTTTCATTAACTCGACAATGGCGTACACCCCGAGATGACGGTTGGGTGACAGGTGTTCGTCAAGATTGAGGCGGGTGAACAATTCGTCCACATCGAGTTGTTCAATCTCACTGGCGGTACTGTTGCCAGCGAGCTGAATGAGCAGGGCCAGCACACCCTTGATGATGCTGGTATCGCAATCACCATGAAAATCGATCAAGCGGGGATTATCCTCGTCACGATAGGCCGACACCCACACCTGGCTCATGCAACCCTTGACCTTGTTGTCCCCGGTCTTGAGTTCCTCCGGCATGGCGGGCAACTGTTCCCCCAGGTCAATGAGATACTGGTAGCGCTGATCCCAGTCACCCAGCAGCTCGAAGATGTCGACGATGTCATCGAGTCGGTTCATGATTGGCTTCCCGTTTCGTTAGAAGATGATGGCACGACCCTCTCCTGGGGGAGAGAGGGAATTCATATGGCAGCGTCATCAGACATTGAAGGATTCGCCGCAACCACACTGGTCCTTTACGTTGGGGTTGTTGAATTCGAAACCCTGGTTGATGGCATTGGTGCGGACATAATCCACCTCCATGCCCTCCAGGCTCGGCAGGCTCTGCTGATCCACCACCACCTTGATGCCATAGCTCTCGAACACCACATCGTTTTCCTCGACGGCATCGGCGTAATCCACCACGTAGGCAAAACCGCTGCAACCGGACTTACGTGTACCAAGACGCAGACCGATGCCATTGCCGCGCTGGTTCAACATGCTTTCGACATGTCGGGCCGCATTAAGAGTTAACTGTACAGACATACCTTTTCCTCGCTATCTCTTCGTTCATCTTCAGAACAGGCCCAGGGCCAGCATCGCCTCGTCACTGATGCGATCCTTGGTCCAGGGCGGGTCCCAGACCAGTTCCACCCAGGCATCGCGAACCTCCGGTACGGCACGGATGGCATCTGCCACCTGCCCCGGCAGGCTGCCGGCCACCGGACAGGCCGGTGCGGTCAGGGTCATGGCGACGAAGACCTCATTGTCGTTATTGATCTGGACCGTATAAATCAGTCCGAGGTCATACACATTCACCGGGATCTCCGGGTCGTATACGCTGCGGATAGCCGCGATCACAGGCTCGAGCAAGGGCGTGTCATAGGGCTGTCGCCTGGGTGTCTGGCCGGTCGCCGGTTGCTGTGGCCCGGATTCGTGAAGAGGGCTATTCTCCATATCACCTCTCCTTACCCGTCAAGGGTGGCATCGAGGGTCGCAGCCAGGCGCTCGGTGACGGAACTGCGCAACGCTGGAATCCCGATACTGTCGATGATTTCGCCGGCGTAGCCCAGGCATAACATGCGCCGCGCAGTCGCTTCGTCGATGCCCCGTGAACGCAGATAGAAAACCTGCTGCGGATCGATCTGACCCACCGTGGTGCCGTGGCTGCATTTCACATCGTCGGCGTAGATTTCCAGTTGCGGCTTGGTGTCTACCTCCGCATCCCGGGTCAGCATCAAGTTGTCATTGCGCAACTGGGCATCGCTGCGCTGGGCCTGTTTTTCCACCAGGATACGGCCATCAAATACCGCACGCCCCTTGCCATACAGGATACCCTTGAACTGTTCCCGACTGCTGCAGCCCGGCACGCTGTGCTGTACATTGAGATGGAAATCGGCCAGCTGGCGATCACCCACGGTGTACAGTCCGAACAGTTCGCAGTGAGCGCCCTCCTGCCGGAAGCGACTGTGATATTCGGTTCTGGCCCAGCGGCTACCGAAGCTCAGAGTGGTGCCCAGGTAGCGACTGTCGCGGTCCTGACTCAGATAAAGACTACTCAAGTGATAGGCCTCACGGCTTTCATCCTGCACCCGGTAGTGGCGGAGTTCGGCCTGTTCATGCAACACCAGCTCGGTGACCGTGTTGTGAAAATACACGGCTTGTTCGGCGCCAACGCAGCGCTCCACCAGGGTTGCCTTCGCACCTGCCTCCAGTACCACCAGGTTGCGCGGCTGACTCAGACACGCGTTATCCCGATCGAGGTTCAGGTAGATCACCTCGATGGGTCGCTCCAGTGTTACCTCGTGGTCCAGGTGCAGCAACAACCCGTCATTCATCAGCGCGGTATTGAGGGCAGTGAATACCTGCTCGCTATGCTGCAGGGTCTGGCCAAACCAGGTGGACAATCGGTCGGGATCCGTTGCCAGGGCTTCGCGCAGACTGCCCAGGGTAACCCCCTCGGGCAGATCGGTGCTCGAGTGCCGGGCATCATAGCGGCCGTTGACAAACACCAGACGGTAGGCGTCAACCGCTGACTCCAGCCATTCAGCCACCTCCTTCGGAGATGCCGTTGTAGGCGCTTCATCCTCAGTTTGAAAGTGGTTCTGCAACAGGCTCTCGATACTGGTATAGCGCCAGTCTTCCAGTTTGCGCTGCGGCAGGGGCAGTTCATGGATGGCTTCGCGGGCATGGGCGCGTGCCTGGCCCAGCCAGTCCGGCTGGGTGCCGGACAAATGGGGCTGTGCCCCGGTGAGCAGCTGTTCAAACCAGTTGCGCGGTTCCGCTATGGTGTTCATGCCGCCGCCTCCTCGATCCAGCCATAGCCTTTTTCTTCCAGCTCCAGCGCCAGTTGCTTGTCACCGGAGCGTACGATACGGCCGCCCACCAGCACATGGACGTAATCGGGCTGGATGTAGTCCAGCAGGCGCTGGTAATGGGTGATGAGAATGATCGAACGCTCCGGGCTGCGCAGGGCGTTCACACCGCCGGCGATGATGCGCAGGGCATCGATGTCGAGTCCCGAATCGGTTTCATCGAGGATCGCCAGCCGTGGTTCCAGCATGGCCATCTGCAGGATCTCGTTGCGTTTCTTCTCGCCGCCGGAAAAACCGGCGTTGACGCTGCGCTTGAGCAGTTGCTCATCAAGCTCCACCAGCCGCGCCTTCTCCTTCACCCGTTTCATGAAGGCCACCGCATCCAGTTCCGCCTCGCCGCGGGCGCGGCGAATGGCATTGAGGGATTCGCGCATGAACACCATGTTGTTGACGCCTGGCAGCTCCACCGGGTACTGCATACCGAGAAAGATGCCCCGCTGGGCGCGTACTTCGGGTTCCAGCGCCAGCAGGTCTTCGCCCTCGTAGCGGACCTCGCCGGCGGTGATCTCGTAACCATCCCGTCCGGCCAGCACGTGGGACAGGGTGCTCTTGCCGGAGCCGTTGGGCCCCATGATGGCATGGACCTCGCCGGGTCCCACCTCCAGGTCCAGACCTTTGAGAATGGGCTTGTCTTCGATGGCAGCATGCAGATTCTTGATGGAAAGCATATTCATTCCTCTTCGATGCGTTGGGTTAACCGACTGCGCCTTCCAGCGTCAGACCCAGGAGCTTCTGCGCTTCCACCGCGAACTCCATCGGCAACTCGTTGAACACTTCCTTGCAGAAACCGTTGACGATCATGGACACGGCGTTCTCTTCGGACAGGCCACGCTGGCGGCAGTAGAACAGCTGGTCCTCACTGATCCTGGAGGTGGTCGCCTCGTGCTCCACCCTGGCGGTGGGGTTGCGCACCTCGATATAGGGAAAGGTGTGAGCCCCACAGCGATCGCCGATCAGCAGGGAATCGCACTGGCTGTGGTTACGGGCGTTCTCCGCCCGCTGCGCCATGCGCACCAGACCACGGTAGGTATTCTGGCCACGGCCGGCGGAGATCCCCTTGGAGACGATGGTGCTTTTGGTGTTGCGGCCCAGGTGGATCATCTTGGTGCCGGTATCCGCCTGCTGCATGCCACGGGTGACCGCGACCGAATAGAACTCACCGGTGGAATCGTCACCGCGCAGGATGCAGCTGGGGTATTTCCAGGTGATGGCCGAACCGGTTTCCACCTGGGTCCAGGAGATGTGGGAGCGCGCGCCGCGGCAGTCGCCACGCTTGGTGACGAAGTTATAGATCCCGCCGCGGCCTTCCTCATCGCCCGGATACCAGTTCTGTACCGTGGAATACTTGATGCGGGCATCATCCATGGCGACCAGTTCCACCACCGCCGCATGCAGCTGGTTTTCATCGCGCGTGGGTGCTGTACAGCCTTCCAGGTAGCTCACGTGGCTGCCCGCCTCCGCCACGATCAGGGTGCGCTCGAACTGACCGGTATTGGCCTCGTTGATGCGGAAATAGGTGGACAGTTCCATCGGGCAGCGCACACCTTTGGGGATGTACACGAAGGTGCCGTCGGTGAACACGGCCGCGTTCAGGCAGGCAAAGAAGTTATCGGTATGGGGCACCACCGAGCCAAGGTACTTCTGCACCAGATCCGGATATTCACGGACCGCCTCCGACATGGAGCAGAAGATCACCCCCGCCTCGGCCAGGTTCTTGCGAAAAGTGGTGGCCACCGAGACACTGTCGAACACCGCATCCACCGCCACACCGGCCAGTGCCTTCTGTTCTTCCAGGGGGATGCCCAGCTTGTTGTAGGCATCCAGCAGTTTCGGGTCCACCTCGTCCAGGCTTTTCAGATCCGGCTTCTTCCTGGGTGCGGAATAGTAGGAAATGGTCTGAAAATCGATGGGGGGATGCCGGACATGGGCCCAGTCCGGTTCGGCCATGGACTGCCAGTGGGCAAAGGCCTTCAGACGCCATGCCAGCATCCACTCGGGCTCCTGCTTCCTGGCAGAGATCATGCGGATGATCTCCTCGTTGAGGCCGGGCGGGGCCGTATCCGACTCGATATCGGTGACAAAGCCATACTGGTAACCCGGTTTGATGAGTTCGTCGACCGTTTCCTGGTGAGCGCTCATGATCTTGCCTGCCTCCCACTAATTCCTGAGTAATTTACTCGGGAATTACTATGGCCCCCTCACCCGTGGTTTTCAATGCCAACAATCACATGGGTATTCGGGGATGGGGCGGGAAATGCCTGCAGCAGTGGCTCTTGCCTCTTCCTGGGTACGAATTGATTCGCACCCACAAGGAAACTCCATTCGAACCAGGGAAGGTGATTACAACGGGTCGGAGGGATATAAAACGCCGGGTGCAGCACCCAACGGAATGCAGAAAACGATCAGCCGGCCTTGGCCATGCCGTGCAACATGACGATCAGATCCGCTTCACCACGGGTCAGGCCGCAATTCGTCACCAGCTCTTCGACACCGGCTCCCTTGTGCACCATCTGAATGGCCTGCTGATAGGAGCGATCACCGCCGGCGCGCAGTTCCCACTGATCCTGGCGGTCCACCACGTGGCGCAACTGCTGTTCCAGTTTCACCACATGATCACCGACGCCGGCGGAAGCACGGCACATGGCCGCGAATTCATCCACCAGCCGCTGGATCTGCTGGGCGCGTTCCTGGTCGAGCTCGGTATGCTGTTGCCGTTCCGCACGCAGCCTGCGCCACAGTAGCCATTGCCCGACCAGGCTTGCGCTCACCAACAACGTTAGCAGTCCGAGCAGAATATTCATTGCAGTGCCTCAGGCGTATTCATCAATGTGGGGTACATCATCTTGCGGCTTCCTGCGGGACCGGGAGCGCGGGTCCCGCTTCGGCGGCTTGTCCGGCGGCGGGTGATTGCGCCGTACCGCACCATCGGCCGGCCGCGCGGGCACCGTCGGAGTCGGGGGTGGTATTTTCCCGATATCCGCCATGCCCCGTCGCCATCAGAAGGCCGACAATTCGGCCCACTCCTCGTCGGTCATCAGTTTGTTGAGATCCACCAGGATCAGCAACTCACCGTCACGGCTGGCGACGCCCTGAATGTACTTGGAACTTTCGTCGTTACCCACATTGGGCGCCGACTCCACTTCCGACATGCGCAGGTCAACCACTTCGGCGACGCTGTCCACCAGGATGCCGACTACCTGCTTGTCGGACTCGATAATCACGATACGGGTGGAGTCATCCACTTCCACGCTGGACAGCCCCAGGCGCTCACGGGTGTCGATGACCGTCACCACATTGCCACGCAGGTTGATAATCCCGAGCACGTAACTGGGCGCTCCGGGTACAGGCGCGATTTCGGTCACCCGCAACACCTCCTGCACCTGCATCACGTTGATACCGTAGATTTCGTCATCCAGACGAAAAGTGACCCACTGCACGATGGGATCATTGGATTTTGCGCTCTGTACCATTTGGTTCATGTTCAACCTCTGTTAACGGTGAAGCCGGGCCCGGCGTTCCTCACAGTCAAATATCGGTCACCTGGCCGGTTTTATTAGCTCTAAAGCAGAATCTATGCCACACCGCCAGCCGCCTGCCCCTGCTTCAGCAGGCCAATGAAGGCCTCCACATCCAGCAGGGCACACATATGCTGGACCACCGTACCCGCCAGCCAGGGGCGTTTGCCCTGGCTGCTGCGCCACTTCACGTCCCCGGGCGCCAGCGAAATCACCTCACCGATCCCGCTGGCGGCCAGCCCCCAGCGGCCTTCACCGATCAGCACCACGTGGGAAATCCGCTCCTTGAGTTCCCCGCCCAGCTGACGCAATCGGTCCGGCGGCAGCACCACCTGGGCGGTATCCACCACCCGCACCTGCCGGTCCTGGCGTTCGATCAGCCCGAGGAACAGGGCCGAATGCCCCGGCATGGGCGTAACCGTATCGAAATCCAGCGGAATCACCCCATTGAGTTCGGCCAGTGGCACCGCCAGCGTCAGCCCCGCCACCTGGAACAGGAGTGACTGGAATTCCGCCTGTGCCCAGTCGGGTCGTTCCGACTGCGGGGTCTGCGGCGGTGCCACCTGCTCCACCGGTACCGGTACTTCACTACGGACCAGCGGCGGTTCGGCCACCAGCGGCGGCGCGGACCTGGCCACCGGTGCTTCGGCCGGAACCTCAACCAGGCGTGCTTCTGCTACCGGTACCGCGGGCACGTCCGGCGCGGGATGCGGTTCTACCGCCAGCGGCGGACCATCTCCCAACAGGGCATCGAGGTAAGCACTGAGTGCCAGCTGCTGGTCGAGCAGGCCTATGGGCTTGGTCTTGAGATCATTCATGGCGCCACGGCCTTTTGCGGCTCGGCATCCTGCACCAGCAGGTATTCCAGCAGCACCTCGTAGGCATTGGCGCCGCGGGTGCCGGGTTGATGGAAGCATACCGGGGCGCCCGCCGCGCTGGCCTCGCGGAACTTGGTATCCAGCGGGATCACACTGTTCCAGGCCTCGTGGCCGTACTGGTCACGCAGGGCGCGCAGACTCTCGATGGAGGCGCGGGTACGCTTGTCGAACATGGTCGGCATGATGGTGTACGGCGGCATCACGCCCTTGGCCTTGCCGATCATCTGCAGCGTGCGCAGCATGCGTTCCAGCCCCTTCATGGCCAGGAACTCGGTCTGCACGGGAATGATGAGATGGCTGCAGGCCGCCAGTGCATTGACCATCAGCATGCCGAGCACCGGCGGACAGTCGATGAACACGTAATCGAAACGCTCGCGCAGACCGGCCAGAGTCTGGGCTATCACCAGCCCCATGCCATCCATCGCCCCCAGCTGACGATCCAGCGTGGCCAGGGCCGTAGAGGCCGGAATAAGATGCAGACCGGGAAACGGCGTGGCCCGCACCAGGGAATCATAGGACGGCAGGGACACCTTGTTGGCCTTGGCCTGGAACAGGGTATAGACACTGGTATCCAGGCTCTCGGGATCGAGCCGGAAATAGGAGGTCAGCGATCCCTGCGGGTCCAGGTCGATCATCAACGCGGAATGGCCACGCTGGGCCAGCAACCCGGCGAGACTGACGGTGGTCGTGGTTTTACCTACGCCGCCTTTCTGGTTGGCGACGGTCCAGATTTTCATTCCCGTGGACTCCTGCAGACGGCGCGCATGTCTGCCTGGGAACAGAGCAGCATTCATGCCAACTCCGACCAGGAAACATCTTTTACTGCTACGACGGGAAGTTGGCGCATCTTCCGGGAATCACACCACGGCCGGGGTGACGGAAATTTGCCGCTCCTGACCCGATTTCACCGCTGATCCTGGAAATGGCTACTACGTGCCGCTTCCCAGACCTGGATCACCCGTTTGCGGGTTTCGCCCCAGTGGTATCCGCCCAGCGCGCCACTCTGGCGAATCACCCGGTGACAGGGAATCAGGTAGGCAACCGGGTTGGCTGCAATGGCATGCCCCACCGCACGTGCGGCACGGGGACGCCCCATCGCGGTGGCCACCGCGGAATAGCTGGCCAGTATGCCCGGCGGTATGTGCAACAGCGCCTTCCACACCGCGACCTGGAAGTTGGTCCCGGACACATGCAGCGAGAGCGGACGTTCGGCCTTCCCCACCCCGCCCAGCATCGACTCCACCACCTCCCGGATCGCACCTCCGTTCTCATGGATCGTTGCCAGCGGCCAGGTACGTTGCAGGTCCGCCAGTTGTGCATCGATGCCGGTGTACTCCAGAAAGGCAGCCCGGCATACACCTCGTGCGGTGATGGCCACGAAGAGAGGACCGAAGGGTGTGTCCTGCACACCATACACGATGCTGATATCCCTCCCCCTGCTTCGGTACTCACCCGGCGTGACCGACTCAAGCTGTACAAAATGGTCATACAGGCGGGAACCACTGCTCAACCCCAGGGAGTCGGAAACCTCCAGCAGGGATCCCGTTCCGGTCAGCATCGGTTTACTCTGCTCCAGTGTAAGCACCTGCAAAAACCGTTTCGGTGTTACCCCCGCCCAGCGACAGAACAGGCGCTGGAAGTGAAACGGGCTCATGTGCAGGTGCGCCGCGATGTCATTCAACGTCGGCTGCTCGTGCACCCGATCGGCAATGAACGCAATCGCGCTTGCAATACGGTCATAGTCGGACATTCTGCAACCGGGGCCTCAGGTGTGCATGACAGACACGCCGCCGTCAACCAGCATGGCGGGAAGCCGGTATTCTGCCCCCAGGAAAGCACTCGTCAAATTGCTATCGCACGTATGTTTCCATGCCTCGATAGACATATTCTGCACCGCCCCCCACACTGCCAATCGTCCCGGCGTTGTTAAACGCCACATCCAGGCCCCCGAATCGCGCCACCGCCATATCGACCAGTGCCTGAGCATAATCCTCATCCCGGACATCGCCCACAAGGGCCAGGGCCACACCACCCTGCTGCACGATCCCTTCGAGCAATCCGTCGAGTTCCCCCTGTCGAGGCGCAGCCGCGACTACGCGGCCCCCCTCTCGTGCGAATAATGTGGCTGCCGCATACCCGATTCCGGAACTGGCGCCGGTCACGATTGCGACTTTACCGGATAGCATTCCCATCGTATTCAACCTCTCGCATTTCCATTGGAACTACAGGAATCACCACCCTGAAGCAGGGCCCATCATGAGATGCCAATGGCTCACAGGCGACCCGGATCTTGCGGTATTGAGGCCCGGGCCTCCTGCTAGCCCCGGCATGACGGGATGCCGACCGGTGTACGATCCGGTATAAGATTGAGGATGGCAATTGCCGGAACCACCATCCGGGAATGAATCAGCGGCTCCTGCCCCCAATCGCCCCAAGGAGAGAGGCATGATGCGATCGATCACTCGCTACCCACTGTGTATCCTGTTGCTTGGCCTTCTGGCAGGCAACGGTGGCATGGTCCAGGCGCAGGGCAACACGGACTCTGAACCATCTGCCAGCAGCATTGCAGTGGACCGGGACCCTGTCAGTGACCAGGCCATCGGTGCGCGCATCCGGGCCATTTTCCATGAGATTCCGGCCCTGCAAAAGATCGAAGTGTCGGTACAGTCAGGCGTGGTACAACTGTCCGGCACAACCACCGAACAGGATGCAGCCAGGCGCGCGGAGGACCTGGTCGCCCGGCTGGAGGGCGTGGTGACCATCGAGAATACCATTGCGCGTGATGTCTCCCTGAACAGCCAGCTGACACCGGCCTGGAAGGAATCCCGGGTGATCGTGGACAATGCCATCGCCCTGATTCCGCTGTTGGCACTGGCGCTGCTGCTGTTCCTCGCCGTGACCATGATCGGCGTATTCCTCGCCCGGCGCAGGGGTTTCTGGCAACGCATCACGCCCAATGTCTTTATCGCCGAACTGGCGGTTACCAGCGTGCGCATGATCTTCTTCATGGTGGCGCTGGTGCTGGCACTGAACCTGCTGGGTGCCACCGCACTACTGAGCGCAGTGCTGGGTTCCGCCGGGGTGATCGGCCTGGCGGTTGGCTTTGCGGTGCGCGATACCATTGAAAACTATATCGCCAGCATCATGCTGAGCCTGCGCCAGCCATTCCGCCCCAAGGATCATGTCATGATCAACAATAACGAGGGTCAGGTCATCCGCCTTACCTCGCGTGCCACCATCCTGATGACCCTCGATGGCAATCACCTGCGCATTCCCAATGCCGATGTATTCAAGGCTACCATCCTGAACTACACCACCAATCCCGAACGCCGCTTCACTTTCGAGCTGGGAGTGGATGCCGCCGATGATCCCCTTGCGGCCATCCAGACCGGCCTGGAGGCCTTGCGTGCGCTGGATTTCGTGCTCAAGGAGCCACCCCCGCAGGGGATCATTCGACAGGTCGGTGATTCAAACATCCTGATCCGGTATGCCGCCTGGATGAATCAACGCCTGGCCGATTTCGGTAAATCCCGCTCGATTGCCCTGACGACCGTCAAACAGGCCCTGGAGGCAGCCGGATTCGGTCTGCCGGAACCCATCTACCGGCTGCGCTTCGATGCCTCCGCCGCCGGCCTGCTCGGTGCGCCGCAGGTCGGCAATGCCGGGCCGGCCCCCGAAAAGCAACGGGCGACGCCAGGAACAACCGCACGGCGGGCCGCCCCTATGGAGTCGCTGGATGTCACGCCGGAACGGCATCTTGAGGACAAGGTGGAAGAGGAACGCCGCGAAGCCAATCATACCGACCTGCTCAGCGAGGCGGCCCCAACGGAATGACGGGGTTATGGCCGGAAGGCTGATCTGGCGGAACTGCAGCAGAAGGTTATTTACTGCGTGACAGTGCGGCACCGATGTCCGGCAGACCAATGATCTGATCCGTCAAGCCGGCCTCCACCACCGCCTGAGGCATGCCGTAGATCACGCAAGTGCTTTCTTCCTGCGCCCAGATCGAGGCACCGGCCTTTTTCAGCGCCCGGGCGCCTTCCCGGCCGTCGGCACCCATGCCGGTCAGCACTACCGCCTGTACGCGACCACCGTATACCTCGGCAATGGAGTTGAAGGTGATGTCGGCGCAGGGTTTGTAATGCAGGGACGGATCACCATCCTGGACGTGCAGGATGACCTGCCCGGTACGTTGCTGAAGGGTCAGCTGCCGGCCACCGGGCGCCAGGTAGGCGGTACCGGGGCGCAGTACATCGCCCTCCTCGGCTTCCTTCACCTTGATCGCACACTGCTGGTCAAGACGATTGGCAAAGGCGGGCGTGAAACTGGCCGGCATGTGCTGCACCAGCACAATAGGCAGCGGGAAATTTTCCGGCAGTCTGGTCAGCACCTGCTGCAGCGCCACCGGTCCCCCGGTGGAACTGGCAATGGCCACCAATTGCGCATGGCCCATACGGGCCGCTTCCTCGCCACTACCCGCTCGGGTGCGCGTTGCCATGGGGCTGCTGGCGCGGGCCGCCACAGGCACGGGAGCAGGCTTGACCAGCTTACGGCCAGCCAGTTGGCGCACGCGATTGCGCAGCATCAACTTGGCCTGTTCACGATCCCGGGTGATATCGTCGAAACGCTTGGGCAGGAAATCCAGCGCACCGGCTTCCAGGGCATCCAGCGTCGCCTGGGCACCTTCATAACTCAGTGAGGAAAACATAAGGACCGGGGTGGGATTGATGGCCATGATACGACGCACGGCGGTGATCCCGTCCATGACCGGCATTTCGATATCCATGGTCACCACGTCCGGCTTGAGCAGGGAGACCTGGCGAATGGCTTCCCGGCCATCCGCCGCCGTACCGACCACTTCAATACCGGGATCGGTCTCCAGGATCTCTACAATCCTTTTACGGAAAAAGCTGGAGTCATCAACCACCAACACCTTTGCAACCATGAGAATTCCTTCTCCTAGCGGGTATTGCAGGGGTTAGCGGTACAACAGATCAGAGCTTGATCTGCCAGGTATTCATCGAAGCACAGCTGCACTTCTATTCTCCCTTACATGTGCCGCGCGTAGGATTTCATCAGGGTCGGCACATCGAGAATCAGTGCAATGCGGCCGTCACCGGTAATGGTTGCACCGGCGAAACCGGCCAGCCCCTGTAACAGTGCACCCAGCGGTTTGATGACCACCTCTTCCTGGCCGATCAGCTGTTCCACGACAAAGCCAACCTTGGTGCTACCGACATGCACCACCACCACATGTCCCGGGCCTTCCGGCTGGGGTGCCTTGTGGTCGCGCACCAGCCACTTGCGCAGGTAGAACAGCGGCAGCGCCTTTTCACGCACCATCACCACCAGCTGACCATCCACCACATTGGTGCGATTCTGGTCGAGGTTGAAAATTTCGCTCACACTGCCCAGTGGCAGGGCGAAGGGTTGATTGCCCAGCACCACCATCAGGGTCGGCATGATGGCCAACGTCAGCGGCACGCGAATGCTCAGGCGGCTGCCCTTGCCCTTTTCGGAATCAATTTCCACGGAGCCATTCAGCTGGCCGATGCGGGTCTTGACCACATCCATTCCCACACCACGGCCGGAGATATCGGAGATTTCGGACTTGGTGGAAAATCCGGGAGCGAAAATCAGATTGTAGGCATCCTTGTCATCCAGCCGCGCAGCGGCCTCGGCATCCATGATGCCTTTTTCCACGGCCTTGGCGCGCAGCACCTCCGCATCCATGCCCTTGCCATCATCCTCGATGGACAGCAGGATGTGATCGCCTTCCTGCTCCGCCGCCAGCACGATGGTGCCGGAACGGGGTTTGCCCGCCGCCACGCGTTCATCGGGCGTTTCAATGCCGTGGTCAACGGCATTGCGCACCAGGTGCACCAACGGGTCTGCCAGGGCCTCCACCAGATTCTTGTCAAGGTCGGTTTCCTCACCGACCATCTCCAGGTTGATTTCCTTCTTGAGGGTGCGGGCCAGGTCACGTACCACACGCGGGAAACGACCGAATACTTTTTTGATGGGCTGCATGCGGGTTTTCATCACCGCGGTCTGCAGATCCGCTGTCACCACGTCCAGGTTGGAAACCGCCTTGGCCATTTCCTCGTCCGCCATGGTGGCCTTCAGGGTCGCCAGGCGGTTGCGGGCCAGCACCAGTTCACCCACCATGTTCATGATGTCATCCAGGCGTTTGGTATCCACCCGTACCGTGGTTTCCGCCTGGACGGCCGGTCCACCGGCCCCACCGCCACCTGCTGCCGGCTTCTTGACCGGAGTTGGCAGTGGCGCTGCGGGTGCTTGTTCTTTCGCTACCGGTGCCGGGTCGGGAGTCGCCGCCCCGGTTGCTTCCGCCTTCGCCACATCGGCGCCGGTCGGACCTTTTCCGGCGCCGTGCAGATCATCCAGCAGCGCATCGAATTCATCGTCGGTGATGTGATCGCCACCAGCAGGGCTGGCTGCGGCAGAGGCTGTGGCCTTGTCGCTGGCAACACCGGGGCCCTTCCCGGTCCCGTGCAATTCGTCCAGCAGGGAATCGAACTCGGCATCGGTGATCTCATCGCTGGCAGGTGCTGCAGCGGCGGTCTTGGATGCCCCACCCGAGCCATGCAACTCATCCAGCAGGGCTTCGAATTCATCGTCGGTGATGTCATCACTATTACTGGCGGCTACCGGTGGCTGGGCGGCACCGGCATCGAGCATCTGTTCAAATTCCGCATCGGCGGCGTCGCCTGCCGCGGTCGCAGCCGGCTCAGGTGCCGCGGCAGCCGGTGCGGCACTTCCGGGAATCGCCAGTTGTTCCAGGGTCTTCAACAACGCGGCATCGGCATGGGCCGGCATATTGCCGGCCTGGATATCGGCAAACATGGAGTTCACCACATCCAGCACCTGCAGCACCGCATCCATCAGGTCGGCGTCGACACCACGCTCGCCCTGGCGCAGGACGTTAAACACATCCTCGGCGCGGTGACACACCTCCACCAGTGAATCAATGGCGAGGAATCCCGCGCCACCCTTGATGGTATGAAAGCTGCGGAACACGGAGTTGAGCATGTCCAGATCATCCGGACGCTGTTCCAGCTCCACCAGTTCCTCGTTCAGACGTTCGAGGATCTCACCGGCCTCAACCAGAAAGTCCTGGAGAATTTCGTCATCGGCGTCTAAAGACATGCTTCCTTACCTCAGAATCCTAAACTGGACAGCAGGTCATCAACATCATCCTGTCCTGATACCACGTCCGCGCTATCCATCCCGGGCACCTGCGGGCCGAGGCCGCGCATCATTTCCTCATCGACTGATGCTTTATCGATACTGCCTTGCAGACGATCCTGTCCCGAAATGCGTACCAGGTCGACCAGCTTGTCCTCCACTTCCTGAACCAGGGTAATGACCCGGCGAATGATCTGACCGGTCAGATCCTGGTAGCCCTGGGCCATCATGACCTCATTGAGCTTGTTGTTGATCTCACCGGCATGGTTCACGGTCTGATTCAGGAAACCATCGAGATCCTTGCTCAGCTCACGAAACTCCTCAACGCCCATATCCTTGTTGCGGAACCGGGACCATTGTTCATGCAGGCGGTCGGCATTGAGCTTCAACTCATCGGAGATCGGCAGCGCCTCCTCCACCAGCCCCAGGGTACGATGGGCTGCCTGCTCGGTCATGGTGATGACATAGTTCAGGCGTTCCTTGGCATCAGGAATATCGCTGGCGGTGATATCCGCGATACGACTGTCCATCTGGAAATTGTTCAGTGACTCGTGCAGTTCACGGGTCATCTTGCCGAGTTCCTGAAACAGGTGCTCCTCTCGGCGCCGACCTAGTTGATCGAGAATACGGTCGACCTCGGCATCATTGCCGGATTCAAGTTGCGCCACCAACTCACGCGCCTGGGTGAGATACTGCGCATTCGTATCATTCATTCTGATCTCTACCCCGCAGCTGCAATACGTTCGAAGATCTTGTCGATCTTTTCCTTTAGGGTTGCGGCGGTGAAGGGCTTGACGATATAGCCGTTCACACCCGCCTGCGCAGCTTCAATAATCTGGTCGCGTTTGGATTCGGCAGTCACCATCAATACCGGTAGCGTGGCAAGTTTGGGATCGGCACGGACCGCCTTGAGCAGTTCGATCCCGGTCATACCCGGCATATTCCAGTCGGTGACCAGAAAATCGAAATTGCCCGACTGCAGCATCGGTAGCCCGGTGTTGCCATCATCCGCTTCGTGGGTGTTGTTGTAACCCAGATCCCGTAGCAGATTTTTGATGATGCGCCGCATTGTGGAGAAATCATCCACAATCAGGATCTTCATATTCTTGTCCAAAGCGACCTCCTACTCCTCGCCCTAGCCTTACATTCCATTTGCCGGACCGGATGAATCGGTCGGCCAGATATCATCGACAGTAATCATTTTTTCTGCAGGACCTGTCATGCCTGCGGGTACAAAATCAATCCTTACCCGTCCATTCACCCATGCGGGCCCGCAACCGGATTAATGCCTGGCCATGGATCTGACAGACGCGGGATTCACTGACTCCCAGGACTTCACCGATTTCACGCAGATTCAGTTCTTCATCGTAGTACATGGCCATGACCAGGCGTTCACGCTCCGGCAAGCCGGAGATGGCCTCGGCCAGTGCCACCTTGAAGTGGTCATTTTGCAGGTTATCTAGCGGCTCGTTGGGCTGCTCCTGAAGGTTGTAATCAGGTTCGTCACCACTGTGGCCAGGTTCATCGATGCTGAACACCCGGCAGCCGGTGGCGTCCTGCAGGATCTTGTGGTACTCCACCAGACTGATGTCCATCGCTTCAGCCACTTCATTATCACGGGCATCACGGCCATTGCGGTTCTCGATTTCGCGCACAGCCTCCGCCACCTGGCGCGCCTTGCGGTGCACGGAGCGTGGGGTCCAGTCGGTGCGGCGGATCTCGTCGAGCATAGCGCCGCGGATGCGAATGCCGGCATAGGTCTCGAAACTGGCACCCTGGGTGGCATCGTAGTTCTTGGCCGCTTCCAGCAGGCCGATCATACCCGACTGGATGAGGTCGTCGGCCTGTACACTGGGAGGCAGACGACTCATCAAATGATAGGCAATTCGTTTCACCAACGGCGCATGTTTCATCACCAGTGCGTCGGCATGGGCATTATCTTGGGTGGCAGCGTACATGGCAGCTCCGTTCATGACAGCATCTCCGCCCCAGTATTCCGGGATTGGATTAAACGTTCGACAAAGAATTCCAGATGACCGGTCGCCGCACTCGGGGTCGGCCAGCGTTCGGTTTTTTGTGCCAGGGTCTTGAAGGCCATGGCCGAGCGGCTGCGCGGGAAGGCCTCTACTACCGCTTTCTGCTTGCGTACCGCCTTGCGCAGATAATCGTCATAGGGAATGGCGCCCATGAATTCCAGGGTGACATCCAGGTAACGGTCAGTGACCCGCGAAATCTTGTTAAACAATTCTCTACCCTCCTGCGCACTGTGCGCCATGTTAGCCAGCACACGGAAATGCTGGATTCCATATTCCCTGCTCAGCAGTTTGATCAATGCATAGGCATCGGTGATGGAGGCTGGTTCATCACACACCACCACCAGTACCTCCTGGGCTGCACGGGTAAAACTCACCACGCTGTCACTGATACCGGCCGCGGTATCGATCACCAGGGTGTCGATATCGTGACTCAGCTCACTGAAGGCGCGGATGACGCCGGCGTGCTCCATTGTGCTCAGCTCCGCCAGCCGTTTGGTGCCGGACGAGGCCGGTACGATTTTCATTCCTGCCGGACCTTCCACCAGAATTTCTTCCAGGGTGCGTTCACCATCCAGCACATGGGTAAGGTTGTACTGGGGATGCAGTCCCAGCATCACATCCACGTTGGCCAACCCCAGGTCGGCGTCCATGAGCATGACCCGCTTGCCACTATTGGCGAGTGATACACACAGGTTGACCGAGACATTGGTTTTGCCGACGCCACCCTTGCCGCTGGTGACGGCAATGACGCGGACGGGATGTGGTTGAGCCATGCGACGGAGTCCTGCTGCCTGATCCAGCTTCATTTCAGACATGAGCATTCGCCATTACCCCCCCGAA
>CBDUHN010000049.1:0-22795 GCA_965367295.1 uncultured Gammaproteobacteria bacterium | reverse complement strand
GGTCGAGGAATTCGTAGGGCAGGTGTGCCCAGCGCGCGGTCATGAAGTCGATGGTTTCCACGGCGCGTAGCGCCACCACGTAGTCGTAGCGGCGGCCGTCGCCGGTAACGCCCACGGACTTGACCGGAAGGAACACGGCAAAGGCCTGGCTGGTCTTGTCATAGAGATCGTGCTTGCGCAGTTCCTCGATGAAGATGTGGTCGGCCAGGCGCAGGATATCGGCATATTCCTTTTTCACCTGGCCGAGGATGCGTACTCCCAAACCCGGCCCCGGGAAGGGATGGCGGTAGACCATGTCATAGGGCAGGCCCAGTTCGACGCCCAGCTTGCGCACCTCGTCCTTGAACAACTCGCGCAGCGGCTCCAGCAGTTTGAGTTTCATGTGCTCGGGCAGGCCACCGACGTTGTGGTGCGACTTGATCAGGTGGGCCTTGCCGGTCTTCGCTCCGGCGGACTCGATGACATCGGGATAGATGGTGCCCTGCGCCAGCCACATGGCGTTCTTCAGTTTCTCGGCCTCTTCCTCGAACACCTCGACGAACAGATTACCGATGATCTTGCGTTTCTGTTCCGGGTCATCGATACCTTTCAACGCGTTCAGGAAACGTTTCTCGGCATTAACGCGAATCACCTTCACGCCCATGTGCTCGGCAAAGGTGGACATCACCTGGTCGCCTTCCTGGTAGCGCAACAGGCCATTGTCCACGAATACACAGGTAAGCTGATCACCGATGGCCTTGTGCAGCAGGGCGGCAACCACGGAGGAATCCACGCCCCCGGACAGCCCTAGCAGTACCTCCTCATCGCCCACCTGTTCACGGATGGACTGGATGTTTTCGTCGATGATATTGCTGGCCGTCCACAGGGTTTCACAACCACAGATGTCATGAATGAAACGCTGCAGGATGCGGCCACCCTGACGGGTGTGGGTTACTTCGGGATGGAACTGCACTCCGTAATACCCGCGTTCGTCATCGGCCATACCGGCAATCGGCGCACTGTCGGTGCTGGCCATGAGCTTGAAGCCTTCCGGCAACTGCATCACGCGATCACCGTGACTCATCCACACATCCAGCAGGCCGTAGCCCTCGGGGCTGGTGTGATCCTCGACATCCTTGAGCAGGCGTGAATGGCCGCGTGCGCGCACCTGGGCATAGCCGTATTCATGATGATCGGCATTCTCCACCTTGCCGCCCAGTTGCATGGCCATGGTCTGCATGCCATAGCAGATGCCCAGCACCGGCACACCGAGATCAAACACCAGTTGCGGGGCGCGCGGGGTATCCTCCGCCGTCACCGTTTCCGGTCCGCCGGACAGGATCACCCCCCTGGGATTGAAGATGCGCAGATCCTTTTCATCCATGTCGTAGGGATGGATTTCACAATAGACCCCGATCTCGCGCACACGGCGGGCAATGAGCTGGGTGTACTGGGAACCGAAATCGAGGATCAGGATACGGTGGGCGTGAATATCGGCGTGAGTGTTCAAGGGGACACCTTATGTGATTCGGTAATGCGTTCGAGGGTTAACTGCTGCAATGAAAGCCAGCCATGGCTGAATACGGATCAAGCAATCAATAAACATTGCCGTGTATTTGCAGGTGCGAATTTATTCGTACCTGCATCGATCCATGAATGTATCCGTGTACGGCCTGGCCCCCGGGTTTTTGTTTCCCAGGCTCACCTTCAAACCCGGTAATTGGGTGCTTCCTTGGTGATCTGTACATCGTGCACATGGCTCTCGGCCATGCCGGCATTGGTCACGCGGACAAACTCGGGTTTGGTACGCATTTCCTCGATGGTGGCGCAGCCGGTGTACCCCATGCTGGAACGCAGGCCACCCATCAGTTGGTGGATGACCGGCTGCAGCGAACCCTTGTAGGGCACGCGGCCCTCGATGCCTTCCGGCACCAGTTTCTCGGCCTCGTTGCCTTCCTGGAAATAACGGTCGCTGGAACCCTGCGAACCACCCATGGCGCCCAGGGAACCCATGCCACGATACGACTTGTAGGAACGCCCCTGGAACAGCTCGATCTCGCCCGGAGCCTCCTCGGTACCGGCGAACATGCTGCCGACCATGATGCAGCTGGCACCAGCCACGATGGCCTTGGCCATGTCACCGGAATAACGGATGCCGCCATCGGCAATAACCGGGATACCCTGGCTTTTCAGTGCCTCGGCCACGTTGGCCACCGCGCTGATCTGCGGCACGCCGACACCGGCCACGATGCGGGTGGTACAGATGGAACCGGGACCGATTCCGACCTTCACCGCATCGGCACCGGCGGCGGCCAGGGCCCTGGCGGCGGCAGCCGTGGCGATATTGCCTCCAATCACCTGCACCTCGGGGAAATGTTTCTTCACCCAGGCCACGCGATCCAGCACCCCCTGGGAATGTCCATGGGCGGTATCCACCACGATCACGTCGACGCCGGCCTCCACCAGCGCGGCGACGCGCTCGTCGGTACCGGCGCCCACACCCACGGCGGCGCCCACACGCAGGCGGCCCTGGTCATCCTTGCAGGCCAGCGGCTTGTCGGAGGCCTTCTGGATATCCTTGACGGTCACCAGGCCACTCAACTGAAAATTGTCATCCACCACCAACACTTTCTCGATGCGGTTTTCGTGCAGCAGCCGGATGATTTCATCCTTTTCCGCGCCCTCTTTCACCGTAACCAGTTTGTCCTTGGGGGTCATGATGCTGGAAACGGGGGCATCAAAGCGGGATTCGAAACGGGTATCACGGTTGGTGACGATGCCCACCAGGTGCCCGCCTTCCACCACCGGCACACCGGAGATGTTGTGGGCACGGGTGAGGGCCAGCACTTCGCGGATGCTGGTGTTGGGTCCCACGGTGATGGGATCCTTGATCACCCCGCTCTCGAACTTCTTCACCGCCCGCACCTGCTGGGCCTGCTGCTCGGAGGTCATGTTCTTGTGCACGATGCCGATGCCGCCCTCCTGCGCCAGGGCAATGGCCAGCCGCGCCTCGGTAACGGTATCCATGGCTGCGGACAGCAGCGGGATATTGAGCCGGATATCCCGGGTCAACTGGGTGGCCAGACTCACATCCTTGGGCAGCACCTGCGAATGGGCAGGCAGCAACAGGACGTCGTCGAAGGTTAAGGCTTCCTCGGCAATTCGCAGCATAGGTGGTATTTCCGTGTCGGGTCTATCTGGAAGGGCAAACATTATAGGTTTTAGGCGTCTAGCGGTAAATGGGTGAACGACAGACGATTTTCCCAAAACCCCCGGTTTCCGTTACCATCCGGCCATGGCCAGCACCCGTCCCACCGCGCCCGAGCGCGATATCTACAGCATTTCCCGCCTCAACCGCGAAGCCCGCAGTGTCCTGGAAGGCAATTTCCCCCTGCTTTGGGTGGAAGGCGAAATATCCAATCTGGCCCGCCCTTCCTCCGGCCACTGGTACTTCAGCCTCAAGGATGGCCAGGCCCAGGTCCGCTCTGCCATGTTCCGCAACCGCAACCAGCTGCTGCGCTTTCGGCCCGAGGACGGCATGCAGGTGCTGGTGCGGGGCCGCATCAGCCTCTACGAGGCCCGTGGCGAATACCAGTTCATTGCGGAATACATGGAGGCCGCCGGCGACGGCGCCCTGCAACGGGCCTTTGAAGAGCTCAAGCACCGGCTGGCTCAGGAAGGGCTGTTCGCCCCTGAGCACAAACAACTGTTGCCGGCCCTGCCGCGGCGCATCGGCGTCATCACCTCCCCCACCGGGGCGGCGATTCGTGACATTCTCAGCGTGTTGGGCCGGCGTTTCCCGGGCCTGCCGGTGGTGATCTACCCGGTGCCGGTACAGGGGGAAGGCGCCGGGGCGAAAATCGCCGCCGCCATCGGAACCGCCGCCCGGCGCGACGAGTGCGATGTGCTGATCCTGGCCCGCGGCGGTGGCTCCCTGGAGGATTTGTGGGCCTTCAACGAGGAGGTGGTGGCACGCGCCATTTTCGCCTGCCCCATTCCCCTGGTCAGCGGCGTCGGGCACGAGGTGGACATCACCATTGCCGATTTCGCCGCCGACCACCGTGCCGCCACCCCCTCCGCTGCCGCGGAGGCGGTCAGCCCCGACCAGCAGGAATGGCTGACCCAGCTGCGTGCCCTCGACGCGCGCCTGCTCACCCTGCTGCGCCGCCGCCAGCAACAGGCCCGGCAGCAACTGGACTGGCTCGGCAAACGCCTGCAGCAACAGCATCCCGGCCAGCGCCTGCGCCAGCGCGCCCAACGGCTGGATGAACTGGAACAACGGCTGCACCGTGGCCTGGACCGCACCCTGACCGGCTCCACTACGGCTATTCGCCAGCTCCATACCCGACTGCGGGCGACGGCCCCGGCCCATCGCCTGGTGCAGCTGGCCGACCGCCAGCAGGACCTGGGCCGACGCCTGCGCACCGCCATGCAACATCAACTCGAACGCCGGCAGCAATCCCTGAAAGGGCTTGCGCGCGCCCTGGACACCGTCAGCCCGCTGGCCACCCTGGAACGGGGCTACAGCATCACTCGCCGCACCTCTGATGGACAGGTGGTAAAATCCGCCACTGAACTTCAGCCCGGCGATCAGCTGGAAACCCGGCTGGCTCAGGGTGGTCTCATCAGTACCGTCGACAAACTGCTTGTGGATTCCCCATGACCCCTATGACCAAGCCCCTGCACCAAAATGAACCCAGGCCAAAAGGCTGGATGAAATGGCTGTTGCTGTGCATCTTCTGGCAGGCCTCATTCACCGTGCATGCACTGGAACTGCCGCGCCTGGAACCGGTGCCGGGCGGACTGACCCTGGTAACGCTGCCCAATCAGCCACAACCGCCCAAAGCCTGGTTCCAGGGCAAACCCCTGCTGGTGCTGCAGCAGGACCAGCACTGGCAGGCGCTGGTCGGTATTCCACTCGGAGTCAAGGCCGGCACCCAGCAGCTGCAGGTCAGTGACGCAGATGGCAAACGCCGGTCCATCCCTTTCACGGTGCAGGACAAGGCCTACGAAACCCAGTACATCACCATCAAGGACAAGCGCAAGGTCAGCCCCAACCAACAGGACCTCGAACGCATCGGCCGGGAAAGCAAACGGATCAATCAGGCACTGGAGCAGTTCTCCGGACAGGCGCCCGAATCCCTGCTGCTGGAACTGCCGGTACAGGGCGAATTAAGCAGCCCCTTCGGTCTGCGCCGCTATTTCAACAAACAACCGCGCAAACCGCACAGCGGCCTCGACATCGCCGCCGCCCAGGGCACGCCCATCCAGGCACCGGCAGCGGGAAGGGTGATCGATACCGGTGATTTCTTCTTCAATGGCAATACCGTTTTTCTCGACCACGGCCATGGCCTGGTGACCATGTATTGCCATATGCACCGCATCGATGTCGAGCCTGGACAGTGGGTGAAACGGGGTGAAGTCATCGGCGCCGTGGGCAAAACCGGCCGCGCCACCGGACCTCATCTGCACTGGGGAGTCAGCCTCAATGATGCGCGGGTGGATCCCGGGCTGTTTCTCAGACCATAGCCTGAAGCATCCAGGCGGCATCCCGTAACCGGCCGTAGGTGCGAATTCATTCGCACCTACAGACAGCGTTGTTTGCCGTCGCCGACAGGGAAATGTCATCGGTCTGTCATACAGGCCGCGTATGCTCCGGGGGTTACGATCGTCCACCGGAGTTGTCATGAAACCCCTGCTCGTCCTTTTACCCATCATTTTACTGGCTGGCTGTGTCGGTAACCCGGAACGGGACTGCGGCCTGTACGATTTCGATTGCGACGGCGTCCCCGCCGGAGATGCACTGTTCACCCCCGGCCAGACCGGCAGTCCTGCAGCGCCTCCTGCCTCCGCGGCATCCGATGTCGCCCGCCAAGTGAAACCACCGGTGGATGACCTCACTACACGGGTGCAACTGCTGGAGGAGGAAACCCGCCGTTTGCGCCGACGCATCGAAATACTTGAACAGGGTCACTGAGCCCTTCCACAGGCGCTGCGGGGTTGCGACAAACATCCGCCCTCAGTAGGCTGAAGCAACCCTCATTACCGAGTCTGTTTGATGCGCACCCTGGACCAATACCCCCTTGCCGATCTGAAACACATCTACCGCGTCCTGCACAGCCGGCTGCAGGAGGATTTCGAACTGATGGATTCGGAGTTGCTGCAGGACCTGCAGACCTACCTGCAGGGAAAGGCCCGGGAAGCCGGTGTGGATGTTTCCCTGCATGCTCAATGGGGCGCCTGGCTGGAAGAGTCACCCCAGGCATTCTGACGCGCCACCTGCAACCCACCCACTGGCGCAATCAATATCTTTGCATCAGGTCAGTGTAGCGTCGCAGGATCTGCACTATCCTGCCTGACGCCTGCAGCGAAGCATAGCCATGATTGAAGGCATTCCGAACAGACTCACGATGGAATGCGGCATAATATTCATTCGGCGCAAACAAATCACTGAACACGACCTTTCTGCGAAAACGCGCGTCATAGGGTGCCGCAATCTGGAGTTTTCGCTGGTAGAACCGGAAAATAGTCTTATCGGCAACGATGGCATCGGCCCGCCCGTCAAACAGCGCTTCTACCTGCTGGACCTGTCTTTCCACCTCGCGGTAATCCGGATTATCCGCCACCACACTCGCAAACTCGGCTCCAAGATAACCACGCGCATGGGAGAAGCCGACCACACGGCGCGTCGCCAGATCCGCCAGCGATGACAAGGCCAATTGCTGTTCCGCCAGACTGATCACCTGGTTATGAAACCTCACAAATGGTACCGACAGATAGGCGTCCACCATCGCCGGCGTGACCACGGCGACCGCATCATGCCTACCCGCCTTGAATTCCTCGATGGCCCGCGCATTACTCAAAAATACCAGTTCCAGGGTATAGCCGCTGGCCTGCAATGATTCACGGACAATGTCACTAACCACCCCTCTACCATTGGCCAGCACATAGGGTTCCAGCGAATAGCCAATCGCAAACGAAACATGTCGTTCTGTCTCCACACCGAAGGCCTGCGGCCGGAACAGGAGCAAGAACAGGAAAATGACACCCAGAGAGGCACCACCTGAAACACCTGACAGCCCCCGTCGTTTATACACCTCGACACCTCTCTTGCAGTTGCAGACGGGAAAACCCTTGCCGTCAAACCGATGGATATCCGCATGACCAGCGTCATCGTCATGCATGACTTCTTGTTAGGAAATCTCTGATTACTTCGTCATCACGAGAGAAGCGGATACTTCAATTTATCAAGGACTCCCAAGAATAATAGACCAACAACCGTACTGAATCAGTGCGCCGTCGCTTACTTGCCCATTACTGTTGATCAGAAAAGAGGTGAAAAAAATCGCCCCGAAAAGGTGCGATAGAAAACCCTTTGTACCGGACTATGCGTTGAGCAGCCGCTGGTACAGCTGAAGATCCTCGGCACTGAAACAGCAGGCGATGATCTCGTCAAAATCTTCTTCGCCCGCCCTCATCTCCCGTATGGCAACCTGTGCCGCCGGCAGTTTGGGAAAACCGTATACGCCGGTACTGATGGCCGGTATGGCGATACTGCGCGCCCCCCGCTCCCGGGCCAGCCGCAATGATGTGCGGTAACAGGAAGCAAGTTGTTCCGTTTCTCCGGCAGCACCGCCACCCCACACCGGCCCGACGGTATGAATCACCCACCTGGCCGGCAGGTGAAAACCCGGCGTGATCTTCGCATCACCCGTATCACAGCCACCAAGGGCACGACAGGCTGCCAGCAACTCCGGGCCCGCCGCCCGATGAATGGCACCATCCACTCCACCGCCCCCCAGTAGAGTGGGATTGGCGGCATTGACGATGGCGTCCACGTGCAACTGCGTGATATCGCCCTCGATCACGCGAATCACGATTCGCCCGGAAACACGACCGGCCTGCCCTGGCGCAGTGGTTCGAGGTGCAACTGGTCCGGGGCCACGCCGGCACCAAGCAGCGCACGCCCCAATACCGGCAGCAACTTCTCATCACCGGCGACATAGACATTGACTGCAGCAAGGTCCAGGCTGCTATCCTGGATTGCCGCCAGCAGTGTGGCCGTGATTTCATTCATCGCCCCCTGTGCAGTCAGGGGATGATAATCGAAGATGTCCAGAGCATCGGCCCAGGCGCGACACTGGTTACCGAGATAGTGCCCGCTGTTACCGGTGTCGACCCAGTACAGATCGATGGATTCCACCAGATCCAGTGCGATGGCATGTTCGATCAGCCCCTTGATGGGAGCAAATCCCGCATCCAGGGCAATCAGCAACAGGGGCCGTGAGGCATCATCCGCCAGTACGAACCGGCCATAGGGGCCGATGATTCCCACCGGATCATCCCGTCGCAATGCCGCCGCCGATTCATCCGCTCGAACATCGCTGCCACGCTGGATATGAAATTCCAGCTTGGTGGCATCGCAGGGGCAGCTGGCAATGGAATACTCACCGCTCATACCCGCCTGCGTTTGCAGCCGCACATACTGTCCCGACTGGAATTCCAGGCGCTGTTCACTGGGCAGAATAAGCTGCACTCCGGTCATGCCATTGCCATAGTCCTGTACCTGCCGCACCCGGCTTGTCAGCCGCTGTTCCGGAATCTGTTCACCGGTATGCCGCTCGACCGCTTCGATCACCACATCGGAAACAGCAGTATGGCAACACAGCAACAGTTCGCCATTGGCACGCTGCTTTTCACTCAGGTGATACAGCGGGGTGCGGGTCTGGCGCACTTCACCGGAAATCAGCCGACCTCGACAGCGCCCACAACTACCATCGCTGCAACCATAACGCAACGCCAGGCCATCACTCAGACCGGCATCGAGCAGATCCCGCGAGCCTTCCACAAAATAATCATGGCCACTGGGAATCACGCGCACATGGGCCGCGAGGATACGTAGAAAGGTTTCCTTGTCGAGCAACTCCTGGGAATACTGGTGGTCTTCTGACTGTCCTTCCAGCGCCTGCACGAACCAGGACTTGAACGCTGCCACTTCACCATTACCCTGCAGGCCGGCCACCTGTTGCTTGATGTGATTCATCAAATCCGCATAGCGGTTGATCTCGGCTCTGGCTGCCGCCAGTTCCTGGCCCAACAGGCTCACTCGCTTGGCCAGGGTATGCAGATCCAGCGCCTCGGTCTCATTGCGCATGGCCTTGGCGAAGGCCTGTTCCATGAAGCGCTCCACGCGCTCGATCATGGTGTTGTCTTCCATCTGCGTTTCCGGATAGGCACGCAGCAGCTCGTCCACATCCAGCTCGCCTTCAAAAGTGGACAACTCACCGGCACGAATGCGTTTTTGCAGGGTTCCGCGTTTTACGCCAACCAGGCGTGCTGCCTTGGAAAGGGTGATATATCGGGCCACGATACCTCCTCTGTACGGGCAGGCGCTTCAGTATTCAGCGTTTTTGAATACGAGTCCCATATTCATGGCGACCATCATGCAGCCGTTTGTATTTCTGTACCATGATTACCGCCCTGTGCGCCACTGCGGCGTCGATACAATCCACCGCCAGCCCAATGGAAATGGGAATACAATCATTGCCGGATGGCTGTATATCCATGAACTGGCTGGCGGCACCGGCCGGTCGCAGGCAGGCATGGGCCGATGCATTGAGCGCGAACAGGTGGGCATCCCAGATCACGGCTACGCCCTGGTACTGCCCTGGAAAACGGATATGCGCCTGATCCCCGCCCAGCGGGGTCAGGGCAAGATAGGTCTGCTGGCCTTGGTGCAGGTATTCCCGCAGGGCGTCCGGGTCGCTGGGTACCGGCGCCTGCGGATCAATCACCATGATGCCTATTCAAACTCCTCGAATTCCGACAACGGCGGATTGCCGTCATAGAGCCGGTTCCAGCGGTGCTGGCGATAAGCCTCGCGGGTGTAAAGATAGGGATCGAGGGCTGCCGTATCGCGCACTTTGGTAGCGGACAGCAGCTGGGCACGATCATCCACGGCTCGAATGGCGACAGCGGAATTGCGCTCCCGCACTTCATCATGTTGGGTCACCAGGTCCATCTGGTTATCCACCAGCAGGCCCGTGGCATCGCGTGCCGTGCTGGGCCCCAGGAACGGCAGCACCAGGTACCAGCCCTCGCCGGCACCCCAGGTGCCGAGGGTCTGCCCGAAATCTTCCTTGTGCTTCGGATGCCCCATCGGTGTGGCGACATCCATCACTCCGGCAATACCAAACACGCTATTGAGTATGAAGCGCGCAGTGTCCGACAGGGATTGACGGAATTTTCCCTGCAACACGTCGTTGACCACGATAATAGGCTCTTCCAGGTTTTCAAAGAAGTTATGCACCCCGTTCTGAACCGGCTTAGGAGTGACGTTCTGATACCCCTGGGCCACGGGCTTGAGGGCATACTCGTCAACTTTATCGTTAAACTGGTAGATCGCCCGGTTGATGGGTTCCAGTGGATCCGAAGCTTCCTCGTGGGGCGGACGCTGTGCACAACCTGCCGCCAGTAACGTGGCCAGCGCCACGCAGACAACTCCATTTAATGTCATCCCTATCCCTCGTTAGTAGGCAAAATCAATAAGCGCCAAGCATACGCACTTGCCTGTGCCTGGCCAACACCTGCCACGTCACACCACCCGCTGGCCGGCCACCCCGCATGATCGCCACACCATGGCTGCGGGATTTGTCATTTTCTATCGGCCGGTCGGGCAGGAATTTAAACCCGGCAGGTATATCCGGGCACAGACAGCGAATTACAGGGAGGAATGGGGCTCACCCGTTGGCTCGAGCAGAGTGCAGGCAACCGATTGCGGCTCAGTCCATGTAGGTTTTGGCCTCTTCGCCGGGGTTGGGGAGCCCGGCAATACGCCAGGCCTCGCGGCTGCCATGTCCAAACAAGGTGTGGTAACTGGAGTCATCAAGATGATTGATGTGGAATACATGCCGCATGGGTACGAGGGTCCCATGGGCTAAATAATGCTCCCGCAGAGTGCGAATCACTGACCAGTGCTCGTCGGTCAACTGGGCGATGCCGTCATGACTGGCGATCTCGCGTGCGAACTCCTCGTTCCAGTGCGCGGGATTCTTCAGGAAACCATCCTCATCAAACTCATGGGATGCATAGTGATGCTGGCTGGCCATAGTCACCTCCGTGATGGGCGGATACCGGCCTTGCGCTGTGCCCTCAGCTACCTGGGCCGGCCTTCACAATTACGTCCGTATCACTATGTATGTAGTTCGCCACCCCTGTTGCGTCAAGTACGGCTTCAGCGCTTGTTCTTCTTGACGTGCTTCATCATGCGCTTGCGCTTTACCTGCTGGCGCGGCGTAAGGGTATTACGGCGTCCCTTGAAAGGATTGTCCCCGGTTTTGAGTTCCAGTCGCACCGGTGTGCCCTGCAACTGAAAGGCCTTGCGGAATACATTGACCAGATAACGATGATAGGTCTGAGGCAGGCTTTCGGTCTGGTTGCCGTGGATGACGATGACCGGCGGGTTACGACCGCCCTGGTGGGCATAGCGCAGCTTGATGCGCCGGCCACGCACCAGGGGGGGCTGATGCTCGAACACTGCCTTTTCAAGGATGCGGGTCAGCGCGGGAGTGGACATTTCACGATGCGCCGCCTCGTTGGCACGGTTCACCGCCGCGTAGAGATCCCCCACCCCGGTACCATGCAGGGCGGAGATAAAATACAGTTCGGCAAAACTGAGGAACGGCAGCTTGAGATCAATCTCCTTCTTGACCCACTCACGCTGGCTGGCCTCAATGCCATCCCACTTATTGACCGCCACCACCAGGGCGCGGCCCTTCTCCAGCACATAGCCAGCCAGGGTTGCGTCCTGCTCGCTGATGCCGCCTTCCTGGGCATCCAGCACCAGCACCACCACGTTGGCGGCGTCGATAGCCTGCAGTGTTTTAATGACACTGAATTTTTCAATGGCCTCACTGACCCGGCTCCGACGCCGCACCCCGGCGGTATCGATCAGGGTATAGCGCACATCGTTGCGCTCGAATGGGATGAAGATACTGTCGCGGGTGGTGCCGGGCTGATCAAAGGCAATCACGCGCTCCTCGCCAAGGATGCGATTCACCAGGGTGGACTTGCCGACATTGGGCCGACCGACGATGGCAATATGAATGCCGCCCTCCGCCTCGGGGTCAGCCTCGCCCTGTTGAGTTTCCGGCAGTGCACCCAGCACCACGTCCATCAGGGAGCGCACGCCGCGACCGTGGGCAGCGGAAATGGCATGGGCCTCGCCCAGGCCCAGGCGATAGAAATCCGCCGCTGCGACATCGGCATCCACGGCATCGGTCTTGTTCACCGCCAGGTAAACCGCCTTGCCGCTACGGCGCAGTTCCGCCGCAACCCGCTCGTCACTGCTGTTCAGCCCTTCGCGGCCGTCCACCAGAAACAGTACGGCATCGGCCTCCTGCACCGCCTGCCAGACCTGTTTCGCCATAGCGCTGTCGACGCCTTCGGCATCATCGGCCAGGCCACCGGTATCCACCACCAGGTAGGGCCGCGGGCCGATCTTTCCATCACCGTACTGGCGATCACGGGTCAACCCCGGCAGATCCGCCACCAGGGCATCACGGGTACGCGTCAGGCGGTTGAAGAGCGTGGACTTGCCGACATTGGGACGCCCCACCAGGGCGATTACAGGAAGCATGATTTCTCGCTATTAAAAGGGAATCGGGGCTACCGATCCGCCTTGATACGGTACACCGCAAGACTACCGCCCCTGCCGAGCACGAAGAGCCGGTCGCCCACCACATGGAGGGCCGCAATCCCCTTGCCTTCGGCACGCACCCGGCCCACCAGTTCACCATCGAAGCGCGACAGCAGATGCACATACCCCTCAAAATCACCGACCGCAACATATTCGTCGAAGGATACCGGCGCAGTCAGACCCCGCAGATGCAGGGCATCCTGCTTCCACAGCGAAGCCCCGTTGCGGCGATTGAGGGCCCACAGGTCACTCGATTCATCGGTGACGTAGACATGACTGAAATCCACCCCGAGGCCGGCAAAGGACGACATGTCACGGCTCCACTCGATCTGGCCACCGGGGATATCCACAGCCGCCAGCTGGCCCTGAAAAGTGACGGCATAGACGCTATTACCGAAGATGACCGGATCGGCGTCCAGGTCCACCATGCGTTCCAGTTCGGATCGACCACGTGGCTCGGCCACCACTACTTCCCAGGCCACCCGGCCCTGCTCGGCGGTCAATGCCGCCAGCTTGCCACTGGCAAACCCGGCGATCACCACCCCCCCGGCGGCCGCCGGCGTGCCGGTGCCGCGCAGGGTCAGCGCCGGCACTGTACGGTCATACACCCAGCGACGTTCACCGTTCTCCGCATCCAGACCCGTCAGGGTGCCATCCACGGTCTGTACGGCGACTACGCCACGCTCGATACGCGGTACGGACAACACTTCACTGGGCACGCGGCTGCGCCATTGTTCGCTGCCATCACGGATATTCAGCGCCACCACCTCGGCATCACGGGTACCGAACACCACCAGCCCATCGCCGGCGCCGACCGCACCGGAAACACGCGCATCGGTATCCACTGCCCACTGGGTTTTACCATTTTCGACGGCCAGGGCAAGCACATGCCCCTTACGGTCCGCCACAAACAGCTGGTCCCCCAGAAAGGCCGGCATCAGGCGAATGAACTGATCGTCACTGCCACTGCCCGCGCGCTGTTCCCATACCTGTTCCAACCGTACCTTCTGATTGATGTCGGTAATTTCAGCGGGAGGCTCGCTGGTGTCCTTTTCGCCAAACAGGGAACAGCCGCCCAGCCCCACCAACAGGATCAGATACCAGGCCCAGCGCTTCATTGCACATCATCCCATTTGGCCTGCACCAGTGCGCGGGTCGGCGCTTCGGGCGGTAATTGCGCCAGGGCCTCCGCATAGGCCTCGCCCGCCACACTGCGGTTCCCCTGCGTCAGGGCCAGATCACCACGCAGTTCGGCATACAGCGGCGCATATTCCGGGGTGGCAGGCGCCTGGGCCAGCAGGGCCGTGGCGTTCTCCAGCTCCCCCTGGGCAATCAGCAGGCGCACCAGCCGCAGTCGCGCACTGTGCTGAATGGTTTCCGGTTTGGCGTGATCCAGTGCCCACTGCAGCTGGGCGCGGGCCGCATCCGGCTGCCCCTGGTCGATCTGCTGCTGTGCCATGCCCATGGCGGCAAAGACCGCGTAGGGGCTGCCGCTGAATTCACTGACCAGCGCATCACCGGCCTTGCTCACCGCTGCCGCGTCCTGCTGACCCAGGGCATTCATGAACTGCACATACAGATGGGAGGCCGATTCATGCTGACGGGCCTGGTAACCGAACCAGGCCTTGCCACCGAAGATCACCGTCAGGCCCAGCAGCACGCCGGTGATGGTGGAACTGCCATTCTCCTTCCACCATTTCTTGAGGGCCTCGATTTGTTCTTTTTCCGATGCGTAATTTTCCACGATTCAATCCCCAGTGTTATAACTGTAACCATTGCGCCAGACGTGCCGGCAGTTCCGCCTCGGCGACGGTTTCCTGTTCACCGCCGCGCAGCGGCTTGATCCCCACCACGCCCTGCTCGATTTCGCTGTCGCCGATAATCAGCGCCAGCTGGGCGCCACTCTTGTCCGCGCGCTTGAACTGGTTCTTGAAGCTACCGCCTCCACCATTGAGCAGCACCCGCACCCCAAGCAGTTCATCCCGCAGCCGGTCCGCCAGCAACAGGCCATGGGCCTCGGCCCGTTCACCCACCGTGACCAGGTAGAGATGCGGCGCCTGCGACGGATACTCGACACCCAGCTCTTCCAGTAACGCGATCAGGCGTTCGATGCCCATGGCGAATCCCACCGCCGGCGTCGCCCGGCCGCCGAGATACTCCACCAGCACGTCGTAACGGCCACCGGCGCAAACCGTACCCTGGGCGCCGAGCCGGGTGGTGACCCATTCAAACACCGTCTTGCCGTAGTAATCCAGTCCTCGCACCAGGCGCGGATTGAGCACATATTCAAGACCGGCCGCATCCAGTAACGCGCATAGACGTGCAAAATGGACCCGCGATTCCTCGTCCAGATACTCGGACAACTGCGGCGCCTGTTCGATCACTGTTTTCAGTGCCGGGTTTTTGCTGTCAAGAATCCGCAGCGGATTGCTCTCCAGGCGCCGCAGGCTATCCTCGTCCAGCACCGCGCGGTGTTGTTCAAGATAGGCCACCAGCGCTTCCTTGTAGCGACTGCGTGCTTCGAGGGTGCCCAGCGAATTGAGCTGCAGCTCCACATCCCCGATGCCCAGCCGGCGCCAGAAACGCGCGGTCATGAGGATCAGCTCGGCATCGATGTCCGGCCCGGTCATGCCGAACACCTCGACGCCGACCTGGTGGAACTGGCGATAGCGACCCTTCTGCGGCCGTTCATGGCGGAACATGGGGCCCATGTACCAGAGCCGCTGCTGCTGGTTATAGAGCAGGCCCTGTTCGATCCCGGCGCGTACGCAGCCGGCAGTGCCTTCCGGACGCAACGTCAGGCTGTCACCGTTACGATCATCGAAGGTGTACATCTCCTTTTCGACGATGTCGGTCACCTCGCCGATGGAGCGCTTGAAGAGCTCGGTTTTCTCTACGATGGGCAGACGGATTTCCTGGTAGCCATAGGACTGCAATACCGTTCGTACGGTGGTTTCCAGGTACTGCCAGGCAGGGGTCTGATCCGGCAGGATGTCGTTCATCCCGCGAATGGCTTGAATGCTGTTCGCCATGGTTTCCTTATTCAACTGAATCCGCCCTGCCGCTGTTTGGGCAGGACAATGCATGCTAATACTGCTAGGGCAGCTTCAAACGCGCCACATTACCGCTGGTATGAGACCGGGTATCAACGCGCGTACCGTTGTATTCCACCGTAACGCCCGGCGCATTACCCAGCAGCAGGGTAAAGGGCGCCCGGCCATTCAGTAGCTTCCGCTCCCCTTTCCGTACCATGCCGAACAGCAAGCGCCGCTCACGGTCCGACACCTCGACCCAACTATCCTCATCGAAGCTCAGCACCAGGGCCGCGGTTTCCGTGACGGGCACCGGAGCTGGCGCGGGTTCCGGCGTGGCGGGTGCCACATCCGTTTCCACAGGGACCTGCCCCGGCGACAACAACTCTTCAAGCGCGGGCTGTTGTGGCATCTCGTCCTGCACCGGCAACGACAGCGCCGCTTCACCTTCCGGCAGCGAGGCTGATTCCTCAGCCGGCATCTCCTGTCCCGGCAGGCGAAGCCGGGTGCCTGCGGTATCCGTTGCACTGCCGGGCTGTTGCTGCGCTTCCCATTGCCGCATCACCCATGGGTAGGCGTTGACGATCAGGACCACCAGCAGACCCAGCAGCAACAGGTTGCGCAGCCAGCGCCACAAGGGAAAGCGCGGACCGGTGCGCATGGTGCGGCGCGCGGAGGCACTGCGCTTCAGGGCGATCCCGGCGGTGGCTGCCGAGGTATCCGGTAGTGCCTCGGTCACCATGGATTCATCGAGCCCAACCAGGCGCGCATAGTTGCGCAGGTAACCACGTACGAAGGTCAATGCCGGAAGACGCTCGAGATCATCGGCTTCCAGCGCTCGTATGATGCGCAGATCCAGCCGCAGGCGCTGGGCCACATCCTGCTCACTCATGCCACGCGCTTCACGCGCCGCCTTCAGGCGCACACCCAGATTCAGACGAACAGCTTCGCCGGTTTCCGTATCTGGCTTCGAAGCCGTTTCTTCAGGGACGCTCATGCAGCCAGTCCAGGTATTCACGGGTTTGCGGTGCATCGGGGAAATTGTTTTTCAGCGCCAGGCCATAACTGGAAACCGCATTCTTGTCGCCCAGCGCGGACTCCACGCGCACGCCATACCAGAGGCTTTCGGCATTGTGGCGTGCCGATTGCTGAAAGCGCTGCAGGTAGGCACGGGCACGCAGGTATTCCTGATGGTCATAACTCAGCCGCAGCATCTGCAACAGGGCCATGGGATAGGTCGGATTCTTTTCCAGCGCCTGGCGGAAATAGTTTTCCGCCTTTTTGTCATCGGGGATGCGACGGGCACAAATGCCGGCATTGGTATAGGCCGCTTCGGGCGTTTCATAGAGCGGATCGGACACCGCTCTCTGGAAATGCCGATCGGCTTCTTCCAGGCGATTTTGCTGGCAGAGAAACTGGCCATAGTTGTTCTGGATCTTGGCATCGTCGGGCGCCAGTGAAAGCGCACGCCGGTAATGCTCTTCCGCCGCCGCCAGTTCACCCAGGCGTTCGTAGACCACCGCGATGGCCGAGTGCGCCACTGGCAGGTTCGGTTCCTGCTCCAGCGCCTTCTGCAGTTTTTCCATGGCCAGGTTCATGCGACCCTCGCGGAAATAGGCGATACCCAGTTCCACGTTGGCCTGTGCGGCCTTGCCGTTATCGGCGACCCGGGGTCCGGTACTGGTGCAGGCACTCAACAGCAGCATTGTCATTACAAGCGAAAACCACTGCATCATGCCACTTCCTCTCCCTTGTGCAGGTCCATGCGCCGGATGCGGCGCTGGGTACGATCCTGGAAATCCCCGGCCAGTTGCCCGCAGGCGGCATCGATATCATCCCCGCGGGTACGGCGAGTGATGGTGGTGATGTTGGCCTGGGCGAGTATCTCGAAGAAACGATCGATGCGCGCATCACTGCTGCGCCGATAACGGGTCTTGGGGAACGGGTTGAAGGGAATCAGATTCACCTTCGCCGGCTTGTTGCGCAGCAGTTTCACCAGCTGCCGGGCATGTTCGTCGCTGTCATTCACGCCATCGAGCAGCACATACTCGAAAGTCACGCGCCGCCGGCCCTCCCGATCCACATACCGCCAGCAGGCGTCCAGCAGATCCCGGATCGGGTATTTCCTGTTCAGCGGCACCAGTTCATTGCGCAGTTCATCATTGGGCGCATGCAGCGAGACGGCCAGGGCCACATCGCACAACGAGGACAGCTGTTCCAGGCCGGGCAACACACCGGAGGTACTCAGGGTCACGCGCCGCTTGGACAGGCCATAGGCATTGTCATCCAGCATGACGCGCATGGCCGGCACCACGGCCTCCAGGTTGAGCAGCGGTTCGCCCATACCCATCATCACCACATTGGTGACCGCCCGTTCCCCGCCATAATGCGGTGCGAGCAACCGGTTCGCCAGCCATACCTGGCCAATGATCTCGGCGGTGGTCAGGTTACGGTTGAAGCCCTGCTGGGCAGTGGAGCAGAAACTGCAATTGAGGGCGCAACCCACCTGGGAGGATACGCACAGGGTGCCACGATCCTTTTCCGGAATGAACACGGTCTCGATGCAGTTACCGTCATCGAGCCGAAACAGCCATTTGCGCGAACCGTCGGAGGACTGCTGGTCCATGGCGATCTCCGGTGCGCGGATCTCGCATGCCTCCGCCAGCCGGGCGCGCAACGCCTTGCTGAGGTTGGTCATGACCGCAAAGTCGGTTTCCCCCTCCTGGTAGATCCACTTCAACAGCTGCGTGGCGCGAAAGGGTTTCTCGCCCATTGCGGCGAAGAAACCCTGCAGCCCGGCAAGGTCGAAGTTCAGCAGGTTGGTCCGGTGTGCGGTCATGCCCATTCCTGATTGTGAATTCCCTTAACGGGTTCGAGCGCAGAGTTCTTCCGGCTGAAAGAAGAAGGCGATCTCCTGCGCGGCGGTTTCCGGCGCATCCGAGCCATGCACGGCGTTTTCATCAACGGTTTCGGCGAAGTCGGCGCGGATGGTACCCGGCGCGGCATCCTTGGGATTGGTGGCACCCATCACTTCGCGGTTTTTCAGTACGGCATTCTCGCCTTCCAGCACCTGCACCATCACCGGGCCGGAGGTCATGAACTCCACCAGTTCGCCGTAGAAGGGACGTTCCTTGTGTACGGCATAGAATTCACCGGCCTGTTCCCTGGTCAGGTGCAGCATTTTGGCAGCCACGATACGCAGCCCGGCCTTTTCGAAGCGGCTGTAGATCTCCCCGATGACATTCTTGGCGACTGCGTCGGGTTTCACGATGGAAAAGGTACGTTCGATGGCCATGCCGTTACTACTCCGTGGAAAGGTTTACATCAGAGGCGCGATCGCGCCCATTTCTACCAGAAAAATAAGCTGTTAAGTGTACCGTGCGGGGTCGATTCAGGCAATCGAGACCCGCTGAGGGGAAACCAGAACGCCAGGCGCGGAGATGGGGGGCTGCGAAAGGATGTAGTTGCTTGTTTTTATTATAAATCACGCCCGCCATGGGTGGCGGGCCAGAGTGGATTATTCGCGTTCTTCCATCCAGGCCAGCTGAATGGCCTCCAGAATACGCTCACCGCAGTGGGCGGGGTCATCGTCAAAGTCATCCAGATCCAGCACCCACTGCCGCAGGTCCACGAAATTCACGTTACGCGGGTCCACGTCGGGATAGCGCTCGTCCAGCTCGATGGCGATATCCAGGGAATCGGTCCATTTCAGGCTCATGATGGCTTCCTAATGATGCTCACTGACCATATTGATGGTGTATTTCGGAATTTCCACCACCAGATCCTGGTTCGCCACCCTGGCCTGGCAGCTGAGACGCGAATCCGGGTCCAGTCCCCAGGCCTTATCAAGCAGGTCGTCCTCGGTTTCGTCGGACTCCACCAGCGAATCGAAGCCCTCCCGGATATAGACATGACAGGTGGTGCAGGCGCAGGATTTCTCGCAGGCATGTTCAATCTCGATACCGTTGGCCAGCGCTGCATCGCAGATGGTGGTACCGGATTCAACTTCGATCACCGCACCTTCCGGGCAGATCTCTTCATGGGGTAGAAAAATAATCTGGGGCATCGTGTTCTCTCACCTGCAATCGACGGCGTACCGTCGCTATTCGAAATCCTTCACTTCGTGGCCGGCCATCATGCGCTGGATATTGGCATTCATGCGCCGGTCGACATAGTCCACACTGGCCTTTTCCACCGCCTCAATGGCACGCTTGATGGCGCGGTGATCATCACCCTGGCGGGCCTGCGCCAGGGCCGTGGCCGCAGCGTCAATGGTGGCCCGCTCCTCGGTGGACAGAAACCGCTCGCCGTCCTCGGCGATGGCCGCCGCCAACGCCTCCAGCACCCGGTCCGCCTCCACCTGCTGCTCGCGCAGGCGGCGCGCCTCCATGTCCTCCTGGGCATGTTCCATGGAGGCCGTGAGCATGGTCTCGATTTCCGAATCCGTCAGGCCATAGGAGGGCTTCACCTCGATGCTGCTCTGTACACCGCTGGTCTGCTCCTGCGCGGTAACGCTGAGCATGCCATCGGCATCCACCTGGTAGGTAACGCGAATGCGTGCTGCACCGGCCACCATGGGCGGAATACCGCGCAACTCAAAACGGGCCAGAGAGCGGCAATCACTGATCAGTTCGCGCTCGCCCTGCACGATATGCAGTGCCATGGCGGTCTGGCCATCCTTGAAAGTAGTGAATTCCTGGGCACGGGCCACGGGAATGGTGGTATTGCGGGGAATGATTTTCTCCACCAGGCCGCCCATGGTTTCCATGCCGAGGGATAGCGGGATCACGTCCAGCAGCAGCATCTCGTCCTCGGGCTTGTTGCCGGCGAGGATGTCGGCCTGGATGGCGGCGCCCACGGCAACCACCTTGTCGGGGTCGATCTGTACATGAGGCTCACGGCCAAAAAATTCACCCACCGCAGCCCGTACGCAGGGCACGCGGGTGGAACCCCCCACCATCACCACCTCGGCAACATCCCCCGCCTCCAGGCCAGCATCGCGCAGGGTGCGCCGACAGGTGTTGAGGGTCTTGCGCACCAGCGGCATCATCAGCGCATCGAATTGCTCGCGGCTGAGTTCGCCGTCCCAGTGACTGCCATCCATCAGCTCCAGCTTCAGGGCGGCCACCGGCTGTTCGGTCAGGGTTTCCTTGGCGGCGCAGGCATCGCGCAGCAGGCGGCGCAGCTGGGCATGATCGGCCTCGTCGCCGATACCCGCCTCCTGCATGATCCACTGGGCCACAATGCGGTCCATGTCGTCGCCACCCAGCGCGGTGTCGCCCCCGGTGGCAAGCACCTCGAAGACACCTTTGTTCAGGCGCAGGATGGAAATATCGAAGGTCCCACCGCCAAGATCGTAGACGGCGATCACACCATCGGAGGCGCGATCCAGTCCATAGGCCACGGCGGCGGCAGTAGGTTCGTTGAGCAGGCGCAGCACCTTCAAACCGGCGAGTGTCGCCGCGTCCTTGGTGGCCTGGCGCGGGGCATCGTCGAAGTAGGCCGGCACGGTGATCACCACACCCACCAGGTCACCGCCCAGACTGTCCTGGGCCCGCGTCTTGAGCACCTTGAGAATCTCCGCGGACACTTCCACGGGACTTACATCACCGGCGACCGTATGCATGCGCGGCATGCCCGACTCACCAGCTACAAATTCATAGGGCAGATGGGTACCAAGCATTTTCACATCCGCCACGCCACGCCCCATGAGCCGCTTGGCGGAGGCAATGGTATTCAGCGGATCGGCCGTGGCACCACTTTTGGCCTCGAAGCCCACCAGCGGCTCATCCCCGGCACGATACCGTACCACCGACGGCAACAGGTGCCGACCGGCCGTATCGGGCAGGGTTTCGGCACTGCCACTGCGCACACTGGCCACCAGGGAGTTGGTGGTGCCCAGATCGATGCCTGCCGCCAGTCGGTGCTGGTGCGGCGCGGTGGATTGTCCCGGTTCTGCGATCTGCAGTAAGGCCATGCAGTTTTCCCGATTACTAGGTTACTGGGGCCGCCATCATACCCGCGGCGACCATATCAGATAAGTTCGTCTTCCAGGTCCGCTTCCAGCGCCTGCGCTTCCTGCTCAAGCTTGCGGTAGAACTGCATCTTCAACACCAGGTCCACCGCACTTTCCGGAACAGCATCGCCACCATCATCCAGCTCGGTGGCCAGCGACTGATTCAACGCCTGGAAGCGCGTCTGGATCTGTTGCAGCAGCCCGCCAATCTCGGCAAGGGGATCCGTCCCGTCGCGTACCCCGGCCAACTGCTCCCGCAACTCCATCTGCTCCATCAGGAAACCGGTGTCGCGGGTGGTATTCTGTTCATCGTTGAAGACATGGCCACGCAACTCCAGCAGGTAGCGTCCACGCCGCAGCGGGTCCTTCAGCACCTGGTAGCCCTCATTGAGCTGGGCTGCCTGTTGTACGGAGATGCGCCGTTCCTGGTCACCGGCACTGGCGTAACGGTCCGGGTGCACCTTGCGCTGTAACTCGCGGTAACGCTCATCCAGCCGTGCCCGGTCCAGCTGGTAATTCAGTGGCAAGCCGAACAGTTCAAAATGATTGCGAGAAAGATCGCTGGACATAGACCTAATGGAATGCAGTTCCGGTTATGCGTTCTGCGGGCCCGGTTTCACCCGGACCGATGCTCAGACATTGAAGCTTTCGCCGCAGCCGCATTCATCCTTCACGTTGGGGTTGTTGAATTTAAACCCTTCATTGAGGCCTTCACGGGCAAAATCCAGTTCGGTGCCATCAAGGTATACCAGGCTCTTGGAGTCGACGATCACTTTCACACCATGATCTTCGAATACCTGGTCGCCTTCCTGCAGTTCATCGGCGAACTCCAGTACGTAGGCCATGCCGGAACAACCGGTGGTACGAACCCCCAGGCGCAGGCCGACACCCTTGCCCCGACTGTCGATGAAATTCTTGACACGATTGGCTGCGGCTTCCGTCAATGTAATAGCCATGCTGCTGACTCCTGCTTCGCACTCAGGCGCTTTCCGCCTGGGGTTTGCCGCCCTGCTTTTCCTGGTAGTCGGCGATGGCGGCCTTGATGGCATCCTCGGCCAGCACGGAGCAATG
>CBDUHN010000048.1:0-22870 GCA_965367295.1 uncultured Gammaproteobacteria bacterium | reverse complement strand
GATTCACCGGCTTGCCCATGGCGGTGGTGCCGTTGTGACAGCTGGTGCAGGTGCCAAGTACCTCGGCATGATCGACCCGCGATACGGAATCCCAGCGGCCGGTACGGTGGCAGCTCTCACACTGGTTGCTGGTCTGGATATGGGAGGTGGATTTTCCGCTGGCCGTGGAACCATTGTGGCAGCTGGTGCAATTACCGGTGATGGTGCTGTGATCGAAGCTTGCGCCGGAAAAACTGTTGGTGCGGTGGCAGGTTTCGCAGCGGTTGTCGCTGGTGACATGGCTGGTGCTTTTGCCTACGGCATGCAGGCCATCATGACAACTGCTGCAACTGCCCAGAACGGCGCTGTGATCCACACGTGGAACCTGGTTCCAGCTGCGGCTACTGTGACAATCCTCGCAGCTGTCGGTGCTGTTGATATGGGTGGCGGGTTTTATCGATGCGTTTACCCGCGATGCGGGGCTGTGACAGGATGCGCAGCGGGTCGGCGTCCCCTTGAAGGTGCCGCCGACATGACAGCTTCCGCACTCGCTGATGGCGTGAGCGCCGGTAAGTGGGAAGCCGGTGGAGAAATGATCAAAGGCCTCCTTGGGTGCCGCCTGTGCCGAGCCGTATAGCAACAACAGTATGCCCATAAGCCTGATCATACCGCTGAGCAGGCAGTGAATAGCGCGATGTTGGCGTAGATTCATTGGGCAAGCCTCACGTCCGAAAAGGATCCTGTGGTATGACAGCGCTCGCAGCGGCGACCAAAGCTGCCGTGGTGGGTATCGTCCTGTTGATGGCAACCGTGGCAATCGCTGGCGACACGGGCATGCTGGGAAAGCGGGGTACGGTGGCAACCGTCGCAACTCAGGTTTTCATGGGCACCGTCAAGTGTGAAGTCGGTCTGCCGGTTATGATCGAAGCGCCACAGAGACCAGGCATTCGGGGTGTGACAGAGGGCGCAATCCGTTCCCAGTGAGGCCTTGTGCGGGTCGTCTTCCCTGTGGCAATCGATGCAGGCCTTCGGCGCATCCTGAAAGCGGGCGCTAATATGACATTCTTCACACGGTGTGCTGGCATGCAGCCCGATCAGCGGGAATTTTGACAGATCATGATCAAAGGCGATGCTGTCACCCCAGCTACTTTCCTGGTGGCAGCGACTACACTGTTCACCCTGTTGTCCGCCATGCACATCATCGGCGCGATGACAGTCGATACACTCAGCGGTCAGGGATTCATCCTGAAGAGTCCCTTTGTGGCAGGCGAGGCAGGGCTGCTGCTTGTGCTGGCCATGCAGGGGGAAGTCGGTTTGCCGGTCATGATCGAAGCGGACCCGGCTCCAGTCCGTCTCCTGGTGGCAATCGGCGCATTGTTTTCCGAAACGTCCCTGGTGTTCGTCATCGGTTCGGTGACAGCCGATGCAATCGGTGGGTGGTTGCTTTTTCTCGACCGGCTCACGATGACAGGATTCGCAGCTGGCATCCCGGTGCTGTCCCTTGAGGCGGAAATCCGTATCCCGGTCATGGTCAAAACGGCTGTGGTCCCAGCGTTCGCTGTTGTGACATGCGGCGCAATCATCACCATTGCGTCCCCGGTGTACGTCATTGCTGCGGTGACAGGCCACACATTCCTTGGAAGTGTCTTTATAGTGTTGCTGGAGGTGGCAGCCGTTGCAGGCTACCTGTTCGTGCTTCCCCAGTAATTTGAAATCGGTCTTGCCATGATCGAAGCGGGTATCGTCCCAGCGCTGTGGGTTATGGCAATCGGCACAGGCCTTGCCCAGTTTTCCATTATGGGCATCGTCCTTCTTGTGGCAGTCGATGCATTCGTGGGGCGCTTCCCGGTACTGTTTGTCTGCGGAATGACACTGCAGACAGCTGCTGCGCTGGTGGGCACCTTTGAGGCTGAAATCCGTCAGGCTGTGGTCAAATACCTCCGCGTTCAGTGGCATGATATCGGCATCACGACCCTGGTGTTCGGTGTGGCAGCTTTTGCATTCCTGTCGGGCAACGCTGGGATTGCGGCCGTGATATCCCTGTTTTTCCTGTAGATCCAGATCCACCTTGTCGTGGCAATCCAGGCAGAGCCGGGTTTGCGCCTGCTTGTCGAAACGGTTGTGGCAGCGTTTGCACTCGGTTTCATATTCCGCATGTGAACCGACCACCTTGCCGGGCATCATGAGGGTTTCCCAGCTGGCAGCATGGCTGTCGGTGTTCATGAGCAGGTTCAATGTAATCATCATGATCAGTAGTGCCGCTCCACGTGTATTCATTCCCTGTGCGCCCGTACGTCTTAATACATGTGAACAGCAAATACATGCACGATGCCGGAGATCACCAGCATGATGAACAGCGGTACGTGTAGTACATGCCAGAGTGCGAACAGGCGTTCGTAAAAATGAAATTCCGTGAGCTTGCGAATACTGGCCAGCCGGGCGCCCAGTTGGCGATTCAGCCGCTTGCGCAGTTCGATATCCATATCGCTCCATTCGCGCCGGATCAGCCGGCGTATGCGCAGATAGCACCACCAGGTATAGGGGCCCAGGGTCAGGTAGCGCCACATGCCGTGCAGGAGGCTTGCCGGCGGCTCGATGGCGCGGGTTTCAAAGCCCGTAAGCAGCGCCAGCAGGGCGGGGAGTTGCTGAAGTTTTCCGTCGAGATCACGCTGCAATAGCGCGGCATCGCTGCGCAATTCCGCCAGTGAGGCTTTCTGGCCATACAGGCCATGATGGATCTTGGCGTAGAAGTAGCGCCCCACCAGACCGCTACTGGCCACCAGCACCATGCAGATAAGGGCTACGTTGCTGTTCAGGGAACCGAACTGGAAGCTGCAGTGGAACAGGATACACACCGGACCCAGTACCCCCAGCAGCATGTGAATGCGAAACCAGTGTTGCACCCGGCCGATCCGGCCCAACAGGCGGATGCGTTTGCGCAGCGGGTAGAGCAGCAGCAACAGCATCATGCTGCCGCCGGTGATCCCGAGGGCATAGCCGAGCCCGGATTCGGGGCTGAGGAACGGTTGCTGGCGATGTTGCCAGCCACGCAGGATGAGAAACATCACCAGCAGGTAGCCGAGCAGGATGCTGAAACCGGCCAGGCGTGGTCGATAGCGCTCCACCAGCCGGTTGATCTGCTGCGCAGCGCCGGGTACGGCAGTTTCCTGCCGTGGTATTTCGCTCAGGCCCGTTGCGGAGGCATCGGAAGCGATCACCTGCCCATTTCCCCTTGCGTACCAGGTTTCAAAAACGTGTTGTTGTTCACTCCGGTTACCCCGTTATCCATGTTCTGATGCTCTTTCGGCATGCTTATCTACTAACCTTAACGTCCCTGGGAGTATATTATTTGGGAATAATATCCCAAAATAGGAAGGGTGTCACAACTTCTGAAAAAACCGAGAAACGGCTATCAATTCCCGTAGTCAGCCTGCCGCTATTCGGGATAACCAGCACAAGTGATTGAATAAAAATGGATATATCCGATTTGTGGGGATGGATACTGTACGGGGGGCCAGCCCTGTTACTGATGGGGCTGGTGGCCTTCCAGCGCGGTGGTCTGCACCGCAAGAGTCATCGCGCCCAGCTGGAAACGGCGCTTTCCGGGCTGGCGGAACCGGCCTCCCTGCATCCGCATATCGATCCCGACAAGTGCGTCGGATGTGGATCCTGTGCCGCCGCCTGCCCGGAAGGGCAGGTGCTCGGGGTGATCAGTGGCAAGGCCATGCTGGTCAATCCGAGCCACTGCATTGGCCATGGCGCCTGTAAGGCCGCCTGTCCCATGGACGCCATCAGTCTCGTGTTCGGCACTGAAAAGCGCGGTGTCGATATCCCTCACGTCCAGCCCAATTTCGAAACCAATGTGCCCGGACTGTTCATCGCCGGGGAACTGGGCGGCATGGGGCTGATCCGCAATGCAGTGGAGCAGGGCCGCCAGGCCATCGAGTCCATATACCGGCAACTCGGCAAGACGCCGCGTGATCGGCTGGATGTGGTGATCATCGGGGCCGGCCCCGCGGGAATCAGCGCTTCGCTGGGCGCCATGGAGAAGGGGCTCAACTTCGTCACCCTGGAACAGGAATCCCTCGGGGGTACGGTGGCGCATTTCCCACGCGGCAAGCTGGTGATGACCGCCCCGGTGCAGTTGCCGATGGTCGGTAAGGTAAAATTCACCGAGACCACCAAGGAAGCGCTGCTGGAGTTCTGGGAGGGCGTGGTACGCGACACCGGCCTGCAGATCCGTTTCCAGGAGGCCGTGCAGGATATTCAGGCCGAACATGAGGATTTCCTGATCAGGACGGCGCAGGGGGAATACCGCAGCCGCACCGTACTGCTGGCCATTGGCCGTCGCGGCAGCCCGCGCAAGCTCGGTGTGCCCGGCGAGGAACGCAACAAGGTGGTGTATCGACTGATTGACGCGGAACAGTACCGGGGACGGCATGTGCTGGTGGTCGGCGGCGGTGACAGTGCGCTGGAAGCCGCCACCAGTATCGCTGAACAGGATGGCACGACCGTCACACTATCCTACCGTTCCGGCGCATTTTCCCGGGCCAAGGAAAAAAACCGGAACAAGGTGACGGCCGCCGAAGCGGATGGTCGCCTGCAGGTACTGTTCAATTCCAATGTGAAAGAAATTCTGGATGACCGGGTATTGATCGAGCAGGAGGGGCAGATGATCGAGCTGGTCAACGACGCGGTGATCGTGTCAGCCGGCGGTGTACTGCCGACACCGTTCCTTAAACAGATCGGCATCGAGGTGGAGACCAAATATGGGACGGCCTGACCTGCTGCGGATGTTACTGCTGTGTGCTTGCGCACTGCTCCCGTTAGCGGGCTTCACGGCGGACCTGGATGCCGTGCAAGCGGCGGTCCGGGTGCGTGATTATGCGCAGGCGGCACACTTGCTGCAGCCGCTGGCGAAGGGTGGCGATGCCGAGGCCCAATACCAGCTGGCGGCCTTGTACCGATCCGGCCGGGGTGTAGAAAAGGATCATGAACAGGCGGTGCACTGGCTGGCACTGTCCGCCCGGCAGGGACATGGCAAGGCCCAGTACAACCTGGGTGTTATGTATGAAAATGGCTGGGGGGTTGTGGCGGATCCGGACCAGGCCCGGCAGTGGTTCGAGAAGGCGGCCGCATCCGGTCACACCCAGGCGCAGAGGAAATTGCAGGCATCAATGGTGCAGCCGGTGGCGGATGAACATGCCGGCGAAGCATGGCTGCAGGCAGCCCGCAAGGGGGATCTCGATACCGTGAAGGCCCTGCAGGCACAGGGGGTGAGTGTGGATCACCGTGATACCCATGGTCGCACGGCGCTTTGGGAGGCGGCCGCATCGGGGCAACAGGACATGGTCCGGTATCTGATCCAGCAACAGGCCGACGTACAGCAGGCGGATGCCTATCAGGACACCCCGTTGCTGATCGCGGTGCGCAAGCAGCACAGGGCGGTGGTCAAACAGTTACTGGCAGCGGGTGCCAATACCCGCGCGGTGGATCGCAGTGGCAATCAGGCCTTGCACATCGCCGTCCAGAAACAGGACCCGGAGTTGGTGAAGCTGCTGCTGGCCAAACCAGGATTGCTCAATGGCCGGAACCGCGAAGGTGAAACCCCGCTGGATATTGCCTTGCAACGCGGGGACAAGACGCTTCGGAGCCTGCTGCAAAAGCAGGGCGCCGAGACAGGAATCGGCTCCCGTACCGAAGCTTCTTCACCAGTCGCTGACGAGCGGGATGATGCCTATGCGAACTGGCCGCCGCTGGTAGCCGCGGCCTGGCGTGGCCAGCAGGAACGGGTAAAGGCGCTGCTGGCGCAGCAGGTGGATATCAATGCACGTGACGGAGAAGGTCTTAGTGCGCTGGCCCGCGCGGCCTGGCGCGGGCATACCTCGATCGTCTGGCAGTTGCTGCACGCCGGTGCGCGCGTGAACCTGCAGGACCGCCAGGGAAGAACCGCCCTGTGGCTGGCCGCGGAGGCCGGGCACCCGGCCATGGTGAAGCAGTTGATCCAGGCTGGAGCCGACCCGAATGTCGTCAATGAGGATGGCCAGACGCCATTGATGGAGGCGGTACGGAGTGGACGCGACGCGGTGGCGATGCTGTTGCTAGAGGCCGGTGTGGATGTGGATATTGATTCCGATACCGGCGGCAGCGCCCTGTTGCTCGCCGCCCGTCAGGGTGCAGAGGCATTGCTGGAACGCTTGCTTGGCCTGGGCGCCGATCCGAATCGCAAGGACGGGGAAGGGCGCACGGCACTCTGGTATGCCGCCGATGCTGGACAGATCGAAGCGAGCGAAATGCTGCTGCATCACGGCGCGCAGGTGGATGCGGCCGATGCCCTGGGGCAGACTTCGCTGCTGCGTGCCGTGGCCGGTGGCCATCGCGCGGTGGCCCGCATACTGTTGCTGCAGCATGCGGATGTCAATGCCACCAGCCGTTCCGGTACCACGGCATTGATGCTGGCGGCAGATAACGGCGATATGTCTATGAGTTCACTCCTGCTGGAGCAGGGAGGTGACCCCAATCGTCGCGACCATGGTGGCAACACGGCGCTGATGCATGCCGCGCAACGGGGCCATGCAGCGCTCGTGGAACAGCTGCTGGCACAGGGCGCCGATCCGCGCCTGCGCAACCAGCAGGGGCAACGTGCGGAGCAGCTGGCGGCCATGGCGGGATACCAGGCCATCAGCCGTCAACTGGCCGAATCCACCTCCGAGATGGGTTGGCTGTTATGGAATGACAAACGCTAGCCCGGGTGTTCACGGTATCGCCTCCATGTAATCCGCTTTTTTTCACCTGATGCCAGCAAACCGCTGCCGGTCACTTTGTGCCCTGGTGTATGATGTCCCCCCATCGATTTTCACCGCATGACGGGAGCACTACATGGCTAAAGGCAAGCAGGCGCGGGTCACCATCCTGGAAGGGAAGGAACTGGCGCTGCACTGGCGGCGCACCAAGATCATCGCCACTCTCGGACCGGCTTGTGAATCGCCGGTGATGATCGAAAAGCTGCTGCGCGCCGGGGTGAATCTGATTCGCCTTAACATGTCCCACGGCAGCCACGACAGTCATCGCCAGGCGGTCACCCGGATCCGCGAGATCGCCGCGCGGCTCGGCCGGCACGTGGCTATTCTCATGGATTTGTGCGGACCGAAACTGCGGGTGGGAAAATTCGAAACGGATGCCATCCAGCTGCGTGACGGTAAGAACCTGATCCTCACCACGCGTGCGGTTACCGGCAAGGATGGATTGATTCATTCCCAGTACCGGCAGTTGCACAAGGATGTCCACAAGGGGGATCGTATCCTGCTGGATGATGGCAAACTCGAATTGCGTGTAAGATCGGTGCAGGGGCGTGATATCCATTGCAAGGTGATTCACGGCGGCCGCTTGTCCAATCACAAGGGTATGAACCTGCCGGATACCCGGGTATCCGCCCCGGCGTTCACCGCCAAGGACAAGGAAGATGCCGCACTGGCTGTGGAGATGGGAGTTGACTTCGTAGCCCTGAGTTTTGTGCGTGACGCCGCCGACATCAAACGTCTGAATCGATTTCTGAAGGCGCAGGGCAGGTGCATTCCGGTGATCAGCAAGATCGAACGCCCGGAGGCGGTTGCCAATATCGACGAGATTCTGCTGCACTCCTACGGCATCATGATCGCCCGCGGTGATCTGGGCATCGAACTGCCGGCGGAGCGGGTACCGCTGATTCAGCGTGAACTGGTTGAAAAGGCACGCCAGCAGTCAGTGCCGGTGATCGTCGCCACCCAGATGCTGGAATCAATGATCGAACAGCCCACGGCGACCCGTGCCGAGGTGGGCGATGTGGCCAATGCCGCCATGATCAGCGCCGATGCCGTAATGCTCTCCGGCGAAACGGCGGCTGGCCAGTATCCGCTGCAGGCGGTGGAAACCATGGACCGGGTGCTGCGCGAGGTGGAACGGCATCAGTGGGAGATCGGGCAGTTCGCCGCCGAAGCCATTACCGGTCGAGCCAGCAAGGCCCATTTCCTGCGGGAATCCATGGCCCACGCGGTGATGCAGCTGACCAGGGATCTTGAAATCGAGGCCATCATGGTGCCCACCCGTACCGGTACTACCGCACGCATCATCGCTGCTCATCGGCCGCTTTCCCCCACGGTGGGAGTTTGTGCGGATGCCGCGGTATGTCGCTGCATGGCACTGCACTGGGGTATCGTGCCGGTACAGTCCACGGAAGAGGAAATCCATGATTGGCGCACCATGTGCCATCATATTGCTGAATGCTGTCATCTCGGCAAGGTTGGGCATGATGTGTTGCTGGTGGCCGGCTTCCACGACGATCCCGCCAGGAACGAACCATCGATGAAAGTCCTGCATCTGTAGGTCCGGATTTATTCGGACAAGCCGTGTTCCAAGTAATCAGGCACTGGTAAGGTACCCCAATCAATTTAGTACGGCTGGATTTTCTGAATGGCAAATGAAGTATACGACCAACTGATCATTGGCGGCGGCATCTCGGGTGCCGCACTATTGTACCTGAGTGCACGCTATACCAATATCCAGTCCATCTGTCTGCTGGAGAAATATGCTGCGCCCGCGCGCGTCAATTCGCTGGCCAGCAACAATAGCCAGACCCTGCATTGTGGCGATATCGAAACCAATTACACCCTCGAGAAGGCCCTCAAGGTGCAGCGTGCAGCTCGCATGCTGGCCCGCTACTGCCTGAGCCAGCCGGACAGGGAACACCTGATCTTCCAGTACCCGAAAATGGTGCTCGGGGTGGGGAAGCGGGAGTGTGATCTGTTACGGGAACGCTTCAAGCAACTCAGTCCCCATTACCCCCACCTGCAACTGCTGGATCAAAAGGCCATTGCCAGGATCGAGCCCGCCGTGGCCACGGCGATGAATGGCAAGCTGCGCGATGAAGAGATGATCGCACTTGGTTCGACCGATGAATACACCGCGGTGGATTTCGAAGCGGCCGCCCGTTCCTTTGTGCGCCAGGCGTTGAAACAGCAGGGCAAGACCATTGATGTGCGATACAACGAAACGGTGCAGCATATCCGTGTCGAAGGAGAACGCTTCCTGGTGGAGACCGCCCATACCTGTTACCAGGCCCGCAGCCTGGTGGTGTGTGCAGGTGGTCACAGTCTGAAGCTGGCGCAGGATCTTGGCTATGGTCTGCATTTCTCCTGTTTGCCGGTGGCCGGCAGCTATTATTTCACGCCGCAGATCCTCAACGGCAAGGTGTATACGGTACAGAACGACAAGCTGCCCTTTGCCGCCATTCACGGTGATCCCGATGTACAGGTGCCGGGCAAGACCCGCTTCGGGCCCACGGCCCTGATCCTGCCCATCCTGGAACGCTATAACTACCGCACCCTGCCGGATTTCCTGCGGGTGTTCCGTTTCGATGGCCGGGTGGCGAAGGTGTTGTGGGACCTGTTCCGGGTGGCGGATATTCGCAACTATATGCTGCGGAACTTGCTGTTTGAGATTCCGCTTATCCGCAAAATCCTCTTTCTCAAGGACGTGCGTAAAATCGTGCCGTCGCTGCGCTTCCGCGATCTGGAATTTGCCCGCAAGGTAGGCGGCATCCGGCCACAGCTGATCGACAAGCCGAACATGAAGCTGCTCATGGGCGAGGCGAAGATCGATACCGGCATTGGTGCGATCTTCAACATGACCCCGTCACCGGGTGGCACTTCATGCCTGGAAAATGCCGAGAAGGACATGCGATCGGTGGCGGAGTTTCTGGGGGCCGTCGTGGATGAGGCGCGGTTCCGGGAGGAACTGGGCGGAGATGTCAGCCATTCGTCCGAATGAATTCAGACCTGCAAAAAAACCACAGATCCGAATGGCACTTGGTTAAGCCGGAAACCCCCATTTTCGTCATTCCGGCGCAAGCCGGAATCCAGGCATTACCCTGCCCATTGCCGCGTCCTGGCCCCCTGCCTGCGCCGGGGTGACGGCAGTAGGATCCTTAACTAAGAGCCATTCACCACAGGCCCTTCGAAATTCGCATGAATACGGGCCTGCAAAAAAAGCCGTGCAGTTCCCCTTAGGTCCGAATATATGCGGGCAACCTCTCCCTACGGCACCTGCTCTCCGATGTTCACCGACACACTGGGTGATGACTTGACCTTCACCGGGCCGGTACTGCCCAGCAGGTCGCCGCTCTGGGTCATGGCATTGCCGGATTTCGATATCCGTGCCATCACCATCACCTCATCGAAGTTGGACAGCTTCATGGCGGGCATCATGGCGCTGCCATCGTCCAGGCTCACCGTTACCGGCAGATCAGCAGCGGTCAGACGTGCCATGGCCAGCGGCATGCGTGGTCCGGAAACGGCACGGGCATAGATGAACAGGGTGTCACCCGGTGCCATGCGGGACTGTAGTTCCGGCGCCAGGCTGACCGCTACGGTGATCGCAGGGCCACTGGTGGCCGGTGCGGGTGCCGGTGAAGGTTGGGCGGGGGCCTGTGCCACGGCGGGTGCCGGCACTACGGATTCCAGCGGACCGTCGATCTGTTCCTGGAGTTGGGCGATCTGGTCCTGCACCATCTGCGCATCGGGGCTGTCGGGCGTCACCACTTGCAACAGGCTGCGCAGCTGGCCGATGGCGTCCGGGTACCGTCCAAGCTGGGCAAAGGACATGGCGGATAGCCACAGGGCATCGGGATTCTGCGGTTCGAGACTGAGGGCACGCTGGATGAGTTCAACGGGCCGGCCGGCCAGGAGGTTGTTATTGGCAAGCGCCATGGCCTCGGCGTAGCGGGTCATGGTCGTAGCGTCGTCGGGTTGCAGGGTAAAGGCCCTGGCATAGGCATTCACTGCATCGTCATACCGTTGCAGCGCGAGATAGGACCGGCCCAGCAGTACCCAGCCATCGGCATTATCTGGATTTTCTGCCATTTTCGCCGCCAGGCCCGCCACCATCTCTTCGATGGACGGCAGGTTCTTTTGACCATTGGCGGGCATGCTCGCGGGTGCGGACATCTGTGCCTGTTGTGCCGGCATGGACTGGGCCTGATTCACGGCTCCCAACTGCTGGTAGAGCATGATGGCCAGTAGCGGCACGGCCACGATCACCACCCCAGCAACCCAGCGGCCACTGCTGCTGGCCACATGGGGGGGCGTCGCCTGCTCGGTGTCATGCAGCAGTTCACGTTCCAGTTCCTCGCGTGCGGCGTTGAACTGGGTGGCATCTAGGTTGCCGTTGTCCCGTTCTGCTTCCAGTTCGGCCAGTCGCCGGGTGTGCAGCCGTGTATGGAGCGCAGCAGGGTCTTCCGTAACGGTTTTCCGCGGTGTGCGCAACAGGGGGTAAACCACTAATGCCAGTACTACGAAGGTAAGTGCTGCGGCGGGCAGCCAGAATTCAATCATCATGGGAATGGGTTTCTTTGCGGGTAAGTAGTTGCTTCAGGCGAGCCTGTTCGGCTTCGGACAGAGGGGCTTCACTGCTGCGGGTTCGACCGCGCATCCACAGGGCGAGTATGAGGATGCCCGTGAGCAGCAACAGCAAAGGGCCGGCCCATAGCAGCCAGGTGGTGGGCTTTACCGGTGGGTTGTAGAGCACGAAATCACCGTAGCGCGCTACCATGAAATCCACCACCTGCTGGTTGCTGTTGCCGGCTTCCACCATCTGGTAGACCTCGCGGCGCAGGTCCCCCGCCAGGCCGGCATTGGAATCGGCCAGGGACTGGTTCTGGCAGACCAGGCAGCGCAGCTGTTCTGTGAGTTCCCGAAACTGGCTTTCCTGCGCCGGGTTATCGAAGGTGAAGGGATCAATGGCGGCCAGCAGGTTCAAGCTGGAGAACAGCAGGATAAATGCAAAAAGCGATTGGATACCTTTCATGGTCGTGCCCCCGAGGCAGGTCCTCTCCCTGAGGGAAAGGGGGGATCGATTGCCACGCCCGCATCCCCCAACACATCTTTCACAGGCTGCCGGGCCAGCAGGGCCGAATGGAAAGCGAATGCCATCATGATGCCTCCGCTTCCAGTTTTTGAATCATTGGCAGAATGATGTTGTTCCAGTCATCACGGGTGAGCGGACCGATCTGCTTGTAGCGGATGATGCCCTTGCGGTCGACCAGGAAGGTTTCCGGCACACCATATACGCCATAGTCGATGCCTACGCGACCCGCTTCGTCAAAACCGCTGGCGAGATAGGGATTGCCATGCTGCGCCAGCCAACGCAAGGCGTCCTCGCGCCGGTCCTTGTAATTAAGGCCGTATACGGGAATACGCTGGCTGCGCGCCAGCTCCATCAGGAAGGGATGTTCGGAGCGACAGGCTACACACCAGCTGGCCCACACATTGAGCAGGGAAACCTGATGCTGGAAGACATCACTACTCAATACCGGTGCGGCATCCTCCACCTGCGGCAGTGCAAAGGCCGGCGCCGGCTTGTCGATCAGGGGCGACGGTACGCGGCGGGGGTCATGCTGCAGGCCGACGAAAAACAATGCCACCAGCCCGAGGAATACCCCGAGGGGAATCAGGTAGCGCCACATCAGGCTTCTCCCTTTATTGGATTCTGGCTGCCCGTGGCCCGCGAGGTCTGCGTCACCGGCACGGCCATGCGGTAGCGCCGATCGATCACCGCCAGGAAACCGCCAAAGGCCATGATCAGGCCGCCGAGCCAGATCCAGCGCACGAAGGGTTTCACGTATACGCGCACACTCCAGGCACCGTCATTGAGGGGTTCACCCAATGCCACGTAGAGATCGCGGAAGAATCCGGCATCGATACCCGCCTCGGTCATGGGATTTTGCTGAACCTGGTAGACGCGCTTTTCCGGATGGAGCAGGGCGACCAGCTTGCCGTTACGTTCCACCTGGATTTCGCCGCGGCGGGCGATATAGTTCGGTCCCTGGATATCCTGCACGCCATGGAAACTGAAGCCATAGCCGGAGATGGTGAGCACTTCACCGGGCGCCAGCCGCACATCCTTTTCGATACTGAAATAACTGGTGCAGGCGATGCCGACCATGGTGACCGCAATCCCCAGGTGGGCCACCAGCATGCCGTAGTAACTGGTACGCAGGGACTTCAGCCCGGACCAGAGATCCGCCTTGTTGTTCAGCTTGCGGCGCAGTTCCATGAAACTGGCGATCAACACCCAGAAGGCCAGCGCCAGTGCCACGCCAACCATCACCGGCCGGGTGTCCGTGACCATGACCAGCATCAGGCCGCCGAGCAGAATACTGGCCAGCATCACGAAGCGCAGTTGTTTCACCAATGGCCCCAGTGCCTGCTGTTTCCAGCGGGTCAGCGGGCCCACGGCCATGAGAAACACCACCGGGATCATCAGCGGTACGAACACGGCATTGAAGTAGGGCGGGCCGACGGAGATCTTGCCCAGGTTGAAGGCATCCATTACCAGCGGATAGATGGTACCGAGCAGGACACTGGCGGCGGCCACCACGAACAGCAGGCCGTTGCTGAGCAGCAGGGTTTCCCGGGACAGCGGTGCGAAATGAGCGGCGCTTTTCACCGCCGGGGCACGCCAGGCATACAGCATCAGTGAGCCGCCGACCACCACACCGAGGAAGGCAAGGATGAATATGCCGCGTTCCGGATCGGTGGCAAAGGCGTGCACGGAGGTGAGCACGCCGGAGCGTACCAGGAAGGTGCCGAGCAGGCTCAGGGAAAAGGCGAAGATGGCCAGCAGCAGGGTCCAGTTCTTGGCGGCACCGCGTTTTTCCGTGACCGCCAGCGAATGGATCAGCGCCGTGCCCACCAGCCAGGGCATGAAGGAGGCATTTTCCACCGGGTCCCAGAACCACCAGCCACCCCAGCCCAGTTCATAGTAGGCCCACCAGCTGCCCAGGGTGATGCCGATGGTGAGGAACATCCAGGCCACCGTGGTCCAGGGACGGGACCAGCGTGCCCAGGTGGCATCGAGGGAGCCGCCGAGCAGGGCGGCGATGGCGAAGGCGAAGGCCACAGAGAATCCCACATAGCCCATGTAGAGCATCGGTGGATGGATCACCAGGCCTGGATCCTGCAGCAGCGGGTTGAGATCGCGGCCATCAAACGGAGCGGGGAACAGGCGTTCGAAAGGATTGGAGGTCATCAACATGAACAGCAGGAAGCCGATGCCGATCAGGCCCATCACCCCGAGTACCCGGGCAGCGGTTTCCCGCGGCAGGCTGCGGCTGAAAATGGCCACGGCCATGCCCCAGATGCTGAGAATGAACACCCATAGCAACAGCGAACCCTCGTGGCTGCCCCACACGGCGGAGATGCGGTACTGAAGTGGCAACGAAAGATTGGAGTTCCGCGCCACGTAGGCGACGGAGAAATCATTGCTGATGAAGGCCCAGGCGAGGGCGCCGAAGGCGATGGATATCGTGAGGAACTGCGCCAGCGCCGCCGGTCGCGCCACGGCCATCCAGGCAGCATTGCCACGCGCCGCTCCGGCGATGGGCAGGATCGATTGCACCAGTGCCATGCACAGGGCAAGGATCAGGGCGTAATGTCCCAGTTCCGCGATCATCGGGCAGCCTCCTGTGCCTGTCGGACACCTTCTTCGTGAGCGGTTTTCAACGCATCCGCCACTTCCGGCGGCATGTAATTTTCGTCATGTTTGGCCAGGACCTCCTCGGCCATGAACACTCCGTTGCTACCGAGCCGTCCGAGGGCGACGATGCCCTGTCCCTCGCGGAACAGGTCCGGCAGGATACCGGTGTAATCCACCTGGATTTCCTTCAGGGTGTCAGTGATGACGAACAGCACCCGCAGGCTGTCCCCATCGCGTTGCACGGTGCCCTGTTTCACCAGGCCGCCAAGCCGGAAGGCGCGGTCTTTCGGTGCCTCGCCCGCTTCGATCTGCGTGGGGCTGAAGAAGAACAGCAGGTTTTCCTGGAAGGCGCTGAGGCCGAGGGCGGCGGCAACGCCGATCCCGGCGACGATCATGACCACGGCGATCAGCCGACGGCGGCGTTTGGGGTTCATACAGCACCTCCCGTGCGTTTGGCGAGGTCCCGCAGCAACCCGCGGTGACGACGAATGGCCTGAATCAGGTTAACGAGCAGTACCACGAAGGCAAGGGCATAAGAACTCCAGACATAGAGTCCGTAGCCACCCATGTGCAGGAATTCGGTCAGGTTCATTTTGTGGTTACCAGTTCCTTTACCCATTGACTGTTGCGTTCGCGCTCCAGCACCTCGGCGCGGGCACGCAGCAGCATCAAGGCGGCGTAGTAGAGTTTGAAACAGATTGCCATCACCAGCAGCGGGATCAGCATGCGGATGTCGATGGAGGGGGCGTCGAATTTGGTTACCGTCGGTCCCTGGTGCAGGGTGTTCCACCATTCCACCGAGTAATGAATGATGGGGATGTTCACCACGCCGACAATGGCGAGAATGGCGCAGGCACGGGCGGCGACCCGTTTGTCTTCAATGGCGGCGTTGAGTGCCATGTAACCGAAATAGAGGAACAGCAGGATCAGTTCCGAGGTCAGCCGTGCATCCCACACCCACCAGGCCCCCCACATGGGTTTGCCCCATAGCGAGCCGGTCACCAGGGCAAGAAAGGTAAAGGAGGCACCGATGGGGGCGCTGGCCAGGGCCACCACGTCGGCCAGTTTGATTTTCCAGATCAGGCTGATGGCCGAGGCAGCCGCCATCACCATATAGATGAACATGGACATCCACGCGCTCGGCACATGAATGAACATGATGCGGTAGCTGTCACCCTGCTGATAATCGGCAGGGGCAGCGTAGAGCCCCAGGTACAGACCGGGGATCAGCGTCAGCAGGCAGGTGGCCCAGAGCCAGGGAGCGAGCCGGCCGCTGATGCGGTAGAAATGCTTCGGCGAGGCGAATTTATGTATCCAGTTCCACATGGGTTTAATGGTTTTCCCTCTCCCCAACCCTGACCCGGTTGAAATGCAGTTGCCCCCTCTCACTGGGGGAGCGGGCCCGGGAGCGGGGAGGAATGCGCCCGTGGTTCAACAGTATGCCGGTCATCGTTGCCTGGCCCGGCTAACAGGGGTACCGGCCTGTCCGGAAACTACACTGACAAATTTTTACATCATAAGTGCCAAAGCTTAACTCAAACTGATTCGTAGCGCGGCTGCGGTGGCCAGCGGTGCCAGGGTCAGGGAGAGCACCAGCATGGCACCCAGGAACAGCAACTGGCCCTGGATGGGCAGTCCAGCGGCAGCGGTATTCACCGCGTGGGCGCCAAAGATCAACACCGGAATATACAGGGGCAGTATCAATAAAGAGAGTAAAACCCCACCGCGCCGCAGCCCCACGGTCAGGGCGATACCAATGGCACCCACCAGGCTGAGCACCGGGGTGCCCAGCAGCAGGGTGGCGCACAGGGCCAGCAGGGTATTGCCTTGCAGCTGGAACAGCACCCCCAGCAGCGGCGCCACCAGCAGTAGCGGCAGGCCGGTGACCAGCCAGTGGGCGGTCACCTTGGCGAGCACCAGCAGCGACAGGGGATGGGCGCTGACCAGCATTTGTTCCAGGGTGCCATCGTCGAAATCGGAGCGGAACAGGGCATCCATGGAGAGCAGGGTGGCGAGCAGGGCGGCCACCCAGATGGCGCCGGGCGCCAGGGTTTTCAGGATGCTGGCCTCGGGACTGATGGCCAGCGGGAACAGGCTCAGCACGATCACGAAGAACAGGATCGGGTTGGCCAGCTCGCCACGGTGCCGGTAGGCGATGGTGAGGTCGCGCTTGAGCAGGGCCGTGAAGGCGGTAAACAGGCTGACCGGTTTCATGTGCCCAACTGCAGATGGGTAACCGGGTGGCCGGCAAAGGACACCTCGTGATGGGTGGTCATGGCGAGGATGCCGCCATTGGTGATGTGTTCCACCAGCAGGTCGTTGACATGGCGAATACCCTCGCGGTCGATGGCGGTGAAGGGTTCGTCGAGCAGCCACAGGTGCGCGTCGGTGATGAGCAGGGACGCCAGTGCCACGCGGCGCCGCTGGCCGGCGGACAGACGTTGGCACAGGCTGTCCTCGAACCCGGACATGCCCAGCCGCGCCAGGGCCTGCTCGGGCGTCACCTCGCCGGTGTGGCTGGCCAGCGCGGCCGCCATGTGCAGGTTTTCCAGTGCCGTAAGCTCACCCTTGATCGCCTGTTGATGGCCCACGTAGGCCACCTGTTCGAGATATTCGTTGCGGTTATCCTGCAGGGGAGCACCCTGCCAGCGCAGTTCGCCGTTGGCGGGCAGGGCCAGGCCGCAGAGCATGCGCAGCAGGCTGGTCTTGCCACTGCCGTTGGCACCTTCCACCTGCAGCACCGCACCGGGATCGAGACGAAAGCTGAGATCGGTGAACAGAACGCGGTTGCCGCGCTCGCAGCAGAGGTGGTCGGCTTCCAGCCAGGGGGCGGAGGATACAGTTTCCATATTGGTCATAGACAGGTCCGGCGGGCAGTGTAACGAACGGTTACCTGCACACACAAGCCTGTGTGATATGGTTAGTGGAACTGAGTCATAGTCAACAGCCGCAACGGATGGATAGGTGGTCATTGTGTTGTATTCCAAACCAGGCGACAGCATAGGGGACACCGGGTTTCTCGACCGGGCACAGTTCACAGATCTGCTGGAAGTGGTGCTTGCACAGGGCTACCGCTGGCTGGGTCCGCAGCTGCGCGATGACGCCATGGTGCTGGCGCCACTGGAACGGGTTGAACAATTGCCCTGGGGAAAAGGGGATCGGCAGGTTCCGGGGGAATACCGTATACAGGATGCCGACCCGCAGCGGGCCTTTGCCTGGGCCAATGGTCCACAGGCACTCAAGCCGCTGGTTTTCGCACCGCAGGAAACCCTCTGGCAGGTGGCCCGGGATGCCGATGGCCGCCTGGCCTTCAATACCGTGACACCGGAGGTACCGGCCACCGCAGTGCTGGGTGTGCGTGCCTGCGATCTAGCCGCGCTGCAGTTGCAGGATCAGCATTTTCTCGCCGAGGGCCGGGAAGATGCCCACTATGCCGCACGACGCCGTTCCCTGTTCCTGGTGGCAGTGAACTGCACCCATCCTGCCGCCACCTGTTTCTGCGCCTCCACCGGTGACGGTCCCGCCGCTCGCGCGGGCTATGACCTGCTGCTCGATGAACTGGACGACGGTTACCTGGTACGCGCCGGCAGTGCCGCCGGTGCCCGGGTGATGGAGCAGCTGCCCCTGCAGACAGCAGATCCGGCACAGCAACAACTGGCGCAGGAAGCCACCCGGCAGGCCGCCGCTGCCCAGCAGCGCCAATTGATCCCGGGCAATCTCCACGACCGCCTGCTGGCCAATCTCGATCATCCCCGCTGGAACGAGGTGGCGGAACGCTGCCTGTCCTGCGGCAACTGCACTTCCGTCTGTCCCACCTGTTTCTGTCATCGTCAGGATGCGCAACCGACTCTCGACGGCAGGGTCAGCGATCAGCAGCGCAGCTGGGATTCCTGTTTCACCGCGGGCCATTCCTTTGTACACGGTCGCAGTCTGCGGGGAGATACCCGCACCCGTTATCGACAATGGCTTACCCATAAGCTGGGCGGCTGGCATGTGCAGTATGGCCGCAGTGGCTGTGTCGGCTGTGGACGCTGCATCAGCTGGTGTCCGGTGGGCATCGATATCACCGAGGAAGTACACGCGGTGTGCACGGGAGGTGAAGGTGAATAAGGGGAACGGCCCGGGGGGCAGGGAATCAATATTCATGAATCCACACCAGATTCCTTTCAATGCCGAAGTGGTTCAACGGGTGCAGGAGTCCGATGATATCTTCTCCCTGCACCTGCGCATTACCGATACGGAAATCGCGCAACGCTACCGCTTCGAGCCGGGCCAGTTCAACATGCTGTACCTGCATGGTGTCGGCGAGATCCCGGTATCCATCATCTCCGATCCCGCGGAACCGGAACTGCTGATACACACCATCCGTGCCGTGGGCCGGGTCACGCGCGGTTTTGCCAGCCTGAAGGCAGGTGATCACATCGGCGTGCGTGGACCTTTTGGTAATAGCTGGCCAGTGGCATCGGCGGACGGGCAGGATATCCTGCTCATCACTGGCGGGCTCGGCTGCGCGCCACTGGTATCGGTGATCGAATATATGATGCGTCGCCGTGATCGCTATGGCCATGTGGCCATCATCCAGGGTGTGAAACATCAGCATGACCTGATCTGGCGGCCCCGCTACGAGGCCTGGATGCAGCAGCCGGACACGCAGGTGCTGCTGGCCGCCGATGTGGCGGATACCGGCTGGAGCTGGCACGTGGGGTTGGTCACCGACCTGCTCGATCAGGTAACGATCAAACCGGAGGGCGCCATGACCATGATCTGCGGCCCCGAACCCATGATGCAGGCGGCGGCGGAACGCAGTCTGCATCTGGGCGTAGCCGAAGACCAGGTCTGGATCAGCATGGAGCGCAACATGCAGTGTGCCACCGGTCACTGCGGTCATTGCCAGCTGGGTCCGGAGTTTATCTGCAAGGACGGCCCGGTGTTCCCCTATGCGCGCATGCGTGGACTGTTAGGCAGGAGAGGCCTATGAGTACCAAACCAAGGGTTGCCGTTCACAAGTTCAGCTCCTGCGACGGTTGCCAGCTGGCCTTTCTGAATTCCGGCGAGGCCCTGCTGGTGTTGCCGGAACTGGTGGATATCGTGCACTTTGCCGAAGCGGGCATGCTCGACCCGGAAGAACCGGTGGATATCGCCTTTGTCGAGGGTAGCGTCTACACCCCGGAAGACCTGGAACGCATCCAGCGCATTCGTGCCAACAGCCGTTACCTCATCACCATCGGTGCCTGTGCCACCTCGGGTGGCATCCAGGCATTGCGCAATCTGGGCGATACCCGCGACTGGGTCGCTGCCGTCTATGCCCGCCCTGAATACATCCAGACCCTGGACCAGTCCCACGCCGTTTCCGAACAGGTGAAGGTGGACCTGGAGCTCTGGGGTTGTCCGGTAACCACACAGCAGGTGGTGGCCGCCATTCGCGCCCTGCTGTTCGGCGTCGCGCCGGTGAAGAACCACGACAAGGTCTGTATGGACTGCAAGCGTCACCAGACTGTGTGCGTGCTGGTGGCGAAGGGTGAACCCTGCATGGGGCCGGTGACCGGCACCGGCTGCGGGGCCATCTGTCCCGCCTTCGGCCGCGATTGCTATGGCTGTTTCGGACCAGCGGAAAACCCCAATACCGGCGCACTGGCGCGGCGCTTCGAAGGACTGGGCCTGCTGCCGAATGATATTGCACGCCGCTTCCTGTTTATCTCCAGCCATGCCCCGGCCTTCGAGCAGGAAGGCAAACAATGGAAGGACAAGGTATGAGCGAAGACCGCCGTATTATCATCGAGGTGCCGGTGCTTGCGCGGGTGGAGGGTGAGGGCGCGCTGAATCTGCATATCGAAAACGGCCGCATCGAGTCCCTGGAATTACGTATCTTCGAGCCGCCGCGCTTCTTCGAGAAATTCCTCGAAGGCCGTGCCTATCACGAGGTCCCCGATGTGGTGGCGCGCATCTGCGGCATCTGCCCGGTGGCCTATCAGATGAGCGCGGTGCAGGCGCTGGAGAATATCTTCGGCATCGAGCCCGATCCCTGGGTACAGGCCATGCGCCGGGTGATGTACTGCGGCGAATGGATACAGAGCCATGCCCTGCATGTGCATCTGCTGGCGCTGCCGGATTTTCTCGGCTGCAACAGCGTGGTGGAGATGGCGGAAGACCATGCCGAAGAAGTACGGCGCGGGTTTCGGCTCCAGGGCCTGGGCAATGACCTGATCGCCCTGTTCGGGGGGCGATCGGTGCATCCCATTGGCGTGAAGGTGGGGGGATTTCACCGCGCACCCGATGCGCAAGCCATCGCCACACTGCTGCCGCGCCTGGAAGCGGGGGTGGAGGAGGCGGCCGAACTGGTGCGCTGGTGCGCGTCCCTCACCATGCCGGACGATCAGCAGGCATTCGTTTCCGTGGCCCTGCGGCATGACACCGATTACGCCATGGGAGAAGGCCGTGTGGTGACCAGTACCGATCTCGATATGGCCGTGGACGAATACGAAGGCCACTTCACCGAATCCCATATCACCCATTCCACGGCACTGTATTCCCATCTCGATGGCAAACCTTACCTGGTGGGCCCATTGGCGCGGTTGAACCTGAATCACACGCAACTACCCGACACTACCCGGATACTGCTGAAAGAAGTCGGCCTGCAGCTACCCAGCTGCAACATGTTTCACAGCCTGCTGGCCCGCGCCCTGGAGTTACATGCCGCCTTCACCGAGGCGGTGCGCCTGCTGTCATTCCCACCGGCCTTCACTGCCGCATCCCAGCCGGTACAGCCCAAAGCCGGGACCGGCTACGGTGCCACCGAGGCGCCGCGCGGCCTGCTGTGGCACCGCTACGAAACCATCGCCGACGGCAGCATCAAATTCGCGCGCATCGTACCGCCCACCAGCCAGAACCAGGCACGCATGGAAGAGGACCTCAAACAATCCATCACCGCCTTTGGTCTCGACCAGCCGGAAGACGCCATCCGTCTGCGCGGTGAAACCGTGATCCGCAACTACGATCCCTGTATCTCCTGCGCCACCCACTTCCTGCGCCTGAACCTGGATCGTGATCGCCAGGCCACCCCTGACGACAATGTCTCCGCATCAAAATAACGTTCGCACCTTTGCCCCTCTCCCCCCGGGAGAGGGGCCAGGGGAGAAGGCCCAGGAAAGAGGGCAATAAACCCATGCCCACCCCCACCACCCAGATCATCGCCCTGGGCTCCCCCCACGGTGCCGACCGCCTCGGCTGGGCCGCCATCGAACACCTTCAGCAAAACCGTTTCACCGAACGATTTCCTGCCGGCACCTTACAACTGCACACCTGTCCCAGTCCGGCCCAGTTACCGGCTATGATCATCCCCGGTGCAAGACTGGTGCTAATCGATGCACTGGGAGGCATCGAAGCGGGAGTAATATTGCAACTCTCGATTGCGCAGCTGAAGCAGGAAAACCGCTATGCCAGCAGCCACGGACTTACCCTGTCCACCATGTTGCCCCTGATTGAACAGCTGTATGGCGTGATGACAGGCACGGTGATTATCGGGATCGGAATGGGAGATGGGGCTGTATCGACACTACCCGATGCAGCATGGGGCATGCTGGAGAAGCAACTCGATGAGGTCGTGAGGGGGGCGGGATAGATTGAAGCTCCCCCAGTATAACGGATCCAATGGTATGGCTGTTGGTGGTGGGTGTACGCTATCCCGTTGTATCTCCTTATCAACTGGAATATCTTTGCTCTGGGTATCGGGGGTGCGTGAAAACATACGGGTGTGGATGTGTAGAAAACGTTCGTGTTACAACGTGGAGTTTTTCCATCTAATCACTGTTAGGAATAAGAAATGGAAAGTTGGGTAGGTGTAGCGGGAACACTAGGAGGAGTCGTGGTCGGAGGATTGATTTCCTATTTCATATCTGCGCGCCAGATCGCCCACGAGAAGAGCCTCGCATCAAATAAGCGCCAGATCGAGAAAATCGAAAAGGCCCATGAACTCTTGACGAGTATCAAAGCGAGTTATCGTTCTGAATTCGGCAAAGATACCACTCTACTCATATCGGGAATGAAGCCCGACCAGCAGGCGGGTGGCCGCATGCCGTTCGAAGAGCTTGAAATGCTCTTTTCGTTTTATGTCCCATCGTTGGAAGCTGAATCTAAGTACCTGATCGAGTTATGCCAGAACTACGGTGAGTCCATGGTGCAAGCGAGGATTTATACCCCTAAATCAAAAGAAGAACGTCGCTCATTGTGGAATGAGCTAAAAGCCAAGCATGAAAGCGTTGAGTCACACATCAGCTTTCTGAAAGCTGAACTGGCAAAAGTCATAAGAAACCATGTGATGTAAAATACCTGACAAGCGGCTGTGATCCCAGGCCGGATCAAGCCTTCCCGAATTCAAGGAGGAATC
>CBDUHN010000047.1:0-23150 GCA_965367295.1 uncultured Gammaproteobacteria bacterium | reverse complement strand
CGCGTAGCAGGCAAGCCGTCGGGCCGCCTTTCTTTTGGTTCGTTTTCTTTGGCGGGACAAAGAAAATGAACCCGCCCGGCGAAGGGCGGAAAAAAGGTAATGGATTAGCAGGCAAACAGGAAGAAGCGCATTGCCCTTGTACGATCCCAACAAGAGGCTCACCGGGAACTGGTGCTATAAAACCGGATATCCCTTTTCGCCCCTCACTCGTCCGTCACACACCCGTGCGAGGCATCGCTGACGTTCTTGATGAACTTGTACAGGGTTCCGCGACTGGCTTTATAGGGTGGCATCTTCCATGCCGCACGGCGCTGCTTCATCTCGTCATCGCTCACATCCACCGACAGGGTGTTGTTCTCGGCATCGATGGTGATGAGATCACCGTTCCGGACCAGGCCCAGCGGTCCGCCTTCCTGTGCCTCGGGCACGATGTGGCCGATGATGAAACCGTGGGAACCACCGGAGAAGCGCCCGTCGGTAAGCAGCGCCACGTCCTTGCCGAGCCCGGCTCCCATGATGGCCGAGGTGGGGGTGAGCATCTCCGGCATGCCGGGACCGCCCTTGGGACCTTCATAGCGGATCACCACCACATCACCCTTCTGGATCTCGCTGCGCTCCAGGCCGGCCAACATGTCTTCCTCGCAGTCATAGACCCGCGCCGGACCGGAGAAATGCAGCCCTTCCTTGCCGGTGATCTTGGCCACCGAGCCGCCGGGCGCCAGATTACCCTTGAGGATGCGGATATGACCGGTTTCCTTGATCGGGTTGTCGACGCTGTGGATGACATCCTGCCCCGGGGTGAGATCCGGTACCTCGGCCAGGTTCTCGGCCAGGGTCTTGCCGGTAACGGTCATGCAGCTGCCGTCGATCAGGCCCTGCTGCAACAGGTACTTCATCACCGCCGGCGTGCCGCCCACGTTGTGCAGGTCTTCCATCACATACTGGCCCGAGGGCTTGAGGTCGGCGAGGAAGGGCACACGATCAGAGACCTTCTGGAAGTCATCAATGGAAAGGGGGACGTCCACGGCGCGCGCCATGGCCAGCAGGTGCAGCACTGCATTGGTGGATCCCCCGGTGGCGATGACCATCACCATGGCATTCTCGAAGGCGGCGCGGGTCATGATGTCGCGTGGCTTGAGGTCCAGTTCCAGCAGCGTGCGCATCATCTCGCCGGCCTGGATGCACTCGGCGATCTTGCCCGGGTCCACGGCGGGCGTGGAGGAACTGTAGGGCAGGCTCATGCCCATGGCCTCGATGGCACAGGCCATGGTGTTGGCGGTGTACATGCCGCCGCAGGCACCGGCACCCGGGCAGGAATGCCGGACGATATCCTCGCGCTCGGCGTCGTCGATCTTGTGGGCCAGAAACTCGCCATAACTCTGGAAGGCAGAGACGATATCCAGGGTCTTGTCGTGGCTGTGGCCGGGCTTGATGGTGCCGCCGTAGACCATGATGGCGGGGCGGTTGAGGCGGCCCATGGCAATCACCGTGCCGGGCATGTTCTTGTCGCAGCCGGGGATGGCGATCAGACCGTCATACCATTGCCCGCCCATCACCGTTTCGATGGAATCGGCGATGATCTCGCGCGACTGCAGCGAATAGCTCATGCCATCGGTACCCATGGAGATGCCATCGGATACACCGATGGTGTTGAAACGCATACCCACCAGATCCGCAGCCACAACCCCCTTCTTCACCTCGGCGGCGAGATCGTTGAGGTGCATATTGCAGGTGTTGCCTTCCCACCAGACACTGGCGATACCCACCTGGGCCTTGTCCATGTCGGCCTCGGTCAGACCGGTGCCGTAGAGCATGGCCTGGGAGGCGCCCTGCGCCTTGGGCTGGGTGATGCGGGAACTGTAGCGATTCAACTTCTGGTCGGTCATGGGGTAGTCTCCGGGGAACACGGGCGGACCCGGTGGCCCGCAGAGCCCGGTATTGTAGCGCGTCCGCCGAAAGGGGCCAAAAGCAGGCGCGACCTCAGGCCGCCTCCGGGCGCACTCCACGCGGCATGGCCTCGATGAACACCCTCTGGATGAGGGGATACGCAACCTTGATCGCCCGGTTCATGTCCTGCGTGGCCAGTTCCACCTCGTCGGCACTCAACGAGTCGATGAAATCCACACTGATGACGGCGAGCACGAAACCCGGGCCCATGTGCATGGTGGACACCATGTTCAGATGCCCCACCTCGGGACGCGCCTTGACCAGGGCGCGGAGGCCCTGCACCACGCCCTGGGCAGCACTTTCACCGATCAGCAGGCCCTTGGTTTCATAGGCCAGCCAGATCGCGGTGCCACCCAGCACCAGGCCGATCACCACCGAGGCGAGGCCGTCATACACCGGGTTGCCGGTGAACTGCGTGAGGGCAACCCCGGCCAGGGCGCAGATCAGCCCCAGCAGGGCAGCGGAATCCTCGAACAGCACAACGAACATGCGCGGATCCTTACTGCGCTGCACCGCTTCCAGGTATCCCAGACGCCCCTTGTCCCGGGCAAATTCCCGCAATGCGAAGTACCAGGCGGCGCCCTCGAAGGCGATGGCCAGCAGCAGCACGACATAGTTCACCAGCGGATTCTGCATGGCGACCGGATGACGGATATGCACAATCCCTTCGTAGATCGAGATTCCGGCCCCCAGGGCGAAGATCAGGATCGCCACCACAAAGCTCCAGAAATAGATCTCCTTGCCATGACCGAAGGGGAATTCCTCATCCGGCGGCCGCTGCGCCCGTTTCATGCCATACAGCAGCAGGCCCTGGTTACCGGTATCCACCACCGAGTGAATGCCTTCCGACAGCATGGCCGAACTGCCGGTTATGCCGGCGGCAATGAACTTGGTAACCGCTACCAGGCTGTTGCCGACCAGTGCTGCAATAATCACCTTTTTCGAAGAACCTGCCATCGAGGGTCACCTTATGATTGATTGGTATTGATATGCCCAGGAATATACTGGCCGCCCGCCACGGGCAGGCAGACCATCCCGGCCGGATCAGGACTCGGGCAACCCCGGCAACTCCCGGTAGGCACCTTCGCGCAGCTGCAGCGCCCGGACATAATCCGCTTCCAGTTGCGAGGCGGATCGCCCCAGTACCCGCCCCACTTCCTCACGGGTGGCACCCGCCACCAGGGCGTCCAGGCAGCGCAGATAACGCTGCCAGTCCGGCCACCGTGCCGTCACGGTACGCATCTGCACCAAACCGTCCCGCACCCGGCCACGCTGGGTGGCGACCAGGAACTGCCGGGCCCGATCCAGTTGCTCGCGCAATGGCAGATCGAGATCAAACCCCAGGCCGATGTGCGCCGGATTGCCACCCAGGTAGGTCTCATCATCATCGGACAGGCGCACCACGCCCTGCGGCAGCTCGCGCCAGCTCAGCTGTTCGCCGATGACCGGCCGATCCACTGCCGGGTCGAGGGGAAACTTGTAGAAGCCCCATTTGGCACCAAGGGCGCATTCGATCAATACCCGGTCCTCATCCACCCGGCAATCGCCGGCATCCGCGTCCCTGCCCACCTCCCGGTAGGCCCGCGGGTCGCGCTGCCAGGCCTGGAAATCCCGGTTCGGCGGTGCCCCGTACTCCTGCTCCAGCGCCTGCCAGGCGGACCAGAACTGCCGCCAGTCCCGTTGGTACTCGGGATTGCGACGCAGGAACTCCCAGGCCCACTGCTCACGGCTGAGCATAGTGGCGAAGCCATAGTCATCCGGATTACGCCAGTTCGGCGTTGCCATGCAAATCCCCCTGTATTCCGAAGCATTCCGGTCGCCACCCAATCGCGGAATTCTTGTATGCTAGCAAAATACTGTTCACCTTCGTGGATGCATCGTGATCACCCAGCCCCCGAAACTCCTCACCATGATCCACGACCTGATCGCCCTGCCATCGATCAGCAGCGTCAGTCCGGCCTTTGACCAGGGCAACCGCAACGTCATCGACCGGCTCGCCGAATGGCTCGACGACCTTGGTTTCGAAACCGAGATCCAGGCACTCAGCCCCAGCGGTCACAAGGCCAACCTGATCGCCACCCTGGGCCGCGGCCCCGAGGGTCTGGTACTGGCCGGCCACACCGATACCGTGCCCTATGACGAGGGCCGTTGGCAGCATGATCCCTTCGCCATGACCGAGGACCAGGATCGACTCTACGGTCTTGGCACCTCGGACATGAAGAGCTTCCTGGCCATCGCCATCGAGGCGGCGCGCCAGTACCGCGCCGAGGATCTGAAACATCCCATCATCATCCTCGCCACCGCCGACGAGGAAAGCTCCATGATCGGCGCCCAGTCGCTGGTGGATGCCAGGACCCGGCTGGGCCGTCACGCGGTGATCGGTGAACCCACCGGCATGCGCCCGATCCGGCTGCACAAGGGTATTCTCATGGAGGCGATCCGGATCCGCGGTGCCTCCGGCCATTCCAGCGACCCCGCCCTGGGCCGTAATGCCCTGGAAGGCATGCACCAGGTGCTCGGCGAACTGCTCGCCTGGCGCGAGGAATTGCAGGGCCGGCATCACAATCCGCTGTTCGAGGTACCGGTGCCGACCCTCAACCTGGGCCACATCCATGGTGGTGACAATCCCAACCGTATCTGCGCCCAGTGCGAACTGCACATCGACATCCGCCCGCTGCCCGGCATGGACCTCGATGACCTGCGCCAGACCATGGCCAAACGCCTGGAACAGCGTCTCGCCGGCAGTGGCCTGGAACTGCAGCTGGAACCGTTGTTCGGTGGCACCCCGGCCATGGAAACCGATGCCGGGGCCGCCATCGTACAGGCCGCGGAACAGCTCACCGGCCATAGCGCCGGCGCGGTGGCATTCGGTACCGAGGGGCCCTATCTGAATGAACTGGGCATGGACACCATCATCCTGGGCCCCGGCGATATCGACCAGGCCCACCAGCCCGATGAATACCTGGCGCTGGATCGCCTCACGCCAACGCTGGAGGTACTGCACGGATTGATCCGGCGCTTCTGCCTCTAGGTGCCTGGTCCGCCTGCATTCGGACCCGCCAATACACCGCGCTCCGAGGGAACCACCCTGTCGCTGCGAATGAATTCGCACCTGCGGCGTGAGAGGCACCCTTAGCTCAGCCATTACCCGCGGGCCTCGATTCATTCGGACAAGGGCCAGGCCCTTCACCTCATCGCCGGTTTGCGGCAAGATGCGGGAACATCCATTCACCATAAGATCACACCGTGCCCCAGAAAACCGACATCAGCTGCGATTTCGTCACCGCCTTCCGGCATTCCGCACCCTATATCCACGCCCATGTGGAAAGCACCTTCGTGCTGGTACTCAGCGGCGAGGCGGTGGCCGATGACAGCTTCCCGATCCTGATCCAGGACATCGCCCTGCTCAACAGCCTGGGCGTGCGCCTGGTGCTGGTGCATGGTGCGCGCCCGCAGATCGAACAGCGGCTGGCGGAGGCCCACACTGAAATGCAGTACGTAAACGGCCTGCGCGTCACCGACGACACGGCCCTGGCCTGCGTCAAAGAAGCCGTCGGTACGGTGCGGGTGGAGATCGAGGCCATGCTGTCCATGGGCCTGGCCAGTACCCCCATGTACGGTGCGCGCATCCGGGTCGCCTCCGGCAATTTTGTCACCGCGCGACCTCTGGGCGTGCGCGATGGCATCGACTATTGCCACACCGGAGAGGTGCGCAAGATCGACGCCGAGGCCATCCAGGACAATCTCAGCGACAACTCCGTGGTACTGCTGTCACCGCTCGGCTACTCCCCCACCGGTGAGATCTTCAACCTCAGTGCCGAAGAGGTGGCCACTGCCGCTGCCGTGGCCCTGAAGGCCGACAAACTCATCATGCTGGTGGAAGGCAAGGGGCTGCTCGATGCCCGGCGCCAGCTCATTCAGCAGCTCAACCCCTCGGCAGCGGCCAAGCTGCTGCAATCAAGGCGCAAACTGCCCGAGGATATGATCCGGCACCTGGAAAGCGCCATCCACGCCGTCAAGCGCGGCGTACGGCGCGTGCACCTGGTGGGCCGCGGCATCGATGGCGCCCTGCTGCGGGAACTGTTCACCCGCGACGGCAGCGGCACCCTGATCACCGCCGAGATCTTCGAAGGCCTGCGCCAGGCCGTGATCGAAGATGCCGGCGGTATCCTCGAACTGATCGCGCCGCTGGAAGAGGAAGGCATCCTGGTACGGCGGTCAAGGGAACTGCTGGAAATGGAGATCGGCCACTTCAAGGTCATCGAACGCGACGGCAGCATCATCGGCTGTGCGGCACTGTATCCACATCCCAAAAGCAGGATGGGCGAACTCGCCTGCCTGGCTGTGCATCGCGACTACCAGAACGAGGGCCGCGGCGATGTACTGCTGCAGGCCATCGAGCGGGAAGCCCTCGACAAGGACTTCAACAGCCTGTTCGTGCTCACCACCCGCACCGCCCACTGGTTCCGGGAACGGGGTTTCCGCGTCGGCAAGGTGGAGGAACTGCCGTTGACCAAGCGCAGCATGTACAACTATCAGCGCAAGTCGAAGGTGTTCCTGAAACGCCTGTAGGCGCGAATTCATTCGCATTGCCACAGCGGATGAAACGCATCCGAATGAATCGCAGCTACATAAACCCGGCACCCCGGGTCCCGTTGGCGCCGCCGAGCATCGCAGGAAAAATCAGATAAAGCGCACAACTGTCTGAGCCGCGCAGCGGCGAGTTTTGCACGCGCCGATTTTTTCGAGAAGCACAGGGTACCCGCCCGGCAAAGGGCGGAAGGAAGGTTGTGCTGTAGCAGGCAAATTGAAAATTCATTCGGACGATGGCTGCATGGGATAAAACCCGTCCGAAGGCAACTTCGAATCTACAGGCGCCGCAGAAACACCCTCACCGCTTGCGCAGCAGCGTCAACCCATCCCCGATCGGCACCAGGCTCAGGTCCACCCGCTCGTCGCCTGAAACCCGTTCATTGAAGGCGCGAATGGCGCGGGTATCGGCATCCTGATTCTCCTGATCAATCACACTGCCACCCCACAGCACATTGTCCACCGCAATCAACCCGCCGCTATGCAGCAAGATCAGGGCGCGTTCGTAATAATCGCTATACGACGTCTTGTCGGCATCGATGAACACGAAATCGAACGAACCGGCCTGGCCTTCCTCCAGCAGGGCATCCAGCGTTTCCATCGCCGGTGCCAGGCGCAGGTTGATCTTGTCTTCCACTCCCGCCGCCTGCCAGTGTTGTAAGGCGATACGGGCATAATCGGCATTCAAGTCACAGGCAACGATCTCGCCATCATCCGGCAGGGCCTGCGCCACCGCCAGGCTGCTGTAACCGGTGAATACCCCGATCTCGATACAACGCCGTGCACCCAGCAGTTTCACCAGCAACGCCATGAACTGACCCTGCTCCGGTGAAATCTGCATACGCGCCATTTCGTGGCCGGCCGTGGCTTCACGCAGGGCGCGCAGGGGCGCGGTTTCGCGCAGGGACACCTGGTGTAAATACTGATACAGTGCTGGCGTCAGGTTCAGTAGCTGATTGGACATGAAAAATCCCTCGACTTGCGGCATGGCGCACACTTTCATGCATGGTATCCGCTACACTGCCCAAACCCCAACACCCGATTCCCGAACATGGACAAATCCCCATTAAAACTGCTGCAATTCACCGACACCCATCTATATGCCGATGCCGGTGGCGCCTTACTGGGCATCAACACCGAGCAGTCATTGTTGGCGATACTGGCACTGGCGCAACGGCAACACTGGCCGGCTGACCTAGTACTGACCACGGGTGACCTGGTACATGATGGTTCACCGCAGGCCTATACAAGGTTCCTGCAGCATTTCCGCTCCCTGAACACCCCCGTGTACTGCCTGCCGGGCAATCATGATGCCCGCGATACGCTGCGCAACCATCTCCAGCATGATTCCGTGCAGTGGACCACGCAGGTCATACGGGGCGCCTGGCAGTTCTGCCTGCTGGACACCAGTGTGCCGGGCAGTGAGGGCGGCCACCTGGCCACTACCGAATTGCAGCGCCTGGAAGCACAACTATCCGCACACCCCGAGTTGCATGCCCTGATCTGCCTGCACCACCAACCGGTACCGGTCGGCAGCCGGTGGCTGGATACCATGGCGGTAGACAATGCAGGAGAATTGTTCACGGTGCTGGACCGCCATCCCCAGGTGCGGGCCATACTGTGGGGGCACGTGCACCAGGATTTCCGCCAGCACCGTAACGGCGTCGAACTGATCGCCTCCCCCAGTACCTGTATCCAATTTGCGCCGCAGAGCGAAGATTTTGCTATCGACGAGATCCCACCCGGCTACCGCTGGCTGCATCTGCACGAAGATGGCCGAATTGAAACGGGGGTGGAACGCCTGTATGAAATGCCCGGCGTACTGGATCTGGCATCACGCGGCTACTGAGCGAAGGGTGGGCGAATGAATGCGCACCTACAGTCACGATTATCCTGTTTCGCTTTATCCGCGTTCATCCATGGTCTGTCCCGAGACCCACCCGCGATAGAATAATCCCGCCAGCAGACAACCGATACCCAGCAACAGCAGCGCCGGCTGCACACCCAACGCCTCCGCCAGACTGCCCGCCAACAGGTTCCCCACCGGGGCCACACCGATAAACAGGCTTGAGAACAATGACATTACCCGGCCGCGCAACTCATCGGGCACGCCCAGTTGCAGGTAGGTATTGGTAGAGGCGATTACCGTGGTCACGGCAAAGCCTGCACCCGCCAGCACCAGTAACGCGGCCGCAAACCAGGACAGCTGTGAAAACAGCATCAGTGCAGCGCCCGCCGCAATGGCCGCCTGCGCAATCCAGCGCTGGATACCTTCGCTCTCCCGGCGCCCTGCCAACCGCAGCGCCGCCAGCAATGCACCGCAACCGGCGGCGCCCAGCAGATAGCCCAGCACATCGGGGCCACCATGAAATACCTCACGGGCAAACACCGGCATCAGCACCGTATAGGGTGAAGCGCAGAGACTCACCATCGACACCAGTAAAATCGCATTACGCAGCGTGGTATCGCGCCAGGCGTAGTGGAACCCGTCAAGCACACCGCCGCGCTTACGCCTCTCACCCGGTATCGCTTTCGCTTCCAGCCCCATGGCCAGCAACGCCAACAGGGTGGCGGCAAAGGTAAACCCGTTGATCAGAAACACCCAGGCCTCACCGACGCGCGCGATCAGCACCCCGGCGATAGCCGGACCAAGGAAACGCGCCAGGTTGAACACGCTGGAGTTCAGGGCGATGGCATTGTGCATCTCCGCACGGGGCACCAGGCCCGGCAGCAGGGAATGGCGTGCCGGGATCTCTACTGCATGCACGCAACCCAGGAAAAAGGACAGCAGGATGATCTGCCATACGGCGATGTGGCCGCTGAAGGTCAGGCCCGCCAGGGTTAACGCCTGCAACAGGGCCAACAGCTGGGTGGCAAAGAACAGGCGCCGGCGCGGCAGGTGGTCCGCCAGCCAGCCGCCCACCAGGCCGAACAGCAAAACGGGAATCAGGCTGGTGAACGCCACCAGGCCTAGCAGAAAACTGGATTCGGTCAGCCGGTACACCAGCCAGGCCTGCGCCACATTCTGCATCCAGGTCCCGTGCAGGGAGACGAGCTGACCGAAGAAATACAGGCGGTATTCACGCTGCCGCAAGGAACGCAGCAGTAGTCCCATATCAGGCCACGAGCTGGTTGAAGTTGAAAATGGGCACCAGGATGGCCAGCACGATCAGCAGCACCACCAACCCCATCACCACCAGGATCAACGGCTCCACCGCCGCCATGATGCTGGCGATCAGGGTCTGCATCTCGCGCTCCTGGTTCAGCGCGGCGCGCTCGAGCATGGCCTCAAGATTACCGCTGGTCTCTCCGCTGGCAATGAGATGCAGGGTCATGGGGGGAAAGTAGCCGCTCTTTTCCAGCGAACCACTGATGCTGCTGCCCTCTCGCACCCGCTTGGCCGCAACATCCACGGCCTCGCGCATGGGTACATTGGTCATCACCGAACCGGCAATGCGCAGCGCCTCCAGCACCGGCACGCCACTAGCGGTGAGAATGCTCAGGGTACGGGCAAAGCGTGCCGTATTGAGTCCCTTGGCCATGCGCGACAGGAATGGAGTGCGCAACAGCAGGCCGTGAAAGGCCTTGCGCGGCCCTTCCTGCTTCAACAGGTAACGAAGCCCCATCACCAGCAACACCAGCAGGATGAGCAGCAGCAGGCCATAGGCCTGCAGGAAATCACTGAGCCCGATCAACACCCGGGTCAACAGCGGCAGCTCCTGTCCCACGTTATCGAATACCTGCACCACCTGCGGTACCACATACGTGAGCAGCAGCGCCGTGATGCCGATGGCCATGATGGTAAGCAGAACGGGATAGACCATCACCTGCTGCAGTTTCTGCTGCAGTTCCTGACGGCTTTCAGTGTAATCGGCGAGCCGTTCCAGCACGGCATCGAGATGACCGGACTGTTCGCCCGCCTCCACCGTGGTGCGATACAGCTCGGGGAAGGCATGGGGGAATTCCGCCAGCCCCGAGGCCAGCGAATGCCCCTCCACCACCCGCGAACGCACCGCGGCCAGCAATGACTGCAGGCGTGGCTTTTCCGTCTGCTGGGAAACCGCGCGCAGCGACTCCTCGATGGGAAAACCGGAATGCACCAGGGTTGCCAGCTGACGGGTGATCAGGGCGAGATCGCCGGCACTGATACCACGGCGCAATTGCCAGCGGCTGCCGGCGGCACGCGCCTCGCGCTGGGCAACCTCCTGTACCGAGAGTGGCGTCCAGCCACGATCACGCAGCTGCTGGCGAATCTGGCGCGGGGTATCCCCTTCCAGTACGCCTTTCTGGTCGCGCCCGGTGGCATCGAGGGCTGTGAATTCGAAGGCTCCCATCAGTTACGCTTTATTCCCGGACGGACCATGCCCTCAGCTCTCACGGCTGACCCGCACCACTTCTTCCAGCGTGGTAATGCCGTCCAGTACGCGGCGGTTGCCATCCTGGCGCATATTGGATGAGGAACGTCGGGCATACTGTTCCAGTTCATGTTCCCCGGCCCCGTCGTGAATCATGGTGCGCATGTGGTCATCGAGGGCAATCAGCTCATAGATACCGATACGGCCACGATAGCCCAGCTGATTGCAGTGCTCACAACCCCGGGCGTGATACAGGGTCGGCGGGGCGGCGACATCCACGCCGAGCAGTTCACAGTCCGGTTCGCTGGCGATATAGGGTTCCTTGCAGTCATTGCACAGCACCCGCACCAGCCGCTGCGCCAGCACCCCGATAAGACTCGACGATAACAGGAAGGGTTCCACCCCCATATCACGCAGGCGGGTAACAGCCCCTACCGCGCTGTTGGTATGCAGGGTGGAAAACACCAGGTGGCCGGTCAGGCTCGCCTGCACGGCAATCTCCGCCGTTTCCAGGTCGCGGATTTCACCCACCATCACCACGTCCGGGTCCTGGCGCAGGATGGCGCGCAGGCCTCGGGCGAAACTCATGTCCACCTTGCTGTTGACCTGGGTCTGGCCGATGCCGTCGAGGTAATACTCGATGGGATCCTCCACCGTCATGATATTGCGCTTGCTGTTGTTGAGCCGCATCAACGCCGCATAGAGCGTCGTGGTTTTACCGGAACCGGTGGGGCCGGTCACCAGGATGATGCCATGCGGGCGGGCGATGAGCCTGTCCATGAGCTGCTGTGCCGAGGCCGCCATGCCCAGGTGTTCGAGATCCAGCCGGCCGGCCTGCTTGTCGAGCAGACGCATCACCACCCGCTCGCCATGCCCGGACGGCAGGGTCGAGACCCGCACATCCACGGCACGCCCTGCCACCTTGAGCGAAATGCGGCCATCCTGGGGCAGCCGTTTCTCGGCAATATCCAGCTTGGCCATGACCTTGATACGCGACACCAGCAACGGCGCCAGCAGGCGCTGCGGCTGCAACACCTCGCGCAGTACGCCGTCGACTCGGAAGCGCACCACCAGGCGGTTTTCGAAGGGTTCGATATGAACATCCGAGGCGTTTTCCTTCACCGCCTCGGTGAGCAGCGCGTTGATGAGACGGATGATCGGCGCATCATCCTCGCTTTCCAGCAGGTCTTCCGGTTCGCCCAGCTGTTCCGCCAGTCGCGACAGATCCAGCTCTTCCTCCATGCCCTCCATCATCTGCATGGCCTCGGAGGAGCCCTGTTCATAGGTGGTCGCCAACAGGGCGTCGAAACGTTCCGGGCTTACCGGCTCCAGGTGAACGGGCTTGCCGAGAAACCGGCGCAGCTCAACCACCCCGGCGGCACGCATCTTGGGACCGTACAGCACCTGCACACAGCCATCCTGCTCCCCCTGTACCAACAGCTGATGACGGCGGGCAAACAGGAAACCGGGACGTCCCGGTGGCGTCACAACCTCCGGCTCCGCGACTACGGCTTCCAGACTGTCGAGAATGGTTTCGCTCATTCGCTTGGGGGTTCGTCGTTGCCCTTGGGATTGACCGTGGCGGGGCGGCCGGGTGCCGGCTGCGGGTATTCGGGTAATACCGGCGCCGCCTCTTTCGGCAGCAGGTTCACCCCGCCATCGCGCACATCGGCCTGCAGGCCACGCATATAGTTGTATTTTCCGGAACTGGTGTCGGTGAACACCGCAGCCTCACGCAGAATCGAAGGCTGAATGAAAACCATCAGGTTGCGCTTCTGCTTCTTGGTGCTGCGCGACTTGAACAGGTTACCCAGCACCGGGATATCGCCGAGCAAGGGTACCTTCTGGATATTTTCCGTAAGCGAGTCATCAATCAGGCCTCCAAGCACCACCATCTGCCGGTCTGCCACCAGCACGGTGGTCTTGATGGAGCGCTTGTTGGTAACAATATCCGAGGCGCCCGGCACCACGGTTTCCGCCACATTGGAGATTTCCTGTTCGATGCTCAGCTGGATGGCATCGCCTTCATTGATCTGCGGCGTCACCCGCAGCGTCAGGCCCACATCCTCACGTTGAATGGTCTGAAAGGGATTGGTTGCGCCTTCGTTCGCACCGGTATTGGTGAAGGAACCGGTCACGAAGGGGACGTTCTGCGCCACCACGATCTCCGCCTCTTCATTGTCCAGGGTGACCAATGTAGGCGTGGCAAGAATATTCGTGGAACTGTCGGAGGCCAGGGCCTGCAGCAGGACGCCAATATTCAGAAACTCGGTGCCAAAGATGCTCGCCGTGCCCTCAAAATAACCGAGACTCAGGCCATCGCCCACACTGAGCGGATTACGCGCAACGCTGTTGATCGAGGCGCCGGTACCGGAGAAGCTGGTCCCGCCGATCACCCCGTTACCGCTCAGGTCACTGGTTCCGCGCCACTGGATCCCCAGCGCCGCATCCTTGCCCTGGGTAATTTCCGCGATCACGGCATCCACATGCACCTGGGCGCGACGGATATCCAGCTGGCGGATCACCGCCTGCAGGGAACGGAACACATCCGGTGGTGCAGTGATCACCACCGCGTTGGCGCCGGCATCGGCCTGGATGTTGATGGTATTGGTGGCCTGGGCGGCCTGCCCCTTCTGCTCGGCGTTGATGCCCGTACCCACACCGGTCAGCACCTTGACCATGTCTTCCGCCTTGGCATAGCGCAGGTAGATCACGTGGGTGTTGCCACCCCGGTCCAGCGGCGTGTCGAGGTGGCTGATGATGGCGCGCAGGCGCAGGCGGCCGGCACGGTCCCCGCCGAGCAATACGCTGTTGGTACGTTCATCGGCCACCAGGGTCGACTGCTCACTGCCCACGGCAGCACCTGGCGTCGCACTGGCCCGGTTCAATGCGGTCAGTACACGCACCACCTCCACAGCGGAGGCGTGCTGCAGGGAAATCACCTCGATCTCGGTATCACTCACCAGGTCGATGCGGCGAATGATCTGTACCAGCCGGTCGACGTTGTCGGCACGGTCGGAAATGATCAGCACATTGGTGGACGGGTAGGCGGCCAGGTGCCCCTGCTGCGGCACCAGCGGGCGCAGGATGGGCACCAGCTGCGCCGCCGCCACGTTGTCCACCTGCACCACGCGGGTCACCATTTCATCCCCCACTACCCCACGCTCATCACCCACGGTGGGAATGCTGTCCTGCTTGGCATTCACGTCGGGTACGATCTTGATTACCGAGCCACTGGGTACGGCTGCAAACCCGTGCACCTGCAGGATCGACAGGAACACCGCGTAGACCGCGTCGCTGTCCATGGCCTGGGAAGACACCACTGTCACCTTGCCCTTCACCCGGGGGTCGATGATGAAGTTCTTGCCGGTGACTTCAGCCACAGTGCTGATCAGTGCATTGATATCGGCATCCTTCAGATTCAGGGTGACCGTTTGCGCCCACAGCAGGCCGGATAATCCCAGGCTGAGGCCAAGGCCGAGCAAGGCTCGCAGTATGGTTTTCAGAGACACGGGTTGTACTCCCCCACGCTTGTCATTGGATGGTTCAGCATACGGTCACTCTATTGCGGAATTTCAAAGTTCAATGCCATGCTCTCACGACCACGGCGGATCTTGAGCTGCACACTGCTTTCATTCTGCAGCACCTGCAAGGCCTGCATGCCATTGGCCGGACTGTCCAGTGCCACCCCGTTGATGGCGGTCACGATATCACCGGGGCGCAGCCCCAGCTTGTTGAGAAACCCCCGCTCCTGGCCCGGCAGCAGGCGAAAGCCGACAAACTTTCCATTCTCCTGCACCGGCAACGGCCGTACCAGGCTGATCAGCGACTGGGGATTTTCCCGTAACGACTGGCGATACTGCCGCAGCACCTGCCCCGGATCCTCCACGGCGCCGGTATTCCCACGCGTGGCCGCCGGTGCCCTGCCGCCACCCTCGATGCCTTCCTGCGGCAGCCGCAGGGTTTCATAGCGGCCGGCACGGGACAGGATAATACGATCGGCATAGATCTCCTTGAGTTCCGCACCCCCGGGCAGGGGGTCTCCAATGCGATAGGGTTTCTCGTCCCCGCCCGGGTCCGCGATGATGGCCAGCGCCTCTTCCGTGACATCCGCCGTGAACAGGCCCCGCAGGATCAGTTTGAGGCGGGTATCAGGAGCATCCCGGGGCACCACTGTTTCCTGCGCTGCCACCGGCGCCTGCGTGGATTCCCCGAACAGATGCAGCTGGCCAATCACCTGCCCCAACGGCACCGCAGGGGGCGATTCCATGACGGGTGCGGCGGTCACCGGCATCTGCAGCCCGGTCGTCGCCGGGTCACCGGGTGTAAGCAGGCGCCAGGTCAGCTGGGCCAGCAACCAGGTCAGCCACAGCACCAGTAGCAGGTTCACCACCAGGGCCAGGCGACCCACCCTCGGACCCTGCAGCCATTGCAGTAGGGAATGGGACGGAATACTCACGGGAATCATGCTCATCTATATTGGGCACGCATGCGGCGCGGCTCTTATTATGGCTGCCGGTGTTTACAATACGAAGTCAGGCGCACTTTCCACACCTAAGGCGCACGCCGGCGGTGTGGCGGCTTGCCACGATCGCCTGAGGCACGGCTCCGGCTGTTCTGCTGCCCCCGCCCGACGGGGGGACGACGCTCCATTTTCACGGGCGGCGCAAGGTCCTTCGCCAGCAATTCCTCGGTCACTGCCTCCACGGGAATCTTGTGACCGATATATTCCTCGATCTCCGGCAGGGAGTAGACGTATTTTTCGCAGGCGAAGCTGATGGCATCACCATCGGTACCGATGCGGGCGGTGCGGCCGATGCGATGGACATAATCCTCGGCATCCTGCGGCAGATCATAGTTGAATACATGACTGACCTGTTCGATATGCAGCCCGCGCGCCGCCACGTCGGTGGCCACCAGCACCGGCAGTTCGCCCTCCTGAAACTGGCGCAACAGCGACTGGCGCTTCTTCTGCGGCACATCTCCGGACAGCACCGCGGTCTTGATGCCATTGCCCTCCAGATAGGCCCAGACCCGGTCGGCATCGCGCTTGGTATTGACGAACACGATACTGCGGTGAGGGGCCATGTGCCGGAACAGGCCCAGCAGCAACGGGATCTTCTCCTCGTTGGCGGTGTGATACAGGGCCTGGCGCACCCGGTCAGCGGTGACATTCTCCGTTTCCACGGCAACCCGCTGCGGATTGTTCATGTGTTCGTAGGCCAGTTCCTGTACCCGGTGGGACAGGGTGGCGGAAAACAGCAGACCGAGGCGCTGGTCAGGTGTGGGGCAGCGGCGCAGCAGAAAACGGATATCCTTGATAAAACCGAGGTCGAACATGCGGTCCGCCTCATCCAGCACCACCACCTGGGCGGCACGCAGGTCGAACACATGCTGCTTGAAATAGTCGATGATGCGGCCCGGGGTACCGATCAGGATATCAACGCCGTCCACCAGTTGCTGGCGCTGCTTGTCATAATCGGTACCGCCGTAGGCCAGCCCCAGCTTGAGGCCGCTGTGTTTGCCGAGCACCTCGGCGTCGCGGTGAATCTGGATGGCCAGTTCGCGGGTCGGCGCCAGCACCAGGGCACGCACCTGGCTGAGCTTGCGCTGCGGATTATCGTCCGGATGGCGCAGCAGGTGCGCATAGAGTGCCACCAGAAACGCCGCTGTCTTGCCGGTACCGGTCTGGGCCTGACCGGCCACATCGTGCCCCTCAAGGGCAATGGGCAGGGTCAGGGCCTGTATCGGGGTGCAGGCCGAAAAACCTGCATCTTCAATACCCTGCATCAATTTCGCAGGCAGATTGAAATGAGAGAACTGGGTATCGCTTAGATGATCATTTGACATGGTCGCCTAGCATACCTGAAATGCGGTGCGCTTTGGACTTGAAATGCGATGAGATTTAGGCTCAAATTACAACCGTTGCGGACGCGGCAACACCCGCTACCTGTTCAACAATCCAGATACCCGAGCAAGCAGTCCGTTTCCGGTGTAGCCACAGGAACCCCGATCGCATCATAACCGAGTCGCGCGCACGGAATTCCGCCAGTAGCTGCGCCGTTCATCAGGCGGCAATATCCACACACAACACCCCGACCTGATTGTAATACACCGCTTACCGGCGTACTCCGTCCATACCCGAACCAAGACCTGCATGCAGGAGGCTAGATACAGTGAGTGAAAGCATTGTCTATGTAACCGATGACAATTTTGAACAGGAAGTCCTCGGCTCCGCCGAACCCGTGCTGGTAGATTACTGGGCCGAATGGTGTGGCCCCTGCAAGATGATCGCCCCCATTCTCAATGAGATTGCGGATGAATATCAGGGCAAGATCAGAATCGCCAAACTCAATATCGATGAAAACCCGCAAACCCCGCCGAAATATGGCATCCGCGGCATCCCGACCCTGATGCTGTTCAAGGGCGGTAATGTAGAAGCAACCAAGGTAGGCGCCCTGTCCAAGTCACAGTTGACCGCCTTCATCGACAGCAACCTATAACTACAGAAGATACGGGGCAGTCACACATCCGCGGCTGCCCCGTAAACGACCGACATCCCTGAATACCAGACTCGTTACGGCAAATACAAACCCGCTCCCAGCGCATAAAACCGTCCCGCCTGGCATCCAATCAAACCCGCAACGCAAGAATCAACCACTATGAATCTGACCGAACTCAAGAAGAACTCCGCCGCCGAAGTCATCCAGATCGCCCAGGACATGGGCATCGAAGGCACTGCCCGCTCCCGCAAACAGGACGTTATCTTTTCCATCCTGAAGTCCCACGCCAAGAGCGGCGAGGACATCTTCGGTGACGGTGTACTGGAAATCCTCCAGGACGGCTTCGGATTCCTGCGTTCCGCGGACAGCTCCTACCTGGCCGGACCCGACGACATCTATGTCTCGCCCAGCCAGATACGTCGTTTCAGTCTGCGTACCGGTGACACGGTATCCGGCAAGATTCGTCCACCGAAGGAAGGCGAACGCTACTTCGCCCTGCTCAAGGTCAACGAGATCAACTACGAGCCACCGGAAAATGCCAAGAACAAGGTCATGTTCGAGAACCTCACCCCGCTGCACGCCAACCAGCGCATGCAGCTGGAACTGGGCAACGGCAGCACCGAGGACATCACCCCGCGGGTCATCGACCTGGCCGCACCCATTGGCAAGGGCCAGCGCGGGCTGATCGTCTCGCCGCCCAAGGCCGGCAAGACCATGCTGCTGCAGAACGTGGCGCAGAGTATCGCCGCTAACCACCCCGAGTGTTACCTGATCGTGTTGCTCATCGACGAACGCCCTGAGGAAGTGACGGAAATGGCGCGCTCGGTACGCGGCGAAGTGGTCTCCTCCACCTTTGACGAGCCGGCCAGCCGCCATGTACAGGTTGCCGAGATGGTCATCGAAAAGGCCAAGCGCCTGGTGGAGCACAAGCGCGACGTGGTGATCCTGCTCGATTCCATCACCCGCCTGGCGCGCGCCTACAACACCGTGATCCCCTCCTCCGGCAAAGTGCTCACCGGTGGTGTAGACGCCAACGCCCTGCACCGCCCGAAGCGCTTCTTCGGCGCCGCCCGCAACATAGAGGAAGGTGGCTCGCTGACCATTATCGCCACCGCCCTGGTGGAAACCGGTTCCCGTATGGACGATGTCATCTACGAGGAGTTCAAGGGTACCGGCAACATGGAAATCCACCTGGACCGCAAGATTGCCGAGAAGCGTGTCTACCCCGCCATCAACATCAACCGCTCCGGCACCCGCCGCGAAGAGTTGCTCACCAAGCCCGACGAGTTACAGAAAATCTGGATCCTGCGCAAGCTGCTGCACCCCATGGAAGAGCTGGCCGCCATGGAATTCCTGCTTGATCGCCTCAAGGTCACCAAGACCAACAATGAGTTTTTCGACTCCATGAAGCGCTGATCCTGGCCCCGTGACCCGGGCGGGTTCAGCCTCACACCTGAACCCGCCCCGCACATGCGCTAGCCACCGCAGTTAGCACGCACATCCTGCCCATCCTGCGATACCGGCTTCACCTTCCAGATCCGCCTGGCGTATTCATGAATGGCCCGGTCACTGGAAAAACGGCCCATACGGGCCACATTGAGAATGGCGCGCCGCGTCCAGTCATCGGGCTGGCGATACAGCTCGGCCACCTTCTCCTGCGCCAGCAGGTAACTCTCGAAATCGGCGCATAAAAGGTAACGATCCTCTTGCGTCAGGGCATCCACAATGGGGCGATGCCGCTCCAGCTCCTCCGGTGAGAAAAACCCGTCGTGTATCTGGCGTAGCACCTTTGACAGCGCCATATTGGCCTGCACACAACTGACCGGATCATAACCTTCCGCTCGCGCATGCACCGCCTGCTCCCGATCCAGACCAAAGAGAAACATATTCTCTTCTCCGACCGCCTCGCAGATCTCCACATTGGCCCCATCCAGGGTGCCAATGGTCAGCGCACCATTGAGCGACAATTTCATATTGCCGGTACCTGATGCCTCGGTGCCCGCCATCGAGATCTGCTCGGAAAGATCCGCCGCCGGGATAATATCCGTCGCGGTGGTGACATCGTAATTGGGAATGAATACCACCCTCAGCCGATCCCCGATATGGGGATCATGATCGATCACATCCGCCACATCATGTATCAGCTTGATGATGCGTTTGGCCATGTCGTAACCGGGCGCCGCCTTGCCGGAAAAAATCACGGTGCGCGACACCCACTCGGCATTGGGCTCCGCACGCATGCGATCGTAGAGATGGATCACATGCAGCAGGTTCAATAACTGGCGTTTGTATTCATGGATACGCTTGATCTGCACATCGAACAGCGAGTCCGGATTGACCTCGATCTGCAGGTTACAGCGGATCAAGGCGGCAAGCCGCTGCTTGTTTGCCTGCTTGGCCCGGCGAAAGGCCATACGGAATTCGGCATCATCCGCCAACGGCTCCAGGCGCTTCAGCTCGCGCAGATCCGTCAGCCAGCCGCGACCAATGCGTTCACTGATCAGCGACGACAGCGGCGGATTGGCCTGATTTATCCAGCGCCGCTGGGTGACGCCGTTGGTGACATTTATGATCTGCTCCGGCTGCAGACGATGAAAATCAGCAAAGATCGTTTCCCGGATGATATCCGTATGCAAGCTGGCCACACCATTAACCGTATGACTGCCGACAATGGCCAGGTTTGCCATGCGCAGATGTCGCTCTCCCCGCTCATCGATGAGTGACACACGCGCCACCAGCCCCGTATCACCCGGATTGCGGTGCCGTACGTCATCCAGGAAACGGCGATTGATTTCGTAGATGATCTGCATGTGGCGCGGCAGCATGCGGCTGATCAGGCTCACCGGCCAGGTCTCCAGCGCCTCGGGCATGATCGTGTGATTGGTATAGGAAAAGGTACGCTTGCTGATACTCCAGGCCTCATCCCAACCAAGATCATGCACGTCCATCAACAGGCGCATGAGTTCCGGAATGGCAATGGCTGGATGGGTATCGTTGAGCTGAATCGCCACCTTGTCGGGAAACTCGCTAAAACCACCATGAAACTTGCAGTAGCGAAACAGGATATCCTGCAAAGATGCACTGACGAAGAAATACTGCTGCTTCAGGCGCAGCTCGCGCCCCATCACGGTCGTGTCGTCCGGGTACAGCACGCGGGACAGATTCTCCGACTCATTCTTGTCGGCCACAGCCTTGATGTAGTTGCCTTCGTTGAAATAGTTGAGATCGAACTCGCGGCTCGACTTGGCGCTCCACAGGCGCATATTGTTGACGGTGTTGCAGCCATAGCCGGGGATGGGGGTATCGTAGGCCATGCTCATGACCTCTTCGCCATCCACCCAGTGATGGCGCAACTTGCCCACCTCATTCACATAATCCACGACCTTGCCGTAGAAACGCACCGGGTACAGCACTTCGGAACGGGGAAACTCCCAGGGATTGCCGTAGCGCAGCCAGTTATCCGGATGCTCCACCTGGTAGCCGTTCTCGATACGCTGATTGAACATGCCGTATTCATAGCGAATACCATAGCCGTAGCCAGGCAGACCCAGGGTGGCCATGGAATCGAGAAAGCAGGCGGCAAGCCGGCCCAGGCCGCCATTACCCAGCGCCGCATCGGGCTCCTGCTGGCGAATCTCTTCGAGATCGAGGCCAAACTGGAGCAGCGCCTCACGGGTTTCCGGCTCGATACACATATTCAGAATGCTGTTGTACAGGGTACGGCCAATCAGGAACTCCAGCGACAGGTAATACACCCGCTTGGCATCTTCCCGGTAATAGCTGCGCATGGTGGACATCCAGCGCTCGATCATGCGATCCCGCAACACATAGGACAGACTGTGACACCAGTCACGCAGATTGGCGGTATAACAATCCTTCCCGACTGCGTATTCAAGGCGATTGGCCAGGGATCGCTGTACCGCCTCGGCGCTCATGCCCAGCCGTTCGTAGGGAAAGGTCTCTTTCCGGTCATTCATCTTGCCGCACCTCAAAACAGGCGGTCATCACGCCTTGTTTTATTCTAGCCCATGATCGACAAACACCATGACCACATGACCCCGAAGAATCCTGTCGTGCCTTCAGATGTCATTCCCCAGATTGCGCAACCGGGCAATACGCCGCGCCAGCGGTGGATGTGTGGCCATCAATGAAGTGGCCCGTTCGGAAAAATTGCGGAAGGGGTTCACGATAAACATATGCTGGGTAGCGCGATTCGCACCCTTGAACGGCTTGGCATGAAGTGCGAGTTTTTCCAGCGCCGAAACCATGCCCTGGGCGTTGCGGGTCAGGCGCACACTGGTGGCGTCGGCCAGAAATTCGCGCTGCCGGGATACCGCCATCTGCACAAGCCTGGCCGCCAGCGGCGCCAGCACCGCGAATAGCAGCAGTATCATCAGCGCCACCAGCGCACCGCCGCCACTCCTGTCGTTCCCGGAACGGCTGCTGCCACGTCCGCCAGAATAGCGCAGCAGGCGCAAGGCACCATCACTGACCAGGGCAATCAGCCCCACCAGGACACCGACTGCCGTGGCATACCGGATATCCAGATTGACGATATGCCCCATCTCATGACCGATCACCGCCTGCAGCTCCTCGCGGTCAAGCGTATCGAGCAGCCCACGGGTCACGCCGATAGCGGCATGGCGCACATCCAGGCCAGTGGCAAAGGCATTGAGGGCATCGGTTTCGAGAATATACACCCGTGGCTTGATCAGGCCGGCGGCAATCGCCATCTCCTCCACCACGTTGTGCAGCACGGGTTCCTCTGTGGCACTCACTTCCTGCGCCCCGGCGATACGCAGCAGGATACGGTCACCCCGACGCAACGCGATCCAGCTCCAGAGCATACTCACCAGCAGCATCAACAGGGCACCGGTCACCCCCCACCCACTCCAGAACCAGATGGAGGTTGCCTGTTCTGGCCAGGCACCACCCCAGATCTGAAAGTTCCAGCCCAGCAGATAGCCAAGACAGGCCGCGATGACATGTAGCAGGATCACCAACCGCCGCGTGTTACGTTCATTCTGGCGGGCGGCAGCCAGAAAATCGGTGCGGCGCAACAACTTTGCCTGCAGACGCGACCGGGTATGCGCCACGCTATCCAGTGCCGCACCACAGATCCGGCACAGGTGGCCGCGGGTATTGATGGCCCCACATTCCGGACAGCTACGCCGCATCAGCAGACCCGCAACAATGACGAGCCGGCGAATCCATGCGAACCGTCAGCGCAGGTCCACCCGGGGCGTCGCCATCTCGGTTTCCAGCACCTCGAAGTAGCTTGCCTGCTTGAAGCCGAACCAGCCGGCAATGAGGTTGGAAGGGAAGGATTCGATGGCGGTATTCAGGCTCATGACACTGTCGTTGTAGAACTGGCGGGCAAAGGAGATTTTATTTTCCGTACCACTCAACTCCTCCATGAGCCGGTTGACGTTTTCATTGGCCTTGAGGTCGGGGTAGTTCTCCATCAGCGCGAACAGCTTACCCATCATGCCGCCGAGCACACCTTCCGCGGCAATGGCCTGCTCCGGAGTCGCAGCGCTGACCGCCTGGTTGCGCGCCTGGATGACCTTCTCCAGCGTTTCCTGTTCATAGGACATGTAATCCTTCACCGTCTCCACCAGGTTGGGGATCAGGTCATGGCGCCGCTTGAGTTGCACATCGATCTGGCGCCAGGCGTTCTGCACCTGGTTACGCAGCGACACCAGCCGGTTGTAGAGACTGACCCCGAACAGCGGCAGGCCGATGATGACCACCA
>CBDUHN010000046.1:0-23206 GCA_965367295.1 uncultured Gammaproteobacteria bacterium | reverse complement strand
TGCTGCCTGATCCAGCTTCATTTCAGACATGAGCATTCGCCATTACCCCCCCGAACTTCTCCGCCAGCATGGCGTCGCCCGGGGACCATTCCGCATCCAGCAGCATCTCCGCTGCCTGGTGTATTAGGTTGTGGGGGCGTGCCGGCTGCATGTCTTCGGGAACCCGTTGGCCATTTGCCACGTAGGCCAGCGGTAGTTGCTGTTCACTGATCACCGACAGCGCCCCCCCCAGGCTTGCAGTCTCATCCACCTTGGTGAGGATGCAACCATCCAGTTCCACGCCCCGGAAGGCGCGAATGGTTTCCTCCTGCACCGCCGGCTGTGCCGTGGCGGACATGACCAGGTAATTGTGGATCGGCGTGCCGGTGTTGCACAGCGTGCCGAATTGCTCGGTCAGGCGCAGATCACGCTGACTCATCCCTGCGGTGTCGATCAATACCAGATGTTTATCCATTAAACTCTTCAACGCCTGTTGTAGTTCTCCATGATCCGATGCAACCTGCACCGGAACCCCCAGAATCTTTCCATAGGTCAGCAGTTGTTCGTGGGCGCCGATGCGGTAACTGTCGGTGGTCACCAGGGCGACGCGTTTCTGGCCGTGACGCAGCGCATAGCGGGCGGCCAGCTTGGCCACGGTGGTGGTCTTGCCCACCCCGGTTGCCCCTACCAGGGCCACGACGCCGCCGCGATCGAGAATGTCATCATTGGTTACGGGAATGGACTGGGCGAACAGTCCCAGCGCGGTACGCCAGCCCTGCTCCGGATCGTCGAAGTGGCTGACCTTGTCGGCCAGATGCTGGGCCAGCGACGGCTTCATGCCCATGGCATTCAGGCGCCGCAGCACTTCCATCTGCTGGGGGTGATTGCGGGACAGGTCGCCCCACGCCAGGTGCGCCAACTGGTGTTCAAGCAGACCACGCAGTTCGCGAATCTCGTCCTTCATCGCGACGATGGCAGGGTCCTGTGACCAGGAGATCGGGGCACGGGATTTGGCCGCCGGTTGCGGTGCCGCCGTCGGGGCCTCGGCAGGCTTCGCCGGGGCTGCGGGCCGGGATGCTGCGGCCGGGGCTTCCGATACCGGCTCGCTGTTACGCAGGGCGTTATCGATGAGCGCCTCGTCGTAATCGACGGCAGAGACGATTTCCACTCCCCCGTCGACCTTGCGGTTGGAGAGGATCACCGCATCCGGGCCCTGCTCTTCACGTACCTTGCGGATTGCCTGACGCATGTCTGCGGCAAAGAAACGCTTGATCTTCATGCTTGCCCCCCGTTCATTGCGGTCGGTCGCATCCCTTTGCCCGGTTCAGTCAGTGTCATGTCGTTGTCCTACCTTTTCGGGCCACCGAGGGTGGCAGTCCCCTGCCCCACGCTCGCCACAACCTTTATCTGTTTGTTGTCCGGTACTTCGTCATAGGCCAGCACATGCAGGTCCGGAATACTGTGGCGAACCAGTCGCGCCAGCCAGGGCCGTATGGACGGAGACACCAGCAGCACCGCGGGAGCACCCGCCACTTCCTGCCGCTGCGCGCTCTCGGCCAGCGATTTATGCATCCGTTCGGCGAGTCCCGGTTCGAAGCCGGCACCCCCTTCGCTGACCGCCTGAAGGGACTGAAGCAATATCTGTTCCAGCGCAGGCTCAAGCGTAATTACTGGAAGTTCAGGCTCCATCCCATTGATATGCTGGATAATGGAACGGCCCAACGAAACACGGCAGGCAGCAGTGAGAGCGCCAGGATCTTGACTACGATGGCCGTGCTCGGCCAGGGTTTCGGCGATGGTCCGCATGTCACGCACCGGTACCCGTTCGGCCAGCAGGTTCTGCAGCACCTTGAGCACCACGCCCAGTGGCAGGATCCCCGGCACCAGGTCCTCCACCAGTTTGGGCGTATTCTTGGCCAGCAGGTCCAGCAGCTGCTGCACCTCTTCGTGGCCGATCAATTCGTGGGCATGTCCCTGCAACAACTGGCTGAGGTGGGTGGCCACCACGGTGCTGGCATCCACCACCGTGTAGCCCATGGCCTGGGCATTTTCGCGCTGCGAGGCTTCGATCCACACCGCCTCCAGGCCAAAGGCCGGATCCTTGGCGGCGATCCCTTGCAGGGTACCGAACACACGGCCGGGATTGATGGCCAGCTCCATTTCAGGATGAATGGTCGCCTCGCCTACCGGCACGCCCATGAGCAGGATACGGTAGGCATTGGGGGTCAGTTCCAGGTTGTCACGAATGTGCACCGGCTGTACCAGAAAGCCCAGTTCCTGGGACAGCTTCTTACGTACTCCCTTGATGCGATCCATCATCTGGCCACCCTGGTTGCGATCCACCAGCGGAATCAGTCGATAGCCGACCTCCAGCCCGATGATGTCCACCGGCCCCACATCCTCCCAGGACAGGTCCTTGGGTTTTTCCTGGGCCTCATCCTTGGGCGCCTTCTCCACCACCGGCGCCAGAGCCGCCGCCTGGTTGCGCTGATAGGTGTAGTAGGCACCGGCACCCGCGGCGGCAGCCAGGGTCAGGAAGGCCAGGTTGGGCATGCCGGGGATCAGCCCCAGCATTCCGATCACGCCACCGGTCACCCCCAGCACCATGGGGTTGCCGAATAGTTGCGACATGATCTGCTCGCCCATCTTCTGGGAGCTGGAAACGCGGGTAATGATGATTGCGGTAGCGGATGACAGCACCAGCGAAGGGATCTGTGCCACCAGTCCGTCACCGATCGTCAGCAGGGTATAGTTGCGCACCGCGTCACTGAAGGCCATGTCGTGCTGCAGCATGCCGATGGCGAAGCCACCGATAATATTAATGAACAGGATCAGGATGCCGGCAATAGCATCGCCGCGTACGAACTTACTGGAACCGTCCATGGCGCCGTAGAAATCCGCCTCGCGGGAAATATCTTCACGGCGGGTACGGGCCTCGTCCTGGGTGATCAGACCGGAGTTGAGATCGGCATCGATGGCCATCTGTTTGCCGGGCATGGCATCCAGGGTGAAACGGGCACTGACTTCCGACACGCGGCCGGCACCCTTGGTGACCACCACGAAGTTGATAATCACCAGGATGGCGAATACCACCAGGCCCACGGCATAGTTACCGCCCACCACAAAGTCGCCAAAGGCCTCGATCACCTTACCCGCCGCACCGGTACCGGTATGCCCTTCCAGCAACACCACGCGGGTGGAAGCGACGTTGAGCGCCAGGCGCAGCAGGGTGGCCACCAGCAACACGGTGGGAAACACACCGAAGTCGAGTGGCCGCAAGGCGTAGATGGTCACCAGCAGCACCACCAGCGACAACGCGATGTTGAAGGTGAAGAACATGTCCAGCGCAATCGGCGGCATGGGGATCACGATCATCGCCAGCATCATGACCAGCAACAGTGGCGCTCCCAGGCCACTGTGGCTGATATCACGTAGAGAAAGACTCATGGTGGGTGCTTGCATGTCCTGTTACCTGTAATGATTCATTCGTTCGTTATCGGGATGCGGGGCAATATGCCGATCACAGCCCATCCGCAGTATCTTCAGGCTCCGCCGGCGGACCCTGGTAAAAATCATCGGGTACCGGCAGATCCGTGGGCCGCTTGGGCCGGAAACCACGGCGACGCTGCGCGGTCTTGAGCTGGTATACATAGGCCAGCACCTGCGCCACGGCCAGGTACAAACCGGCCGGCACTTCCCGATCGATCTCGGTGCTGTAGAAAATGGCGCGCGCCAGTGGCGGTGCCTCGAACACGGGAACATCGTTGGCACTGGCGACGGCACGGATCTGGCTGGCGATGAGATCGGCGCCTTTGGCCACCACCAGCGGTGCGCGCATGTTCTTGGGATCATATTTCAGCGCCACGGCATAATGGGTCGGGTTGGTGACCACCACGTCCGCCTTGGGCACTTCCGACATCATGCGGCCCTGGGCCATTTCCTGTTGCATGCGCCTGATCTGCGCCTTTACCTCGGGCTTACCCTCGGTGCTCTTGTATTCATCCTTGATTTCCTGGCGGGACATTTTCAGGTTCTTGGCGTGATCCCAGAGCTGGAAGGGCACATCGATGGCGGCAATCAGCACCAGGGAAAGGCTGAGCATCAGGAACGACCAGGACAGCAGCTCGCCGCTATGGGCCAGTGCCGCAGGCACCGATTCATAACCCAGGCCGTTGAATGCCGGCATCTGCGCCATGAGCAGGTAGGCACCCACGCCGCCGATCAGCAGGAACTTGGCCAGCGCCTTGAGCAGTTCCATCAGGCCACGCAGGGCAAAGATACGTTTCAGTCCCTTCAGGGGATTGAGCTTCTCGAACTTGGGTTGCAATGCATCGAAACTGAAGGACCACCCGCCCAGCACCATTGGCGCGGCCAGCGCCGTCACCAGCATCAACAGCAGGAATGGAATGATCAACGCCACTCCCTGCATGATGGAGGCACTGAGCAGGTCGATCATGGCCCAGGGATCGAACGCCGCCTCGCGCGGCAGGACCAGGCCACCGCGCATGAGTTCTTCGAGGCGGTTGACCATAAACGGACCGGTCATCATCAAACCAACCGCCCCCAGCAACAGCATGGCCATGGTGTTGAGTTCACGGGAACGGGCGATCTGGCCCTTGCGACGGGCCTCTTCCTGGCGTTTGGGGGTCGCCTCTTCTGTGCGTTCCTGGCCGTCATCCTGCGCCATTTAGCGGACCCTCCCGAACTGCTGCACGGACACCAGCGCGTCCGTGATCATATTGCTCATCTGCGGGAACAAACCGGGCAGGGTGACCAGGATGACGATAAAGCCCAGGGTCAGGGTTACCGGGAAACCGACCCCGAAAATATTCAACTGCGGCGCGGCGCGACTCACCACGCCAAAGGCCAGGTTGACCAATAGAATGGCGGTAACCGCTGGTAATGCCACCAACAGACCGCTGGCAAACAGGCGCGTCCCCCAGTGGGCGATCTCCCGGTAGTATTCACGACCCAGGCCACCGCCACCGATAGGCAGGGACTGAAAGCTGTCCGCCAGTATGCCGATCAGCGCCAGGTGACCATTCATGGCCAGAAACAGCAACGTGGCCAGCACCACGTAGTACTGACCGATTACCGGCACCTGTACACCGTTCTGCGGATCGACCATGGAAGCAAAACCAAGCCCCATGCCCATCGCAATCGTCTGACCACCGACGATCAAGGCGGCAAATACCAGTTGCAGGGCAAAACCGATGGCCAGCCCGATGATCATTTGCTGAATGGTAATCAACACGCTTGCGGCGGACAGGGGGTCGATGGCGGGGACCGGAGGAATCAGTGGCAGCATCACCCAGGTGAGCAGCAGGGTGAACAGCAGCTTGATGCGGACCGGTACCAGGTTGCCGCCGAACACCGGCGCTATGGTGACCATCATGCCGATGCGCACGAAAGGCCAGAACATGCTGTTCAGCCATTGCACCATGTCAGCGGTGGTGAAGGTCATACCCTTGCCTCATTGCGCTTCATACTGGCCGCGACATCAGCCGATCATGCCCGGGATGCCTTCGAACAGGCGGATGGTGAAAGTCATCAGGGTTTTCAGCAGCCAGGGGCCGGCGGCCAGCAACACCAACCCGACCACCAGCAGCTTGGGCACGAAGGTCAGGGTCATTTCATTGATCTGGGTAGCGGCCTGGAACATGCCGACCACCAGGCCGACGGCCAGGGCCGACAACAACAGCGGTGCCGCCATCAACACGGTGATGTGCAGGGCCTGTTGTCCGACGGTGATTACGGTTTCCGGTGTCATGGCCTGTCCCCTGCAAACGCTATACGTAAAAACTGGTGGCGAGTGTACCCATCACCAGTGACCAGCCGTCGATCAGCACAAACAGCATGATCTTGAACGGCAGTGAAATAATCATGGGCGACAACATCATCATCCCCATGGACATGAGTAGGCTGGCCACTACCAGGTCGATGACCAGGAACGGGATCAGGATCAGGAAGCCGATCTGGAAAGCGGTTTTCAGTTCACTGGTAACGAAGGCCGGCAGCAGCAGTGAGAACGGCACCTTGTCCGGTGATTCCAGTTCCTGGGCACCGGATATTTCCGCAAACAGGCCAAGATCGGAGTCACGGGTCTGTGCCAGCATGAATTCACGGAACGGTAGCGAGCCCTGCTCCAGTGCCTGCGGCAAGGGGATCTGTTCGTCAAGATAGGGTTTCAGCCCCTGGTCATAGGCCTTGTCGAACACCGGCATCATGATGAACACGGTAAGGAACAGTGACAGGCCCAGCAGGATCTGGTTGGAAGGCGTGGACATGGTGCCCAGCGCCTGACGCAGGATCGCCAGCACGATGATGATGCGGGTAAACGACGTCATCATCATCAGTGCCAGCGGCAGGAAGGTCATCGCCGTCATGAATCCCAGCACCTGCAGGGTGACGGAATAGGTCTGACTGCCATCCTGTGACGGCGGCGATACCTTCAAGGCTGCGAAATCCGGTGCCGCCATGGCACCCAGCGGCAACAGTGTCACACACAGCAGGAATACCCAGCGCAGCGCCTTCATTGTGTCTTTCCCCGCCCCAGCGCCAGATCCAGGGCCTGAGCGAAACCGGCCTTCTGGCCCGCAACGGCATCCAGTTCTTCAATCGGTTCTTCCAGCACATGCAGGGTTTGAATGCGGCCCGGTGCGACGCCCACCAGCAGTTGCTGCTTGCCGACCTGCAGCAAGACGATGCGCTCCCGTGTACCCATGGACACACCGCCGAGAATGCGCAGGGCACCGTGTACGCCAGAGGTGAAACGACCGGAGCGGCGCATCAACCAGGCCATGCCACCCAGCAGCATCAGCACGGCCAACATGCCCAGGGTGAGCTGCACCAGGTTGCCCACCGCCAGCGGATCTCCGCTCAAGGGCTGAGCCGTTGCCACCGCATCCTCGGCAGCCAGCAGCAGTGCTGGCATCCAGCCAAGTACCGCTACGACCCATTTTACGAACTGCTTCATGCACGACATGCCGGACCCATTCTGGATTATTTGAGTTTCTTGACCCGCTCGGCGGGACTGATGACATCGGTAAGGCGGATACCGAATTTCTCGTTCACCACCACTACCTCACCATGGGCCACCAGGGTGCCGTTGACCAACACGTCCATGGGCTCACCGGCCAGGCGATCCAGTTCCACCACCGATCCCTGATTCAACTGCAGGAGGTTGCGAATACTGATCTTGGTGCGGCCGATCTCCATGGATATGGTTACGGGGATGTCGAGAATGACATCAAGGTTGGCCTCACCTTCCAGTGGTTCGGCACTATCGTCCAGAGCATCGAATTCGGCTATCGGCAAGTCACCGATCTTGCGTTCCGTCTCTGCCTGTTCAGAAAGTGCTGCCCCCCAGTCGTCGCCGATATCATCTTCAGGGGTATTGCTTCCATCACTCATGTTCCACTCCTGGCCTTGGCCTACCGGCCGTCCGAATTATTCAACACTTTTCCCGTGATCTGGATTGCACGCATGCCTTCATGGGTACCGAAGCGACCACGGAAAATAGGGGTTTCCTCTGCTTCCAGCACCACGCTATCGGGAAGATCAATAGGAATCACATCCCCCGGCTCCATGTGCAGTAGATCGCGCAGGGTCAGCGTGGTTTCAGCCAGAGTGCAGTTCATGCTCACCTCGGCCATTTTCATTTCCTCACGAATCGCCTTGCTCCAGCGTTCATCCACATCGCTGCGGTCACTCTGTACACCGGCATCCAGCTTGTCGCGAATCGGTTCCAGCATGGAATACGGCATGGTGACATGCAGATCCCCACCACCGCCGTCGAGTTCGATGCGAAAGGTGTTGACCACCACCACTTCCGTCGGGCTGACGATATTGGCGAAATGGGGGTTCACTTCCGAGTTGATGTATTCAAACTCGATAGGCATCACCGGTGTCCAGGCCTGGATCAGATCCTTGAAGGCCAGATGCAGGATCATCTGGATCACGCGCTGCTCGGTGGGAGTGAACTCCCGGCCTTCGATCTTGGTGTGAAAACGCCCTTCGCCACCGAAATAATTGTCAACCAGGGAAAACACCAGCTTCGGTTCCAGCACGAACAAGGCGGTACCACGCAATGGCTTGACCTTGACCATATTGAGACTGGTGGGCACAAACAGGCTGTGCACATACTCCGCAAACTTGAGCATCTGCACACCGGACACGGAGATCTCGCCGGAGCGGCGTAGCATATTGAAGATGCTGATACGGAAATAGCGGGCGAAACGCTCGTTGATCATTTCCAGCGTAGGCATGCGCCCACGCACGATACGGTCCTGGCTGGTGAAATCGTAGGAGCTTACGTGGCCTTCGGGCAGATCCTCGTCGGGCTCTGTCTCGATATCACCACCGGTAACACCGTGTAACAGGGCATCGATTTCGTCTTGTGACAGTAGGTCATTCACGATGGCGCCCTATTGCATTACGAAGTTGGTGAAATAGATGTTTTCGATATTGCTGGAACCGGTGGCCTGCTTCATGACCTTCTTCACCTCGGCCAGCACCTCGGCACGCAGTTTTTCCTTGCCTTCCCGGGTATTCAGTTCCTTGGGATCCTGGCTGGAAAACAGGATCACCAGGTTGTTGCGGATTGCAGGGTCATGCTCACGGATCTTTTCCAGCATGCCCGGATCACGACTGGAGATCTGCACGTCGATCTGCAGAAAACGCGCATCTTCATCGGAGCTGAAATTGACCACGAAGGAAGGATTGAGGCCGATGTAGGACAGCGGCGCGGAGGGAGTCGCCTCCTGTTTGGCATCTTTTTTTGCGGCATCCTTGCCGTCGGTTGCCGCTACCGGGGCCGGCTTGGAATCCCCGCCCAGCAGCAGCATGGTGGCGGTACCGGATATCGCCAGCAGCACCACCACCGCAATCGCGATAATGATGATCTTCTTCTTGCTCCCACCGCCCTCGGCATCCCCCTCGGCTTCGACATCGAGGTCCAGATCGTCTTCTTGTACCGCCATATGCAAATCCCTGTAATTCGGTTTCAACACAGGGGAAGCAAGACGTATGCCACGCGGGGACGGTTTATTTATTACTTATTTTTCAATGGGTAAAAAACGCCAAATTGGCACAAGTCAAGGAATTGACTGGTCCCGGGCAGCTACGCAGCCGGAAAGTTGGCGGGTATGCAGCGGATGGGGAATGCCGCTATCGGCGAATCAAGCGCATTCGCCTGGGCAGGGTTTGTTTCGAGGAGGGACCGGCAGCCCGGGTTACATATGCCAGGGGCTGGCACTGCTGAGCCAGTGATCGAAACCCTGTTGTGGCAACGGCCGGCTGATGTGATAGCCCTGCACCGCATCACATCCCAGTTCCTGCAGGCGATCCCAGGCTGCGGCGTTCTCAACACCCTCCGCCACCACCTTGCAGCCCAGATTATGACCAAGGTCGATGATGGAACGCACGATCGCAACGTCCTGCTGGCTGTTATCCATATCGCAGAGAAAGGTGCGATCGATCTTGAGGGTGTGAATAGGCAGGTGACGCAGGTATGCCAGCGAGGAGTATCCGGTTCCGAAATCATCGATCGCTACCGCCACCCCCATATCATGCAGCGAACGCAGCACATGCGCCCCCCGATCCAGATCCGCCATCAGGGTTTCTTCGGTTATTTCGATCTCCAGGCAAGTACCGTCCACCTGCGCTTCCTTGAGCGCCCAGCGCACCTTGTCGACCAGGCCGGGACTCTGGAAGGAGCGTGCCGACACATTGATGGCGACAGGCATATGCACTCCGTCCTGGCTCCAGTGCCGGCACTGCTGCAAGGCGGTAACCAGCACCCAGTTGGTAATGGGAGTGATCATGCCCAGCTGTTCCGCCAGGGGAATGAAACGTTTCGGCAATACCAGGCCTTCCTGGGGATGCTGCCAGCGCAACAGGGCCTCGGCACCGCAGATACGACCGGAGACGATGTCGATCTGCGGTTGATAATGCAGTTCGAATTCATCCCGCTCCAGCGCGCTGTGCAGCTGGCCGGAAAACTGCAGTTGTTCCTGCGGACTGACGTCCGTCGTGGATTCATAAAAGAGGTACGTCTCACCACTACGCTTGGCATGATGCATGGCGCTGTCGGCATGACTGAGCAGACTATGCACATCGTCGCCATGGTCGGGATACATGGCGATACCCAGCGCACCACTGAGGCAGAGTTCGCGATCCTGCAAGGAGAAAGGTTGTTCAAAACAGCCCAGCACCTGTTTGGCAACCCGCTCCGCACCTTTGCCGGCGGCCTGCACCATCGGCAGGATGATACCGAACTCATCGCCATCGAGCCGTGCCAGGGTGTCGGAGTCGCGCACTAATGAAGAAAGTCGCGTAGCCAGCTGGCGCAGCAGGTCATCCCCCACCTGGTGCCCAAGGGTGTCGTTGTACATCTTGAACTGATTGATATCGAGCACCATTACCGCCAGCTGGGCGCCGGGGTTGCGTCGGCACGCTGCCAGGGCGGTGCCCAGGCGGTCGTACCAGAGGGCACGATTGGCCAGTTGGGTGAGTTCATCCACCGTGGAATGATGTTGCAGGAGCTCGCGCGAGGCGTGGGAGTCATCGATATCCTCCATCAAGCCGTGAATACGCAGTACCCGGCCGCGCCGGTTGGTCACCGGTGAGAACTGGAAGCGGTACCAATAGAGTGCTTCCCCCCCCCTGTGCTGACGTGCCTCCACCTGGGTACGCTCACCCTGCAGAGCGGTTTGCCAGGCGGTCAATACCTTTTCCTGATCTTCAACGTGAATACTCGGCAGTGACGGAATTGGCGCATCCGCACCACCCACCGTGAAACATTCCAGGCCCGGGCTCAGGTACAGCAGCCGGTTGTCGCTCACTTCCACAGACCACAGGAATTGGGGAATGCTTTGCAGCAGATCCTCGACGCGATCCTGTTCCATGCGCAACTGGTCGCGCTCCGCCTGCAGCCGATCTGCGCCCGACTGCCAGAAAGCCTCGCTGACCATGCCGAAATCGCGCATCACCAGCTTGATCAATATCGAGGTAAGCCGGGAACGGTCTGTATCGGGAATGTCGGGGTCCGCTTCGACGAGTGCCTGCAGGTGATTCAGAAACAGGCGATAGCCACCGAGCATCCACACCGGACGTACACCCTGTTCGAAATGATGGCCGCCAATCTGATCGAGATGCCGCGCCCAGGTTTCATCGGCCGGTCCTTTCAGCAGGGCAAGCAGATGGGCCAGCTGGCTGCGCACCAGGTCACCGATGTTGCCGCCACTGCGTTCATAGGCGTACAACACATCCGCTGTCGCAGGATTGTCAAACAGGTAGTTGTAGTAGACCTGCGCGAACTGCGCCGCACCCTGAGCAAGGAGTTCTTCGTAAGTGGAGAGAACACGAAGCTCTTCCTCACTGATCTGGAGGACGTAGTTATATTCCCGGGTCTGGGCAAGATGATTCGAACGCTTGCTGTCACGCGCCCGTTTCATCCTCCGCCGATCTTTGGTGGATCCAAGCATGGACTCTGGTTCTTATTGTTGTACAGCGGTACGTTACCATACCGTCTCCCGGCAGGTAAAGTTGGCAAGCTACTGATTTTATTTTGCCGAATGACCGTATTCAGGCGAAATAATCAATACTGCCACCACCGGATCGAAGCGGGGTCACCAGGGTGACCGGCGCCTCATCCGCCCCTCCTCTTTCACTTGCTTCCGGCACCTGTCCGCCGGCCAGGAATGACTGCTCACGGCCATCCCCACGCTGCTGAGCAAAGGATTGATCCGAAACCTGAACATTGGCGAGGTTCAAACCCGATTCTCCCAGCATTTCCCGCAACCTGGGAATGGCGGCCTCCAGGGCATCGCGCACCACGCCATGCTGCGCACTGAAGGTGATATTGGCCTGATCATGCTGCACCTGGATACGTACTTCCATGGGGCCGAGATGAGCCGGGTTGAGGCGAATCTCCGCGCCCTGCAACTTCTGGCCGACCATCCACTGCACCTGATCACCCAGGGCCTGATCCCAGCCGGCCTGACGCAACGGCACAGCAACCGCCGTGGTCGGCAGGGCCGGTGTGGTCGGCTGGGTGTTACTGGCCGTCACCGCACCCTGCAGGCTGGTGGCCGCGGTTTGTTCCGGTCGCACCCCTGCTTCTGCTGCCTGCCCAGTGGCGGCGGTACGCATCAGGTCACCGAAGTTCGATTCATGGCTTTTGCCTTCTGCACGCTGCTGCAACGCCTGGTGCACGGCGACGGATACGGTACGCGTGGATTCCTGTGCCGACTGAAAGACACCAGGGTCCAGGTCCTCCGCGCCATCCGCATTGGATGCCGACTGTGCGGCCAGCACCGCCGGGGAGCCCGCCGCTCGCCGTCCGAAGGTACCCCCACCCTGTTCATCACCGGGCATCGCATCCACTGTCGCCTGGGCCAGGGCCGGATTGACCGGGGCAACCACCTGTTTCGCCGCCTCCGTGGTCTCCGGCACAGGGGCTTCGGCGTTCAACAGGGCGGCCGCCTCCGCATCTGCATCCGTCAAATCCGTGCCGGTGGATGCATCCACTTCAAGTGCCGGATCCAGTTGGGTATCCGCCGCAGATGTGGCATCGGGATCAGCGGTCTGCAATGGCAGTCCGGACAGTTCCAGTAACCGGGTCGCATCCGGCAATTCCTTGCCGTCCGTGGACAAGGCCTGTCCGTCCGGCTTGCCACTAATGCCGTCTGCCACAGGGGTACCCGCTGTCGCCGCCACCTTGCCACCTTCACCCGCCTGCCCGGCGAGCACGTCGGCAAAGGGATGGGTATCGTCACTAAGCGATTGATTTACTGACGATATCGTATCCATACGTACAGCCGCCTGGGCGGAATCGGTCTTGGGGGCAATCGTGAGAAGCGGTTCGGCCATTATCATTCCTCGATCCGGAATACAGTGTTACTGAACCTCATTACAAGGAACGTGCCAGAAGGTGTCGGGGATGAGTGGGAACACACGGGGAAGGCGGCAATGCGACTATGGTTCATCCGGCTCAGCGGGACGTGTGCGCTGTGCGCGCTCGTCGGTGTCATGCTGCTCACGGCGTTCATCGGCACGCCGCTCCTCACGCTGGTAGCGTTCCACCACCTTACCCAGTGCCTGGGTACGGGTACGGGTGGACATCCAGTTACGCCGCTGGCGTTCGCAATCCTGCCGGCAATGCGCAATGACCCGTTGCTGCTGTTCGATGGCCGCGTGGAGACGGGCCAGAAAAACACGGTAATCCTGCAACCGTGCCGCGCCCATGCCCATGCCACTGCTCTGTTGAAACTGCTCTGCATACTGGTCGCGATAGCTCACCAGCTCATCGAGCCTGCGTTCCTGAAGACTGAGCCGCTGCTGGGCCTCGCCCAGGATGCGAGCGGCAACCTGTTCGCGGTTTTCCGCCACCTTGACAACGGGGGTCATGCGTTTCGAACGGGTCATACAGCCGATTCAGTCATGTGCATGTCTTTTTCTGTGTCCTGCATCGATCAGTATAGGAGTGGTATCGATTTATTTCCTGGGCGCCAGCACCTGTTGCAGACCATCAATACTCGGCTTCAACGGGAAGGATTCGTGCATGTCCTGGCGCATGAAATGACTCAGTTTCGCATGGTAGGCCACCGCCTCATCCACTACCGGATCACTGCCCTGCTGGTAGGCGCCAACACTGATCAGGTCGCGATGCTGATTGTAGGTGGAGTACAGCTGCTTGAAACGCTGGGCTGCCTGACGATGCTCCTTGCTGACGATCTCATTCATGACACGGCTGATGGAGGCCTCGATATCGATGGCCGGATAATGACCGGCTTCGGCGATATGGCGCGACAGCACGATATGACCATCGAGGATGGCCCGCGCCGCGTCTGCAATGGGATCGTTCTGGTCATCACCCTCTGCCAACACGGTGTAAAAAGCGGTAATGGAACCACCGCCTACGTCACCGTTGCCGGCCCGCTCGACCAGTTGCGGCAACTTGGCGAACACCGACGGTGGATAGCCCTTGGTGGCCGGCGGTTCGCCGATGGCCAGCGCGATCTCGCGCTGGGCCTGGGCAAAGCGGGTCAGCGAATCCATCAACAACAATACATTCTTGCCCTGGTCGCGGAAGTATTCGGCGATACTGGTGGCCATCATGGCACCGTGCATGCGCATCAGCGGTGAGTTATCCGCCGGCGTCGCCACCACCACGGAACGCGCCAACCCTTCAGGACCGAGAATGTTATCGACGAATTCCTTCACTTCACGACCACGTTCGCCGATCAGCCCGACCACGATAACATCGGCATTGGTGTACTTGGTCATCATGCCCAGTAACACGCTCTTGCCGACGCCACTGCCGGCGAACAGGCCCATCCGCTGGCCACGTCCGACGCTCAACAGCGCATTGATGGCGCGCACGCCCACGTCCAGCGGTTCCCGAATCGGATTGCGGGTCAGCGGATTGATGGCGCGCCCGGTGAGCGGCACATGGGCTTTGGCATTCAGCGGCCCCTTGCCGTCCAGCGGCTTGCCAGCCCCATCCACCACCCGCCCCAGCAGGGTCTCGCCGGCCGGCGCCTCACAGACGCTATGGGTCGGAACCACACGTGCATTGGGCGTCAGCCCCTGCAGATCACCGGTCGGCATGAGATAGAGTTTTTCGCCCGCGAAGCCGACCACTTCGGCCTCAATAGGCTGACCGGTGATGGAGCCGATCATGCATCGCCCACCGATGGCCGCCTGACAACCGACTGCCTCCAGCGTCAGGCCCACCATGCGCGTCAGCCGGCCTTCCACCAGCAGAGGGGGGGCCTCCCCGGCACGGTCGAGGTAGGGTTGCAACTGCTCCAGCCAACGCGGGCTGCGGCGGGTTTCCGGTATCGCGTTGCGGGTGGCGGCCATGATTATTCCTGCTGGTCTTCCTGGCGTTCACCACCCAGTACCTGGGCGATGACGGCATTGAGGCGGGTTTCCACCGAGGCATCGATCTGGGAGTTTTCGGTCTGCACGCGGCAGCCCCCCCTACCCTGTACCGGATCATCCAGTACCTGGATCTGGGCATCCTGCTCGTTGAGGGAAAAGGCCTCGCGCACCAGGCTGGCATCCTCCGGGTGCAGGTACAGGCGTACAGTGCGCGAGCTGACGGGCAGCACAGCGAGAGATTCGCGCACCACGGCAATCACCTGGCCCGGATCGGTCTTGAGCTCACGACGCACCAGGTGCCGCGCTACCATCATGGCCAGCTGGGATACCTGTTGCTCCACCGCCTCATCCAGTTCCTCAAAGGGTTTATGCAGCGCGATCAACAGTTGTTCCAGCCGTTGCACCTGCTTGAGGATTTCCTGCCGGGCAGACTGCATGCCGTCCCGGTACCCCTGCTCAAAGGCTTCCTTGCGTGCCTGCTCCTGAATTTCTTCTATCTGCTGGGCGGTGAGCTGGGTGCGCGTATGATGAGCCTGTTCTTCATCGGCACTACGACCCGCCAGCACACCGGCAACCTCGGGCAGCTGCCAGGGCTGGTAGTCGTCGCCGGCGTGTTCCTTGCGAATGAGCTTAGACAAACTGTTCTGCCCCCTTGCCACCCAGCGCCAGTTCGCCTGAATCGGACATGCGACGTGCGATGGCGAGGATTTCCTTCTGTGCCGACTCCACCTCGCTCAGGCGTACCGGCCCTTTCTGTTCCAGATCGTCGCGCATCATTTCCGCCGCGCGCTTGGACATGTTCGCGAACACCTTTTCACGCATGGTTTCATCGGCACCCTTGAGCGCAAGGATAAGGGTATCGGACGACACCTCACGCAGCAGGGACTGGATACCCCGGTCATCCACGTCGACCAGGTTATCGAATACGAACATGAGATCCTGGATCTGCTGGCCAAGCTCGGCATCGGCATCCTTGATCAGCTCCATCACCTCGCCTTCCATGGAGGTATCCACGAAGTTGAGAATATCCGCGGCCGCCTTCACACCGCCGACACTGGAGGACTGCACGCTCTGGTTGCCGGTAAACTGGCGCTCCATGATTTCATCCAGTTCCTTCAATGCCGAGGGCTGAATCCCTTCCAGGGTAGCGATGCGCAGCAATACATCGGGGCGCACCCGCTCGCTGAGGAACCCCAGCACCTCGGCAGCATGATCAGGATCGAGATAGGACAGCACGATGGCCTGGATCTGCGGATGCTCCAGGCGAATCAGTTCCGCCACGGCACGGGCATCCATCCACTTCAGGGCCTCCAGCCCCTTGGTGCTGGAGCCCATCATGATGCGATCCATCAGACCACCGGCCTTGTCCTCACCCAGTGCCTGGATCATCACCTTGCGCAGGTAATCCTCGGTACCAACTCCGAGCGCAGTCTGCTGCTGCACGGACTCCACGAAGGTTTCCAGCACCTGGTTCACGCTGCCGCGTGACACGTTATGCATAGACGCCATGGCGGCGCCGATACGCTGTACTTCCTTGGGACCCATGTGACGCAGTACTTCCGCCGCCTGCTGCTCACCCAGCGTGAGTAGCAGGACGGCGGCGCGTTCGGTGCCACTCAGTTTCGGACTCGCTTCAGCCATCTTCGTTTACCCAGTTCTTGACCACTTGCGCCACCCGTTTGGGATCTTCCCCCACCACACTCTGCGCCATGTTGAGGTTACCTTCATAGTTATCCTGCGGACCCTTCAGCTGGGGCGCCCGTTTCTCTTCGCCACCGGTGAGACTCAGCTGGTCCTCCCCCATATCCATGCCGGCGGCACCACCCGCGGTACCGGCGACTGCGGGCACCATGCCGCCACTGCTCGCGCCCGCTTCCGCCAGGTTCTTAAGCGCCGGGCGCAACACTGCGAACACCAGGATCAACAGGCCCAGGGCACCGGCGCCCCACTTGGCCGCATCCCAGATCCAGGGCTGCTCCATCATGCTCAGTTCCGGCAACGGCTCGGGTTCCGGCGGCTGTTGGAAGGAGGAGTTGATCACGTTGACACTGTCACCCCGCTGCGCGTTGAAGCCCACTGCCTCGCGCACCAGGGTAGTGAATCGCTCCAGTTCCTGATCGTTCCAGGGCTGACGGGTCAGTTCTCCATTATCATCCGTGGCCTGCTTGTCATCCAGTACCACGGCCACCGAAAGACGGCGCACGGTACCGGTCGCCAGGCGGGTATGGCTGATGGTTTTATCGAGTTCATAGTTACGGGTACTGCGGCGGCTGGAATTCCCCATCGCACCACCATTTCCAGCCGCACCGCCCGCATCGGCACCCGTGGCCACTTCCGGTGCCACACCACCGCCGGGCGGCTGGTTGCTAAGGGCACCGGGTACGCCCTGTGCCGCTGCCGCGGCCCCCATCTGTTCCTCGGTGACCTGTTCACTGCGCAGCGATAACAGATCCGGATTGTAGACTTCCTGGGTGCGTTCAGTGACCGTAAAGTCCAGATCCGCCGTGACCTGGGCGCGCACGCCGGCACTGCCTACCATGGGCGACAACAGGTTTTCAATGCGTTTGACGAAGGACTGTTCCAGCTTGCGGGTATAGGCAAACTGGCTGGAGCTGGGTGCATTGTTCTCGCGATCATCCGGTTGCGTCAGGAGATTGCCGCGTTGATCGATGACGGTAACGGCGCTAGGCGCGAGATGCGGTACGCTGGACGACACCATGTGCACAATGGCCGCCACCTGTTCCTCATCAAGACTACGGCCGGAAAACAGGCTTACCATGACCGACGCAGTGGGGTTCTCCCGATCACGCACGAACACCGAGCGCTTCGGCATGGCCAGGTGCACGCGGGCGCTCTGCACATTGCGCATGGTGCTGATGGTGCGGGCCAGTTCACCTTCCAGGGCACGCTGGAAACGTGCCGTTTCAATGAACTGGGATGTGCCGAAACCCTGATCCTGCTGCAGCATCTCGAAACCCATGCCGGAGCCTTCCGGCAGGCCCTGGTTGGCCAGTTCCAGGCGTGCCTGGTGCACTTGGCTGGAGGCCACCAGTACAGCACCGGTGCCCTCCTCCACTTTGTAGGGGATATTGGCCTTCTGCAGCGCCTCGACCACCTGGCCGGCATCCTTCTGGGAGAGGGTGCCGTATAGCAGGGTGTAATTGGGGGTCTGCATCCACAGCACCAGCGCCACGCCCACCGCCACGCTGGCTGCAATCGCCACCATGAACCAGATCTGTCGCATGGCGGGCAATTGGGTAAAGCCCTGTGCCGCCGCCTCTGTTTTTACCAGTGCCATAATTCTGCGTCGCCTTTTGTCATGCTTGGTATTTTTTTATGCCGGTACAAATAGATTCGCACCTGCAAATGCCCAGGAGTTACCCGTCCAGCAGCTACACCTGCATATTCATGATGTCCTGGTATGCATTGACCAGCTTGTTGCGCACCTGGGTCATGGCCTGAAACGACAGGCTGGCCTTCTGCAGGGCCACCATCACCTGGGTGAGGTCGGTATCAGAATCACCGGCAACGAATTTGTCGCGCAGTTCACCGGCCTGCATCTGGGTGTCATTCACCTTGTCGATGGACTGTTTCAACAGGGAACTGAAGTCATCATTCGGGGTGCTGGCGGGCGCCACCTCGGTGCCCTGCCCCTGGGCCATGGCCCGCAGGCTGCGCATCTGACTGAGAATCTGGTTGACGTCAATTTCGCTCATTTGCTCTATCTCCTATCAGTGCGGCCCTATGCCGGTACTGCAATCCCCTGCTCACGCATACGCGCCAGCTTGTAGCGTAACGTGCGCGGGCTGATGCCGAGGCGCTCCGCCGCCGCCTTGCGGCTACCCTTGTCTGCCTCCAGGGCTTCCAGAATGAGCTGGAATTCCCGGCTCTTTAAGTCCTCACCGAGGGCTTCATGGCCATGACCGGCATCCGCGGATATGTCGGCAACCGGAACCGCCTCTTCCTCGAAACACAGGTCCGCCACTTCGATGACCTCGCCACTGAACAGAATCAGGGCACGCTGGATCACGTTATCCAGTTCCCGTACATTGCCCGGCCAGGCGTGACCCAACAGGCGCTGCCGGGCGGCAGCGGAAAACTGCGGCACTACCCGGGCGTTACGGCAATAGCGTTCCACCAGTCGTTGCGCCAGCGGCAGGATGTCTGCAGGGCGTTCGCGCAACGGTTTCAGATTCAGGGGGAATACATTGAGACGGTAATACAGGTCCTCACGGAACCGGCCGGCAGCCACCTCCGCACGCATGTTGCGGTTGGTGGTTGCCAGTACACGTACATCGAGCGGGATCATGTCACGACCACCAAGGCGTTCCACTTCCCGCTCCTGCAATACGCGCAGCAGTTTGGCCTGCAGGGCCAGATCCATTTCCGAGATTTCATCGAGCAGCAAGGTGCCGCCCTGAGCCTGTTCGAATTTACCCGCCTGCGAACGATAGGCGCCGGTGAAGGCCCCCTTCTCGTAACCGAACAGTACGGCCTCGAGCATATTCTCGGGAATGGCGGCACAGTTGATGGCAACGAACGGTTTGCCGGCACGATCGGAACGCTCGTGAATGAAACGGGCGAACACTTCCTTGCCGCTACCGGATTCGCCGCTGATCATCACCGTGGCATCGGTAGCCGCTACCTTGGCCGCCAGCGCAGCCAGCTGCTTGGTTTTTTCATCCACCGCCAGCAGGCCGGAATCCATCTTGTGCTCACCGGGCAGATACCGGCTCACCATGTCCACCAGCACTTCGGCTTCAAAGGGCTTTACCAGGTAATCGGTGGCACCGGCGCGCATGGCATCGACGGCCTTTTCAATGGTGCCGTAGGCGGTCATCAGCACCACCGGCAGATCCGGTGCTGCAGTACGGATTTTGGCCAGTAGTTCGTGGCCGTCCATGCGTCCCATGTGCACGTCGCTGACCACCATGCCGATATCTTCCAGTTGCAGTACATCCAGTGCGCCATTGCCATCGCAGGCCACCGTTACCGGGTAACCCGCCAGTTCGAGCGTATCGCTCAAGGCTTCACGCAGGGAGGGATCGTCTTCCACAATCAAGACAGACGCTGGATTCATAGGGCACACCTCAATTTCATTTCCGTCGCCTGGCCACTGGGCAGCATCACGGGCTGCGCGGCCGGCAGATTCAGCACAAAACGGGTTCCGCCTTCCCTGGGTATTTCCAGACCGATTTCACCTCCGTGGGCCTGGGTCACAGCCTGCACCACCGCGAGCCCAAGACCGGTGCCTTCGGGACGGGTGGTGAAAAAGGGTTCGAAAATACGTTCACGTAGCTCGGCGGGGATACCAGGGCCATTGTCGGTAATGGCAATCTGAATACGCTCATCTTTCGTCCGGCGCACGTTCACCTGCAGGCGGGCACCATAGCCGGTGGCCTGCACAGCGTTGGCCGCGAGATTGACCAGGGCACCGGTCAACGCCTCGCGATTGCCCTGCAGGCGGGCATCGGGAGCATCATTGACCATATTCAGCCGCGCACCGGATTCCAGCAGCGTGGCGACCAATGACTGTTCCAGATCCTTCAATAGTTCACTGACGGGGATACTTTCTGCTGCGGTGCTGCCACCACGGGCGAACACCAGCATATCGTTGACCATGCGATCGAGATGGCGCAGTCCATTGAGCAGTTTTTCCGAGAAGCGTACCTGGTCCGCCGCCTTCAGATGGCCGCTCGCCAGGTGCGAGGCATACAGCAGGGACGACGATAATGGGGTACGGATCTGGTGTGCCAGACGCGCGGTCATTTCACCCATCGCGGACAGGCGTTGCTGGCGGTTGACGGTTTCCTGCAGGGCACGGGTTTCCGTCACATCGTGCAGTAACAGGATCTGGCCGGGCTGGGTATCGAGGGTACGACGGGAAATACTGACCCGGCGGCCGTCGAGCAAACGGACTTCGTGATTGCCCTGTTGATCATCGCTCAGCACCCGGCGGGTAACCGAATCCCAGGTCTCGCCCAGCAGTGGCTCACCGAGCAGATCGAGGGCAGCGGGATTGCATTCGCAGACCCGGCCGCTACCGTCCAGCACCACTACGCCACCCGGCAGGGCTTCCAGCAGGGTACCGAGGCGGTCCGCGATCTTCTCTTTTTCCGCCAGTTGTTGCAGTCGCTCCGAACGGGCCGCTTCCAGTTCCCGGGTGAGCTGTGCCGCGCGCCGTTCGAGTTCCCGGTAGGAACCCTCCAGCTGCTCGGACATGCGGGTGAACGCCTCAAAGGCGCTCTGCAGTTCCTGCGGATTGTGGATGACTTGCTGAGACATTCGGTCGCCTGCCTGTTCCGGGTTGACGTGAGGTCTTTTTGACCCACGCCAGCACAGAAGCAAGAGGCGTGCCGAAAAGTTGACTTGTTTTTAAATCAGCTAGTTACGGATTCCAACTTTGGGGGTAGTCAAATTCCTGCCGTCTCGTCGGAACGTTGCAGGCCGTATTTGCGGAGCTTTTCCACCAGCGTGGTCCGGCGCATGCCCAGACGCTTGGCGGCACGCGCCACCACCCCGTCGGCATCGTCGAGCGCCTGCTTGATAAAGCCGACTTCCAGTTCGCTGAGATGCTGCTTGAGATCCAGGCCATCACGGGGCAGGCGTGGATCCTGGCGCCCGGCTTCCAGGGTGTGCATGGGATGCGGTTCCGGCTGGTACAGGGTCGGCATCGGGTCTTCATCCATGGGTGCCAGGGACTGGCTGGCCGAGGCCGGGATGGCATCGGACTGGAATTTTTCCGGGAGATCGGTGATATCCACAACACCAAAGGGAAACAGAATGGCCAGCCGTTCCACCAGGTTCGCCAGTTCCCGCACATTGCCCGGCCAGCTGTACTGGCACAGGGACAGCACGGCGGCCTGGGTCAGGCGCACGGAGCCGCGCTTTTCATGCTCGATGCGACGAATCAGCTCATTGATCAGCAGAGGGATATCTTCCACCCGGTCGCGCATGGGTGGCATTTCAATGGGGAACACATTGAGGCGATAGAACAGATCCTCACGGAATCGGCCGTCTGCGATGGCTTCTTCCAGGTTGACATGGGTGGCGGCAATGACACGCACATTGGCTTCGATGCTCTTGTTACTACCGACCCGGTCGAAGGTACGTTCCTGCAACACACGCAACAGTTTCACCTGCATGGGCAGGCTCATGTCGCCGATTTCATCCAGGAACAGTGTGCCACCCTCGGCCAGTTCAAAACGGCCCTGGCGGGAGCTGATGGCCCCGGTAAAAGCACCCTTCTCGTGTCCGAACAGCTCGGATTCCAGCAGATCCGCCGGAATCGCACCGCAGTTGATGGGTACAAAGGGTTCATTGCGACGCGAGGAATAATAATGGATGTTGCGCGCCACGACTTCCTTGCCGGTACCCGATTCACCGAGGATCAGCACATTCGCCTCGGAATCGGCTACCTGCTGGATCATTTTGCGCACGGTATGAATGGAGCGGCTGGTGCCCACCAGACTGCGGAACAGGTCGACGGGACGTTGACGGCTACCGTCCACCTGGGACTCGCGATACACCTCGGCCTGATGCAGGGCGCTGGTCAGCTGGGTGTAGCGCGGCGGCAGCGCAATCTTGCCGAGGATGCAGGAACTGGGTTCGATAAGTACCGTCGGTTCCTTGTCTTTTTCGGCAAGCAGGAAAATGGGCAGGTGTCCGTTGAAGTCATGCACCTCCTTGAGCAGCTTCTCCAGGGCCTTGTCTGACTTGCAGGTACCGGCCAGCACTGCGAGGCAATGATCGTTCGCCTCCAGGGCCTGTGCCCAGCGACTGCAGTCCGACACCCAGACCGGATCGTAGTTGATGAAGCGCAGGACGGATGAAAGCTCTCGCCCGCGCTCTTCATCCGCCTCGATGATCAGTACCTTAGGTTCACTCATTTCTTCCCTTCCCGCCTATGTGGCCCCGGTGGCTTATTTTTGATTATTCTGGATGCGAGGAACCCCGGCATCGTTCTCAGCCCCGGGATAGCTCTGCGGGTTAGTTAAGCACTGATTTTCGTCATTGTCAAAATTTTGTCGGAAATGCCCCGCATTCAAGGCATAGAATGAGAAAAGAGTGCTAAGCGACTAATGGTTAAGGGGTATTAGAAACGGAAATTTGACAATTCGTGTTTGCAAACCGACCAGTCTGCCCTGGCGCCCTGTAGGTCCGAATTCATTCGGCCATGGCAACACCGGATGAACATCGTCCGAATAAATTCGAATCTACAGGCGCACAGATCAAGCCGGCTAATCACCACGTCCCTATCAGCATGGCACCCGGCCCCCGTTGGCGCCGCCGAGCATCGCAGGCCAAACCGGATCAAGCGCGCAACTGTCTGAGCCGC
>CBDUHN010000045.1:0-23771 GCA_965367295.1 uncultured Gammaproteobacteria bacterium | reverse complement strand
CCATTCGATCTTAATCGAACTGATGAGTGCGTCTACTTTTCATGGGTAGGTCGGAACCCTAACGCTCCGCGTGAGCGGCGAGCGGAAGCGACGCGAAGCGCCAACGTAGCGATTCCTACTCGATGCGCTTGTTAGAACGCAGGTTGCCAAGTCTCGCGCACCGCTTTGCTCGCCTGCTCTAGGTCATTAACGCTGGGGACATGGTGGCCGATACATATCCGCCGAGTTTTCTTAACGACGCAATACGACGTAGATCCGCGATCTTCAACCCGGTTTGGGTAGGCAATCGCTTCAATTCCCAACTTATCAAGTTCGCTGTTTAACTCCGTCCAACCCTGGGTTAGGAAGTCTTCTCCCGCGTATTTAGCTCTCACCAAGCGCCCTCGAATGCCTTCGAAGATCTCGTACTTCTCAGGCTCGGCCGTTTCGAAGTGATTCTTTAGCGCGCATGCCAACGAGATGGGCTGATTAGAGCCCCAGTCCTCAGCTACGTGCAGAACGCGATTCGAACCAAGACGAAATGGAATCTTTAGAACCAGAGGACGGCCTGTATGGCCATCTATGACACGGCGAGCAATACGCTCCACCGCCGCTTGATAAGTACCAAAGTGCGAGAAAGCATCAAAGCGATACCTCTTCGCTCCGAGCGTGCCGTGGTAGAGGTACACTGGATCCTCCATGCGTTCTAACGTCGCAAATCACCGGTGGAAGAAAGCAAAGCGAGGAATGAGCGGCGCATTTTTACGTCCGAGTGCATTTTCCTTGTTAGCTCATTTTTTGACCGCATTCATTTTCCCGCACACGTTTAGAAAAGCACAGTGATCGTATATCGGCTAGGTAAACTTTCGCCGTGCGTCTGCAACATACGCAACCTGTCGACCAGGTGCGATCCGTTCAGCTTCCAACAGAGCGATTGATCTTCTATGAATTTCGAAGGGCATTCTAGCGAAGGCACCGAGCTTGAGTTTTACCACGTTCTCAAGCACATAGCCCCTGTTGTAACTATGGTTTCTAATAATCCGTATTCAACTTTCATACGATGGAGGCGCATATGTTGTTCATATTCATGGAGAAGCCATTCAAGCTCATCGGCTACATGCTTTGGGCTCTCTTCAGTCGACGCGACTTCCTGCATCCACCTTCGCAAAGCGAACTTCTTAGCCTGAGTATTTGGATATTTGCGGAAACGAGCGATTGCCTTCAAAGATGTTTCCGGTGCGAGCTTCGGCATGGCTTTGATTACGATTTCCAGTACAAACGTACCTCTCATTGTAAGGCACTGCTATACCGAAAAAGGAAAAGTCGGCCGAGCCGGATCACATCCAGCTGCGCGCACCTCTGATGTAGTGCTTGGCCTCAACCCAGGGTACCGCTTCTCCCGTCTCGGCCAACTTCTTCCTGTGGTCATCGGCGAGTCGCCAAGACTCGATCCGACGCAGTTAATCCTCTTCATCGGTCATAACCGGAGTATATCGCTCGGGTTTCCAATGCGCAGGGCTTAACATGAATCTTGTCACGTTCAGCTTGGATGGCCCGGAAACGTAAAATTACGCTGTTTATCAGTTGGTTAACGAGTGATACAAATATGTACGATATAGTATTGTATCATCAGTATCTTATTGTTTTTATTGAGGAGCGCCTGCTCCATTTAAGGCGCAAATAAGCGCTTTTTCATTTGGCGCTGTCCTGATGCTAAGAAGGAATGGATGTCCCTGTAACTGATTGATTTATAGATGTAATAAATATTGCCAGATTTAGCTTGCAAGAAAGCAGTTGGTTGTCATTCTTAGTCTGTACAGTAATGTACTAGGGTTTTTAAGTACTTGATTAATATGGGACCTCCTCGCCAGGGTTGGTTTGTTTCTACAGATGTGCTCAGAACCAGCCCCGACGGCGGAAAAACGCCAGCATCCCTGCCGCAAGCACAATCATTCCCACCCACACCAGCAGGTAACCATAGGGCCAGCCGAGTTCCGGCATGTTCCAGGGGCCGGCATTACGATCGAAGTTCATCCCGTATATACCGACGATGAATGTAAGCGGGATGAAAATGGTCGCGATCACCGTTAATACCCGCATTACCTCGTTCATTCGATTGCTGACACTGGACAGGTAGATATCCAGCATACTGCCTGTCATGTCACGGTAGGTTTCCAACAAGTCCATCACCTGGATAGTATGGTCGTAACAGTCGCGCAGATAGAGCCGGGTATCTTCCCGAATCAACTCGTGCTCATCCCGCAGCAATTGATTGATCACCTCCCGTTGCGGCCATAGCATGCGCCGCAACAGGATGAGTTCACGCTTGAGGATATGTATCTTCTCCAGGGTTGTACTCCCGGCAATGTCGAGAATCTGTTCCTCGACATCTTCCAACTGCATCCCAAAGCTTTCCAGAACGGGAAATCCCTGGTCAATCACCATATCGAGTACACTATGCAGCAGGAAATCCGGCCCCCTTGAGCGCAACCGACCACCCTTGTCCTGCAGCCGTTTGATGATGGGTTGAAAAAGAGAAAAATCCCCGCCGTAAAAACTCACCAGGAAGTTTTTATTCAGAAAAACGCAGATCTGTTGTACATCGACTATGCCATCTGCCATTAGAGGCAGACTCATGACAATAAACAACTGGTCGTCGAAAGGTTCAACTTTCGGCCGCTGACCGGTGTTCAGCACGTCTTCCAGTGCCAGCGAGTGTAAATGGAAGGATTCGCCAAGCTCCCGCAGCACCAGTTCGGTTGGCTGTCCCTGTACATGCACCCAGGTTACCGAATCACGTTCCAGGTAAGCGCGACATTCATCTGGATCGACGCCATCACGAATAATGATCTCATCGACGTTGTAATCAATCAGGTGAATGTGCAATGACTCGGCTTCTAACGCCGGTTTTTCAATCAGTGTTCCCGGTGCTGTTCCCGGTGGATGGTAGCGCTTGGTGAAAAATGCCATGTGGTCTTCCCTTTATGCCAGCTTGTTGACACGTAAACGTGGCTGCTCGCCTAGAGATACGGCATGAAAAGCCAGAATACGGCATCCCTGATCCGAATCAGGAATGGACGCTCATCCACTTCCCGCAAGCTCAGTGCAGTCGAAGTGCGGTGAATCTCTTTTGCATATTCCACCATTTTTGTGACGGCATCCGTACCGATTATTTCCAGATTCAGTTCGAAATTAAGACGCAGACTACGCGGGTCGATATTCGCTGACCCGATCTGGGCATAAACACCATCGACAAGAAACAGTTTTGTGTGGGCAAATGGCGGTGGCTGATAATAGATTTTCACTCCATGCTGAAGTAATTCCCACAGCAGATTGCGTGTGGCCCAGTCAATCACCCGTATGTTACTTCGTTTCGGCAGGATGATGGATACATCCACGCCACGCAGTGCCGCAGACTGAAGGCTGGCGATCATTTCACGGGAAGGCAGAAAATAGGGGGTGACGATCACAATCTCATGCTGGGCAGCTGATATCATGCCCATCATGACCAGTGAAATCCTGTCCAGGTCATCGTTCGGACCATCGCTGATGCAACGGCAGTAGTCTTCACCGTTATGTGCATGCGGCATGTTCACGAATGCCAGGGTCTCTCCCGTTACAAATCGCCAGTCTTCAGTGAAAATGGCTTCCAGTTGAGTCACCACTGGACCCCGCACATGAAAGTGAACATCCACTGTCCTTTGATCTGAACTGGTCTCCACCAGGTGTCTGGCGCCGATATTCATACCTCCTGTAAATGCGTGATTACCATCTATTACCAGGATTTTCCTATGATTGCGCAGGTTTATGGAAAATGCAGGGGGGAGAATCCTGGGCGGCAGGAATCGGGCGACACGAATCCCGGCACGACGCAATGTCCGGCTCATGCGTGGCCATGAATAGAGTTCTCCTACCCCGTCGATGATTACCCGCACCTCCACACCCCGTTGGTGTGCAGCAACCAGTGCTGTAACGAAGGCGTTACCAATCGAATCCGATTCAAACAGGTAAGTGACGAGTAGCACGCGATTGACGGCGGCATCAATTGCCGCAAGCATGGCGGGATAGGCCTGCTCACCATTCAACAGCATTTGGAGCGTATTCCCTGCTGTCAGCGGACGGGATGTTATGTGATCGGATACGCGTATGAATCTGTGGTACTGCGCATCGAGTTCCGGTTCAGTTTTGGTGGAGCTGCCTTCCAGGGAACCTCGCTCGTAACCGACTCTCAGCCGGAATAAACTCAGCTGTGCCAGTTTTCGTGCATGGGTATGAATTCGGTTGATGCCGAAAAGGTAATACAGTAATGGTCCGGCCAGCGGGAAAAACAGACAGACGGAGACCCACCCCAATGCAGCACGTGGATCCCGTTTGAACAGCATGGCATGTATTGACGCAGAGGTGGCCATGACGATATGCAGCCCTGGTACTATCCAGTGCCAGGGTAATAAACGGATCCTGAAGCCGATTTCGGTAATTAGCGGATAGGAATCTGCAGCCATATCGCACGCTTTGTTATCAAGTAAACAGTTTCCAGAATGCCATATATTAACTATGTGTTATATACCATGAATAACATGGCTGGCACCGACAGCCATGGCCATACCTATACTATAAAAATCAGCTTTTGTTTCAGTGGTCATGCTAGTCTGGTCGGAGCGAGTACGAAGAGGAACGGATATCATGTGGATACGGACGACCTGTAATCTTGAATTCCAGTTGGAGGATTCCACCCCGATCATCCTCATGCTGCGCCCGCGCAGTGGTATTCAGCAATGGATTTCACGTGAAAGCTATACCCTATCACCAAGTGTTCCGGTGCAGGAATATACGGATATTTTCGGCAATCTTTGTCAGCGTTTGTTCGCCCCTGCAGGTGAATTCTTTGTTCGGACCTCGGCCGATGTCATGGCTACAGACCTTGTGGATAAAGCCCCTGGTGCTTTCTTTGTAGAAATCCAGAACCTGCCAAATGAGGTGCTGACCTATATACTCCCAAGCCGTTATTGTGAATCTGACAGGTTCGGCAACATGGCCAGAGAAATAGTGGATGGGTTGCCGCTTGGCTATGATCAGGTTGATAAAATCAGCGACTGGATCCGGAGCTCAATTCAATATACCCCGGGATCAAGCGCATACCCCCTGTCCGCTGTTGAGGTAAATGGGCAGGGGTTTGGTGTATGCCGCGACCTGGCCCATCTGGGAATCGCCCTTTGCCGCAGCATCAGCATTCCTGCCCGTCTCGTGGTGGGATTCCTTTATGGACTTGAACCGATGGACCTGCATGCCTGGTTCGAGGCCTATGTGGGTGGTCGCTGGTATACCTTTGACCCCACCGAGGTCAATCTGCGTGGTGGACGGGTCGCAGTGGCCAACGGACGCGATGCCGCCGATGTCGCTATATATCATCAATTTGGGCCACCGGCCATATACAGCAATATGGATGTTCGGGTGGAATTACTGAATGATCCTCCAGCCTGATACAAGGCTAAGCATCCCTTCCCTGTAACCTTATTCCTGTTGATCTGTGGCGGATTTCCTTTGCTTGTCCCTCATTCGGGTAACTCGGTCGGATCCGGCTCAGATAGACAGGTGATGAATAGAACATACTGGCCCGCCTCAATACGGAAGCTGAACCCCCTGCCGCGCCAGCCAGCTTTCATCCAGTTGCCATTGTACGGCGTTGATACCGGGCTCGGATAACACCAGTCGCTTCGCCCTACCCTGATGCTCTGCCAGATCCTGCTGGGCATGCTGGTATGCGGGGTCGGTAACGGGCATGTTTTCAAGCCCGGGATAGATGGCCCCGATTACGCGTTCTACCGGCATGCTGGCAGAGCGTGGCGAGCTCATTTCAGCAGTAGTGCCACGCACACGCAGCACCCGGAAAGGATATGGGTAGCGGCTTAGTTCCGGGTCGTCTGCCAGCTTTCGGTTCAGTGTCCGCACCTGTTCCGGCTGGTAAAAGATTGCGAACGCCAGCACCAGGGCCAGTGCCAGCAGGAGGTAGGCGTAGATCCTTGTTCCCCGATCCATCTTGTTCGGCACCCCATGAACGGCAAGCATCCACGATAGCATACAAAAGTTTTGATCCGAATAGCCTGATCGCTATGGCTGTCTGCCATATCATCGCATACCAGTGATTTCACTGGACCGGTCCACCAGGCTGCAACCATGGTTTCCGGTAATGATTCATATGCACCATATGCCTTGAATATGCGAAGACATTATACTTGGCTGCATGACGGTCATTTTCAGAAAAAGGAATTGAATCCCATGCGTATAGGCGTACCAAAGGAAATCAAGGTCCATGAATACCGGGTGGGGCTGACTCCAGCAGGTGTACGAGAACTGGTCCAGAATGGGCATGAGGTGATGATCGAATCATCCGCTGGCCATGCCATCGGCCTGGACGATAGTGATTACCAGGCCGCCGGCGCCACTATTGTCGGGCATGCCGGGAGCATCTTTTCATCGGCAGAACTCATTATCAAAGTTAAGGAACCGCAACCCGACGAATGTCGCAAGTTGCAGGAAGGACAGATACTGTTTACTTATCTACACCTCGCACCCGACCCTGAACAGGCACGGCTGCTGCTGGAATCGGGCTGTACTGCCATTGCCTATGAGACCGTTACCGATGAGTTGGGGCGCCTCCCCCTTTTGGCGCCCATGAGCGAAGTGGCGGGACGCATGTCGATTCAGGCGGGCGCCCATTCCCTGGAAATGGCCCAGGGAGGCAGTGGTGTATTGTTGGCCGGTGTACCCGGCGTGGCGCCAGGACGGGTGGTGGTTCTCGGTGGCGGCGTGGTGGGTAGCAATGCGGCACGTATCGCCCTGGGGTTCGGGGCGGAGGTCACCATTCTTGATCGATCCATTGCCCGCCTTCAGGAACTGGATGATCGCTTTGATAGCCGTCTCAGGACCATCTATTCCAGTAGGGAAAGCCTTGAGCGTAGCATTACGCAGGCCGATCTGGTAATCGGCGCCGTGCTACTACCGGGCGCTACCGCACCAAAGCTGGTGGATCGTGATTTGGTGGGAAAGATGAAACGGGGTGCGGTAGTGGTCGACGTAGCCATTGACCAGGGCGGGTGTTTTGAAACCAGTCGCCCCACCACGCACCAGGAACCCACCTATGTAGTGGATGATGTGGTGCATTACTGTGTCGCCAATATGCCGGGGGCGGTGGCGCGCACTTCCACCTTTGCCCTGACCAATGCCACCCTGCCCTTTGCGCTTGAACTGGCCAACAAGGGGGTTTCGCAAGCAATGGTAGCTAATCCCGCCCTGCGATCAGGGATGAATATTCATCGTGGCCTGGTGACCCATCCGGCAGTCGCAGCGGCACTGGGGTATGAGTACATACCCGTGATCGAGGCCTTGAAGAACGCTTGATGCGGACCTGGTTCAGGCTCCCACGCCACGCAGACGTTGAATGTGGCGATACAGCGTCCGTTCGCTGATCCCAAGCATTTTGGCCGCTTGCATACGATGGCCGCGGGCCTGCTCCAGGGCAGCCAGGATTTCCTCGTCCTGCAAACGTCCACCACGTCTATTGAGCAGATGGCTATGCTGGCGACTCAGGTCCGCAAGCGCAGTTTCTTCCTTGGGGGGGAGCACTGCAGCTTCATTGGCCTGCTCCGCCTCGAATACGATATGTTCGGCAGCAATCACACTGTCCGCGGCCAGTATCGCCGCGCGCTCGATGATATTTTTAAGCTCCCGCACATTGCCCGGATAGTCATAGGGCAATAACGACTCAATGACTTCCGGCGTCAGGGGAATATGTCGATCGCCATCGGGCAGTTGCGCCAGGAAGTGTTCCGCCAGTGCCGCTATATCGTCCTTGCGTTCCCGTAGCGGCGGAATATGAATCGGGAAGGCGGATAGCCGGTAATAGAGATCCTGTCGGAAGCTGCCATCCTTGACCATTTCCTGAAGATTGCGGTTGGTTGCGGCGATGACACGCACATCGGTCTGGATGTATTCCGTGCCGCCGATATGGCGAATGGTGCTGGTTTCGAGCGCCCGCAGCAGTTTGGTCTGCAGGGAAAGCGGTAACTCACCGATTTCATCAATGAAAAGTGTACCGCCATTCGCGACTTCGAACAGGCCCTTTTTCTGTCGAGTAGCGCCGGTAAAAGAGCCCTTTTCATGTCCGAACAACTCACTTTCGATCAGGGCTTCACCCAGCACCCCGCAGTCCACCACCACATAGGGACCATTGAGGCGGTCTGAATAACGGTGCAGGTATTTTGCCACCTGCTCCTTGCCTGCGCCGCTTTCGCCCTGCAGCAGTACCGTGGTCTGGGTAGGCGCCACTCGCTGTAACAGGCTCACCATGCGCATGAGCGCTGGCGAACGACCAATGAGCAAACGGCTGTCATCCTTGGCGGGGCGCAAGGCCTGGATATACTCCCCCATGTACATCGGAGTGCCGTCATCATCCAGAATGGGGTTGGCGGATAGTTGCACCCATTCCTCGCGTCCCTCGTTATCGTAGTGGATGTGCATTACCTGGGTGGGCTGCCGGGTTTCAAATACCGTTTCAAGCGGACAATGCTCACCATGCTGACTGCAGGGGACAGCGGAATGATGGGAGATCTCGTAGCAATGACGCCCCACCAGATCACCTGCCTCGAAACCGTAGCGGCGTTTGTAGCTGCGGTTGGCGGCAATGATCTGATAGTTACGATCGATGACCACGAACGGGTCAGGCAACATATCGATCATCTGTTCGCAGGAAGGTTTTACTCGGTTTTTGCTCATGCTAACCACCCGGGTCATGACTTACTGCCACGTCAGCCAATGCTGCCATGCTGGCACAGGGCGGGGATGAGTTCCACCCCCGCCGCATGACACAGATCAGTGAAGTTTCTCGATTCCCAGGGATTTGAGAATGGCGGATTCATAGAAAGGTTCGGTGGAACCCTTTTTCATCTTGCGAATGAAATATTTCTCAAAGCCCACCTTGGCCAGATGTACCCACTTGCCCTTTTTCATCCACTGGGTGTTGCGGGGCGGCATCTGGGGCATCGCGACAAATGCGATACCGGTATCGCCCATGTCGGCCAGGCAGATGGCATTCCAGGTGGCCGTGTTGCTGACTTCCTTGCCTGCCAGGCTGGCCTTGATGTTGGCGACCGCGGCACTCACCATGGATTCGATCATGTAGCCGGTCTTGGGTGCGCCGGTTGGTACCGGTGTCACTTCCACGGGCGGAATGGCAATACACACGCCGACTGAGTAGATATTGTTCCACTTCGGGTTGCGCTGGAACTGATCCACTTTCACGAAGCCGCGCGGGTTGACCAGGTCTTCACCCACGGCTGCAACCGCATCGACTCCCTTGAAGGCCGGCAGGATCATGGAGTAGTTGAAGGCTACCTCATGCTCCTTCGCCACTTCGCCAGCCGCGTTCATCTCGTTGACCATCATCTTGCCGTCTTCCACTTTGGTGATCTTGGCATTGGTGATCCAGTTGATGTGCTTGTCGCGCAGTTCGGACTCCAGCATCCCCCTGGAATCACCCACTCCGCCCAGACCGAGATGCCCGATATAGGGTTCCGAAGTAACAAACGTCATCGGTACCTTATTGCGCAGTTTTCGTTTGCGCAGTTCGGCATCCATGATAAAGGCAAATTCATAGGCGGGGCCGAAGCAGGAAGCGAAGGGTGCCGCCCCTACGACAATGGGACCCGGATTATCGAGGAACTTTTTCCATGCACTGTAGGCGGTTTCGGCATGATCGATGGTGCAGACGGACTGGGTAAAACCCTCCGGCCCCAGCCCCTCCACTTCGTCGAAGGCCAGTTTGGGTCCGGTGGCGATCACCAGGTAGTCATAGTTCACCTCGCTGCCATCGGCGAGCAGGATCTGATTCTGATCGGGCCGCAACTCAGTGGCCGCTACAGGAATGAAATCGATGTTCTTCTTTTTGAGGTACTGTCCGGTGGAAAAGGTAACATCGGAGCGGGAACGCCAACCGACCGCTACCCAGGGATTCGACGGGACAAAGCTGAAGGTATCCGTATTTGAAATGACCGTAACCTTGTCGTTGCTGCCCAGCGCCTCGCGCAGTTCATAGGCGGCGGGCAGACCGCCGGTACTTGCGCCGATAACCACTACATGTGCCATTGCTGTTTTCCTCCGTTATGTTCAGGTGCACTGAATTAACAGGGTATAGAGCAGAAACTATGCCAGTGCACGCGCCCGGATTCGGAATGGCAACCGTACACTTCCTGGAATCGCTCCATCCTCCTGATAACTTGAGTATTAATATTTCCCCTCCCTGGCAGACCTGCCTGCCATAATTCGACACGATCTGTCAGTCTGGCCGCGCCATTACTGCCATATTCTGTCATTTGTGGCAGCAAGTGGCACCAATGGCGGTTTGGCGGAGTATAACCGGGCCTGGACAGGACCCCATAAACCATTGTTATTGATCGCCATCGCAAAAATGTAATGAATTGGCACGGGGCTTGCGTCTGTGACAGAGTACTAAGGGTCGCAGGCAGGTACTTGCGTCCCAAAAGCCAAGGAGGAGTTATGAAACGTTATACTCTGGCAACCGTGCTACTGTGCTGTGCAATGGTCTCACCCCAGTTGCTCGCATCACCGAATCATTCCGGCTTTTGTCCCCATGGATCCCCATTACTGCTCAACCAAGAGGAGGAAACTACACCACCGGAGCCTGATACCCCACCTGATGAACCGGAACCGGACTGCGACTGAACTTCCCGGTCGGTAAAAAACGCATAATCACAAACCAAGATGAGGAATACAGTATGGAATCGAAGCATATAGTGACTGCCTTCACTCTGGCCTGTGCCCTGACGGCGGCACACACGTCGCTGGCCGCTGACCGCAAGGTCAACATCACGCCGGACATGGGTACGGTGGAGGTGATGCACAACGGCAAGAAGGTCGTGATTGAGCGTAACCAGGATGCCAACAATACGGTCAATCCCGCCTTTGCGAAAACCTCGCGCAACTGCCCCCCGTTCTGTATTCAACCATCCCAGTTGGCACCTGGCGTTGAAACCATTGGTGAGGTGGAGGTACTCGATTACCTGAAACGCAAGTCCGATGGCGATGACAGTATTCTGGTGATCGATTCAAGAACCCCCGACTGGGTAGAGAAAGGCACCATTCCCGGCTCGGTCAATATCCCCTGGACCTCGCTGAACCCGGCCAGGGGTGCGGACCCCTTCACCATTACCGAAATCATGGAAAAGCAGTTCAATGTCAAACAACTCGAAGGGATGTGGAATTTCTCCAACGCCAGAACGCTGGTGATGTTCTGCAATGGCATGTGGTGCGGTCAATCGCCCAACAATATCCTTAACCTGCTCAAATTCGGCTATCCCGCTCACAAGATCAAGTGGTATCGCGGCGGCATGCAGGACTGGGAAATCCTCGGCCTGAAAACCGTGCCGGGCGAAAAATAGTTGATCAATAGCCGCTCCTGACATGAGTTGCGTTACTTCCCTGCAGGGAGGTAACGCAACTTCCTTTACTTCCCGATCCCGCCCACTCCCCCTGGTACGAAACACACCACCCCACGTCCTATTTCATTCGCCACATGTATCGGCGCTCCCGGTTTGAAATACCCCGTTGAAGCACTGCAATAAATTTGCAGAGAAGCCCGTGCAGCCATATTACAATGGGCTGCCCGCGACACAGGAGTGGATTGATGGAAGGACAGGCCGAAATCAAACTGACGCCCCTTGAAACCCTCTACGAGTATCTCGAAGAGGAAAATACCGATGCCATTCGTTCGTTCCTCGCCGAACTGCATGCGGCGGAGCTGGGCGCCCTGCTGGAATCCCTGCCGCATAATGAACGACGCCAGGTATGGGATCTGTTGCCGACGGGACTGCATGGGGATGCCCTGGTCTACATGGGCGAGGACGCCCGCGCCCCACTATTGAAGGATCTGGACGAGGCAGGGCTGTTGTCCGCCGTGCAATCGATGGAGCCTGGCGATCTGGCCGGAGTGCTGGAGGAACTGCCGGAGGATGTGGGTGACACCCTCATGGAGTCGCTCAATCACGACCTGCGCAAGCAACTGGAGACCGCCCTCGCCTACCCGGAGGATTCGGCCGGTCGTATCACCCTCAGCGATGCCATCCGGGTGCGGAGTGATGTCACCCTGGAGGTGGTGCTGCGCTACCTGCGTCGCCACAGCCACCTGCCCCCGCATACCGATGGCCTGATGGTGATCGATGATGGCGACCAGTATCTCGGCAAATTGCCACTTTCGGCGGTACTGACCAATCAACCTGAAATACTCGTATCGGAGGTAATGGAACCCATGGCGGATAAGGTGCCCGTCACCATGTCCGACAGTGAGGTCGCATTGCTATTCGAACACCGGGAACTGGTATCCGTGGCCGTGATCGACGAAACCGGCAAGCTGGTCGGCCGCATCACCATCGATGAAGTGATCGACATCATTCGTGCCAATGCCAACCATGCCCTGATGCAAATGGCCGGTCTGCAGGACGACGAGGATCTGTTCGCGCCGATGCTGGCCAGTTCCAAGCGCCGCGCCGTGTGGCTGGGCGTCAACCTGATTACTGCGTTCCTTGCCGCCTGGGTCATCGGCCTGTTCGAAGGCACACTGGAAAAGATCGTCGCCCTGGCCGTGCTGATGCCCATCGTCGCCAGCATGGGCGGAATTGCTGGCAGTCAGACCCTGACCCTGACCATTCGCGGCCTGGCGCTGGGGCAGATCGGACCATCCAACATTCCCTGGCTGTCACGCAAGGAAATCGGCGTGGGTCTGCTGAATGGCCTGCTGTGGTCGACAGTGGTGGGAGTGATGGCGCTGGCCTGGTTTCGGGATATGGGGATCGCGGTGGTGATCGCGGCGGCCATCCTCATCAACCTGCTGGCCGCAGCCGCATCGGGCATCGCCATTCCTCTGCTGCTGAAACGCTTCGGGGCTGACCCGGCTCTATCCGGTGCAGTGGTGCTGACCACCGTCACCGATGTGGTGGGGTTTCTGAGTTTCCTGGGTCTGGCGACGCTGTTTTTGTTATAGGGGACGTGGCTCCGGGGATGGATAAAGTCCGGAGTACCGCAATCGAACAACGCATGTCCGAATCCTGTCCGTGACCTCCTGGCGCTAGGACTTCAGGGTAGCCCGATGCATGGCGCGCAGATGGGTGAGTTCGTAGAACACCGGTACCAGCACCAGGCTCACCAGCATGGAAAAGCTCAGGCCGGAAACGATGGTAACCGCCAGCGGCTGGAGCATTTCCGCCCCCTCGCCCAGGCCAATGGCCAGTGGCACCATGCCCACCACAGTGGTCAGGGTGGTCATCAGGATCGGGCGCAGGCGCAGACGGGCCGCTTCCAGAATGGCTTCACGGATGCTATGGCCCTCCTCGCGCACGATTTCGATGTATTCCACCAGTACGATGGCGTTGTTCACCACGATGCCGGCCAGCATGATCATGCCCAGCCAGACCGGCATGGACAGCGGCAGATCGGTGACATAGATGCCGATGGCCACACCGGTAACCGCGAACGGCACGCTGAACAGGATGATCAGCGGATTACGCAGGGATTCGTACTGGATGGCCATCACCACGAACACCAGGAACAGGGCCAGGAACAGCAGGATGCCGGTCATGCTGCGGCCTTCCTGCAGGGCCTGTTTCGCTCCGCCGTCATAGAGGGTATAGCCCTGCGGCAGCGGGAGGTCCTGTAGTGCGACATCAATGGCTGCGAGGCGCCCGCCAAGGGTGGCATCGGCATCGATGGAGGCGCTGACCTCGATGATGCGCTGCTGGTTATCACGCAGGATCTCCGCGGCCGACTGGATCAGGTTCACGCGGGCGACGTCGCCCAGGTATACGGCCTTGCGATCTCCCCGGGCCGGGAACAGCAGCACCGCTTGCAGGTCCTGCGGATTCGTGGCGGCTTCCTGCGGCAGGCGCAGGCGCACATCATAGCTCCGGTCGTCATCGATGAAATCGGTGACCACCTCGCCTTCCAGGGCCACCCGCATGGCCGCCGACAGATCTTCCACGTCGAGGCCGAGCATGCTGGCCCGTTCACGATCGATATCGATGCTGATTTCGTGATGCACCTCTTCCGAGGAATGTTCGATGTTGCGCAGGCCGCCCAGGGCTTTGAGACGCAACACAACATCGTCGGCCAGTGCTTCCAGCATCTTCTGGTCGGGCCCCTGGATGCGCAGGCTGATATCGTCGTCGCCACGACTGGTACGAATGCCGCGGATACCCTGAATGCGCATACTGACCTTGAGCCCGGCCAACTGCAGTTCGGCTATCCGTGCCGTCATCTGCGTAATCCATTCCTTGTTGCTCATGGTACGCTGCGCCAGGGGTACGAGCTGCACGTTCAGGGTACTGCGATTGGGTAGTTCACGCTGACTGCGACCGAAAATAAAACCACCCACCAGGGTGTAGACATGCTCCACTTCCGGCTGTTGTTCCAGCAGCTGCTCGACGGCCTGCACACGGCTGTCCATGTCATCCAGCGTACCGCCCGGATCACCGGTCAGGCTGATGGAGATGCGTCCGTCATCCATATCCGGCAGGAAAATTTCCGGTTTTCCGAAAAAGGCCTGGGTGGACAGGGCCAGCATCAGTCCAAAGGCGGTAATCACAAGATAGGGGTGATCAAGAACGGGGGCCAGCCGGCGTGCATAGAAGATCTGTAAGCGCTGGACCAGGGCATCCATGTTGCGGCGCAGCCAGTTGCTTTGCGTGGTATGCACTTTGGCGGCCAGGGCCGGCACCAGGGTCAGGGCGATGGCCAGCGAGGCGAGGATGGCCGCCGAGATGGTAAAGATCAGTTCCCGGAACAACAGGCCGGTCAGGCCGCCGATGAACAGGAACGGCAGGACCGCCGCCAGGTTGGTGCTGGTGGAGGCCACGATGGCACTGTTCACCTCCTGCGCGGCGTGCATGCCGGCTTCCAGATCCGCCTCGCCCTTGCACTGGTGGCGATAGATGTTTTCCAGCATGACGATGGTGTTGTCGACAATCAGACCGACCCCGAGCGCCAGGCCACCAAGGGTCATGATATTGAGGGTAAGCCCGCCCAGCCCCATGATGATGAAGGTGACCATGATGGCAATGGGAATGGCGCTGCCGATAATCAGTGTGCGTCGCAGGTTGCCGAGGAAGGCGTAGACCACCAGCATGGCGAGCAGGGCGCCGCTGATCGCGGCCATGCCCGAATTGGTCAGGGCGTGACGGATATAGACGGATTGATCATCGACACTGCGTACCTGTATGTCTTCCGGCACCAGTCCCTGTGCCTGCAGCCAGGCAAGGCGCTCCCGCACCCCGTCCACCACCGCCACGGTGTTGGCCGTCGGCTGTTTCTGGATGGAAAGCTTGATACCGGGAATACCATTGACGCGGACCCGCAGGCGCTCCTCCTCGTGGGTATCGATGACCTCGGCCACCTCCTGCAGGTGGATCACTTCGCCATTGCTCAGGGTCAGGGGCAGTTCGGCGATCTGTTCGACACTGGTGAAACGTCCGCTGATACGCCCGGTGAGTTCCTGGTGGGACATGCGCAGCCGGCCCGCCGGGTCTTCACGGTTGCCGCGTTGCAGGGCGTCGACCAGATCCTGCATTTCCAGCCCCATACCAGCCAGACGCTGCTGGTCCGGCAGGATCTGGATTTCACGTACCAGGCCACCGCCCACCTCGGCTGCCGCCACCCCCGGCAAGGTGATAAACCATTTGCCAAAAACATCGTCGACCCAGGTGCGCAGTTCCACCGGATCGCGTAGCGGCGAGCTGACGACGAATTCCAGCACCGGGATCTGCGAGGGATCCCGTTTGTAGATGATGGGCGGGTCCTGGGTCTCGGGCAGGAAGCGCTTGGCGCGGTCGAGACGGGTGCTGGCATCGCGCAGCGCAATATCGATATCCTTGCCGTACCCGAAGGACAGGTCCACGGAGGTGGCGCCCTGGGCGGTGCTGGACTGGACATTGATGGCGTCTTCGGTAATGGCCAGCTGTTCTTCGAGCTGGCGGGTGAACTGGTCTTCCATTACCGTGGCCGGCACGCCGGGACTGAGGATGCGCACGCGGATTTCCGGGTAGATCAGGTGCGGGTGCAGGTCGATGGCCAGGCGCGCGAAGGCGAACACCCCCAGCACGATCACCGCCAGGGCGATCATGCTGACGCCGACGGGGTGACGGATCGACCAGGCCGCCAGACCTCCGCTACGGGGGTTCGGGGTGTTCATATCAGCGTGCCACCGGCTGCACCGGCTTGACGGGTTTGCCGGTGGTCAGCCCCAGGAAACCCTTGGTGATCACCTGCTGCCCCGCTTCCAGGCCGTGGACAATCTCCACCTGGTCCGCCAGCCGCAAGCCACTTTGCACGTTCGCCCGTAGTGCCTTTCCCTCGGCATCCAGCAGGAACACGTATTCGCTGTCATCATCGCGACGCAGGGCGCTGAAGGGGATCACACGACGCTGGCTGGCATGGGTGCTGAGTTCCACCCGGCACAGCTGCCCCGGTGCTGCACCCTGCGGTACCGGGGTGAGTTCCACCTCGATGGTACCGCGCCGGCTGATGGGATCGAGACTGGGATGAATGCGGGTAATGTGCCCAGTGTAGGCATCCCCTCCGAGCGCATCGATGCGTACCCGGGCCGAATCGCCCACCTGCAGGTCCGGCAGAATGAGTTCAGATACCTGCAGCTCGGTCACCAGTGACGAGGGATCGGCGATGGTCAATACATGCTGCAGCCGTTCCACCACGATACCCGGTTCCGACAGCCGTTCGATCACCAGGCCGGGGATGGGGCTGGTGATGCGGGTATAGCCCAGCCGGGTCTTCAACACCCGTTCATCGGCCTCCGCCACCTCAAGCTGAGTAAGGGCGCGGGTATACTCATCCTCGGATACCAGTTTGCGGGAGCGCAGTTCCTTGAGCCGTTTGATGTCCTGTTCCGCCTGCTTGCGCGTGGCACTGGTTCGCGCCAGCTGGGCACGAATCAGGGCATCGTCGAGTTGCACCACCAGTTCGCCCTCTTCCACCCGGTCGCCCTCGAAGAACGGCAGGGCGGTAATGCGACCTTCCTCCTGGGTAAAGATCTGCACCTCGCGCAGCGCCCGCAGGGTACCGGTGCGGGTACGCACCACGCTCAGGCTGTCGTTGCGTACCGGCGCGACCTCCACCAGGTGCAGCTTCTTCCCGGCCTCTTTGGCGGGAGGCTCCGGCGGGCTGCAGGCGGATATACCCAGGGTCAGCCACAACAGGAGCAGGAATCGATAGGGACAGCGGCTTGAAAAACGGATCGACATGAAATGGCTCAACGGGTCACATTCCGGGAATAAAGACTGATTATCATGGATTCGCTCTCCGGGTACTAGACACCGGTGTACCTATATAGAGGGATTCCATGGGCATGCATCTTATTCCCTGGAATATTTCCGTATGATTTCCCCTTTCCCGGCTGAGTCCATGGCCACGAATAACCCGATTTACCATCCTGGATTGTGATCATCCCCGGTACCTGGATAGTATCGCCATGACCAGAACTGCTTTCCCGCATACTGCCGGAACAGCCCGGCTGACCCGGTGATGGGATCCAGTAAGCGACTTACCGGCATAATCGATGCCCCGGGATTATTCCTGTTTCAGCTGCTGGCATCGATATTTCCGGCCTGATATTCCCGATACCACCTTAACCCTTCGCAGCCAGAATTGTTATGCTCGGTTTTGCGCACACCAACCGCCGGATTTGCCATGCTTCGCACCATTGTTTCCATCTATTCCCTGCTTACCGCGGTGGCCATTCTACTACTGGGCTCCGGACTGCTCGGCACGGTGGTTGCGTTACGCGCCGGTATCGAACATTTCCCCAAAGGCACCATCGGTCTGATCATGTCGGGTTTTTTCATGGGATATGTGATCGGCTCCTACCTGTGTCCGCGCATCGTCCGTAGCTTCGGGCACATTCGCAGTTTCTCCGCCTTTGCGGCCATCGGCTGCACCGCAGTGATCCTGCACGGATTGTGGCTCGATCCCGTTGCCTGGCTCGCACTGCGTATCATCACCGGCATCAGCATGCTTGGTATGTACCTGGTAATCGAATCCTGGCTCAACAGCCTGTCCACCAACCGGACCCGCGGTGGACTGTTCGCCATCTACATGACCACCAACCTGATCGCCCTCGGTTGTGGCCAATATCTGTTGTTACTGTATGGCGCCAACGGCATGGAACCCTTCGCCCTGACGGCATTGTTCTTTTCCCTGGCGCTGGTGCCCATCGCCCTGACCCGCATGCCGCAGCCCACGCCCGTGGTTACCGCGCGCCTGGGGTTGCGCAGCCTGTACGAAACCTCCCCGCTGGGTGCCGCGGGGGCGTTGATATCCGGCCTCGTGAATGGAGGGTTCTGGGGAATGGGACCGGTGTTCGCCCTGGGGGTGGGGTTCGATGAGGCCGGCATTGCCCTGTTCATGAGCGGGGTGATCTTCGGCGGCGCATTGCTGCAATGGCCGCTGGGGCGGCTCTCGGATCAGCATGATCGGCGCCTGGTCATGCTCTGGGTCAGTGTCGCCGCTGGCCTGGCGGCACTGGCAGTCTATCTGCTGGTCGATCTGCACAGGACCATGGCACTGCTGGCAGCAGTGCTGTTCGGTGCCTGTGCCTTCTCCATCTATTCTCTCAGTGTCGCCCATGCCAATGACCATCTGGACAGCGATCATGTGCTGGAGAGCAGCCGTGGTCTGCTGCTGTTGAGCGGCATCGGGGCCAGCATCGGTCCTCTGGCCTCCGGTTTGTTGATGCAATGGATCGGCGTACGCAACCTGATGAGTTATTTTGCCGTGTTGATGCTCCTGCTGGCCGTCTTCGCCTGGTTTCGTCGCCGGGTGGGCGTAACCATCACAACCGAGGAACAGGGCGACTTCAGGATCATGGCGCGCACATCACCTGCCGCACTGGAACTGGACCCGCGTAGCGAAGCAAAGGATGACCCTGTCATCTAGTCGGCATACCGGTGCAGATAAACTGCGCCAGCCATGATTCGCTCAGAGGGAATCCCGCTGCACAGCAGAAGCTGTTGCGGAGGAAATCGTCATCAGGTGGGCGGGAAGTGATCCCGGGAGATCGGGTTTTGAATTGAGCAGGGTTTCAAGCTCAGCATAGACCTGAAGACGGGTATCGTCACTTTGACGGATGGTCACGAAACTGAGGAGTTCACCGACGGCATACGACAGATAGGGCTGGTCGTTGGCCGCGGCTGCATGCAGCAGGTCCAGCATCTTCTTCAGTTGGGCACCGCTGAGTCCGAGATGGCTATCGCTGATGCCCATGCGTTCCTTTTCCCGCTGCAACTCCATCACCGGGTGATAAGGGGCATGTTCGAGCAGGGTCAGGCTACCCTCCTCCACCGCCTTGCAGGCAATGGCCAGAGGCATGCAATGCAGTTGAAAGGGATCATCTATGGAATGGCAATGAGTCTTGCCGAAAGGGGATATCACGATCCAGCGGGAAAGCGCCCCTTCGTGACCAAAACTACCGATTGAGCCTTCGTAGATAGAGCCGGGTTGCAGTTCCATGGCCACTCTCCTGATAACACGCAATCTTGCCTTGATCCGGGAATTCCGTAGTTCGGGGCCAACTCTACAACTCGATCCGGCTGCTGTAAATCATACCCTGCATGAGCGCATACATATGGGTTTCCACTGCATTGCATGGCGTCGCCCCGATGCGGTTCAACCATTGCAACAGCCTGTCCCTGGCCCGGATTTCAGGCTTGAAACCACCCCATGAAATAGGTGCTAGAAGGGCTGCTGTGCTAAAGAGAAATACTGTTAAATAATTTTACAACGCACCAACGGTTATTTTTTCAACCGTTTGAATATACATGCTTTATTAATATTCTCCCTTTATATCCCAGCTACAGCATTGTCGATATTTCTAACAAAATAGATTACTTGCACCCCATCAAGATCAATTAAGCCATTGATTTAATATAGCTAGAGCTTATGGCTCGGTTATTGCATGCGGCGTTATAGGAAATACATCAAACCGAGTGAGAAAACATGCTAATAAAAACGCTTAGCGCTGCTGGATTATCCGTGGCGACAACAATATTTGTTACGAACGCCCTGGCGGCACCCATCACGTATACATTCGAGAATCAGTTTGATTCCTACCAGAATAATTCCGATGGCAACCCTTCCAGTCTACCAAATGGCGGAATATTAACGGGTACACTGACGCTGGATTCGGAATTGTCAGGCAATGCGAGGGTTCTGGATTATCATCTTTCTTCGTATTTACCTGGACCGGGAGCCCGAACCTCTTCCTACGTGTTTGGCGCAACCGGGAACTACGTTTCTTTCGCTTCCACCGTCCTTACATTACGCAGCCCGGTCTCATCCACAACTGAGCGATTGACCATGGATTTTGGAGCATCCGTGCTAGGTGGAAATTCACTCGAATTTGCCGCATCTGAAACCTACTTCAACTGCAAAACGATCTTTTATGCCGGCTATCCTAGAAATAGTTGCACCTTGGGAAATTACGGCGTTGGAATAGGAACCGGCGTACAAGGTAGCAATAATTCCGCCCTTATCACAGTCAGTGCTGTACCAGTTCCTGCTGCTGCATGGTTGCTTGGTTCTGGCTTACTGGGATTGACTGGTATAGCAAGGCGAAAGAATACAGCGTGACGGTTACTGTGAACCTGGTACAAAGTGGCCCCTTCCAGGGCCACTTTCATTTTTTCATGATGTAGCGGAGGAAGAGATCAATTTATCGGAACGAAGATGGAGTACGTTCTATGGTTTTTTCCTGCGTCACCACGCATGACTGATAAAAAAAAACAAATATGAATGGAGTTTACTTGTGAACATCACTATAAGGTTCAATTCTTTCGTAGCCGTTTCAGCATTACTTTTCTCGATCCAGGCCGATGCGTTTGATTTTGGCAGCATCGCCAAGCAAGTAGCTGAAAAAGTGGCCGTTGAAAAAGCTTCTGATGCTGTATCAGATAGTCTCAGTGGCGATGGGAGTGATGCCGACGCTGGAAGCATTATTGTTTCACCTGAAGAATTGGCATCCGCTGAACCCGTCATTCATGCACCTATGCCTGTAACACTGGAGGTGGATGGTGGGTCGGCAGGATTATTTTCTGCCCGACCTAAAATTGCTCTCGCTGGTTACAATATCGGAGCTTTTCAAACAGCCAGCATTTCCGGGATGACAACACGTGGACAAGGGGCATCCGTGAATATGGATCTAACCTTGTCAGGGATTGATGCATCCATGTTGCAGAGGATTGCTGATGCCGCACATGCAGACCTTGTTGCTCAACTCCAGGGGGCGGGTATCGATGTCGTAGATGCCCCGACTCTATTTAAGACTGCTGAAGCCGATGAGATTATTCGAACATCAAAAACAGTAAAGGGTAAGCACATGGATGGGCGAGCTTCAAAGACACTCATTGTGAGCGGCCCTGCAGATATTGGTGTCGTGAGCAGCTTTGGATTAGTTCCGAAGGGCTTTAATGGAAATGTGGGTGATCAGGCAAGTGCGGCTCTGGACGCAATTGTTATCTATCCCAATGTCGCATTTGATTTTGCCTGGACGAGTGGAGGTGGAAGATCAATGCTGCAGAACAAAGTGAGCGTGGATGGAGGAGCGCGATTTGCACTCGATTCCACTAGCAAATGTTTTGCGGTTTATTCCAAGGATGGCCGGTATGTAGATGGTTCTGTCACACTTAAACCTGCCGAGGATCTTGGAGTAGATGACGTTTTTGCTGTAGTCAGTGAAGGCGGAACCAGTAATAATAGCGGCGCGGTTGGCCTATCAAACGCACTAGGCTTTGGCATGAGCAGCAAAAAAGGGGTTCAATACCTGGTTACTGCGGATCAAAAGAGATATGAGGATCTCGCAATGAATGCGGTAAAAGGATTTAATTCTGCCATTGTCATGCAGATAAAGAGCGCAAAAGGTAATTAGACTGTTATTGATCTTGAGTTCTATAAAAAGCCCCGCCATGCGGGGCTTTTCTTTTGATAAGGGTATCTATCCTATGCGCCAATGTACTTACACGATCTAAAATCAATATCACCACAAATCCGAATCCGCGCCAACCTTTCAGGGTTCATATATTTTTCAACCCAAGCAGCACAAACAACAATTTGTGTAATTCGAGCAAACAATCCGCCCAGAATATAATATGTAGTAACGACTTGATTTGGCAGTGCTTGCAGGATTCGCTTGATCCGCTTTTGGCGAAAGCGCGAGTTGAGTAGCCATGTTTTGTCTATCCCGCCTCGCCTGTTCTCAGCCATAACCGGTCATTCAGCATAATTGAAAACGGCGGCCCGAAGGCCGCCGCTGTTGATTAGTTTATGACTGCCTACGCTCTTTACGATACGCCATCCCGACCAGACCCAGAAGACCAGAGCCGAAGAGCCAGACGGCTGCCGGTACCGGCACAGCCCCAACACCGACAATTATGCTGATGTCTGTGCGAGCGAGCTGAGTAGCACCATCGAAAGCAGCCAAGTAGAAATCATACTGCCCATCAACGGTCGGGTCGAATGTGTTATCGAGAAACCAGTGAGCCTTCCATGAGTTTTGAGCTACATTGTTACTGGAAATCAAATTGAGGTAACTGGTGCGGTCAGTCGCTATTACATCTGTGCCAGCCGTCGTACCGTTGTTCCCCATCGAGTGGTCGAACCAGCCTGGTTCAGCTACGTTAATGGGGTCAAATATACTCCATGTTTGACCTAGCCCAGGATTGCTGTCGACACCCAGTTGATAAGTGTATGCGCTGAGATTATTTCCAGAGCCATCAAAGTTGCTATTGATTGACCACTCGAAGCTCCACACAGCTGTCGGTGATGATTGTGTCGGCGCGACTCCGGCGTCGAAGCTGTAAGTACCATCGCCATTACTGTTGTAGGTGTTTTCAGCTAAACCTGACGCATTGTGCCGCAGCTTTCCACGAAGCCCCAATTCAATACCGCTGCCTTGGTCGACAGTGAAGTTGCCATTGGTAACACCAGACCCAAAAATAACGCCCGGTGTAACGTTGACGTCGAATGTACTTGCGTTGGCTGTGTGAGAAAAAATGGCAAGTGAACAGGCGCACATAGTACCCAACAGGTATGATTTCTCCATGATATTCTCCCCTTAAAACGTTATTAATATTATCAGTCGAAGGTTATTCTCCATTCTCGGCTGATTGGTTGGTCGTGCTGCACAGTACTCACCGGTCTGGATCTCTGTGGAAGCAAATAAAGAGGGGTGAGGAAATATACGATACACTCAGCAGCTATCTATCAACAAATGCTTATACACCCGGGAATAACCGGAAAGGGCCAATTTAAAAAGTTTTTAGCAACTTAATCGAAATGCCCGCTTCTCGACGTTCTCGGTAACACCCCGCTGTGTCACCTAATTACAGTTACCGACCGTTATCGGTCATTTTGATAATACCGAATTCGCAATCTCGCAAAATCTGTCCTGCGTCAAATCCCGCCATTTATGCAGACAAAAAAGGCCCCGCCGAAACGAGGCCTCTGATAGCGAGATTGAAAAAGCTCATGCCGCTTTTCGACGAGCCAGGCCAACCAGGCCAACCAGGCCAGAGAAAAGACAATGCGATAGGTAAGCAAGAGCAGCAAGCGATATCCAGATGAACCGCCCCGGCTTTCGCGGAGGCTGCTTGGTTTAAGTCAGGCCGCTGCGGCGATGGATTCGCCGAGCTGCCGATAGTAGTTTGCCTCAGCTTCGGCGGGCGGTATAT
>CBDUHN010000044.1:0-25054 GCA_965367295.1 uncultured Gammaproteobacteria bacterium | reverse complement strand
CGATCAATGGGGTCAGACTCGATTGAAATAAATTCCGTGCGTGCCGGGATGGTGGGAGAGTCGGGTGGGTATCACTGGTCAAGTACTCTGACTCCTCGATCCCGATCTTCACCTTTGAAATAACATCATTGAATCGGAACCATGTTATCGAAAACTTTCGCTTATTCAGTGGTATCCATGCCCTATGATATCCGGGAGTCTTGAACACCGGCATCGAGGACAAACCATGAATGAAAATGAGCTGGAAGAACCCCATCATCCCCAGTTTGCATCCGCACCCAATCAGGCGCGCAAGGCTGCCAGCTTCTATGAGGCCGTGGCAGCGGCCATAGAGCTCAAGCCCATGGTCGGTATCGCCCGTCGCGCTTCCCGGGAGCGGCGGGCCGCGCTGTCGCAGTTCGGCAAGATGGCGCTGCCGCCCGAGGAGCGCTGAGGCCCGCCGAAGGTGGTGTTACCGGGTAACAGGCTTGTTAGTAAAAGGGGTCAGAGCCGAATGGCGGTCGTGTAAGCCGACAGGTACCCGTCATTGCGAGGAACGAAGTGACGCGGCAATCTACAACACCCTGATTCCATCGCAGGAGATTGCCACGCTTCGCTCGCAATGACGGTTGAGTAAGTGCCTTCGGCACTGAGCCTGTTCAAGCGTCCAAATGAGTTCGGACCTGGAGGGGTCTCGGCTTTACACCGTTGCCAGGGCTTCCACCACATACTGTGGCAGCGCGAAGCTGGCAGCATGGATTTCCGGATTGTAATAACGGGTCTGGATGCCGCTGGCATCGAAGCGTTGGCGCAGGGTGCCGACGTCGGTCTGGCGCAGGCTGGCGTCGTCCGTTGCCCAGGCAAAGCACATGATACCGCCGATGTAGGTGGGCACCGATGCGCTGTAGAAGTGCACATCGTTATAGAGTGGCTGGAGGCGTTTCCTGGAGGTGACCACTTCGCTCAGTTGCATGAAGGCCACGCCGTTTTGCGCCACCATGATGCCGCCCTCGTTCAGGCAGCCTTTTTCGGCGGTGTAGAAGTCCTTGGTGAACAGCACTTCTCCGGGGCCGATGGGGTCGGTGGAGTCGGAGATGATGACGTCGAACCGTTCCTGGGTACTGCGCACGAAATTGGCGCCGTCATCGATGACGATGGTAGCGCGCGGGTTCTTGTAGGCACCGTCGGAATGGCGCGGCAGGTACTTGGTGCATAGATCGATCACCGCCTGGTCGATCTCCACCTGGGTTACGGCTTCCACGTTCTGGTGCTTCAGCACCTCGCGCAGGATACCGCCGTCGCCGCCACCGATGATCAATACCTTCTTCGGGTTCGGGTGGGCGAACAGCGGCACATGCACCATCATTTCGTGGTAGATGAACTCGTCGCGCTCGGTGGTCTGGACCACGCCGTCCAGCGCCATCACGCGGCCGAATGAATCATTACGGAAAATGACCAGTTCCTGGTGTTCCGTATCGCTCTGAAACAGTACTTCGTCCTTCTTGAAGCACTGGCCATAATCGGAATAGAGATTTTCCTGGAAAAGGTCAGCCATTCTGTACGCGTCCTCGCATGAGTTCGTGGGTTTCCAACCGCTCGGGGCGGAAGGCCTGTTCAAATACGGTGATGGATTTTACCGGTTCAGCGTCGCCACACATAAATACATCGAAAGCGGCATAGCCGCGCTCCGGCCAGGTGTGCACGCTGATATGGGATTCCGCCAGCACGGCCACCCCGGAAATGCCGCCGTTGGGGGTGAAGTGGTGCAGGTGGATATGCAGGAGGGTCGCCCCACAGGTATCCACTGCCTGACGCAGCGCGGTTTCCATGAGGTCTAGGTTATCGAGTTCCGCGGCGCCCCACAAATCGATTATGAAATGGCTGCCTGCGAACTGGGTGCCGTCGCGGTGAATGAAATGGTCCTGGGCAGGAGCATCGGAGCCCTGTTGGTTGTAGGACGGCCACGGCGCATTGATCGGGTTCCCGGTTTCAATGGCCGTATCGGCCGCTTCGACCCTTAAAACGTGGTTACCTTGTGGCATGCTGGCATGCTCCTCTGCGGGTGAAAAAAGGCCGCACAATGTAGGCGCGCGGTAGGTGGAGTTCAAGTGAATTTTTTCCGTATCCGGATCAGGGTAGAACATTATTTCCCGTCTGCCCGCGCGGTACTCCTTGCTGCATGCCTTTTAGTATCGAATGCATCCCCGTGTCCTGGGGTCCAGACGGGGAGGGGCATGATTGCAAACGGGTTACCTCCCCCAGGCCTCTCCCGCGAAAAGGGGGAGGAGGGCGTTGGGGGGGCTTGCCCAATCCCGGGGCGCGGCGGTTGCATTGAAATGACGGGTGGCATGGGGCAGAATGCCCCGCTTGCCATGCGGTGCCGGAACCGGCCCCGCAGCGGGTTGGTGGTGCCGCTTAGCCCATGAACCCACGCGTTATGGTGACCTGTGCCGGTCCCCTCGCGACGATAGATTGCGAACCCCGTCAGGCCCGGAAGGGAGCAGCGGCAGCAGTGGACTCGGGCGCCGGGGTGTGGCTGGTGCAGGCCGCCACCCTTTCCTGGTCTGGCCATTGGTGCCTGCCAATGGACCGTTCACTCGCCTCCAGCGGGGATTTCCCGGGTGAAATCAGCGGCCGAAAACATCGCCGCCTTGGGTATAATGCCCGTTCGTACCGAATTGAACCGGACCGGCACTGTGCCGGCCCCGACGGCCGAGAGCATTCCCGATGAGCTACCAGGTTCTGGCGCGCAAATGGCGCCCGCGCAATTTCCATGAAATGGTCGGCCAGGAACATGTCCTGCGCGCCCTGGTGAATGCGCTGGACAATGATCGCCTGCACCACGCCTACCTGTTCACCGGTACCCGCGGGGTGGGCAAGACCACCATTGCCCGCATCCTGTCCAAGTCCCTCAACTGCGACAAGGGTGTGACCTCAGAGCCCTGTGGCCAGTGTTCCGCCTGCACCGAGATCGACGAGGGCCGTTTCGTGGACCTCATCGAGGTGGATGCCGCCTCGCGCACCAAGGTGGACGAGACCCGCGAACTGCTGGAGAACGTGCAGTACGCGCCCACCCGTGGCCGTTACAAGGTCTACCTCATCGATGAAGTCCACATGTTCTCCAACCACAGCTTCAACGCGCTGTTGAAGACCCTGGAGGAGCCGCCGCCCCATGTGAAGTTCCTGCTGGCCACCACCGATCCGCAGAAACTCCCGGTGACCATCCTGTCGCGCTGCCTGCAGTTCAATCTCAAGCGCCTGCCGCTGAACCGCATCCACGATCACCTTGTGGATATTCTCGGCAAGGAATCCATTCAGGCCGACGAGGGGGCGCTGAAGCTGCTGTCGCGCGCCGCCGATGGCAGCATGCGCGATGCCCTGTCGCTACTCGACCAGGCCATTGCCTACGGTGGCGGCAGCGTCAATGAGGCCGATGTGCGCGCCATGCTCGGCACCATAGAGCATGATCATGTACTCAATCTGCTGCGGGCGCTGGCCGCCGGTGATGCTGCCCGGTTGCTGGCGGTGGTGGAGCAGGCCGCCCAGCAGGTGCCGGATTTCGCCGGCCTGCTGGCGGACCTGCTGACCCTGCTGCAGCAGGTGGCGCTGGCGCAGGCTGTGCCCGAGGCGGTGGATGAGAACCTCGACTACCGCGAAGCCGTGCTGGAACTGGCGCGTGAGCTGCCCGTCGAGGATGTGCAACTGTATTACCAGATCGGCCTCATCGGCCGCCGCGACCTGCCGCTGGCCCCCGATGCCCGCGGTGGGCTGGAAATGGTGCTGCTGCGCATGTTGGCATTCCGGCCATCTGCCGCGGGCAGTGCCCCGGTGAGCGCACCGGCGGCGGGCAGTGCCCCAGCCCCGGCCCGTCCGCAGGGTGCCGCCGCCGCACGGGCGGCACTGGGTACAAAACAGGCGGCTCCGGCGCGGACCACGCCGGCGGCACCTGCACCGGTTGCCCAGCCGGTACCCGCCCCCCGGCCGGCTGCCGAAGCGGTGTCACCCGCACCGGCCGCGAATACAGCGGCGAGCCCCCGGCTTTCCGCGGGGCAATGGTGTGATGTGGTGGCGGCCCTGGGCTTGAAGGGGGTACCCAACGAGCTGGCCCAGAACTGCGCCTTCGCCAGCCAGGAGGGGGATCTGGTCCAGCTGGTGCTGGATCCCGCCTGCAAGCACCTGTACAGCAAGGACCGTGAGCAGCGCATTGCCCAGGCACTGGCGGCCTATCTGGGGCAGGAAATCCGTCTCGGTATCGAGATCAGTGGCCCGGCGGTGGCCACCCCGGCCCAGGTGCAGGCGCGGGCCAATGACGAACGCCAGCAGGCGGCGGTGCAGTCCATCACCGAGGATGCCAATGTGAAGGCGCTGCAGGATGCCTTTGGCGCCCAGGTGCGTACGGAAACCATCCGGCCGCTGGATTCCTAGCCGCAGTTGATACTCCCACTCCCTTCGGGAGAGGGTTGGGGAGAGGGGATGTTATCCCGGGCTGCGGAGTGGAGCAGTGTTTCCCCGGCAGGATAGGCATTATCCGGAGACCGACATACAATCGGCTCCCACTAACGCAAGAGGTAGTATGTAATGAAAGGTGGTCTTGGAAATCTCATGAAGCAGGCCCAGGCCATGCAGGAAAACCTGCAGAAGGCCCAGGAAGAGCTGGCCAGTATGGAAGTCAGCGGCGAGTCCGGTGGCGGACTGGTCAAGGTGGTGATGACCGGCAAGCACGAAGTACGTCGTATCAGCATCGATGACAGCCTGCTCGCCGATGACAAGGACATGCTGGAAGACCTGGTGGCGGCGGCCGTCAACGATGCCGTGCACAAGGTGGAATCCACCACTCAGGAGCGCATGTCGGGCCTCACCGCGGGGATGAACCTGCCCGCCGGCTTCAAGATGCCGTTCTGAGTCTGCTGTGCCGGCGTCCCTTCCCTTTGCTGATGGCTATGCCCGCGCCAGACTTCGATCTGCGCTGGCGTTCTCCGGTAGCACGTCCCCTGTCCCCCGTTTTCGGGGCAGAGGGGCCAGGTAAGGTATGAGCGTATCCCCCCTCATCGGCCAGCTCATCGAGGTGCTGCGCTGCCTGCCGGGCGTCGGCCCCAAGTCGGCCCAGCGCATGGCCTTCCATATCCTTGAACGGGACCGCGAGGGTGGGCGCCGGCTGGCCCGGGTGCTGCTGGAGGCGGTGGAGAAGATCGGCCACTGTCGTGAATGCCGCACCCTGACCGAGGCCGAGGTCTGTTCCCTGTGCAGCCGCAGTGGACGGGATCGCAGCAAGCTCTGTGTGGTGGAAACGCCCGCGGACGTGCAGGCGGTGGAACAATCCACCGGTTACCAGGGACTGTACTTCGTGCTGATGGGGCATCTGTCGCCGCTGGACGGGATCGGACCCGACGAACTGGGGCTCGACCGCCTGGCCGAGCGCCTGGACCAGGGCGAGGTGCAGGAGATCATCCTCGCCACCAATCCCACCGTGGAGGGCGAAGCCACGGCCCACTATCTGGGTGAAATGGCCCGCGAACGTGGCATCCGGGCCACCCGCATCGCCCATGGCGTACCCCTGGGCGGCGAGCTAGAATATATCGACGGCGGCACACTGTCCCACGCCTTCGCCGGGCGGCGGGAGCTGTAGCCGGGCAGTTCCGCAGGAGGTGGGGCTGTCGTGCAACCTGCGTTATTTCGGTATGACATAGCAGTCGAGAGGGTCCTGGCCACACATGGATATTGGCCGCATTTTCACCGGTTATACCACCAGATCTGTACCCCCGACCGGGTCGGTCCAGCGGGAGCAGGCTGCCCGTGCCGTGGACCCGGCGGATTTCACGCCACATCCCGAATATACGCGGCGCACCCGGCAGCCGGATCGGCCCCAGGCCATCGAAGGCGAACTGCTGCAGCGCAATCGCCACCCGAATCAGCCGTCCACCCAGGATTTTCTCGACAGCCGCCGGTACCAGGCCGATAGCGCCGAGTCCTACCAGGCCTCCACCCGCGCCGGCCTGTCGTCCAGCAACCGCCAGGCACTGGGGCAATACCTCAACCATGTCCGTCCTGAAACCCGCCAGTCCCTCGTGCAGGGACGCACGGTGGATGCCTTCGTCTGATCGGGTGAAGATCGTCCCCGCTGGGGGGATTGTCCGTGTGGATTCCCTGTCTGTGATGTCTGCGGTGAATGGATCAGGGTGAACAGGCCCTGGTTAAGCCGGAAACCCACATTTTCGTCATTCCGGCGCAGGCCGGAATCCAGGCATTCCCCTGCCCATTGCCGCGTCCTGGACCCCGGCCTGCGCCGGGGTGACGGCAGTAGGATCCTTAACCGAGTGCCATTCAGGTCTGCATCATTCGCAGCCCGTCACGGCATTTGATAGGCTTGGCCTGTTATTCAACCCGGCGCAATGAGGACCCTCATGAGCGATTGTCTGTTCTGCAAAATGGTGGCGGGCGAGATCAAGCCCGATGTGGTCTATGAAGACGACGAGGTGCTGGCTTTCCGGGATCTGAATCCGCAGGCGCCGGTGCATGTGCTGGTCATTCCCAAGCAGCATATCGCCACGCTGAATGACCTCGACAGCTCCCATGCGGCCCTGATGGGCAGGTTGTTCCTGGCGGCGAAGCAGGTCGCGGAACAGGAGGGCCTGGCGCAGCGCGGCTATCGCACAGTGATCAACTGTAATGCCGAGGCGGGGCAGTCGGTGTATCACGTGCACCTGCATGTACTGGCGGGCCGCGCCATGACCTGGCCGCCGGGTTGATGATCCCGGACGAACTGGAGCAGCACTGGCAGCAGTATTTTCCCCTCCTGTGGCAGGGTGCTGATTCCTGGTTGCGCCAGGTGTTGCGGGAGGCGCACCTGGTAACCCTGCCGGCCGGGCAGCAGGTGTTCTACCCTGATATGCACTGCGAGGCCTACCTGCTGGTGATCGAAGGCAAGGTCCGGGTGCAGCTGACCGGCGAGGCCGGTCGCGAGGTGGTGCTGTACCGGGTGACGCCCGGACAGTCCTGCGTGTTGACCACCAGCTGTCTGCTGGGGGCCGAGCATTATCCGGCGGAAGGCGTGACCGAGAGCCCGGTCAGCGCCTTCGTGATTCCCGTGAGCCGCTTTCACGAGGCGTTGGAGCGCTCCCCCGTGTTTCGCCAGTTTGTGTTTGCCAACTTCGGCCAGCGCCTGGCCGAGGTGATCCAACGCATGGAACAGATCACCCAGTTGTCCATCGAGGAACGCCTGGCCCGGGTACTGTTGCAACTGGGGCTTCGCGATGCCGCCATTCAACAGACCCACCAATCCCTGGCGGCGGAGCTGGGCAGTGCGCGGGAAGTGGTTTCGCGCCATCTGAAACGGTTTGAGGACCAGGGCTGGGTACGGCTCGGACGTGGCACCATCGAGCTGCTGGATCGGCCATCGCTGGAAAAGATATGCCATATGATCCCTGTGTGACTCTGTCACTGACAACGGTTGTATGACGGTTCAGAATCAGAGACTGGTTCAACAGGAGGATGCTGTGATGATGAAGAACGTGGGAAGTGTGGATCGAATCTTGCGGATCGTGGTTGGACTGGCGCTGATCGCCATCGCCGTGACCGGACCCAAGGTGGTGTGGGGCTGGATCGGTATCGTGCCGCTGGCCACCGCCCTGATCGGTTGGTGCCCGGCCTATAGTATTTTCGGGCTCAAGACCTGCAAGAAATGTAATTAGGCGCCGTATTTCGGGATGCGGGTAGTGTCGTCACTACCGCATTCCGGGTTGCTTTTACGGCCTCTCCCGTCGTGCGTTATTCCCTTTCGGCTATCTCAAGCCAGCTCAATGCAACACCGTGGCCAGGATGCTGCGATAGCTCTCCAGGCGTCGCGCCTCGATGGCACCGCTACGTGCCGCCTCGCTGATGGCGCAACCCGGTTCGCTCAGATGTCGGCAGTTGTGGAACTTGCACTGGCCGAGATAGTCGTGGAATTCACGAAAGCCGCGGGCGACCTCGACCGGATCCTGGGTCCAGAGATCGAAGTCCCGCACCCCGGGTGAGTCGATGAGATCACCGCCGTCGGGCAGGTGATAGAGACTGGCCACGGTGGTGGTGTGACAGCCCAGCCCGTTGGCCTCCGACAGGGCGCCGATGCGGATATCCAGGTCCGGCAGCAGGGCCTGCACCAGCGAGGATTTTCCCACCCCGGACTGGCCCACCAGGATGCTGGTTTTGTCGCGCAGGGCCTCATGCAGGGATTTGAGGCCGTCGGTGGTGCGCGAGCTGGTGAACAGGGCCCGGTAACCGATGGCTGCAAACGGACGCAGCCGCTGTTCGATGGCAAAGCGGGCGCCTTCATCGAACAGGTCCGCCTTGTTTACCACCAGCAATGGCTCGGCGCCGATGATCTCGGCGGCGGCCAGGTAGCGATCCAGCAGGCCTTCGTGAAACGACGGTCGCGCCGCCACTACGATGATGACCTGGTCCACGTTGGCGGCCATGGCACGGGTCTGTTCCGGGCCGTTCGGGCGTAGCAACACGGTGCGGCGCGGCAGTCGTTCCGTGACCACGCCTTCCAGGCGGCCGGTGGGCGACCAGCGCACCCGGTCGCCGCTGACGGTGCGCGGTACGTTGCGCCGTGCCGTGCAGCGATGCAGCACACCCGCCTCATCCTCCACCAGCGCGGCGCGGCCGTGATTGACGATCACCAGGCCGGTTTTTTCGGCGGACTGGTCACGGGCCTTGGATTTGTGACCGCTGCGCGGGCGACGGGGGAGGCTGCTACGATCCACGAAATCAGACTTGCGCAGGTACAGACAGGAATGCAGGCATAGGGAGGCGGGTCAGTCCTGGTCCGTCAGCAGCGCATCGAGGCGGGCAGCGCAGATGAAATCGTTGGGGGAAAGGCCGCCGATGGAGTGGGTGCTGAACTGCACCACGCAGTGGTTGTAGCTCACTTCCAGGTCCGGGTGATGGTCTTCCTGGTTGGCGATCCAGGCCAGGGCGTTGACGAAGGCGATGGTCTGGTAATAGTTCTTGAACCGGACCGTGCGCACTAGGCTTTTGTGATCTGCGCCCAACTGCCAGTCGGCATGCAGCCGTGGCCGCAACTGTGCCACCGCCGCCTCGTCCAGCGGCGGCGTTCCCTTTGCCAGGGGCTGGCAATGCTGCTGATGGAGCGGGCGATCGGCCATGGTGGGATTAGTGTGAACAGGCCCTAGAACTTGTAGAAGTTTTCGTTGAGGTAGGTCACCACGTCATCCCGGTCACTGTCGAACCATTTCAGGTTCTGGGTCAGTTCGCAGCGCGCCACCTGTTTCTGCAGGGCTTCCAGGGAATTCACACGCCGATCCGGGCGGGTGTAGACGCCGCTGTCATGACAGCGCATGCAATTGGCCTCGTGGAGTTTCTTGCCGTTGACGGCATCGCCGGCGCTGGCGGTAGCGGAAAGTCCCAGCAGCAGGCCGGTCAAAAGTGTGTTTGCAATCCTGTTCATAGGTTGGTCTCCATAACGGGTTTCATTCTAGTCGATAAATGGGCCACCCGCACCGGTGCCGGCGGGTGGGAGTCGTGAAACGCCGAATACAGCGGGTCCGGTGTCAGGGTGTTGGCATTTTCCTGGTACAGCTTCACCAGTGCCTTGATCAGGTCGCGGGCATCGGCCTGCTCCGCGGCAAAGTCATCGGCCTCGAACTCATGTTTGCGCGACCAGAGGGAAAACAGTGGCTGCAATACGAAGGTGAATACCGGTGACACCAGCAGGAACAGCAGCAGCGCCATGTGATGGGAAGGCTGCTGTACGCCCAGCCCCTGGTAGAACCAGGTCTGCCCGATGAGCCAGCCCAGCAGGGCCAGCCCCGCCAGGCTCATGGCCATCATGGATAACAGCCGCTTCTGCACATGCTTGCGCTTGAAGTGGCCCAGTTCATGGGCCAGCACCGCTTCGATCTCGGCGGGCTCCAGGGATTCCAGCAGGGTATCGAAAAACACGATGCGTTTGTTGCGGCCGAAGCCGGTGAAATAGGCGTTGCCATGGCCGGAGCGGCGCGAACCGTCCATGACGAAAATGCCCTGGCTGCGGAAGCCGCACTGGTCCAGCAGGCGTTGGATACGTTCGCGCAGGCTGTCATCCGCCAGCGGTGTGAACTTGTTGAACAGCGGCGCGATGAAGGCCGGGTAGGCCCACATCATGAACAGGCTGAAGCCCACCCATACCAGCCACAGGTACAGCCACCAGAGCGTCCCTGCGCTGGCCATCAGGTTTAGCGCCACCCAGGCCAGTGGTACGCCGATCACGGCCATCAGCAGGCCCTGCTTGAGCAGGTCACCGATGAAGGTGCCGATGTGGGTGTGGTTGAAGCCGAAGCGTTCCTCCAGCACGAAGGTGTGGTACAGGGTGGTGGGCAGGTCCAGCAGCGCCATGATCAGAAAGGCGCTGACCAGCACCGCGATACCGGTATTGATGGGGGTGTAGCCCTGGCCGGCCCACCAGTTGTCGAGCAGTTGCAGGCCACCGCCGAGGGTCCAGAGCAGCAGCAGGGTCGTGGCATAGAGGATCTCGATCATGCCGAGGCGCACACCGGCGCCGGTGTAGTCGGCGGCTTTCTGGTGGTCCGCGAGGGAGATGCGGTCGCAAAAGGCCTCGGGTACGGCGGCCCGGTGGGCGGCGACATGGCGCAGATGACGGGCGGCGAGCCACAGCCGGACGATGACCGAAAGCCCCAGCAGGGCGACAAAGACAATGGAAAAAGTATTCATTCGCGGGATATAGTGCGCTCAAATGGACAGAGCTGCAGGGTAGCCTCTGTTAGAATGCAACTCAACCACTCAACCGAAGCGCAAATTGCATGGCACAACATCCCAATAATCTCATCTGGATCGACCTGGAAATGACCGGGCTCGATACCGATAACGACTCCATTATTGAAATCGCCACCCTGGTCACCGACGCCGAACTCAACGTGCTGGCGGAGGGACCCATCCTGGCCATTCACCAGTCCGATGAAAAGCTTGCTGCCATGGACGAATGGAATACCAACCAGCACGGCAAGTCCGGACTCACGGAACGGGTACGCCAGAGCACCGTGACCGAGGCGATGGCGGAACGCCAGACCATCGAGTTTTTGGAACAATACGTGCCTGCCAGGGCCTCGCCCATGTGTGGCAACAGTATCTGCCAGGACCGCCGTTTCATGGCGCGCTGCATGCCGGAACTGGAGGCCTTCTTCCATTACCGCAACCTGGATGTCAGCACCCTCAAGGAACTGGCCCGGCGCTGGAGTCCGGCGGTGGCCAACGGCTTCAACAAGAACGCCAGTCACCTGGCCATGGACGATATCAAGGATTCCATCGCCGAACTGCAGCATTACCGCGAACACCTGTTCAAATAGGCCGGATCGTCTCGCCCCGGTAATTCGTCTTTCCGGGCGCAGCGCAGCGTAGACCCGGAATCCAGCGGTTGTAATTCAACCCGCCATGGATTCCGGCATTCGCCGGCATGACGAAAAACAGAATTAATCAGAGCTTCCCCGGTTTGTTTCGGCATACAGCCGGCAGGCGGCGATACGGCGATCGATCTCCACGAGCAGTGCCTTGAAGGCCGGTGAATCCGCGTCACCATAGCGTCGTTTGAATTCCGCGCTGCGCAAGCCCTCCGGCAGACCCTGCATGAGTGGCATGATATCCGCTTCCCGCAGGCCCTCGTTCATCCTGTTCTGCAGTTCCCGTGCGCTGTCTGCCGTAGCGGTTGCCCGGTCACCAAAGCGTACACCGGCCCGGTCGGCGGCAATGTCGGTGAAGCTGAAGCCGCTGCCCTGGGTGATGTCGGTCATTTCCTTGTAGAGCCCTACCGCCGAGGAGATCTCCGCGTTGCCGGCCACCGTCAGTGCCGCGGAGACCAGCAGGTGCTGGGCCAGGTCCAGCCGGCCGCGCAGGGTCATACGGAACGGCTGGTGCGTGACCTCGCGCTCCGCCAGCAGGCCTTCCAGGCCACTCCCGCTGGCCCAGGCCCCCAGCATTGCCAGCAGGGCACGGTTCTCCCGTACCGGGTCGCCACGTTCTGAACGCATCTGCGCCCGTTCGAACAGGGGGACCAGCACCGGCAGGAGCGAACCGCGGGTACCGATCCCCTGTGCCTGCAGTTCCAGCAGATAGGCGTAGTAATCCGCCATGGCCTCGCGATCCACCTCGGACATGAGACGCCCCCGGGCCTGGTCGAGCATGCGCGGGTCCCAGGTAAAGCGCAGGTGGACCCAGCCGGGTTCGAAGGCGGCGTGGTGAAAGGCCTGCAACAGCATCGAGAGTTCCTCGTCCTGCCGCATCTGGCGCAGTGCCAGGGTCAGCAGTGGTTGTGTGAGGATGTCCGGTAGCCTGAGACGGCCTATGCGCAACCGGGTGATGTCCGGTCCGCCCCCGGTCTCGGTCAGCTGCAACTGGATATTCAGGTAGAGACGCGATCCGAGGCGGGGCGGCTGGAGACTGGCCAGTACATCCAGCGTCCGTTCATGCACCTTGATTCGGGCCGCCCCCTGCCCAAACCGGGTCAGCGCATACTTCATGATCAGGTTCAGGTCCGCTTCATTGATGCGTACGCGCTGTTCGGTATCGGCCTGGAAACGGCGGGGATCGTTGAGCTTGATGAGGGTCTTGATGCGGGCCAGATCCTGGTGACTGAGTTGGCTGCTGTCCGTTACCAGGGGGGTGCCGGACAGGCACAGCCAGAGCAGCGCAGCGATGGCCAGCGGGAAAAAGGTCAGCAACAGGATCAGCGAGTAACGCAGCAATCGCATGGATGAAAGGCCCGGATTCGTGACAGGAAGGGGTTCACTGTACAATAGAGAAATGGGTTTCCCTAGGCGCAGTTGCCGCGACAGGGCCATAGCAGTCGATCATGTTTCATACACTCAACCGTCATTATCCGTTGATCCTGGTCGCCCCGGTGCTGGCGCTGCTGGTCGGTATTGCCGTGCTGGGCCGGCCCGGGGGCCTGGATTTTCGCCAGCATCCCGCAGGCCCCGAGCGCAAGCAGGTGTTCGTCGAATATTTCCTGCCCCTGGTACAGGAAGCCAATGCCGCGATCCAGGCGCAACGCGAACGACTGGCCCGGTTGCGGGAGGCGCAGTCGCTGGACTGGTGGCAGCGTCGCTGGGTGCTGGACCTGGCTGCCCAGTATGGCCTCGATACCTTCGATCCCGAAAACCCGGATCACTGGCGTACCCTGCAGCGCCGGGTGGATATCGTGCCGCCTTCCCTGACCCTGGCCCAGGCCGCCAAGGAGAGTGGTTGGGGCACCTCCCGGTTCGCGGTGGAGGGATTCAATTTCTTTGGTCAGTGGTGTTATGAACCGGGGTGCGGCCTGGTGCCTGCCCGCCGTGCGAAGGATGCCGATTATGAAGTGGCCACCTTTCCCTCACCGCTCCACTCGGTGGAATATTACCTTCATAACCTCAATACCCATGACGCCTATCATGAGCTACGGGTCATTCGTGAACGGCTGCGGGCTTCCGGACAGCCGGTCAGTGGTCCGGAACTGGCCGATGGGCTGAATCGCTATTCCGAGCGTGGCGCGGACTATGTCAGCGAGGTGAAGGCCATGATCCGCCACAATGAACTGGGTCGCTTTGACGAATCCTGAAGTCTCCATCACTGCCCGCTGATGGGTCTTGCCATGCCGCTTTCCCTGCGCATGGCGAGAATACTGGCCACCACGATCAGCAGTGTACCGGCCAGTGACAGCCAGCCTGGCACCTCGCCCCATAACCACCAGCCATAGCCCGCCGCGAACAGCACCGAGGTATAGGTGAACGGTCCGATCTGTGCGGCCGGTGCGTAGCTGTAACCACGGGTGAGCAACAATTGGCCGGCGGTGGCCAGGATCCCGGTTAGACAGAGCAGCAACAGCATGGCGGGGGAGGGCAGTTGCCAGTCCCACAGCAGCGGGATGGCGGAGACGCAGGTACAGATCACACCATAGAAAAACACCACCCGCGAAGAGGGTTCAGTGCGGGTCAGCTTGCGCAGCGCCACCATGGCCAGGGCAGCGAGTATGCCGGAGGCCAGCCCGATCAGGGCCGCTGGCGTGAACAGGCCGACGCCCGGTTTGAGGATCAACACAATACCGAGAAAGCCAAACCCGATGGCCCAGGCCACCCGCGGTGCGACCGCTTCCGCGAGCCAGAAGGCGGCGATGAAGGGGATGAACAGCGGCGCACTGAAATTCAGCAGTACGGCCTCTGATAACGGCAGATGGGCGATGGCATAGAAAAAGCAGTACATGGCTGTGAGGCCTGCCAGGCTGCGCACCAGGTGTAGCGGAATATGCTGCGTGCGCAGGCGACCGATGCCCTGCTGCAACAACCAGGGCAGCAGCACCAACAGTCCGAACAGGTTGCGGAAAAACACGATCTGGGTGTTATCCAGCTCCCGGGCCAGTACCCGGATGGTGGCGCCCATGGAGGCGAACATCAGTGCCGCGAACAGCACATACAGGGCCCCACGTGCGGGGTTATCGGTGCCGGTGAGTGCGGGAGCGGAAATGATGGCGGCCTTTTCGTGAGTGCTGGGCTGTGATTATACTGGCTTCGCCACGGCGTACGATAACGTCGGGCGATCACCCATACTTCCGGCATGGATGCCGGACACAGCACAGGGAGTGCAACACTATGCAAACCATCGACCAGGGGCGCGATTCCTTCGCGGCCCTCGACCAGGCCATCCTGTTTTCCCTCGTCGGCACCCATGCCGAATTGCAGTTACTGGACGGCCAGCACCTGCGGGGCCTGCTGGAGGACTGGCATGCGGAGCGTGAGGAACTGGAATGGAGTAGCGCGAATGGCGGTACCGCACAGCGCATTCCCCTGTCGCGGGTGCGCTGCATTCAATGGCATGGCTATCTGGCGGGTGCGCCGACCCTGACCCAGTACCAGACCTTTGCCATTTGTTTTCGTGATGGCGAACAGTTGGAGGGTGCCTGCCTCGAAGCCGGTGTCGAGGCGCAGGGGATACATCTCTGCACCGAGGCCAGTGATGGCTCCCCCGGGCGGCTGTTCGTGCCCTTGTCCGCCATCGCGGAATATCGCATCGCCGATCACAGCGTACGGGTGGCGGCCACCGATACGCGGCCGGTGCCGGCCCATGCCATACCCTCGCAGGCGGGCTATCTCCTGCGTAACAGCAGCGAGCTGCGGGCCTACCTGGAGCGCGGTTCGCAGCAGGTACTGGATCAGGATCCCTCCCTGCAGGCCGCGATACTGAAGGCATTACCCGACGCGGTACGCCTTGCCCGCCAGCTCGATATCCCCATCGTGCGCCTGCAGCAGTTCGATATCGACGCGGGGGCCACCGCCCTGATCAGTGAAGAGATCGCCCGTCGCTACCATCTCATTCCCCTGGGACTGTTTCGTGGCCGCCTGCTGGTGGCACTGGAAAATCCTGCCGACGAGGAAGTGGTGCGGCTGTTGCGTTTCATCAGCGGCTATGGGATCGAACCCTGCCTGGCCGGGATCGAGGAGATCGAAGCGGCCATTCATCGCTACTACGGTGCTGACCGGGAGGAGTTGCTGCAGGGACTGCAGCAGGATGAAGACGAGGTGGACGAGACGCAATCACTTCGCGAGGTGGAGCTGCTCGGCAAGCAAAAACCGATCGTGCGGCTGGTGAACAACCTCATCCTGGATGCGATGCAGCGGCGCGCCTCCGATATCCACATCCGGCCCGGCGAGCAGGAGGCGGAATTGCTGTTTCGTATCGACGGTGTGCTGTTGCCGGTGCGCAGTTTCAGCAGGACGCTGTTACCGGCCATGGTGGCGCGCATCAAGGTGCTCGGCAAGATGGATATCGCCGACCGGCGCCTGCCACAGGATGGTCAGGCGCGGATACTGGATCGCGGTGCGGCGGTGGACCTGCGCATCTCCACCATTCCCACCATCGCCGGTGAAAGCGTGGTGATCCGGTTGCTGGATGCCAATGCCGGCAACCGGCGCCTGCAGGAACTGGGGCTGGAACCGCAGGACGAACAGCACCTGCTGGAGTGCCTGCAGCGCAGCTTCGGCCTGATCCTGGTAACGGGGCCCACCGGTGCCGGTAAAAGCACTACGCTGTATGCCGCCTTGCAGGAAATTCAGCAACGGCCGGTCAATATCGTCACCGTTGAAGACCCGGTGGAATACCGGATGCCGGGCGTGGGCCAGATCCAGGTCAACCGGGTGCCCGGTTATGGCTTTGCCCGTGCCTTGAAACACATCCTGCGCCACGATCCGGATGTGGTGATGATCGGTGAGATCCGTGATCGCGAAACCGCCAGGATCGCGGTGGAAAGTGCACTCACCGGCCACCTGGTGTTGAGCACCCTGCATACCAACGATGCGGTCAGTGCCGTAAGCCGGCTGGTGGATATGGGGATCGAACCGTATCTATTGGCTTCGGCCCTGACCGGTGTGGTTGCACAACGACTGGTGCGCTGCAATTGCCGCCATTGCCTGCAGGAAGAAATAGTGGCCGAGCCGATGTGCGAGCAGTTACAGGTTCCCGTCGGCGAAACCTTTCACAAGGGTGGTGGTTGCGATGAATGCAATGGCACCGGCTACCACGGGCGTGAAGGTGTCTATGAAATGCTGCAGGTAACGCCGGAGTTGCGCCAGTTGATTGTACAGACCGCCCCGGTGGAGGAGATGCGCACGCTGGCGTTATGGCAGGGAATGGTCCCGCTGACCCACCATGCCATACAAAAGGCACGCAGCGGGATTACGTCGCTGGAAGAGGTGTATCGGGTACGCCTGGAATGAGATACGGCCCCGCGGGTTGATTACCAGCTCGCCATTGCTTCACCCGCAATGACGGGGTGGTCCGCGGTTTCACAAAATGAGCCGTCCATAGCGTTCGGGGCGGGTGTTGCAGGGCGGGCGCCTGATTCACCAGGCCTGTTCGACACGGTTTCTGCCATTTTGCTTGGCCTTGTACAGCAGTTTGTCCACCGTTTCGAGAAACGCGGTCGGCTCCATATCGGCGGAAGGGATAATGGTGCCAACCCCCGCACTGATGGTCAGGATCGGGCTGACCCCGGATTTTTCATGGGGAATCTGTTGCTCCAGGATCAGCTCCCGACACTTTTCGGCAATTTTTCCTGCGGATGACGCGTCCGTATCGGGTAGTACCAGTACGAATTCCTCCCCGCCAAAACGGGCAATAAAGTCGCTTGATCGAACGGCGGCCGAACCCAGGACCCCCGCTACCTGTTGCAAGCAGCTATCTCCCTGGAGATGTCCATATCGGTCGTTGTACTGCTTGAAAAAATCGATGTCCAGCAGGATCAGTGACAGCGGCTGCCGATGGCGTCGTGCGCGCGCCCATTCCTTGTCCAGGGTGGAATTGAACATGCGTCGATTGGCGATACCGGTCAAATCATCCTTGAATGAAAGTGCCTGCAGTTCCTCGTGGAGGCGCACCAGTTCCTGCTCGTTTTTCTTGCGTTCACTGATATCAAACATGAATCCAATCAGGGCTTCGACCTCGCCTTCATTGCGAACCACGTGCACCACGTCACGAATCCACACATAGCCGCCATCCCTGGTGAGTGCACGGTAATCGGCCTCGTGGTCAATGCCGGCCTGTGCCTGGGAGACACAGAAATTCACCACCGGTTCCCTGTCGTCCGGATGTATTCTGCTCGCCCAATCCTCCACGCTCACCCAGCTGGAAGGGGGCCAACCCAGCAGGCTTTCGATTTGTGGCCCGATATAGCTGAACTGCATGGTTTTCCAGTCGATTTTCCATGGAATGGCTTTTGTGGATTCCAGCAGGGTTTTATATACGGCACTGTCGGTTTTCATTTCGTCTATAGCATCGGTCATCATGGTCTCGATGGTGCATCTGATTACAGCGACGGGATCGCCATGCCCTGAATCAGGATGGCATGGCGATCCCCTGTGGTCGTGATGTCCGGGAATTTATTGTAATGCGGTGCTTTTTGGTATGTGGATTCAGTTTGCCGGTAATCCTGGTTACGACATCTCCCGCAAGCGCCCGCTCGGCTGCGTTTCTTCGATCAGCCCATACCGCTCCAGCCAGGCCTTCGCATCCTCGGCATCGGATTCGAACCAGGCCCGGGTGGAGCCGAGCCGGAAGCTGTAGCCCCAGGCATCCATATCCCGCATCAGGCCGTCGCGGCCGATACCCGGCAGTCGTTCCGCCAGCAGGATCTGCAGATAACAGACGCCGTTCTCTTCATCATAGTCACCACCGGCATCGGTGTGCAGGCCGGTGCGCCGGTCCGGGGTCATGCAGATGTAGTGGCAGGCCTCGTGCAGGGCGGAATGGACGGGGGTGTCGAGGCGGACCAGCAGGCGGTTGTCGATGAGGCCGGCTTCGGAGTCACCCCAGAAGCTGCCGGGGATGGCGTCGTCGTCGGCCACCAGTTCCAGCGCCAGTCCATAGGGCTGCAGCAGGCTGGCAAGGGAGGCGGGATCGATATCCTGCAGGCGGGTGACGTCAGGTTCCATCGGAGGGTATCGGTATACGGGTTGACGGGGCAGTTGGCCATTGTACCAAAGTGACGGCTCGGGGTCTGGTGTTGGGCAGGTTCCGCGGTGGCCAGAAGCGCCGCTGTCGACGCACCCCGAAGCCAGAGGCTCGTCGCTCGCAGCGCTAAAAAGGCCAGGTAATCAACGGCTGCTTACGTCGAGCTGCCCTGCTGCGGGTCTTCCCCGCCCAGGTACAGGATGGTTTCCACCACGGTATCGGGATTCAGGGACACGCTGTTGATGCCCTGTTCCATGAGCCAGCGGGCGAGGTCCGGATGGTCCGAGGGGCCCTGACCGCAGATGCCGACGTATTTGCCGGCCTTGCGGCAGGCCTGGATGGCCATCCCGAGCAGCACCTTGACCGCCGGGTTACGTTCATCGAAGCGGTCGGCCACCAGGGCCGAGTCACGGTCCAGGCCCAGGGTGAGCTGGGTGAGATCATTGGAGCCGATGGAGTAGCCGTCGAACAGTTCCAGGAACTGGTCGGCGAGCAGGGCATTGGAGGGGATCTCGCACATCATGATGATGCGCAGGCCTTCCTTGCCCCGTTCCAGCCCCTGTTCCCGCAATGCCTCGATCACAGCCTGTGCCTCTTCCACGGTGCGCACGAAGGGCACCATGATCTCCACGTTGGTGAAGCCCATGTCCTCACGCACCTTGCGCAGGGCGCGGCACTCCAGCGCGAAACAGTCACGGAAGTTCTTGGCTATATAGCGCGAGGCACCGCGGAAGCCGATCATGGGATTTTCTTCATGGGGCTCGTAGCGGTCGCCGCCGAGGAGGTTGGCGTATTCGTTGGATTTGAAGTCCGACAGTCGCACGATCACCGGCTTGGGCCAGAAGGCGCCGGCCAGGGTGGAGATACCTTCGGCGAGCTTGTCGACATAGAAACTGACCGGATCGGCATAACCGGAGAGCAGCGGACGGATACTGTCCTGCAGGCTGGTGGGCAGGGCCTCGAATTCCAGCAGCGCCTTGGGATGCACGCCGATCATGCGGTTGATGATGAATTCCAGTCGTGCCAGGCCGATGCCGGCATTGGGCAGCGACTGGAAATCGAAGGCCATCTCCGGGTTGCCGACATTCATCATCACCTTGAAGGGCAGCTCCGGCAGTTTGTCCAGCTCGATATCCTGGATGTCGAAATCCAGCGCGCCCTTGTAGATATTGCCCACGTCGCCTTCGGCGCAGGATACGGTGACCGGTTCGCCATCGGGGATCTCCTGGGTGCCCTGGCCGGTGCCCACCACCGCGGGAATACCCAGTTCGCGGGCAATGATGGCGGCATGACAGGTGCGCCCGCCACGGTTGGTGACGATGGCGGCGGCGCGTTTCATGATCGGCTCCCAGTCCGGGTCCGTCATGTCGGTGACCAGCACGTCGCCGGGCTGCACCCGGTTCATCTGGCTGATATCGGTGATCACCTTGGCGGGGCCGGCGCCGATTCGGCTGCCGATGCTGCGACCGCTGATGATTACCTTGCCCTTGTTGCGCAGCGCATAGCGTCGCAGGTGCTGGGCGGAAGAACGGCTTTCCACCGTCTCCGGCCGCGCCTGCACGATATACAGCTGGCCGTTGATGCCATCCTTGGCCCATTCGATATCCATGGGCCGGCCGTAATGCTGTTCGATGATCACCGCCTGGCGTGCCAGGGACATCACCTCCTCGTCCGTGAGGGCAAAGTGCTGGCGTTGTTCAGGCGTTGTGTCGATGGTCTCTACCGGATCGCCGCCATCCCGGTTATCCCGGTAGATCATCTGGATGGCCTTGCTGCCCAGGTTGCGTTGCATCACCGCCTGTTTGCCCTGGGCCAGCATGGGCTTGTGCACATAGAACTCGTCGGGATTGACGGCCCCTTGCACCACGGTCTCGCCAAGCCCGTAGGCGGCGGTGATGAATACCAGGTCACGGAAGCCGGTCTCGGTGTCGAGGGTGAATATGACACCACTGGCACCACAGTCGCTGCGCACCATGCGCTGGATGCCGGCGGACAGGGCCACCTGTTCATGGGCGAACTGATGATGCACACGGTAGGTGATGGCGCGGTCGTTGTAGAGTGAGGCGAATACGGCCTTGACCGACTGCAGTACGTTATCGATGCCGCGCACATTGAGATAGGTTTCCTGCTGGCCGGCGAAGGAGGCATCGGGCAGGTCTTCGGCGGTGGCGGAGGAGCGCACCGCCACGGCGCATTCCGGGTCATCACCGGCAAGCGTGGCATAGGCGTCGCGAATGTCCTGTTCCAGTTCCGGTGGCAGGCTGGCGGCCATGATCCAGCCGCGGATCTCCGCCCCGGCCCTGGCCAGTTCCGTGACATCCTCGATATCCAGCGCGGCCAGGCGCGCATTGACGCGTTCGGTGAGCTGGTTATGAACGAGAAAATGTCGATAGGCGTCGGCACTGGTGGCGAAGCCATTGGGCACCTGCACACCCAGCGAACCCAGTTCGCGGATCATCTCGCCGAGTGAGGCGTTCTTGCCGCCGACCTGTTCGATCTGGTCGATACGCAGTTGATCAAAGCCTATGACATTCGCCGACATCGATATCCTCCTGTCCATACCTTCGGTTTGAAACCATTTGTCCGGGTGGCACAATGAGGTCATCCTCGCCACAACGCAAATGGAATGCCCATGCCGCCACGCAGCGTGTTTTTTATATCGGATCGAACCGGGATCACGGTGGAGACCCTGGGGCACAGTCTGTTATCCCAGTTCGAACCCCTTGAGTATAGTGAAATCATCCAGCCCTTTGTGGATACGGATGAAAAACTGGAGGCCTGCATCCGGCAGATCGAGTATGCGGCCCAGCATACCGGACAGCGACCGCTGGTGTTTGTGACCCTGGTCAATCAAAGCTACCAGGAACGGCTGGCCGCCTGCGATGCGATGGTGGTGGATTTTTTCCGTACCTTTGTCGGGGTGCTGGAAGGGGAGTTGGGTCAGGAATCGAGTCATCGAGTCGGCCACACCCACGGGGTGCGGGATGTAGGGCAGTACGATGCGCGCATGGACACCGTCAACTATACCCTGCGCACCGATGATGGCAGCGGTGCCCAGCAGTACCAGGACGCCGATATCGTCATCATCGGGGTGTCCCGCTCCGGCAAGACCCCCACCTGCCTGTACCTGGCGCTGCAATTCGGCATTCGCGCCGCCAACTACCCCATTACCGAAGAGGACCTGGAGCATAGACGCCTGCCCGAGGCACTGGTGCCATATCGCGAACGCCTGTTCGGCCTGATGATCGACGCGGAACGGCTGCACCGCATTCGCAGCCAGCGCATGCCCGACAGCCGCTATGCCTCCATCGTCCAGTGCCAGTATGAACTGCGCCAGCTGCAGGCGCTGTTTCAGCGCGAAAATATTCCCTGGCTGGATTCCACCAGCATGTCGGTGGAGGAGATCGCCACCAGCATCCTGCATGCCTCGGGGCTGCGGCGGCGGGGGTGAAATCCAGGGTACTGGCCTGGATTGTGGCAGGTGCGAATTCATTCGCACCTGCGAAAAGCTCAATAAGGATTTCTGGTTGTATCCGCGCGTATTCGTGGCCGTTTGAGATTTCATTGCTCCCGGGCCGCCGGGATCAGGTGATCACCGTCGGCGCATCGCGCCCGGTATGCCGGCGTATCCCCGCCAGTTCATCGGCGATGTGGATCAGGTCGGCCAGTGCGGTTTGCGCGTCCTCACGCTGCTGCTCCGGGTCCGCCTCGAAGCGTTCGATATACACCCGCAAGGTCGCGCCTTCGGTACCGGTACCGGACAGACGGAAGACGATGCGCGAACCATCCTCGAAGCCGATGCGAATGCCCTGGCCGGTGCTGACGCTGTTGTCCACGGGATCGGTGTAGGCGAAGTCATCACTGAAGGCAATGCGATATCCACCCAGGGTCTGACCGGGCAGCTTGGCCATCCGGTCCTTCAGTCCCTGCATGAGTGCATGGGCGCCATCGCTGGGTACACCCTCGTAGTCATGGCGTGAATAGTAGTTGCGGCCGTAACGCTGCCAGTGGTCCTGGACGATTTCCGCCACCGATTCACGCCGTACCGCCAGCAGGTTGAGCCAGAACAGCACCGCCCAGAGACCATCCTTTTCCCGCACGTGGTCGGAACCGGTGCCGAAGCTTTCCTCGCCACACAGGGTCGCCATGCCGGCATCCAGCAGGTTGCCGAAGAATTTCCAGCCGGTGGGGGTCTCGTAGCAGGGAATGCCCAGGGCGGTGGCTACCCGATCCGGGGCCTGGCTGGTGGGCATGGAACGGGCGATACCTTTCAGGCCGCTCCTGTAGCCGGGTACCAGGGTGGCGTTGGCGGCCAGGATGGCGAGACTGTCGCTGGGGGTAACGAAGAAATGATCGCCGAGGATCATGTTGCGATCGCCATCACCATCGGAGGCGGCTCCGAACTGCGGCGCATCGTCGGCATACAGTTCGGTCACCAGGTCTTTGGCATAGGTGAGGTTGGGGTCGGGATGGCCACCGCCAAAATCATTCAGTGGTATGGCGTTCATCACCGTGCCCGCCGGCGCACCGAGCCGTCGTTCAATAATGGCCCGGGCATAGGGGCCGGTCACCGCATGCATGGCATCGAAGCGCATCCGGAATTCACCGGAACGCAACAACGCACTGATGGCCTCGAAGTCGAACAGGGATTCCATCAGCTCGACATAATCGGCCACGGCATCGATCACTTCGACCTGCAGTTCGCCCAGTCGTGTAATGCCGGTGTTCTGCAGGTCCACATCCTCTGCATCGAGAATACGGTATTCACCCAGTTGTTGGCTTTGTGCATAGATGGCTTCGGTAATGGCTTCCGGGGCCGGACCACCGTTACCGATATTGTACTTGATGCCGAAATCACCCTGTGGGCCGGCTGGGTTGTGACTGGCGGACAGGATGATGCCGCCGAAGGCGTCATGTTTGCGAATCACACAGGAGGCCGCCGGTGTGGAGAGGATGCCATGTTGTCCCACCAGTACGCGCCCGAAGCCGTTCGCCGCCGCCATTTTCAAAATGATCTGAATCGCGGTTTCGTTGTAGAAGCGGCCATCACCACCAAGCACCAGGGTCTTGCCCTGGTAGCCATCGAGGCTGTTGAAAATGCTTTGCACGAAGTTGGCAAGATAATGCGGCTGCTGAAACACAGTGACTTTCTTACGCAGGCCGGAGGTGCCGGGTTTTTGATCGGCAAAGGCCTGGGTTGGAATGATGTGAGCAGACATTATGAAAAAATCAACCTTGTATTTTGCAGCCAAGTCTGGTGTTGTGCATGGCAATATGAATCAAGTATTGCCCCGTGGAGACGCTATTTCATTGTACGGGATTGTGGCGCGAATGCAGCAATCTGTTTTAACCAGGGTACGCTTGTGCCGTGCCAAGAGATTACGATGATCAGAGAGAGAGGCCATGCTGCTGTAGCGGTATCCCAGGCCCGGACCTTTCCGGGGCTGATGGAGCTGTATGAGTGCAATTATATGCATCTGCGGCGCATGATTCCTGATCTTGCGGTTATGCCGGAACAGTCCCTGTCCTCTGTGGCCGGCACGCTGGATCTGCATCTACGGATCGTCGAGCGCTGCAAGTACACCAGTACCCTCACACTCACCTACTACTTCGAAGACGAACAGGGGCGCTTCCCGGCCCCGGAGATCCAGGTGCGCATCTACCACGATGCCCAGCTTGCGGAGGTGATTTCCTGTGGCCGCCGCCGTGGCGTGCGTCACACGGAATACGATCGTTTCCGGAGCGACTATCCCATCGACCGCAAATGGCATTTCAACCGTTTTCTGCAGAAATGGCTGGCCTATTCCCTGCGCCAGGGGCATGTATTTCTACCGCCGCTGCCCGAGGAGATCTGGGACGCGGTCTGTAATGACGCCGGTGGCGAGACCTCCCTCGAATCCTGATTTTCCCGGTTCCTTTCCAGCCCCTATTCCTTTCAGGTTGTACCCTAATACTTGATCAAAAAGGTCGGGTACTGTATCACTGTTCCCGATGCGAACCGTGGGGGGATTTGCCATGGGTCGCCCCTGCTACGCCACTCTATTCAAGAGGCACCATTATGCGACTCTCCACCAAAGGCCGGTATGCCGTAACCGCCATGATGGACCTGGCCATTCATGAACCCAAAGGCCCGGTCACACTGGCGGATATTTCCCTCTGCCAGGATATCTCGCTGTCCTATCTCGAACAGCTGTTCGCCAAATTACGCAAGGACGGTCTGGTGAAAGGCGTGCGTGGCCCCGGTGGCGGTTACCGGCTGGCGCGTTCGGGTAGTGAGATTTCCATTGCCCAGATCATCTCCGCCGTTGATGAAAAGGTGGATGCCACACTGTGCAGTGGTGAGGAGAACTGCCAGAAGGGTGAGCGCTGCCTGACCCACGAACTGTGGATGGGTCTGAGCCAGCGTATCTATGAATTCCTCGACGGTATTTCCCTGGACGATTTCCTGAATCGCCCCTCGATTCAGGAAATCATCGAGCGCCAGGACAAAAAACAGGTGCGGGTCAGCAGTGATACCAGTTCGGTTGCCTGAGCACCCGTGCAGAAGGATGTGAGCATGACAGTAAAGACGCCGATCTATCTGGATTACAGCGCGACGACGCCGGTGGAC
>CBDUHN010000043.1:0-27353 GCA_965367295.1 uncultured Gammaproteobacteria bacterium | reverse complement strand
AGCCGGGTGTTTTAACCCCGGTGCTTCCCCCCCTTGCAACCCGGGGTTTTTTTTGGCCGGCTCCTGCCCGAATCTGCTGATTCAGGCGGGAGCCGCAGGGGTTTTTACACTTCCGGAAACAACCAGGTGTCCAGCTGGCTGCGCGCCTCCTCCACACCCTGATATTTCAGTGCGGAAAACAGCTGCACGGTGGCGGCCGGATGCCATTGCGGCAACGCCTTGCGCACCTGCAGCAGACTGGCCTGTGCCGCACCGCGCTTGAATTTGTCCGCCTTGGTCAGCAGTACATGGGTGGGTAAATTGGCGCGGGCCGCCCACCCCAGCATCTGCACATCGAACTCCGTCAGCGGATGGCGCACATCCATCAACAGGATCAACCCCTTCAGGGCACGGCGCGCCTCCAGGTATTCGCCCAGCGCCACCTGCCACTGGCGCTTCATCCGTTCCGGCACCTTGGCATAGCCATAGCCGGGCAGATCCACCAGACGCCGCTGGTCATCGAGGGCAAAGAAGTTGATCTGCTGGGTGCGCCCCGGGGTCTTGCTGGTGCGCGCCAGCGATTTCTGGCTGGTGATCACGTTCAGGGCACTGGATTTGCCGGCATTGGAACGTCCGGCAAAGGCCACTTCCCCCCCTTCATCGGGGGGGGCATAGCGGATATCGGGGGCACTGGTGAGAAAGTGAGCTTGCTGGTAAAGGTTCGTCATGGCAGGCATTTTCCCCGTCTTGACGGCCATTGTCATGTCCCTTTTCGGTTGACCGGCAACCCCGCGGTCTGGTATACAGTTGGGCTCTTTTTTACGGCGTCCACCCTGGCTTCCCGCCGGATGCCGCCCGACCTGGCGAACAGGGCGGTTAGCAAATGCGCAGGGGTACGGCCGCGTTCGCGCTGGCCTGACAGCCCCTGACAGACGAATTCCCTATTGCCTCTGAATGACAGGAGCTGACTTACAATGAAGAAGTGGTTTGTTTTTGCAGCAGTTATTTCCATGATCGGCGCCACCAGCCAGTCCTTTGCCGTGGGCGATTCCGCGGCCGGCAAGGCCAAGTCCTCCACCTGTGCCGGCTGCCACAGCGCCGACGGCAACAGCATGAACCCGGACTGGCCCTCCCTCGCCGGCCAGCACCCCGACTACCTCGTGAAGCAGCTGCATAACTTCAAGGACGGCGACCGCAAGAACGCCATGATGGCTCCCATGGCCGCGCCGCTCAGCGACCAGGACATGCTGGACCTGGCCGCCTATTTTGCCGGCCAGGAGATCAAACCCGGCCAGGCCGATCCGGCCCTGGTTGAACAGGGCAAGCAGATCTACCAGGGTGGCAACATGAGCACCGGTGTCGCCGCCTGCATGGGCTGCCACGGTCCCAACGGTACCGGCAACCCGGCGGCCAACTTCCCGTCCCTTCGCAGTCAGCATGCCAAGTACCTGGTCACCCAGCTGAAGGCATTCAAGTCGGGTGAGCGCGCCAACGATGCCGGCAAGATGATGCAGAACATCGCTGCCAAAATGACCGATGCTGAAATGGAAGCCGTGGCTTCCTATATCCAGGGTCTGTAATAAGCCCTGCGGACTGCCGTTTCGTATGGGTACCGGAAGGGTGGCTACGGCCACCCTTCTTCGTTTCCAGGGGTGGCAGACCAGCAGCCTGACAGGCTATGTGCCTATTTACCGGGACAAGCCGGTACAATACCCCTGATTTAACCTCGCAGGATCCTCATCTGACCGTGAGCAGCACAACCAGCAACACCCGACCGGCCCCCTCCCGCGCCCATATCCTGCTGGAATTCCTCGGCTCGATGAACCTGGCCATCACCCTGCTGGTGGCGGTAGCCATTGCCTCGGTGATAGGCACCGTGCTGAAACAGAACGAACCCTATCAGAATTACATCATCAAATTCGGCCCCTTCTGGTTCGAGGTGTTCGAGAAACTGGGCCTCTATGATGTCTACAGTGCCAGCTGGTTTCTGCTGATTCTCGCCGCACTGGTGGTGTCCACCAGCGTGTGCATCTACCGTAATGCACCCACCATGCTGAAGGACATGCGCCATTTCCGGCTCAACGTCCAGCAGAACTCCCTGCGCGCCTTTCACCACCACCAGGAATGGCGGCTCGATCAGCCGGAAGAGACGGTCACCGCGCAACTGACCCAGGTGGTCCAGGCCCACGGCTACCGGCTGCGCAGCAAGGACCATGGCGATCATCGCATCCATGCCGGCATGAAGGGTGCCTGGAACCGGCTTGGCTACCTGTTCACCCATGCCGCCATCGTCATCATCTGCATCGGCGGACTGGTGGACGGCAATGTGCCCCTCAAGCTCAAGGAGCGCAGCGGCCAGATCGCCATCGAGACCCGCGACATCCCCGCCTCGGAGGTACCGAAAAAGAGCTGGCTGCCGGTGGAAAACCCCTCCTTCCGTGGCTCGGTGACCATCGCCGAAGGCACCTCTGCCAACCTCGCCTTCCTGCAGCTGCGCGACGGTTACCTGGTGCAGCCGCTGCCGTTCCGCATCGAGGTGAAAGACTTCCGCATCGAGCATTATTTCTCCGGCCAGCCCAAGTCCTTTGAAAGTGACCTGCTGATCCACGACCCCGACCTGGCCGAACCCCTAGAGAAGACCATCGCCGTGAACCACCCCCTGCTCTACAAGGGCTACGCCATCTACCAGGCCAGCTTCAACGACGGCGGCAGCGGCCTGGAAGTGCGGGCCTGGCCGCTGCTGAGCACGAAGCTCACACCCCGTGATTTCCACAGCGCCGTGTTCCAGGATGTGCAGGTAGGCTCCGCCACCGGTCCGCTGACCATGGAGATGACCGACTTCCGGCTGTTCAACATCAACCCGGTGGAAGAAGGCGAAAACACCGAAAAGAAATTCCGCAATTATGGTCCCAGTTTCACCTTCAAGCTGCGCGATGCCAGCGGCGCCGCCCGGGAATACCAGAACTACATGGCACCGGTGGAATTCGACGGCCGCCTGATGTTCATCAGCGGCATGCGCGCCACCCCGGCGGAGCCGTTCCGCTTCCTGCACATTCCCGCCGATACTGCCGGCGGCCTGACCCGCTTCCTGGAATTCAATGCCCGCATACGCGATGCAGAGCGTATCCGTCGCCTGGCCGAGGACTCCACCCGCAGCAGTTTCGAAAGCCTGCAGCTCGACAAGCCCGGGCTGCGCCAGGAGATCATCGACAATATGGTCAATCTGGTGGCCCTGTTCGCCAATGGTGGCATCGATGCCATCATGAACCATGTCCAGCGGTCCGCCCCGGCCGACAAACAGGGACAGGTGATGGATGCCTATCTGAAGGTACTACAGACCATTCTGGGTGAGGTCTATACGGAACTCCTCCGCGAGGAAGGGGTCGATTTGTCACGGGATATGCAGGAAACGGACGCCCAGTTCTTCGACGACAGTCTGAATGCGATTTCGGCCCTGAGTCATTACGGCGCCCCCTTCTTCGCCCAACTGACTGGCTTCGAACACATCCAGGCCTCCGGTCTGCAGGTCGCCCGGGCCCCCGGCAAGAATGTGGTGTATCTGGGCTGTGCCCTGCTGATCATTGGAGTTTTCCTGATGTTCTATATCCAGCACTTCCGCCTGTGGTTCCGTCTGGAGCGGGACGGGGATCATACCCGGGTGCTGTTCGCCGGCACCGGCAACCGGCACGAACGTGACTTTGCCGAGGAATTCAACCGGCTACGCGGTGCCCTGGAGCAGCACCTGACGATAAAGCCGTAGCCCTGATCCATCCAGGCCGTTAGACGAAATTTTACAGCGAGACGAGGCGTACTATGTCCGTTACACAGCAACAGATGATGCACGGGTTCGACAAACCCTCCTTTATGAAAACCCTGAGCTGGTTCGACTGGCTGTGGGCCGCCCTGGTGATCGCCGGTGCCGGTTATACCTATCGCGAGTATTCCGGCCTGATGGACGGCTACGAGGTGGCCATCCTGGCGGGTTCCGCGCTGTCTACCATCGCGCTGGGCTGGCTGTGGAAACCGACCCGCGCCCTGACCCTGGCGGTGGCCGCCATCAGTCTGTTCGGCGTCTCCCGCTACGGTACCGACCTGACCATCCAGGAAAGCGACTTCTTCCTGAAGTTCCTGGTCTCCAGCCAGTCCGCCATCATGTGGATGAGCGCCCTCTATGTGCTGGCCACCATCACCTATTTCATCCACCTCGTCAGCCGCTCCGAATTCGTCGGCAAGGTCGCCAGCGCCATGACCTGGTCCGCCACCGTCATGGGCCTGGTAGGCCTGATGGTACGCTGGCGCGAGTCCTACCTCATCAGCCATGACGTGGGCCACATCCCGGTGAGCAACCTCTACGAGGTGTTCATCCTGTTCTCGCTCATCACCGCGCTGATCTATCTCTACTACGAAGGCCGTTACAAGACCCGCGCCATGGGCGGCTTCGTGCTACTGGTGATCTCCGCCGCTGTAGGTTTCCTGCTCTGGTACACCTTTGACCGCGAGGCCCATCACATCCAGCCGCTGGTGCCGGCGCTGCAGAGCTACTGGATGAAGATCCATGTGCCCGCCAATTTCGTCGGCTATGGCTGCTTCGCCCTGTCGGCCATGCTCGGCGTCGCCTACGTGATCGGCGCCCGCGCCAAACCCGGCGGCGCCATCGCCACACGGCTGCCAAGCCTGGAGATGCTCGACGACGTGATGTACAAGTCCATCGCGCTGGGCTTCGCCTTTTTCACCGTCGCCACCATCCTCGGTGCCCTGTGGGCGGCGGAGGCCTGGGGTGGTTACTGGTCCTGGGATCCCAAGGAAACCTGGGCCCTGATCGTCTGGCTCAATTACGCCGCCTGGCTGCACATGCGCCTGACCAAGGGCTGGCGCGGTACACCCATGGCCTGGTGGGCGATTATCGGCCTGTTCGTCACCCTGTTCGCCTTCCTCGGCGTGAATATGTTCCTGTCAGGGCTGCACTCCTACGGCACGCTGTAACGAGGCATAATCACACCCTGCAGGTGCGAATTCATTCGCACCTGCAAACGGGCCGTCGAGGGATCGGGCCCGACTGTGAACCTCCTCACCACCCCTGCAGCGGAGAACCCCGATGGAATGGCTCGTCACCACCAACGCCCACCTCACGCCCGACGACCTGCAACGCCATATCCGCATCGATACCCTGGCCAACTGGTGTGCCACCATCACCACCGCAGCCAGTGACGGCGAGCGCAACAGCATTCGCCTGTTCGGTGAGCAGTTCCGGGTGCATCGGGAGGTGATCCAGGGCGGGTTACGTTTCAGCCTGCCGGGCTGCGCCAATGCCCTGCAGTGGACCCTGACGGTGGATAATCCCGCAACGCGGGGAACGGTGATCGTGCATTGCACCCTCAACCGAATGGAGGTTCCAGCGGTACGCAGAAGCGAACTGGAACAGTTCATACAGGACTGGAAAACCGGCCTTGAAGCCGGCGCCACAAAACTGCATAGCCTGCGCACACACCCAGTCGAGCGGCCGGAAGCGGCGCCCTGGTTCGGCTAGACAGGCTCAGCGCGCATTCAACGCCGGTTGACCATGTGGATCGCCCGGCCATCCACCGCCAGTGCCGCTTCATGCAGGGCCTCGGACAGGGTCGGATGGGCATGGATAGTACGCGCCAGGTCCTCGCTGCTGGCGGCGTATTCCATCGCCAGCACGGCCTCGGCAATCAGTTCCGAAGCCCCCGGCCCGAGGATATGCACCCCCAGGATTTCGTCGGTCTCGGCGTGGGCCAGCATCTTCACCAACCCGTGATTCACGTTCATGGCCCGGGCCCGCCCGGAGGCCACCATGGGAAAGGCTCCGACCCGGTAGGGCGTACCCAGGGATTTCAGCTGTTGTTCGGTGGCCCCGACCCAGGCCATCTCCGGTTCGGTGTAGACCACCGAGGGTACGGTATCGAGGCGCACAGCATGCGGTTTTCCGCTGGCGATGGATTCGGCCACCGCCATGCCTTCCTCGGAACCCTTGTGGGCCAGCATGGGACCGCGCACCAGATCCCCGATGGCGTAGACATCGGGGATGTTGGTGGCACAGTATTCGTCCACCACAATACCCCCACGCTCATCGAGCACCAGCCCCGCCTCTTCAGCAACCAGCCCTTCGGTATTGGCGCGCCGCCCCACCGCCACCACCAGTTTGTCCACATTCAGGCTGCGTTCCTCACCTTCATGCTGATAGCTCACCACCACATCATCCGGCATGAGTTCGCTGCCCAGCACCCGGGCACCGAGACGAATGTCGAGCCCCTGCTTGCCGAACACCGACAGTGCCTGTTGCGCAACCGACTCATCGGCCATGGTGAGAAAATGGTCCTGCGCCTCCAGCAACACTACCTCGCTGCCGAGCCGGTTCCATACACTGCCCAGTTCCAGGCCGATGATACCGGCACCGATAATGCCGAGTCGCTGCGGTACCTCGCCAAAGGCGAGGGCGCCGCTGGAATCCACGACACGCTCACCGTCCATGGGAACCTGCGCAATGTCCACGGGACGTGAGCCGGCCGCCAGAATCACCTGCCGGGGGGCAAGGACCAGTACCTCGCCATCATGGGGGGTAAATTCCACCCGTGTCCCGGCCAGTAATTTTCCGCGCCCCTTTAGCCACTGCACCCCGTTGGCCTTGAACAGGCCTTCGATGCCGCCGGTCAGCTGCTCCACCACTTTGTCCTTGCGTGCCTGCATGGCATGCACGTCGATGCCCAGGCCACCGGTCCTGATACCGTGTGTGGCAAATTCGGTACGCGCCAGATAATACAGTTCGGAGCTGTGCAGCAGCGCCTTGGAGGGAATACAACCCACGTTCAGGCAGGTGCCGCCCAGCGCCGGCATGCCGCGACTGTTGCGCCAGTCGTCAATGCAGGCGGTTTTCATTCCCAGCTGGGCGCAGCGGATCGCGGCGACATAGCCGGCCGGCCCACCCCCGATCACCACGACGTCGAAATTCTGTTCCATGGTCCTTTACTCTATGACTGTTGGTAGGCAGGGATTCATTCCGGCAAGCCATGTCCCCTGTCGGAATGAACTTCAATCGATAGGTGCACGGTCACCACGACCAGTGCATGTCGCTACAGCTCCAGCAGCAAACGTGCCGGATCTTCCAGGGTTTCCTTGATGGCGACCAGGAACTGCACCGCATCGCGACCATCGATAATGCGATGATCATAGGACAGCGCCAGGTACATCATGGGCCGGATCACCACCTGCCCGTTTTCCGCCACCGGTCGTTCCTGGATCTTGTGCATGCCCAGCACGGCGCTCTGCGGCGGGTTGAGAATCGGCGTCGACAGCATGGAGCCGAATACCCCGCCATTGGTGATGGTGAAGGTGCCGCCGGCAAGGTCATCCATGGTCAGTTTGGCGTCCCGCGCACGACTGGCGAAATCGACAATGCCCGCTTCGATATCGGCAAACCCCAGCCGGTCGGCACCCCGCAACACCGGCACCACCAGACCGCGCTCGGTGGAGACCGCCACGCCTATATCGTAGAAATCATGATAGAGAATATCCTCATCATCGATGCTGGCATTGATAACCGGAAAGCGCTTCAATGCCTCCACCGCGGCCTTGACAAAAAAGGACATGAAGCCAAGCTTGATACCGTGGCGTTTTTCAAAGGCCTCCTTGTGGCGGCGACGCAGCTCCATCACCGTCTGCAGATTCACTTCATTGAAGGTGGTGAGAAGGGCCGCATTCTGCTGCGCCTGCACCATGCGCTCGGCAATCCGTGCCCGCAACCGGCTCATGGGCACGCGACGCACGCCGTCGCCGGTGGAAGACACTGGCGCATTCGTCACCGGCAGCGATGACACGGATGCCGCCGCCGGTGCCGCCTTTGCCGGTGCCTGCTCATGAAACGCCAGTACGTCCGCCTTGGTGATACGGCCATCCTTGCCACTGGGTGTAATCTGCGCGGCATCGAGACCACGCTCAGTGAGCATATGCCGCACGGCGGGACTGAGCCTGTCGCTGGCCGGCACACTGGCAACTGCTGGTCCCGTTGCCCGCGGCGCAGTGGAAGCGGTTACGCCCGGCACGATGACTGCCAACACCTCACCGGCCTTGACCGTCGTACCACTGGCATAGCGAATCTCCTTGATAACACCGGCCTGGGGCGCCGGCACCTCGAACACCACCTTGTCGGTTTCCAGGTCCACCAGCACCTCGTCACGTTCGACATGATCGCCGGCCTGCTTGTGCCAGCTGGACAGGGTGGCATCCTGTACCGATTCCGGCAGGGCGGGTACACGCACTTCCACTTCCATAATGGCTCCTTGTCAGGCTTCCGGTTCGAGCTGCAGGGCAGTCGCCACCAGGGTCCGTTGTTGTTCGATATGCAGGTGAAAATGCCCCACCGCCGGTGAGGCAGAGGCGGGGCGGCCGGCATAGCGCAGATGCTGGGCGGTCCGCATGCATTCCAGCACATTGTGCTGGCTCTGGTACCAGGCCCCCTGGTTTTTGGGCTCTTCCTGGCACCAGACGATATCCATGGCATTGGGATACTGTTCCAGCTGTTGCATCAGCAGTTCACGCGGGAAGGGATAGAGTTGCTCGATGCGCAGGATGGCAATGTCGTTTCGCTGATGTTTGCGACGCGCCTCCAGCAGATCGTAATAGACCTTGCCCGCGCAGAGCACCAGGCTGTGCACCTGCTGCTTATCCTGCCTATCCACCTCGGGGATCACCGGCAGGAATGCTCCATGCGTGATATCTTCGAGGCTCGATACCGACAGCTGATGGCGCAGCAGGCTCTTCGGTGTCATCACAATGAGTGGCTTGCGATAGGGCCGCAGCATCTGCCGGCGCAGCATGTGATACATCTGTGCCGGCGTACTGGGTACGCAGACCTGGATATTGTGTTCCGCGGACAGCTGCAGGAAACGCTCCAGCCGCGCCGAGGAATGTTCCGCACCCTGCCCCTCAAAGCCATGGGGTAGCAACAGGGTAAGCCCGCACTTGCGGCCCCATTTCAGTTCACCGGAACTGATGAACTGATCGATGACCACCTGGGCACCGTTGACGAAATCACCGAACTGCGCCTCCCAGAGCACCATGGCCTCGGGGTCGGTAGTGGAAAACCCATATTCAAACGCCAGCACCGCCTCTTCCGAAAGCAGCGAATCGATGAGGATGCACTTTGCCTGCTGCTCCCCGAGGTGCTGCAACGGAATGTAAACCTCGTCATTCTGCTGGTTGTGCAGTACGGCATGCCGGTGAAAGAAGGTACCGCGACCACAGTCCTGGCCGGACAGTCGCACGGCATAGCCATCCTGCAGCAGTGTGGCGTAGGCCAGGTTCTCGGCGAAGCCCCAATCCAGTGGCAACGCACCGGCAGCCATCTTGGCACGGTCGGCCATGATGTTGGCGACGCGGGAATGCAGTTCGAAGCCAGTGGGCAGGGTCAGCATCCGCTGGCTGAGCGCCTGCAGGCGCTCCAGGGGAATAGCGGTGGTCACGGGTACATCCCAGTCGTGGCCCTTGTAGGGGGTCCAATCGATGTCACTGGTGGCACCGATGCCTTCCTGGGAATGGGGCGAAACGATCAAACACTGGTCCAGCGAGGCCCGGTACTGCTCCTGTAACTGCTGCACTTCGGCCGCGTCGATCAGGCCCTGTGCCATCAAGCGTTCGGCATACAGCTCGCGCACCGGTGTATGCTGGCGAATGGTCTTGTACATCAGCGGCTGGGTGGCGGCCGGTTCGTCGGCCTCGTTATGTCCATGGCGCCGGTAGCAGACCATATCGATGACCACATCCTTGCGAAAGGTCATGCGGAAATCCAGTGCCAGTCGGGCTACGAAGACCACGGCCTCCGGATCGTCGCCGTTCACGTGAAAGATCGGTGCCTGCACCATCTTCGCCACATCGGTGCAATACAGGGTGGAACGGGTATCAACCGGATTGCTGGTGGTAAAGCCGATCTGGTTATTGATGACTACATGCACCGTGCCGCCGGTACTGAAGCCGCGCGCCTGGGACATGCTGAAGTTTTCCATCACCACGCCCTGGCCGGCAAAGGCCGAATCGCCATGCAGTAGCACCGGGATCACCCGGTTGCCACGCCGGTCACGGGCACGTTGCTGGCGCGCCCGCACCGATCCTTCAACAACCGGACCGATGATCTCAAGATGGGAAGGATTGAACGCCAGTGCCACGTGCACCGGTCCACCCGGCGTTTCCGTGTTGGCGGAAAACCCCATGTGGTATTTCACATCGCCGGAACCGGCGTCCTCGCGCAACTGGTGCTTGCCCTCGAATTCCTGGAACAGGTCGCAGGGCTGCTTGCCAAGGGTATTGACCAGCACATTCAGCCGACCGCGATGGGCCATACCGATGACCATATCGGTGGTGCCATTGGTGCCCGCGTGCAGAATCAGTTCGTCGAGCAGCGGGATAATCGCATCACCACCCTCCAGCGAAAAACGTTTCTGGCCCAGGTAGCGGGTGTGCAGGTAGCGCTCCAGCCCTTCGGCCGCCGTGAGGCGTTCAAGAATATGGCGCTTCTTCTGTGCATCAAAACCGGGATCGCCACCGGCACCTTCCAGGCGCGACTGAACCCAGCGTTTCTGGTCGGTGTCGGTGATGTGCATGTACTCGGCACCGATGGTGCCGGTATAGACCCGGGACAGCAGATCAACGATGTCACGCAGGCTGCGCTGCTCCGGCCCCACCAGGGAACCGGTATTGAATACCTGGTCGAGGTGCGCCTCACCCAGCCCATGAAAGGCCAGATCGAGATCCGGCACCGGTGGACGATCGTAAATGCGCAGCGGATCGAGGTCCGCCTGCTGGTGGCCGCGCACCCGGTAGGCATTGATCAGCTGCAGGACCTCGGTCTGCATCTGAGCCTCGGGCGGGCATACCGGGGTGGGGGCAGGGCTGGTGCGGGTGCTGGCGGGTGGAACCTTCGCCGAAGAACGGTTGCCGGTCAGTTCGTCGAAGTAGGCCCGCCATTGTGGATCCAGTGCCGCCGGTTCGCGCAGATAGACCTCAAAACGATCCTCCAGATACGCTGCATTGGCGCCCTGCAGCACAGAGCGCTCGGCCAGCAGCCTGCGAACGGCATTCATGATTCCATCCCTTTCACCCCGGCGGTGCAATCCGCACCCGGTCGACGATATGGACAACGAATTGTAAACTTTAGTTTAGTCGCTGTTTTCCCTTACCTTCTATAACGGTACCACGGGACCGCTCTTTAACGATTGCCGATATTGAACTTTTTACCCCCACGGCCCATCCAAGCAGGTTCATGGCCACCCGCCCTATTGGGGGTGGTACTATGGTGGTCTGACTTGTATAACACGACGCGCCATCCAATCATCGGACCCGAACGGGCGAGAGGACAACATCAATGAAACGCTGGTTACTAAGCTTGGCACTCTGTGCCGGAATCCTGGGGGGCATGGCGGCAGTCGCCGCAACAGCCTATAACGAAGGCGTTGAATATCAGCGGGTGACCCCGCCCCAGCCCACCCAAAACCCGGACAAAATCGAGGTCGTGGAGCTGTTCTGGTTTGGATGCCCCCACTGCTTTCACCTGGAGCCCTATCTCAATAAGTGGCTGGAAACCAAACCGGACAATGTCGAGTTCGTGCGCCTGCCGGCCATCCTGGGCCCCAGCTGGGAATTGTTTGCCCGCGCCTTTTTCACCGCCGAACTCCTTGGCGTGAGCGAGCAGATTCACAAACCGCTGTTCGAACGCATCCATAGCAAACGTGACCGCAAGGTATTCACCGAAGATGGCCTGGCCGACTTTTTCACCGAATTCGGTGTCGACAAGGACAAGTTCAGCAGCACCCTGCATTCCTTTGCTGTGGCCGCCAAGCTCAATCATGCCCGCCTGATGACCCAGCGCTATGGCATCACCGGCGTGCCGACCCTGGTGGTCGATGGCAAATACCGCACCGGTGCCGGCATCGCCGGTGGTAACGAGGGCCTGATCAGCGTGCTCAACTTCCTCATTACCCAGCAACAGGCGGAAAAATCCGTCCCGGTCGCGGATGCCCAACCCTGACGCCGGATTGCAGCTGCGAAAATGAAAGGTGCCGAGCTGTTCCTGCGTTGCCTGGAAAACGAGGGTGTGGAGTACATCTTCGGGGTTCCCGGCGAGGAAAACCTGGATGTCATGGATGCCCTGCTGGATTCCCCGATCCACTTCGTCACCTGCCGCCATGAGCAGGGCGCGGCCTTCATGGCCGATGTCTATGGCCGGCTGACCGGCCGCGCCGGCGTCTGCCTGGCGACCCTCGGTCCCGGCGCCACCAACCTGGTCACCGGGGTCGCCGACGCCAACATGGACCATGCCCCGGTGGTGGCCATCGCCGGCCAGGCCGACACCAACCGGCTGCACAAGGAATCCCACCAGGTGCTGGACCTGCAGCTGATGTTCCAGCCCATCACCAAGTATTCCTCCCAGCTGGTGGAAGCGGAAATCATCCCCGAGGTGGTGCGCAAGGCCTTCAAGACCGCCCAGTCAGAGAAGACCGGCGCCACCTTCATCGAGTTTCCGGAAAACATCGCCAAGGAAGCCGTGGCCCTGAAACCACTGCCAATCAAGAAAATGGTGGCCCCGGAGCCGGCCCAGGAACGGGTCGAGGCCGCCGCCCGGGTGATCTCCGGCGCCCGGCACCCGATGATTCTCGCCGGCAACGGGGTAATCCGCGCCGGCGCCTGCCAGCAACTGGCCGAGTTCGCCGAAAACCTGAATATCCCGGTCACCAATACCTTCATGGCCAAGGGCGTGGTGCCGTTCCGCCATCCCACGGCCCTGGGTAGCGCCGGGCTGCAGGCCAACGACTACGTCAGCGTCGGCTTCAACCAGGCCGACGTGATCATTTGCGTGGGCTATGACCTGGTGGAATATCACCCGCACCTGTGGCACCCCACCGCCGATCGCACCATCATCCACATCGACACCACCTCGGCGGAAGTGGACGCCCACTACCCCATCGAAGTGGGCGTGATCGGCGACATCAAACACAGCCTGGCGCGCATCGCCGCGCTGGCAACACCGCACCAGGGTGAACCCATGCGTGCCCTGCGTCGGGCGCTGATCGAGGAGATGAAGCAGCACAGCCAGGACACCGAGGTGCCCATGAAACCCCAGAAAATCATCTGGGACCTGCGCACCGTGCTGGATCTGGAGGACATCGTGATCTGCGATGTAGGCGCCCACAAGATGTGGATGGCGCGCATGTTCCGCTGTGAACACCCGAATACATGCCTGATCTCCAACGGCTTTGCCAGCATGGGCATCGCCGTGCCCGGCGCCATCGCTGCCAAGCTGGTGCACCCGGAACGGGCCGTGGTGGCGGTGACCGGGGATGCCGGCTTCCTGATGAATTCCCAGGAAATCGAGACCGCCATGCGCCTCAACACCCCGATTGTCATCCTGATCTGGAATGATGGCGGCTACGGGCTCATCGAGTGGAAACAGATGAACAGCTTCAAGCGAGCCTCCAATGTGCGCTTCGGCAACCCGGATTTTGTACAATATGCCCAATCCTTCGGTGCCAAAGGCTACCGGGTCAGTGCCGAGGAAGATCTCCAGACTATTCTTCAGCGTGCCCTGGCCGATAACACGGTGAGCGTGATCGACTGCCCGGTGGATTACCGCGAAAATCTCAAACTTACGGAGACCCTCGGCAAACTGGTGTGTCAGTTATGAACCGTGCCCGCCCCATACCGGAACCACAGGTCAACCATGGCCAGCGCCTCAAGCTGCTCAGCTACAATGTGCAGACCGGCATCAGCACCAGCCGCTACCGGCACTATGTGACACGTAGCTGGAAGCACCTGCTGCACCATCCGCAACGCTTCGACAACCTGGACCGCACCGCCCAGATGCTGAAAGGCTATGACCTTGTGGGCCTGCAGGAAATGGATTCCGGCAGCCGCCGCAGCGGCTTCGTCAACCTCACCCAGTACCTGGCCGAGAAGGCCGCATTCCCCTTCTGGGACGACAAGACCAACCGTAACCTGGGCCAGTTCGCACGCCATAGCATGGGTATCCTGAGCCGCTTCCGGCCCATGGAAATCACTGAACACAAGCTGCCCGGGCGGGTTCCCGGACGCGGTGCCCTGTGCGTGCGCTTCGGTCGCAAGGAGTCCTCACTGGTAGTAATGATCGTACACCTGGCGCTGGGCCAGCGCGGGCGCATGGAACAGCTCGCCTATCTGAGCGACCTGATCAACGAAAATCGCAACGTGGTGCTGATGGGCGACATGAACTGCCAGTCCGACAGCCCCGAGATCAACCTGCTCATCAACCGCACCCTGATGAGCGAGCCGGCTCACGGCCTGCACACCTTCCCGAGCTGGCAGCCGGAACGCAACATCGACCACATCCTGGTCACCCCCACCCTGCAGGTGGAGCAGGTCAACGTGCTCGACTACCCGGTCTCCGATCACCTGCCCATCGCCATGGAACTCACCCTGCCGGACTCGGTACGTTTAACCGAATAGGCACTTTTCCCTTCAAGTCGCACCGGCCAGCGTCCGATATGGCCTATGGCGCACACCTTTGCGCGCCATCAATCTGGGGACACTATGGCCGTATCGGACGACAGCTCGCAGGGCGCGCAGGTCTGGCAGCGTAAGTACTACGACAGCCTGGAAGACATTGAAAAGAAAGAAAAACAATGGGCTGGCGTGGAAGACCTGCTACGCCGCACCATTTCCCGGCTGACCCTGGCCGCCGATGGCCTGGACAGTACGCTGGACCGCCAGCTCAAGGAGTTGCGTGACGCCATTCGCGACCGCGAAGACAGCCGCACCCTGTCGAGCAAGATCGAATCCATGTCCCGGACCCTGGTCAAACTGGACCGGGAACGCAGCCACGACAAGGCCACCGCCGTGCCGCCCACCCAGCCACTATTGCAACTGCTGGAACAATTGCAGCTGCCCAGGGGCACAGGCCGACAGGTAAAAAAACTCAAGAAGGCCCTCGCCAGTGCCACCGTCGACAGCCCCCTGGAACCGCTGATCAAGGACTTCACCAGCCTGCTCGGCGAAGCCCTGACCCTGGTTCAGGAGCAACCTCACGAGACGACAGACAGCACCCGCAAGGATGGCGGCTTATTGAAGCGCCTGTTCGGCAAACCTGGCGCCGAATCCACGGCAGCGCAAAACGTGACGCCGGAAATCGACAGCCTGGAACCGGCCCGCCAACTGCTCGTCGATCTGGCGGATCAGGCGAACCGCCTGGCTCCCACAGCGAAGGCCGCGGAACTGCAGCAACGCGCACTGCGGGCCCGTGAAACCCGCGAGTTGCATGCCCTGGGGACAGAACTGTTGCACAGCCTGCAGGCACCCGCCTCCACCACGACGGAAATTCCGCAGGACCTCGCTGAAGACCCGGTGACCGCCATTCCCGCCATGGGTACCGAAGAGGCCTTGCTACGCCTGCTGGAACAACTGCAATTGCCTGGCGAATACAGCGCCCAGGTGGAAGCCCTGCAGGACCGCCTGGAACGCTCAGGCACCGATACCGACTGGCCCACGCTGCTGGATGATATTGCTGCCCTGGTACACGAGATGCGTAACCGCATCCTGGCGGAAAAAAAAGAACTGGAAGACTTCCTCAAGCAATTGACCGGACGTCTGCAGGAAGTGGATGAACACCTGCATGGCAGCGAGGTCTTCCGCGAGGCCAGCCTGCAGAACAGTCGCGACCTGGATGCCGCAGTGAAACAGGAAGTGCGCGGGATCGAATCAAGCGTGCGCGATGCCGCCGACCTGCAACAGCTCAAGCACGAGGTACAGGCTCACCTGGAAAACATTGTGACCCAGCTGGAGGAACATCAGCGCGAAGAGGAACAGAGCCATCAGCGGGCCACCGAAGAAATGGCGCTGCTGCAAGACCGCCTGAAGGTAATGGAGGAAGAAACCGAGCAGCTGCGCGGCCGCGTGCGCGAGGAACGCATCCAGGCCATGACCGACACCCTTACCGGCATTCCCAACCGCATGGCCTTTGATGAACGCATCGCCGATGAAGTCGCGCGCTGGAAGCGCTTCCACACCCCGCTGGCATTGCTGGTATGGGATGTCGATAAATTCAAGGTCATTAATGACAACTACGGTCACAAGGCCGGTGACAAGGTACTCAAAACCGTTGCCCATACCCTGCAGTCACAGGTCCGCGAAACGGACTTCCTGGCCCGTTTCGGCGGTGAGGAGTTCGTATTGATCATGACCGGCACCGAACTGCCGGTGATCCAGGAAGTTGCCGACAAGCTGCGCGAGAGCGTGGCTGCGTGCGGCTTCCATTTCCGCGGCAACTCGGTACAGGTGACCATCTCCTGCGGCATTGCCCTGTTCACGGAAGGCGACAATCCGGAGGGGGTATTCGATCGTGCGGACCAGGCCCTGTACCGCGCCAAGGAAAATGGCCGCAACCGCTGTGAAATTGCCACCTAACCACAGGCAACCGCTCCTGCCCGAACCTTTTCTGGATCGCCAATCATGATCAAACGCATCCCCACCAGTGAACTGCGCATCGGTATGTTTATCCACGACCTGGATTGTGGCTGGATGGAACACCCCTTCGTCGCCAACCAGTTCCCGGTGAAAACTGCGCAGGTTATCCAGAAGATCGCCAGCGCTAGCATTCGCCATGTCTACATCGACACCAGCCGGGGCAAGGATCAGGAAACGGCGCCAAGCGCCTGCGAAGTCGAGCGGGAATTACAGCAACAACTGGAAACCACCGCGCAACTGTCTGACGGCAAGCCAGGTGGCGGCTCGGTTACCGAGGAGGCAAACCGGGCCCGCGCCCTGTTCCGCGAGGCTACCTCGGTGATCCGCAATATGATGGAAGATGTGCGGGTAGGCAGACAGGTGGAAGCCTCGGCCATCGACCCGCTGGCCGAGCGCATGGTCCAGTCCGCATTCCGTAACCATCACGCCCTGACCAGCATCTCCCGCATCAAGACCAAGGATGAATATACCTTCATGCACTGCGTAAGTGTGGCTGGCCTGCTCACCACCTTCGGTCGCGAACTCAGCCTCCCCGAGGACGACATTCACCAGCTCGCCGTCGGCGGATTGGTACATGACATCGGCAAGACCCTGGTACCGAGCCAGGTACTCAACAAGCCCGGTAAGCTGGAGCCCGATGAGTTCGTAGTCATGAAGGGGCACGTGGATTACAGCGCGGAGATCCTCTCCGAAGCCAAGGGTATCAGCCAGATTGCACTGGATGTCTCCCTGCAACACCATGAACGCATGGACGGCACCGGCTATCCACTTGGCCTCAACGCTGACACGCTGGGGCTCATCGGCCGCATGTCCGCCATCGTGGATGTCTACGATGCGCTGACCTCGGTACGGGTTTACAAGGAAGCCTGGGAACCCAGCTTTGCCCTGAAGAAGCTGCTGGAATGGAGTCCCGATCATTTCGACCGGGAACTGGTGCAGCGATTTATCCGCTGCCTGGGCATCTACCCCACCGGATCACTGGTACAGCTGGAATCGGGGCTGGTAGGTATTGTGCTCGATCAGGGCGAAGACATGCTGCGCCCCAAACTGCGCATCATCTACCACGGAACCAAAAAACGTTACGAAAAGGTGCGCGACCTGGACCTGGCCAGAATTCCCGGCGACCGCATTACCGGCGCCGTTTCGCCGGCTGATTTCAAGCTCGATCTGACACAGTTCCTTTAGCGCCTATTCACACCGCCCACGCCACTCATCGCTCAAGCAATTCATAGCGCATTACATACTGTATCGTTTGCGGGCAGGGCAACTCGGCCGGTGGGGCCGGCAGGGGCTGGGCCAGCTCCACAGCGCGCTGCGCAGCATGCCGTAACAGCAGCGCCCCCTCATCCATCTCCTGCAGCAACACGCCACCATCGCAGGCCAGCCGAAGACGCACCTTGACACCCCCCTGCACATGTCGCCGGCGTGCCGCCATCGGATAATATTTGTGCCCCTCGATATGTCGCATCAGGCGGGCACGGTAAGTTTCGGCCAGCGCCTGCTGGTTGATGATGACCGGCTGGGGTTCCACCTTCAGCGGCAAACGAGGCACCACCGCCGCAGCCGGTGGCACTTGCACCTCCGGAGGCCGCTCTGCTACCGGCTGCGGCGGAACGGAAACGCGGGCTGAGCGCTCCGGGACCGCGCGAGGCCGGGGTGGCGGTTCGACCGGCCTGACCGGTTCGGCAACCTCCGGAGCAGGTGCCTCATCCTGCCGTGGGGCAGGCTGCTCCACCTGTACTACGAGCTGAATGTTACCGCGCAGGGGACGCCCCTCACGGGTTTCAACGCCATCAGCCCAATACCAGGCGGCGCCGGCATGCACGACCAGCGACAGGCACAACGCCAGCACGAACAGGGAGGGATCGGAGTATCGACGCATAGACGTACCGTATTCAGCACCATCAGCACCCAGGCAATACAGCGGCAAACCATAGCAAAAAACCGCCCCCAGCCCCTATAGGTCATATCGCGCACAGACTGTGTCATATGACACACCCCCCCGGATACCCGGGCCAGTGATCCCCCCTGCAGTGATTGCCCGTATACCGGAAGAATCACCCTGTTGCCTCATGCAATGGCATGACACAGCAGCATTTTCACCCATATCCCGATGCCCGGCCACGGACCGATACCGGTTTTGCCGGTCACCTGAAATTCCGGCATGGAACTTGAAAGGAGATGGATGACGAGTACAAACAGGTTATGCCATCCACCTACCTTCGTGGTGTAACCGATTATCGTCGACCCTGCTTGAGCCTCCCTCCCCGGGGAGGCTTATTTTTTTGCGCGATAGATACCGCGCATGGTGAGAAACCCGGATAAGATTGCCTGCAGATCTGAATTATTTCGGGCACTGTTCCTGTTAATGCGCCTGCTGCACTTCGGCCTCCCTTCCACCCTTTGTTGTGCTCTCAGGCACCAACGGGGCCCGGCATCGCTCTGATATTGACACATCAACTAGCCAGCTTGTCCTGGGTACCTCCCGTTGGGGTCGCCGAATATTCACCAGCACCTACCATCGCATCAAGCACCCCCGATCCTTTTCCAAAAAAAAGGGGGCGCTGTTTTGCGTTCATTTGTGGCAACAAAAAGCGAGCGGCTACTGAGTAACCACTCGCCTTCCGTTCACCTTTCCAGGAGAACCATGGCGTTGCTACGCCTGCTCTACTTCAGGTTCCCAACCGATGAAGATCCATCAGAACTTGAGATTCACCCCCGCATAGATCGAACGTCCCATACCGGGAACCGGAATACCCCAGGGCACATCGGTTCCCGACATGGTTTTGCCCTGACCGAGATAGGCGCCATCCAGCGGGTGATTATAGAACCGGTCGAACAGGTTCTCGATACCTATGTCGAAGCGCACCTGTTTCCATTCATAGCTACTGCGCAGGTGAAGCAGGCCGTACCCTGCTGTCTCGACTTCGTTCCTGACCTGTGAAACCTCCGTTTTGGCATCGACCACTTCAACCTCAACCGTATTAGTCCAGCTACCCATACTCTGCACCACCGCCAGCCTCGCATTCAGCGGCATGATGTTATACAGGTTATCGTCGGTGGTTTCGTTCTTGCCCCGGACATAGTTCAGCAGGCCGGTCGCGGTAAAGCTGCCGTAGCGGGTATTTTCCGCCAGGGAAAAATGGCCTGAAACATCCATACCATACAGCTGCGCGGATTGATTGACGAACTGCAGGTAAACAAAGGCATCCGTTGCCGTCTGGTTCGCAGCACCACAGTTGCTGTTGGCAGAGCTGCAACGGGCGGCATCGATATAATCATCGACGTAGGTATAGTAGGGCGTCAATGCAAGCCCCCATTGCTCCTGCGCGGCATCGTGCCAGTCGAAGGTCGCACTGAGGGTGTGCGCAATCTCAGGATCCAGATCCAGGTTCCCAACATAGCCATTGCCATCCCCGGCCCAATTGATCATGCGCATGGCCATGCCACCGGTAGACCAGGTGTAGCGCTCATAAAGATTGGGCGAGCGGGTTTTCCTGGCATAGCCGAACTCGATGGTGCGGGTTTCATCCTGCGTGAAGCGCGCCAGTAACGTCAGGTCGATGTTGTTATCGGTTTTCTCGCGGTCAGCGGCATTGAAGGCGGTGGCCTCGGCCAGGTAGGTGGGGTTGTACCCCTGCACTTCGCCGGTATTCATGCTCACCCGTTCGCCGCGCACGCCGAACTGGGTCAGCCATTGCGAAGTCCACTGCGCTTCCCATTCACCGAACAGAGCGATACGGTCGCGTTCACCGTTATTGATGTTCCAGAAGGTATCCGGCCACATGCCTTTGCCGGATGGATCCCACCAGTCATCCAGCCGGTATTGCTGCAGTTCGCCGCCCACCCGGAACAGATCGCGCTCCGACACCAGAATCTCACCCTTGACGACCGCGCCGGTGTTCTTCCCCTCGGTATCCATGGGCATCCCGGCCGCACAGCCCGTCATGCCACCACTCGGCACACATGGCTCACCATCCGCCGTCGGCACCCCGGTATTGGAGCCGTACCAGAACAGCTTGTCGTCGTAGAACTGCATCTTGTGGCGGGTATTCTCATGATAGGCTCGCGCCTCCAGCACACCCCAGTCCATTTGCCCCTCATAGCGCAGATTGACCTGGGTGCTGTCGTTGCCGGTCATGTCCATGCGCTGGTTCGGATAACCCTGGTAGGGAATATCCTGTACCCCCACCTTCAGTTCGAGCAGGTGGTTGTCCTGACGCATCCCCAGCGAGAGGGACTGATTGGTGGATTTATACATGGTGGAACCGACTTCATCGCCATCCAGCCAATCGCGGCCCGCCGCCGCAGGCCCCGCCGGTTTGAAATCGTCACCGGCCTTGTAATCGTCCGCCTTGGCGGTGGAAGCCTGGTAGCTCAGGCTCAGTTTTTCACTGGCGATGGTTGCCCCCAGGTTGGCACCATAGGCATTGCCATTGCTGCGATAAAAAGTACCGATTTCACCCTTTTGCAGCACGCCTTCACCGGCATTGGCGAATTCGGGGTCCGCTGCCTCCACCAGAATCGTGCCACCGATACTGTCGCCACCAACACTGACCGGCGTGATACCGGCGAACACAGTGACACTGCCGACATGGGTCGGATCGATATAGGAAAGCGCCGGATTCATGTGGTTGCCGCAGGCGGAGATCAGGTCCATGCCATCGACCTTGACCCGTAGACGGTCATCGGCGAGGCCGTGAATGACGGGCAGGCTGGAAACGCCACCGGCGCCCTGGAGATTGAGGCCCGGGGTGTTTCCCAGCAGGCTGGCCGTATCGCTGGTGGCGGGCACCAGGGCCTTCAGACCTTCTGCATCCATACTGGAAGCATTCAGGGTTTGACTATCGGCCAAGGGCACTGCGGTAACGCTGATGCTTGGCAGCGGCGCATCTTCCGCAACGGCGACGCCGTGAACAAGGGAGGTGATCAGTGTGGCAAGGAGGGCCCGTCGATTACAGAATGAAGCGTGCATACTGGTTCCTTCGTTATTAGGGGGAGGCTGCTATTCTTCGAAACTTCCTTGAAATGCACTTTATGTGCCATCTAATTTTTTCAATATTTATTAAATAGTTGAAGAACAAACTCCCTGTTTGCCCAGCTACTAATGCGGCATTTAACACATACACCGGTGAACCACGCCGCTTCGGTTATGGCCATGACAGGGACAGGGGGACGGGATCAGGGACACTCACAGCCCGGGGAAGCCCGGTCTGGCGGAAGGTCAGTGCGATATTCTGAGGGGTGTACCCGCTCTCCAGGATCGGGAGAGAGGGATCTAAGAGGATATCAACCAGGAGAACCGGGGCAGGCAAAACCGCATCGGCCCTGGACCATCAACAGGCGATGGCGTGCTTCTTGATACGGTACAACAGGGTATCCCGGCTCAGCCCCAGCAGGCGCGCAGCCTGGCTGCGGTTGCCGCGGGTCAGTTCCAGGGCCTGGCGAATCAGTTCCGATTCCAGGCTATCGAGATGGATACCGGTGGCCGGCAGGCGAAACAAACCGGCGGACTCCCTGTGCTGCTGGCGGATTTCCTGCGGCAGGTTTTCCGGCTCCACCGCCCGGCCGCTGAACAGCACCAGCATGCGTTCACAGAGATTACGCAACTCCCGCACGTTGCCCGGCCAGCCATAGCGGCACAGTTGCTCCAGCGCCGCCGCGGAATACTGCGGCGCCGCCAGGCCATGGCGATCCGCCAGCTGTGCCGTCAGGTGGGCCACCAGGCGCACCACGTCGCCATGGCGATCCCGCAGCGGCGGCAGTTCCAGCGGCACCACGTTCAGACGGTAATAGAGATCCTCCCGGAACCGGCCGGCCTTCACCCCGGCCTCGAGATCCCGGTTGGTCGCGGCGATGACGCGGACATCGACCCGCCGCACGGCCGCCTGACCGACCGGCTGCACCTCACCACTTTCCAGAAAACGCAGCAGCTTGGCCTGCACCGGCAGCGACAGCTCGCCGATTTCATCCAGGAACAGGGTGCCCCCGTCGGCCGCCGCCACATAGCCCTGCTGGTGCTCCACGGCACCGGTGAAGGCCCCCTTGCGATGCCCATACAACAGGGATTCCGCCAGCGCCTCGGGTAGCGCGGCACAGTTCACTGCGATGAATTCGCGTCCGGCACGGGTGCTCTGGCAGTGCAGGGTCCGCGCCAGCAATTCCTTGCCGGTCCCGCTCTCACCCTGCACCAGCACCGGCACATCCGCCGCAGCCACCAGTGCGGCGGCACGCAGCACCTGCTGCAAGGCGGGCGAATCACCAATCATCTGAACATCCGAGGGCATTTTAGTCATGGTATCCAGTCATCCTAGGGCACGGGTAATTATAGTAGTCAGTACCGCAACACCTGATTGAGTCAGGTCAAGGCTGGTGAGCATGCTGGTGGCCGGCATGGGTCCCGCTTTGTCCCTGGTACCAGAGGGTACCGAGAGCCATGGCCACCAGCAATAGCCCCACCGCCTGACGTACCCGCACCTGGCGGGCAAAACGGGTCAGCCAACCGGCCAGCAAACCTGCCGCCAGTACCGCCGGCAGGGTACCCAATCCGAACAATACCATATAGATAGCCCCCTGCCCCGCAGTGCCCGCCGAGGCAGTCCAGAGCAGGGTGGAATACACCAGGCCGCAGGGCAGCCAGCCCCAGATCAGGCCAAAGGCAAAGGCGTGCAGAGGCGAGCGTACCGGCAGCAGGTGTCGGCCCAGGGGTTCGAGGCGCTGCCACAGGGGTACCCCGATCCGCTCGACCACGGCAAAACGGGGAAACCAGCCCGCCAGATACAGGCCAATGCCGATCAGCAGGGTAGCGGCGAACCACTGCACGATCCGATGCCCGTACTGGGGGCTGATGAAGGCGAACAACTGCTGACCCACCACCCCGATGATGGCCCCGGCCAGGGCATAACTGACGATACGCCCCAGGCTGTAGGCCAGCAGGTAGGTCATCAGCAGCCAGCGTCGCTCCCGCACCGGGGCCGGCAGGCTCATGCTCAGCGCACCAATGATCCCGCCGCACATGCCGACGCAATGCACAGAACTGAACAGACCAATGGTGAAGGGGACCCAGCTGATGGCTTCCACGTACGCAATATTCCTGAGCAATGGGGCGCCACTGTACTCGGAATGAGCCATCAGTTGAACTGCCACCGCCCCCTCTAAATTTAAGCTTTAAACCATTTTCAATGCATAACCTGAGAATTGATCTTGAATTTATATTTATAGCTTGCTATACAATTTAAAATTATCCCATTTTAATAAATGGTTTACGCCAATGACCGAGCTGAACAAAATCCCCCTGCGGGAACGTAAATATGCCCAGACCAAACTCAACCTGCGCAAGGCCGTCGCCGAACGGCTGGAAACCCGGTGTCTGGACGAGATCGCGGTAAAGGAACTTTGTGATGCCGCCCTGGTGTCCGAGGCGACCTTCTTCAACTACTTCCCGCGCAAGACCGACCTGATCAATTACATGATCCAACTCTGGACCCTGGAGGTGAACTGGCATGGCCAGCAGGCCACCCGCGGTGCCGCCGGGCTGGCGGTCATCGATGCCATCTTTGAACGGGCGGCGGTGCAGATCCAGCGCCATCCGGGGCTGATGGGGGAAATCATCGCCCACCAGGCGCGGCTGCGGGAACGCCCCAAGCTACCGGACATCACCCTTGCCGAGCGACTGCTCGCCTTTCCGGACCTGCCGCAGATCGAGGAGACGCCGGACAAGGGCATCGAGAGCGTACTCGTCCCCAGCCTGCAGGAGGCCGTGCATCTGGAGGAACTGCCACCCAATACCCACATGAACACGGTGATGGTGGCGCTGGTGTCCATTTTCTTCGGCGTGCCATTGGCATTGCGGGTGGCCAGTCCGCAGGGCATCGGCAGCATGTACAAACAGCAGCTGACGGTGCTGTGGGCGGGCGTGCGAGGCGCCAGCGGTTCCCGGCCCACACACTAGAACGGCGCCCGCAGGCGCCGTCCGTGGTCTGACTTACAGGACTCGCTTATCAGTTTTCATACTCGACCTCATCGACCGTGCCATCGCGATCGTTGTCGACCGCCTTCACCACGTCGGAGCCGATGTCGAGGTCAGCATAAAAATTTGCGGCCTTCGGCACTGGATACTCGGTGTCTGTCGTATCCTCGAATGAGGTGGCCCCTGCCGTACTGAATGTCAGACCGAGGATGGTCAACTGGCTGCCACTATCCCAGGCATCCACCACGCCCTGCACCAGGTACTTGTCCGCCGTATCGATCTTGAACTGCTTGGCGACCACCTGATTGCTCGCGCCCTCGTAGCCTTCGATGCGCACGAAGGTACCTGCCGTCAAACCAAACACCTCACTGGGTGAGTCGACGTTGCCGATCTCATCCTCGATTTCCGTCCTCGAATCGATGACCACCACCACGCTGCCGCCCATGCCGGGAATTTGCAAGGTCACGGTGCCGGCCGCGGCATTGGTGGAAAGGACGTTGGCATACAGCTTCACTTCCCCGGATTCGGATTTCACCTCATCGGCGATCAGCACGCCATTCACAATGGCGCCCTCCACTTCCACCTTCGCACCATCGGCCAGCACCAGCGACACCGGTTCGAAGGTGGCACCACTGGCATTCACCGGCACACCGGTCACCTTGAAGCTCGCATCACTGACATAATCCGTAATGATGCCTTCGAGGCTGGCCTCGGCGACATTATCCCCCAGCCCCTCGGTTTCATCTTCCACCTTGCGAGCCGTGATAGCGGTGAGCGAAGTCAGCACACCCTTCACTTCCACATACTGACCGTTGGCCGGCACGCCACCACTGAGGTCACTGAGATCCACGGCCCCCGCATAGCTGACGGTCACACCACTTCCCTGGATACCGAAGGTCATGGCACCGCTATCGAGGTTGATAATGGTACCGGTAATTTCCCCCTCATCAGCGCCAGGGTAGACCCCTTTGCCTTCGATACGGGTGGCCTGCAGATCGCCATTGGCATCATAGAAACCGCTCACCTCAACCAGGTCATTAGGATCCAGGGATCCATAGCTGGTGTTCAGGTATACCGTGCCATTGCTTTTCGCGATGACATCCACACCGAATATGCTCAGTGTCTTCTCCGTGTCATCAGGGTTGGCCACCGGCGCCCCGTTGATTGGCCCCTGCAAGGCCTCGTCATAGGTGATGCGCGTGGCCGTGCCGGTGATGCCATCGACATTCACGTCGCCGTTTACCCGCACCACCATCCCCACACTCAGTGATGATTCAGCAACCGATACGTCATCGGCAATAATCGTGGTACCGGTGGTATCGAATTCCACACCGTTTACGAACACACTGCCAAAACCGGTGATGGTACCCATGCTGACCCCGGTGCCACCAATGCCAATGGAGGAAGCCACATCACCGCCGCCCCCGCTGCAGGAAACCACCCCAACCAGCAGGGCACCCAGCAATGCCGTCTTCCATCCATGCCGCTTATTCATCATTCACCTCGTGCGAATCTTTGCGTTCAAAATAATAAATACCCAGACTTACATACCGTTGTGTGCTGGCATCAGCCGTAGGCTCTGCCTCATGCCGGGCCAGCCAGTCATCCAGCTCCTCAAGCAAGGCCTGCGCCTTCTGAGATGAGAGCTGCCTGAATGCTGGCAGCGCATCGGCTCGTACCGCGTGATTGGAAACCTTGCGCTGAAAACGCAGCGCATTTACGGGTGCCGTGAGGTTATGATCGATGGTCGTCATCAGTTCGAACGCATCGTTACCAAGAATGTGAATCTTGTCGACGGGATCACTACCCGGCACGTAGGCATGACGCACCAGTTGCACGCCGCCCTCGCGCTGCGCAATAGAGCCCGCCGCCTCCAGTACCGACAGCATGGCGTGGGTCGGCACATCGCCGCTGTACTGTCGAACCAGCGCACCGAAGGAACCCGGCCCATCGCCGCCAGGCAGCAGCGCAGGCTGCCCCGATGCATCCTGGTAGGTCGGGTCATTGACCCAGCCACTAATCACCCGCACGGCACGGTTATAACGTTCGTTGCTGCTGCTTTCCTGCGGACTCTGGAGCTCGTGGAGTCGCTTGGCTTCCTTGCGGGTCAGGCCTGTAAGGGCCGATATGCGCGAAATGGTGGTTTTTTTACCGGGCTCGGCAAAATCCTCGGCGGCGACATCCGTGTAGACCTTCTTGGCCAGTTCGGCAAAGGCGCCATAAGGGATGCCGTTTCGCAACAGGATGCGCACCAGCGGGCGTAACAGGTTCAGGATAGCCGCCGCCAGCGCGGAATGGAGGGAACCGCTCATATTTGGGAAATTATTCCCAAATATGGCCAGTGTCAAGCAAGGAGAGAAAAGAGCCAGTATACCGCCTGTTCAATAGGAAACTGAATCAGAAAGTTACAATGTTTCCGAAGGCATTGGCACCAGGAAAAAATCGCCCGATTCATGGCCGGCATGCTGCAGCAGCGCATATTCAGGTAGCTGCTTGAAGCGGATCCTGGAGGCGGCATAGGCCACCCGCGCGGGTACTTCGCGGTACAGGCGCTGGCCTTCCATGATGTCAATATTGGGATTCAGCACATCCAGGAATCCCTTGGCGAAGACCGAATGCTCACCAATATGACCAGCATCCCATTGCCACGCCTCTTGCCGGTCCTGCTGGCGGGGGTTATGGCTCCGGGCATACAGGCCGGAAACATCAGCTCCCATGTGGAGACCGGCAGGATAAGCCAGAGCTATCGCGGCGCTGGCAATACCAATGAAATAAACGCGGGCGTAGTGATCGATGATCAGGACGATCCCCACAGCCTGGAGGAAATACCCGATATCGAGGTATTGCTACGCAATCTGCCCAGCTCTGGCAATCGCAACATTCGCCGGATTAGCGACGAAACCAC
>CBDUHN010000042.1:0-29014 GCA_965367295.1 uncultured Gammaproteobacteria bacterium | reverse complement strand
TCGCGAGCTTATGAGAATCGACGCCAGGGTCTGGGCGCATAAGCACGGCCCCAGTCTGACGGCACCCTACTGGGTATTAAGCAGCGAGTGCGTAGTTGTCGTCGTTGGCAACTATAAGTTTTGCAGTTGGATTAACGAGGTTCTCTGCACCTCGGCATGCACCTCAGGTTTCGCAACCCACGTCGAAGCCAGGTCGCCCCCAAAGTTGTAACAGTATACCGCAGAAGTGCCGGACGAGTCCGGTTTCCTTTGCGTTATATCTTATATATATGGGTGAGATGGCCCGTTTCAAGGGCTGGTCAGCCGTGCTTCAGGATCCGTTGTTTCTGGCGCTGCCAGTCGCGGTCTTTGAGGGTGGCGCGCTTGTCGTGTTCCTTCTTGCCCTTGGCCAGGCCGATTTCCAGTTTTGCCCGACCATGGCTCCAGTACATGGCGGTGGGGATCAGGGCGTAGCCTTTGCGCTCCACGGCACCGATGAGCTTGTCGAGTTCTTCCCGGTGCAGCAGCAGCTTGCGGGTGCGGGTGGCGTCGGGCTGGATGTGGGTGGAGGCGGTCTGCAAAGGGGTGATCAGGCAGCCGAGCAGGAAGGCTTCGCCGCTTTTGAGGATCACGTAGCTGTCCACCAGCTGAATCTTGCCGGCACGCAGGCTCTTTACCTCCCAGCCCTGCAGCGCGATCCCGGCCTCGAAGCGTTCCTCGATGCTGAATTCGTGCCGTGCCTTCTTGTTGAGGGCGATGGTACTGGAAGGGGATTTGGTTTTTTTGGGTGCCTTGGCCATCGCGCCATTATAGCAAGCCGATTGCCGGAAAAGCTCAGTAAAAGTTGAGTGGAATCAGGCTTTCGCGGAGAATCCGGTAATAATCCGAATCAACAGGACAAATTCATGACACCACGCCGTACCTCGATCCATGGCCAGTGGTCATCCAAACTGAGTTTTATTCTGGCCGCAACCGGATCAGCCGTGGGGCTTGGGAATATCTGGAAATTCCCCTATATCACGGGCGAAAACGGCGGCGGCGCCTTTGTGCTGGTGTACCTGCTCTGTATCGCGGTGATCGGTGTTCCCATCATGATGGCCGAGGTCATGCTGGGACGGCGCGGACGCCAAAGCCCCATCAATACCATGACCACGCTGGCCGAGGAGTCCGGGGGTAGCCACTACTGGAAATGGGTCGGTTGGATGGGGGTGATCGCCGGATTCCTGATCCTCTCCTATTACGGGGTCATCGCCGGCTGGGCGCTGGCCTACGTGTTCCGTACCGCCGGCGGCATTTTCACCGGGGTGACCGCGGACGGTGTGCAGAGCATTTTCAGCCGGCTGATCAGTGATCCGGAGCGCCTGCTGGCTTGGCATACCCTGTTCATGGTGATGACCACCATTGTGGTATCGCGCGGGGTGCGTAGCGGGCTGGAGCAGGCGGTACGCATGTTGATGCCGATCCTGTTTGTCATCCTGATTATCCTGGTGGGTTACTCACTGAATACCGGTTATTTCGAGCAGGGTGTGAAATTCCTGTTTACGCCGGATTTCAGCAAGATCACGGCGGATGGCGTACTGGTAGCCATGGGGCATGCCTTCTTCACCCTCAGCCTGGGTATGGGTGCCATCATGGTCTACGGGTCCTATTTACCGGAGCGTGCCTCCATTGCCGGCACTACGCTGACCATTGCGCTGCTGGATACCCTGGTCGCCCTGCTGGCCGGACTGGCCATCTTTCCGATCGTGTTTGCCAATGGTCTGGAGCCCGGTGCCGGTCCTGGCCTTATTTTCCAGACCATGCCGATTGCCTTTGGCCATATGCCCGGTGGGGCCTTTTTCGGCACGCTGTTTTTTGTGCTGCTGGTGTTCGCGGCCTGGACTTCGGCTATTTCACTCATAGAGCCCGCAGTGGCATGGCTGGTGGAGAACCACAACATGAAGCGGGTCAAGGCTTCGGTGCTGGTGGGAGGGCTCACCTGGCTGCTGGGTCTGGCCACGGTGTTTTCCTTCAATCTCTGGGGCGAGATTAAACCGTTATCCTTTATTGAGCACTTCAAGGACCACACCATCTTCGATCTGCTGGACTACCTGACCGCCAATATAATGTTGCCGCTGGGGGGGCTGTTGATTGCGGTATTCGCCGCCTGGGTGCTGAAGCGCGAGGCAAGTGTGGAGGAACTGCGCCTGGGGGATGGCGTGGTTTATCGGACCTGGTATTTTCTGGTACGGTACATCACCCCGCTGGCGGTGGGCCTGATCTTTCTGGATGTAACCGACCTGGTGGATTTTGGCGCATTGTTTGGCCCCTAACCGGTGTTGCATGACCCGGTGCAACATAAGCAGGACCTGTATCCTTGACCACAATTACCAAATCGGCCCTGGTGCCCTATACCCCGGCGGAGATGTTTGCGCTGGTGAGTGACATCCCGGCCTACCCGGATTTTCTGCCCTGGTGTCGCAGCGCCACGGTGTTGTCACGCACCGGAGACGAGGTGCGCGCGACCCTGGAGCTTGCCAAGGGTGGGGTGGAGAAGTCTTTTACCACCCTGAACCGCCACCAGAACAATAAAATGATCGAGATGCGTTTGCTGGAAGGGCCTTTCAAAACGCTGGAGGGTTTCTGGCGTTTCGACCCGCTGGGTGAGCATGGCTGCAAGGTGAGCCTGGATATGGAGTTCGAGTTTTCCAGCCGCGTGCTGGGTATGGTAGTGGGGCCCGTGTTCAGCCAGGTAGCCAACACCCTGGTGGATTCCTTTCAACAGCGCGCGGTAAGTGTTTATGGCAAACGCTGAGCTTCTGAAAGTGGAGGTCGCCTATGCTGTGCCGGATGACCAGCACATCTTCAGTCTTGAGGTGCCTGCGGGCACCACGGCGGAAGAGGTCATTCGTCGCTCCGGGGTCCTGGAACGGTTTCCTGAAATCGATCTTGCGACACAGAAGATCGGTATTTTCGGCAAGCTCAACAAGCTGGACTATGTGCTGCAGGCGGGAGACCGGGTGGAGATCTACCGGCCACTGATTGCCGATCCGAAGGAGGTGCGCAAACGGCGTGCCGAGGAAGGCAAACGCATGAAAAAGGGCGGCGGGGATATCGAGGAGTAGCATGCAGGTCCGAATTCATTCGGACAGGCTTTGGGGCAGTGCAGGCATTTGCCTGAATGAATTCGGACCCAAGGGGGGTTATTCCCGCGGCATATCCTGTTTGCTGCTGAACGTGATCCAGCGCCAGAAACGGGTCAGTAGCCCTGCTTTCTTGTGTTCCTGGTAGGGCACGGTAACGGTCATCTGGTGGGAAACCGGTGCGGCCCGTTCGGCCTCCGGTTGTGGTCGCAGCGTACCTTCGGTACGTGCCAGCTTGCTATCTTCAAAGTAGACTGTCAGGCGACTGAGTTCGGTTTTTTTTCCGCCGGGCTGGAAGGCGTAGGGGTAATCCCAGCGATCCTGGTGGAACGGATCGGCAATCATGGGGGTGCCGAGGATATGCTGTACCTGGCGCTGGTCCATGCCGGGGGTGAGCTGATTCACCTGTTCCTGGTCCACTACGTTGCCTTGCTGCACATCAACCTTGTAAACCCAGGGCAGTTTCTCGGAGATCCGATCCGCGATCCGGTCCTTCGAGCATCCGCCGAAGAATAGGCTTGAAACAGCTAGGGTAATAATGAGAAGCTTTTGCATTGGTAGTTAAAGCGCATTCAGTCAGTCAGCCGGCGGCATCATAACCCAAGATGACAGGGAATGACACGGCGGTCGGAGTCCACATGAGTACAGAATCCAATAACCTGCGTAAGGCCGGCCTCAAGGTCACACTGCCGCGCATGAAAATCCTCGAAATGCTGGAGAACAGCGAAACCCGCCACCTGAGCGCCGAGGATGTCTATAAATCCCTGCTCGATTCCGGAGAGGAGATCGGTCTGGCCACGGTCTACCGGGTGCTGACCCAGTTCGAGTCCGCGGGCCTGGTGAGTCGCCATCATTTCGAGGGCGGTCATTCCATGTTCGAGCTCAACGAAGGCGATCATCACGACCACATACTGTGCGTCAAATGCGGTCGCGTGGACGAGTTCATGGACGAGGTCATTGAGCAACGCCAGCGCCAGATTGCCACCGACGCAGGCTACGAGATCACCGATCATTCCCTGTATATCTATGGCATCTGTGCGGACTGCCGCAGCAAAGTGTAGCGGTTGCACCTTTCGGTGTTGCTACAGGGTACGGCCCATCAATTCAAGGTGTATGCGGTGATGTGCTGAGGCTGGTTTGCGTATACACAGCGTTCATGCGTGAGCCCGGGTTTCCCGGGCTTTTTTCTGCTGAGCAGGTCTACTTTGACCGCGATCGTTTCTTCGTCGCGCCCTTGCCGGGTTTGCCGCTGGCCCGATCGATCATCTCCTCGGCATGACGACGGGTGGAATCGGTGATTTCAATGCCGCCCAGCATGCGGGCGATCTCATCCACGCGTTCAGGCTCGCCGAGCACCCGAATACTGGTCCGGGTGGTGTTGTCGCCGGCCAGTTTACTCACTTGCAGATGGTGATGGGCCTGGGAGGCCACCTGGGGCAGGTGGGTGACGCACAACACCTGGCGGTGCCCGCCCAGGGCGCGTAACTGGATGCCGACGGTTTCCGCCACGCCGCCACCGACGCCGGTATCGACCTCGTCGAAAATCAGCGTGGGGATGTGGGCGCTGTCCGCCGCGATCACCTGAATGGCCAGGCTGATGCGGGACAGTTCGCCGCCGGAGGCGACCTTGCCCAGTGCCATGGGCGGTTGCCCCGGGTTGGCGCTGACCCGGAATTCGATGTGGTCGCTGCCATGAGCGGTATAGCGACCGTCCTCACGGCTTGTCACCTGTACCTCAAACATCCCCCCGGGCATGCCCAGCCCCTGCATGGATTCGCTCACCCGCTGGCCAAAACGCTTGGCCGTCTGCTTGCGTGCCTTGTGCAACCGGGCGGCTGCCTGCTGGTACTGTTCGGCGCACTGTCGGACTTCCTGTTCCAGCTGGCTGAGACGCTGGTCGGCCTGATCGAGTTCGCCTAGTTCCCGCTGCAGCTCGGCAAAGAGTACCGGCAGGGCATCGGGTTCCACCCGGTGTTTGCGGGCCAGGTCGTGCAGGGTACCGATGCGCTGCTCCACGCTTTGCAGGCGCTGTGGGTCCTGTTCCACCCGATCGGCATAGCGTCGCAGGGCATCCGCGGCTTCCTGCACCTGGATCTGTGCATCGATGAGCATTTCCTGTACGGGCTTGAGGTTCGCGTCGAGGGCGGCCAGTTCCTCCACCTCGGCCAGGGCATGACTGATCAGGTGGTGGGCGGATGCCTCTTCGGCTTCATAGAGTTGTTGCAGGCTGGAGTAACAGTTTTCCAGCAACTGACCGGCATTGGCGAGCCGGGCATGTTCTTCCTCCAGGGCATCGATCTCGCCTTCACGCAGTTCCAGCGCTTCCATTTCCTGGACCTGAAAACGCACGAATTCGAGGCGCGAATCCCGTTGTGCGGTGACGTCACGCAGGCGTTCAAGTTCATCCTGCGCGGTACGCCAGCGGCCATAGAGATCGGCCACGGTGGACAGGGCTGCACCGTGATCGCCGAAACCATCCAGTAATGCGCGCTGGATATCCTTGCGCACCAGCGACTGGTGTTCGTGTTGGCCATGGATGTCGACCAGCAGGTCGCCCAGGGTGCGCAGTGATTGCAGGGGTACCGGACTGCCGTTGATGAAGGCCCGTGAGCGGCCTTCACGGGAGATGACGCGCCGCAGCTGGCATTCCCCTTCATCGCCGGTCAGCGCCTGTTCCTCGAGCCAGGCCTGCGCCGGTGGCAGTGTGGTGATATCGAAGGCAGCGCTGATTTCGGCCTTGTCGGTGCCGTGACGTACCCAGACGGCCTCGGCACGATCACCGAGCAGCAGGCCGAGGGCATCGATCAGGATGGATTTACCGGCGCCGGTCTCTCCGGTCAGGGCGGTCATGCCGCCGGCCAGTTCCAGTTCCAGTTCATCGACAATGGCAAAATCGCGGATGTGAATGTGCGTCAGCATAGGTGTGGATTTAACGCGAAGGTCCTGTGATCTGCAATGGGGGGAGGGCGTTCCACCCTGTGCAGGTGCGAATTTATTCGCAATACCGAGCCCGGCATGGGTGGCAATGCGAATAAATTCGTACCTGCAGGGTGTCACGCTTCAGGGTCGGGATGTATTTCGCCCCTTTAGCCCCAGCGCAGTTTCTCCCGCAATACCTCGTAATAGTCATGCCCCGGTGGGTGCACCAGCTTGAGGGTCCTGTCTTTTCTGCAGATACGCACACAGTCATCGGTATCGAGCGGGAATTTCACCTGGCCGTCGCAGGTCACCTGGGCCTCGTTGGTGCTCTCGCCGTGCAGGATCACCTCGATGCGGGCATTGTCATTGACGACGATGGGGCGATTGGTGAGGGTATGCGGGCAGATGGGCACCAGCACAATGGCCTGCAGGATGGGGTGCAGGATGGGACCGCCGCCGGACAGGGCGTAGGCGGTGGAACCGGTGGGGGTGGCGATGACCAGCCCGTCAGAACGCTGGCAGTTCAGAAACCGGTCGTCGATGTGGGTTTCCAGCTCGATCATGCGGGCGATATCGTATTTGTGCAGCACCACGTCGTTGAGGGCGTCGCTCTCGTGGACGCAGGCACCATTACGGTATACCTCGGCATGCAGCAGGGTACGTTCCTCGATCTGGTACTGGCCGGCCAGTACCCGGTCCAGGCGCGTGGTCATTTCCGATGGCAGCACATCGGCGAGAAAGCCCAGGCGTCCGCGGTTGATGCCGAGGATGGGCACGCCGGCATCGGTGAGACTGCGGGCGGCATTGAGCAGGGTACCGTCGCCACCCACGGCAATGGCCAGATCGCAGCTGGCCGCCAGTTGTTCGCGACTCATCACCGGCAGACCGGCGTCAGGAACCGAGGTGGCCGCGGATTCGTCCAGCACTGCGGAGATCCCGCGTTGTTCCAGGAAGGACAGCAGTACGGCCAGGGTCTCGTCAACGCTGGGATCGCTGTACTTGCTGATCAGTCCGATCTTATTGAAATGTGCCGCCATGGGAGTCCGGTTTTTTGAGGGATGGGCCAACGCTATCATGGGGCCGGGTTGGCGCCAAGACTTTAAGCATTTGGCAGAGCAGCATTTTCGGTTGCTGAGACCGGTTTGTATGGGGCTGGATCACAAACGCCTGGCACTCCATAATGACGAGTGCCAGGGAGTTACCCCTGCCGGCAATCCAACAACCAGGCACCAAAGGCGCAGAGCGAACATGAGTGTGACCAAGGCGGACATGTCCGAACGGGCAATGCAACTGCTCAAGGTGCTGACCGAGCGCTACATCCGCGACGGCCAGCCGGTGGGTTCGCGCACCCTGTCGCGGGAGTCGGGATTGCAGTTCAGTCCGGCAACCATCCGCAATATGATGGCGGATCTTGAGGATCTGGGGCTGATCCGGTCTCCGCATACCTCCGCCGGACGCGTTCCCACGGTGCAGGGCTACCGCATGTTCGTGGATAGCCTGCTGACGGTGAAGCCGCTGGACGAAGGGCTGGTCAGCCGTATGCGTAGCGAGCTGAAGACCGATCAGGACCCGAAGGGGCTGGTGGCGACGGCCTCCTCCCTGCTGTCCGGTATCACCCAGCTGGCCGGCATCGTAACCTTGCCGAAACGGGAACATGTGGCCCTGAAGCGGGTGGAGTTCCTGCCCCTGTCGGAACACCGGGTGCTGGCGGTACTGGTGATCAGCGACCGCGATGTGCAGAACCGTATTCTCAAGGTGGATCGTCCCTATACACCTTCCGAGCTCCAGCAAGCCTCCAACTATCTTAATGAACAGTTTGCCGGTCGCGACCTTCAGGAAGTACGCCGCATCCTGATCCGGGATATGAAAAATGCCCGCGAGGACATGAATCGGATGATGCGCATGGCCATGGAGATGGCCGACTCGGCCCTCAATGCCGCCGAGGAGGGGGATGACTTCGTAATGGCCGGGCAGACCAACCTGATGGAGTTCGAAGAGCTGTGTGATCTCGGCACCCTGCGCCAGCTGTTCGAGGCCTTCAATCGCAAGCGTGACATTCTGCACCTGTTCGACCAGTGCGTGATCGGTGAAGGGGTGCAGATCTTCATCGGCGAGGAATCGGGCTACCAGATGCTGGACGAGTGCAGCGTGGTAACGGCGCCCTATTCGGTGGATGGCCGGGTCGTGGGGGTGCTGGGTGTCATCGGTCCGACCCGCATGGCCTATGAGCGGGTGATCCCCATTGTTGATGCTACCGCCCGTATCATGGGGGCGGCCTTGAATCCCAAGGAATAAACCCCACATAGCTGATACCTGCATACCCGCGGGGGAATCCCCGGTCGGGAAATTGCTTTATGTTTTTCTTTTAGATAACTGATATTTCGGAGTTATTCATGGTGGACCAGGAAAAGCCGGTGGTGGAACCGGAGATCGAGGGAGCCGGCCGTGAGGCCGTTGGCCTGGATGAGGATGTGGATGGCGAAGGTGCCACGACCACGGATCCGGCCGAGGTGGGTGCCCTCCTGGAAGATGCCCGCGCCCGGGCGGACGAGCACTGGAACCAGTGCCTGCGCCTGCAGGCGGAGATGGAAAACCTGCGCAAGCGCAGCGAACGGGAGCTTGCCAACGCCCACAAATACGCCCTGGATAAATTTGTCCAGGAACTGCTGCCGGTGAAGGATGGCCTGGAAATGGGGATTGCGGCTGCCGGAGAAGGGAACGCGGTGGACCCCGCCAAGCTGCTCGAAGGCAGCGAACTGACCCTTAAGATGCTTGCCTCGGCGCTGGAGAAATTTGGCGTACAGGAGCTGAATCCGGCCGGTGAGAAGTTCAATCCTGAATACCACGAGGCCATGTCCATGCAGGCGCGCGCCGACGTTGAGCCCAACACGGTGGTGGCTGTGATCCAGAAGGGGTACCTGCTGAACGAGCGCCTGGTACGCCCGGCCATGGTGATGGTGTCCAAGGCCGACGCATAACCACAGGCCTTGAATTGCAAATCCCTGCCCCCATGTAGGGAAGCAGACGCAAATTTGAACCGAATTTAACAGCTTTTACGTACGGAGATTCACGATCATGGGAAAAATCATCGGCATCGACCTCGGCACCACCAACTCCTGTGTTGCAGTAATGGAAGGTGGCAAGCCGCGGGTTATCGAGAACAGTGAGGGCGACCGCACCACGCCGTCCATCGTCGCCTTTGCCAGCGATGATGAGGTACTGGTGGGTCAGGCTGCCAAGCGCCAGGCTGTCACCAATCCGGCCAACACCCTGTATGCGGTCAAGCGCCTGATCGGCCGCCGCTTTGAAGACAAGGAAGTGCAGAAAGACATCAGCCTGGTGCCTTACAAGATCATCAAGGCCGACAATGGCGATGCCTGGGTCGAAGGCAATGGCAAGAAGATGGCGCCGCCGGAAGTGTCCGCGCGCGTGCTGATGAAGATGAAGAAGACCGCGGAGGACTACCTGGGTGAGAAGGTCACCGAGGCGGTCATTACCGTGCCGGCCTACTTCAATGATTCCCAGCGCCAGGCCACCAAGGACGCCGGCAAGATCGCCGGCCTGGACGTGAAGCGCATTATCAATGAGCCTACCGCGGCGGCACTGGCCTACGGGATGGACAAGAAACGCGGCGACGTCAAGATTGCCGTATACGACCTGGGTGGTGGTACCTTCGATATCTCCATTATCGAAATCGCCGACGTGGACGGTGAGCACCAGTTCGAGGTGTTGTCCACCAACGGTGATACCTTCCTGGGCGGTGAAGATTTCGACAAGCGTGTTATCGATTACCTGGCCGATGAGTTCAAGAAGGATCAGGGCATCGACCTGCGCGGTGACCCGCTGGCCATGCAGCGTCTGAAGGAAGCCGCCGAAAAGGCCAAGATCGAGCTGTCCTCCAGCCAGCAGACCGACGTCAACCTGCCGTACATCACGGCCGATGCCAGCGGTCCCAAGCATCTGAACCTGAAGCTGACCCGCGCCAAGCTGGAGTCCCTGGTGGAAGACCTCATCGTGCGTACCATCGAGCCCTGCAAGGTGGCGCTCAAGGATGCCGGTCTGTCGGCCAGCGAAATCGATGATGTCATCCTGGTCGGTGGTCAGACCCGCATGCCCAAGGCGGCAGAAGCCGTGCAGGAGTTCTTCGGCAAGGAACCGCGCCGTGACGTGAACCCCGATGAAGCGGTTGCCATCGGTGCCGCGATCCAGGGTGGTGTGCTGGGCGGTGAAGTGAAGGACGTGCTGCTGCTCGACGTGACTCCGCTGTCGCTTGGTATCGAGACCCTCGGTGGCGTGATGACCAAGCTCATCGAGAAGAACACCACCATCCCGACCAACGCGTCGCAGGTGTTCTCCACCGCGGATGACAATCAGACCGCGGTAACCGTGCATGTGCTGCAGGGTGAGCGCGACATGGCTTCGGCCAACAAGTCGCTGGGGCGCTTTGACCTGTCCGACATCCCGCCGGCGCCGCGCGGTATGCCGCAGATCGAGGTGAGCTTTGACCTCGATGCCAACGGGATCCTGAACGTATCCGCCAAGGACAAGGCCAGCGGCAAGGAACAGTCCATCGTCATCAAGGCATCGAGCGGCCTGAGCGAGGAAGAAATCGAGAAGATGGTGAAGGATGCCGAGGCCCATGCCGACGAGGACAAGAAATTCCACGCCCTGGCGGAGGTTCGCAACCAGGCCGACAATCTGATCCACGCTACCAACAAGTCCCTCAAGGAACTGGGTGACAAGGTGGAGGCGGATGAGAAGGAGAAGATCGAAGCTGCCATCAAGGATCTGGAAGGGGTCATCAGGGGCGACGACAAGGAAGCCATCGAGACCAAGACCGCAGCGCTGGGCGAAGTGTCCGGCAAGCTGGCCGAACGTCTCTACGCGCAGAAATCCGAGCCGGGTGCGGCCGGTGGTGCGCAGGGTGCAGAAGCGGCTGGTGAAACGTCTGGCGCAGCCGACGATGTGGTGGATGCCGAGTTCGAAGAGGTCAAGGAAGATAACAAGTAAGGACTTGATCATCCTTTGGTAGCGCAGGTCCGGGGTCGGCAAGCAGGCCCCGGACTTTTGTTGTTTGGTAGTTTTGCCCCAAAGATACAGCGACCGCACTGTGCATGCGTTTCCTGGTCTTTCCGGGACCGCTGTATCTTTGTGGCAAAATTAAAATTTCAGGAATAGAGGTTTCTCCGCGAAGCCCTGCAGACTATGTCCAAACGTGATTATTACGAAGTACTCGGCGTGGCCAAGAACGCCAGTGAGGCGGAGCTGAAAAAGGCCTACCGCCGCGCCGCCCAGAAGTTCCATCCCGATCGCAACCCCGACGACAAGGTGGCCGAAGGCAAATTCAAGGAGGCCAAGGAGGCCTATGAGGTGCTCACGGACGCTCGCAAGCGGGCCGCCTATGACCAGTTCGGTCATGCCGGCGTCGACCCCTCCATGGGGGGTGGCGGTGGCGGTTTCGGGGGGGCAGGCGCCGGCGGTGCCAGCTTCAGCGACATCTTCGGAGACGTGTTCGGGGACATCTTCGGGGGTGGCGGCGGTGGCGGTGGTGCCCGTGGTGCCAACCGCGTATATCGCGGCGCCGATCTGCGATACAACCTGGAGTTGAGTCTTGAGGATGCGGTGCGTGGCACCACGGTGAAGATCCGGGTGCCCACCATGGTCAAGTGCAGTACTTGCGATGGCAGCGGTGCGAAGGAGGGCAGCAAGCCCACCACCTGTACTACCTGTGGTGGTCACGGCCAGGTGCGCATGCAGCAGGGGTTTTTCTCCATCCAGCAGACCTGCCCCAACTGCCGCGGTACCGGTTCTGTCATTGCGGATCCCTGTGGCACCTGCCATGGCCAGGGCCGCGTCAAAGAGGCCAAGACCCTGTCGGTCAAGGTGCCAGCGGGGGTCGATAACGGGGATCGTATCCGGTTGGCCAGCGAAGGCGAGGCCGGTGAGAACGGTGGGCCACCGGGAGACCTGTATGTTCAGATCGGTGTCAAGGAACACCCCATCTTCGTGCGCGATGACAACGACCTCTATTGCGAGGTACCCATCAGTTTCACCACGGCGGCGCTCGGCGGTGAACTGGAAGTGCCGACCCTCGATGGCCGTGTGAAGCTCAAGATCCCCGAAGAGACCCAGACCGGCAAACTGTTCCGCCTGCGTGGCAAGGGGGTCGCACCGGTGCGTGGCGGCGCCACCGGTGACCTGATGTGCCGGGTGCTGGTGGAAACCCCGTCCGATCTCAATGCCCGACAGAAGGAACTCCTGCAGGAATTCGAGCAGACCCTGCATGAGGGGGGCGCCCGCCACCGGCCGCAGGAATCCACCTGGCTGGACGGGGTGAAGAAGTTTTTCGAGGGCATGAAATTCTAGCCGTCCGGGCATGATGTCTGCGCGGACGCCCGAATTTCTTCGGGCGAGGCTTTTCCCTCATCGGGCCGGATGCAGCCGGCCCGTCGATACGGTACCCTCCCGCTTTTCCGCAACCAGTCCCTGGAACCCGCCATGACCCGAATCGCTATTACTGGAGCCGCTGGCCGCATGGGCCGCCACCTGATCGAAGCCTGCCATGCCGTTACGGAGTTGCAGGTGAGTGTCGCGCTGGAGCACCCGCAGAGTTCACTGCTGGGCGCCGATGCCGGGGAGCTGGCGGGGGTTGGCAAACTTGGTATCACCATCGGGGCGGATCTGGAGGCGGTGCGGGGCGATTTTGATGTGCTGATCGATTTCACCCGTCCCGAGGTGACGCTGGCGAATCTGGCGGTGTGCCGTGCCGCCGGCCGTGCCATGGTGATCGGTACCACCGGTTTCAATGACGAACAGAAGGCCGCCATTGCGGCTGCCGCGGCGGATATCCCCATCGTGTTTGCACCCAATATGAGCGTCGGGGTGAACCTGTGCCTGAAGCTGCTGGACATGGCCGCCCGGGTGCTGGGCGACGATTATGATGTGGAGGTGATCGAGGCCCACCACCGCCACAAGGTTGACGCCCCCTCGGGGACCGCCCTGCGCATGGGTGAGGTGGTGGCCGAGGCGCTGGGGCGCGATCTGAAAGCCTGCGCCGTCTATGGCCGCGAGGGCATCACCGGCGAGCGTGATGCAAAGACCATTGGCTTCGAGACCATCCGTGCGGGGGACGTGGTCGGCGACCATACGGTATTGTTCGCCGGGATCGGCGAGCGGGTGGAAATCACCCACAAGGCATCCAGTCGCATGACCTTTGCCAAGGGAGCAGCACGTGCCGCGGCCTGGCTGCAGGGGCGCCCGGCAAATCTGTACGACATGCAGGATGTGCTGGATTTAAAGGGGTAAAACGCGGTTTTTTGCCGGTGGGCGCGGAGTTTTTTCCGTTCCTGCGCGTAGACAGTGTCGGGGGCATGCAGTAGAATACCGCCTCAGCATGTGACGTCGTCCGACGTCTGCACCCATTTCCAGGCGGGAAGTCCCACAAGGCTTCCCGCTTTGCACATCTAGCTGTGGAGGTTCCCCCTTGAGGAAAGCTGCCCTGTTAGCCCTCGAAGATGGCAGCCTGTTTCGAGGCGAGTCGATCGGATTGGACGGACAGACTATCGGAGAGGTGGTGTTCAATACCGCGCTTACCGGTTATCAGGAAATCCTCACCGACCCCTCCTATTCGCGTCAGATCGTGACCCTGACCTATCCGCATATCGGTAACGTGGGGGTCAACCCCGAAGATGCCGAGTCCTCCCATGTGCATGCCGCCGGCCTGGTGGTGCGGGATCTGCCACGCCTGGTGAGTAACTGGCGTGCCAAGGGCGATCTGGAAAGTTACCTGCGCGAACACAAGATTGTCGGCATTGCCGATATCGACACCCGGCGCCTGACCCGCATTCTGCGCGAGAAGGGTGCGCTGGGTGGCTGCATCATGGCCGGGGAGCAGATCGATGAACAGGCGGCCATCGCCGCGGCCCGTGGCTTTGCTGGCCTGAAGGGCATGGATCTCGCCAAAGAAGTGACTACCCACGAACCCTATGAATGGGCCCAGGGCAGCTGGACGCTGGTGGACGGACTGCCCGACGCGCCGCATCCCATCGAAGAAAAGCTGCCCTTCCACGTGGTGGCCTATGATTACGGTGTGAAGCGCAATATTCTGCGCATGTTGGTGGATCGTGGCTGCCGCCTCACGGTGGTGCCGGCCCAGACGCCGGCAGCGGAAGTGCGTAAGCTCAACCCCGACGGCCTGTTCCTGTCCAATGGTCCGGGCGACCCTGAGCCCTGCGATTACGCCATCACTGCGATCCGGGACCTGCTCGCGGACGGTATTCCCACCTTCGGTATCTGCCTGGGGCACCAACTGTTGGCCCTGGCCAGTGGCGCACGTACGGTGAAGATGAAATTCGGTCACCACGGTGCCAACCATCCGGTGCAGGACCTGGACTCCGGCATGGTAATGATCACCAGTCAGAACCATGGCTTTGCCGTCGATGAACAGACCCTGCCGGATCAGTTGCGTGCCACCCATCGTTCCCTGTTCGATGGTTCGCTGCAGGGTGTGCAGCGCACCGACGTGCCTGCCTTCAGTTTTCAAGGGCACCCGGAAGCCAGTCCGGGCCCCCATGACGTGGCGCCGCTGTTCGACCGTTTCATCGACCTCATGAAGGCGGCGCAGGCCTGACAAACCGATTTTTGAAGTGCAAAGGCGCGGAGCATGCAAAGAAGAACTGGTTAAAGAATCCCCGTTTTATCTGTCATGACCACTTGCATTGGCATGGTGAATAAATCAGGCCTCGTCTAATCAGGGAATACTTTGGATTTTCCTTCGCGCCCCAGCGGTAATAGAGACACCATGCCAAAACGTACTGACATCAGCAGCATCCTCATCATCGGCGCCGGCCCCATCGTCATCGGCCAGGCCTGTGAGTTCGACTACTCCGGGGCGCAGGCCTGCAAGGCGCTCCGCGAAGAGGGCTACCGCGTCATCCTGGTAAACTCCAACCCGGCCACCATCATGACCGACCCGGAGATGGCCGATGCCACCTATATCGAGCCGATCACCTGGAAAACGGTGGCACGTATCATCGAACAGGAACGCCCCGATGTACTGCTGCCCACCATGGGCGGCCAGACCGCGCTGAACTGCGCGCTGGACCTGGCGCGCGAAGGGGTGCTGGAGAAATTCGGCGTGGAGATGATCGGCGCCAAGCGCGAGGCCATCGACAAGGCTGAGGACCGCGACAAGTTCCGCATCGCCATGCGCAAGATCGGCCTCGATATGCCACGTTCCGCCATTGCCCACAGCATGGAAGAAGCGCTGCAGGTGCAGGCCCAGATCGGTTACCCCACCATCATTCGTCCGTCCTTCACCATGGGTGGCAGCGGTGGCGGTATTGCCTACAACAAGGAGGAGTTCGTTGAGATCTGTGAGCGCGGCCTGGACCTGTCGCCCACCAACGAACTGCTGATCGAGGAATCCATCCTTGGCTGGAAAGAGTACGAGATGGAGGTGGTGCGTGATAAAAACGACAACTGTATCATCATCTGCTCCATCGAGAACTTCGATCCCATGGGGGTGCACACCGGCGACTCCATCACCGTTGCACCGGCCCAGACCCTGACCGACAAGGAATACCAGATCATGCGCGACGCCTCGCTGGCGGTGTTGCGCGAGATCGGTGTGGAGACCGGTGGCTCCAACGTACAGTTTGCCGTCAATCCCGAAAATGGTCGCATGATCATCATCGAGATGAACCCGCGCGTGTCCCGCTCCTCGGCACTCGCCTCCAAGGCCACCGGTTTCCCCATCGCCAAGGTGGCCGCCAAGCTGGCCGTTGGTTATACGCTGGATGAATTGCAGAACGAGATCACCGGTGGCGCCACACCGGCTTCTTTCGAACCGTCCATCGACTACGTGGTCACCAAGATTCCGCGTTTTACCTTCGAAAAATTTCCGCGTGCCAATGACCGCCTGACCACTCAGATGAAATCGGTGGGCGAGGTGATGGCCATCGGCCGTACTTTCCAGGAATCACTGCAGAAGGCGCTGCGTGGCCTGGAAACCGGCATCGACGGGCTGGATGAAATCCTTGATCTCACCCGTGACGATGCCAAGGATGTGCTGCGCCGCGAACTGCGTGCCCCTGGCGCCGATCGTATCCGGTACCTGGCCGATGCCTTCCGTTTCGGTTGGTCGCTGGAAAAGATTTTCGAAACCAGCTACATCGACCCCTGGTTCCTTATGCAGGTCCAGGAAATCATCGAACTGGAAGCGCAGGTGCAGGCCTGGGGCATCGATGGACTGGACCGGGATCGCCTCTACGCACTCAAGCGCAAGGGTTTTTCCGACCGGCGCCTGGCCAAATTGCTGGATACCAACGAGCGCACCGTGCGCAAGATGCGTCATCTATTTGGTGTGCGCCCGGTCTACAAGCGGGTGGATACCTGCGCGGCGGAATTTGCCACCAGTACGGCCTATATGTATTCCACCTACGAGGAGGAATGCGAGGCACAGCCTACCGGCAAGGACAAGATCATGGTGCTGGGAGGCGGACCCAACCGTATCGGTCAGGGTATCGAGTTCGATTACTGTTGTGTGCACGCAGCGTTGGCGATGCGCGAGGATGGCTATGAGACCATCATGGTCAACTGTAATCCGGAAACCGTGTCCACCGACTACGATACCTCCGACCGCCTCTACTTCGAGCCACTGACCCTGGAAGATGTGCTCGAGGTCATCGAGAAGGAAAAACCCAAGGGCGTGATCGTGCAGTATGGTGGTCAGACCCCGCTCAAACTGGCCCGCGCTCTGGAAGCAGCCGGGGCGCCGATTATCGGTACCACACCGGATTCCATCGACCTGGCCGAGGATCGCGAGCGCTTTCAGCAGCTGATCAACAAGCTGGGCCTGAAGCAGCCGCCGAACCGTACTGCACGCACAGCCGATCAGGCCGTGGCGTTGGCCAATGAGATCGGTTATCCACTGGTGGTACGGCCCTCCTACGTGCTCGGTGGCCGGGCCATGGAAATCGTGCGTAGCGACGAGGATCTGAATCGTTATATGCGCGAGGCGGTGAGCGTGTCCAATGATTCACCGGTACTGCTCGACCGGTTTCTGGATGACGCAGTGGAAGTGGACGTGGATGCCATCTGTGATGGTAAGGACGTGCTTATCGGCGGCATCATGGAGCATATCGAACAGGCCGGTGTGCATTCCGGCGATTCTGCCTGCTCGCTGCCGCCTTATACCTTGAGTGAGGATCTGCAGGACCGCCTGCGCGAGCAGATGACGGCCATGGCGCATGAACTCAAGGTGGTGGGCCTGATGAACGCCCAGTTCGCCATCCAGGGTGACGAGATCTACGTGCTGGAAGTGAATCCCCGCGCTTCGCGTACCGTGCCTTTTGTGTCCAAGGCTACCGGTCGTCCGCTGGCCAAGATCGCCGCGCGCTGCATGGCGGGCCGCAGCCTGGTGGAACAGGGTGCCACCGAGGAGATCATCCCGCCCTATTATTCAGTGAAGGAAGCGGTATTCCCCTTTGTAAAATTCCCCGGCGTCGATCCGGTGCTTGGCCCGGAAATGAAATCCACCGGCGAAGTGATGGGCGTTGGCCGCAACTTCGCCGAGGCCTTTGCCAAGGCGCAAATCGGTGGTGGCGAGAAACTACCGCGTTCCGGCCGGGTCTTTATCAGTGTCCGCGAGGCGGACCGTGACGGTGCCGTGGAACTGGCCAAGGATCTCGCGGAGCAGGGGTTCCAGGTGGTGGCAACCAGTGGTACCGGTGGCGAGATCCGCGCGGCCGGCATCGATTGCCAGATCGTCAACAAGGTGACCGAAGGTCGTCCGCATATCGTCGATATGATCAAGAACGACCAGATCGAACTCATTATCAACACCACCGAAGGTAAGCAGGCGCTGGCGGACTCCTATACCATTCGGGGTGCCGCACTACAGCACAAGGTGAGTTACAGTACTACGCTGGCGCATGCCAAGGCCACCTGTATGGCGCTGCGTTATCTGGATGTGGATACGGTGGAGAGACTGCAGGAATTACATAAGGAATCCATGCGATGAGCAAGGTCCCATTGACGGTGCGCGGTGCGGAAAAACTCCGTGCGGAACTGCAACGGCTGAAAACCGTGGATCGCCCCAAGGTTATTGAAGCGATTGCCGAGGCTCGCGCCCATGGCGATCTCAAGGAGAATGCCGAATACCATGCGGCCCGTGAGCAGCAGAGTTTCATCGAGGGGCGTATCAAGGAAATCGATGGCAAGCTGTCCCATGCCCAGATCATCGATGTGGCTGCCGTGGATGCCGGCGGCAAGGTGATATTCGGTGCCACCGTCGATCTGATGGATGAGGATACCGAGGAAGAACTGACGTACCAGATCGTGGGTGAGGATGAGGCCGATATCAAGTCCGGTCTGATCTCGGTGAATTCTCCCATTGCACGCGCCCTGATCGGCAAGCTGGAAGGCGATCTGGTGGAAGTGCAGGTGCCGGGCGGTGCCAAGAATTTCGAAGTCATCGCCGTCCGTTACGAATAGGCCGGGTTTCTTCCCGTCGATTCCCCCCCCTCATCACCTATGCCAACGCGCATTCTGATCGGTGAACGTATTCTCCTCACACTGTGGGTAGGCGCGCTCTGGGCTATCGGTTTCATCGCTGCCCCAATCCTCTTCGCGGTGCTCGATGATCGCAATCTCGCCGGCACCCTGGCCGGTGAGATGTTCCGCGCTGTGGCTTATCTGGGCATGCTCTGCGGGACCCTGTTGCTGTTGTTCCACTTCCTGCAGGACCGTCCGCGCTGGCGTTTGTGGGTGTTGCTGCTCATGTTGCTGCTGGTGGCAGCCGGCCAGTTCATCCTGGCACCCATGGTGGCGGATATGCGGGCTGCCGGGCTGAGCGCTACCCCGGACTTTGGACGCTTACACGGTATTGCTTCCTCATTGTATCTGGTATCCAGTCTGGCCGGTCTGGCACTGGTAGCCTTTGGTCGCAATACGGACTGAAACCCACTCCCATCCATGATCAACCCATGGCCACAAAGGCTATTCCTCCCAGGTAGATAAACACCGGGGAATGCCAGCCGGTTTTGAAGCGCTCGATTTTTGCGTATAGGGTCAGGCAGAGGAACAGGCTCAGCGCGTAGACTGGAATGACTTGCACCGACGTCAGGTGAAAGACTTCGGTAGGCAGGTAGTAGGCGTAGTATTCATCCGAGCAAAACAGAAAGAACAGATTGCTGGAGACCTCGGCAAAGAAAGGTGCTTCTATGCTGATTACCAGTGATTTGAGCAGGACCGGATGACGTCGGACCCGGTCCAGTTGGTCCAGCCGGTGCAACAGAAAATACAGGTGAACCCCATAGGCGGTCCAGATGATGGGTGCTAGTGCGGATACGTTGGCATCATGGACCGGGAGGGTGCGGTATTCTCATAGTTTGCTGCCGAAGTGGTCTTCGTAAAAGGGGTTCACCGTGGCCTCGCACAGAATGGCGAGGGTGAAAACGCAACTGGCAAACAGTGCCAGGCGCCGGCCATCAATGGGGAGGTGCGGTGAAAGCTGTCGGTAGTTGGTGGCATAGGAGAAGGTCACCAGGGCCAGGCTGAACCCGATGCCGGTTAGCAAGTGCTGGACTACCGGGTTGATAATCATGCCTGTTGCTTTCCAGGGATCCCGCTTCAGATTCGGGAGGAATCTCTCCATCGCTGGAAGTTCGGATATTCCAGGTAGGCGCCACTGAGGATGTAGTCCAGCACATTACGCAGGCGGTAGAACTGCACCACGGAATCCACGCGAATGATTTCGTCTCCCTGTTCATCAAAAAACACCAGGGTCGGCGCATAGAACAGTCCCAGGTCTTCAGCCCATTGGCCTTCGGTGGTGCGTTTCCCTCCGGGGGTGATCACCGGAGTATTGCCCCACAGGTTGAGTTGCACCATGTCCATCTGCTGCAACTGGGCAAGGATTGCATCCTGCTTCATGGGGCCGGTGTGGAGAATGTCGCAGGCATGGCAGTAGCCCTGTTCGAAAAACACCGCCAGCGGACGGTCCGCTGGCCAGCGGCTGCGATCCAGTGCGTAGGGCGGGGCCTGAAAGAATTCCTCATAATTGAGGCCGCCGGCTTCGAATACCAGGGGTACATCGGCCCGGGCCAGATAACTGCGAAAATCTTCTTTCAGATAATGACCGCCGGCAACATACTCCAGGGCAGCACGGAACTTGTAGGGTGGATAGTAACCGGGGAGACGCAGCGCCACTTCTCCCCGGGTGTTATAGAAAATCAATGTGGGTGTGAAATTGGTGCCGGTATGGAGTGAATAGCTGCGTTCAGACCATTCCACGCCATCGAGATCGGTTACCGGGCGGTTGCCGTGTATGTCGATGCCGATGACATCGAAATGCCTGCGGGTGTACTCGCGAATGTCGGCTTTTCCGAAATCATTTTCCAGCAGGGCCTGGCAGTAGGCGCAGTATTTCTGGCCAAAATAGAGGATGACACCCTTTTTGCCGCTGGTGGTGGCTTCCTGCAGATCTTCACGCAGATCCAGGAAGCTGAGCTTGAACCAGTCTGGATGGGATAACGGCTCTTCAAGGCGTTGATCATCAAAGCTATCGGGGGATTGGGCTTCCGCATGGCAGGACAGGCTGGCGGTTACCAGCAGCCACAGGCAGGCGGCAAGGGAATATAGGGTATTGGCAAACAGGGGGGAGATCTGCACCGGAACGGCCTCGCCGGAATGATGAGTGATGAAATTAGCAAAACTGTTTCCTAAAGGGAAACCGCCAGTAGCCTGTTTTCGGGGGTTGGTTGAATGTGTTCGATAATTGACTTAGGATCGTGCGGCGATTTTCCGGAGGAGAATACTAATGATTCAAAAATATAGTGGAATGGGGTTATTGATTGCGGCGATGGCACTGGCACCGGTGACGAGCTTTGCCGGCAAGGGCCTGAGTTATACCTATGCGGAACTGGGGTACCTGAATATTGACGGTGACGGCCTGGAGGGTGACGGATTCAAGGCCAAGCTATCATTTGCGGCACATGAGTATGTGCACATCCGGGCATCTTTCAGCAACGCCAGTATCGACAAGGTTGCGGGTGCCTCGGTGGATGAAAAGGTTGATGAGTTCACCATCGGAGCCGGTGGCAATTACCCGGTGATGGATAACGTCGATGTGGTGGCTGGCGTCGTGTACGTGGTACAGGAATACAACGGTTCCGCAAAGGATGACCCTGAAGGTCATATCGCAGAACTGGGCGTACGTGCCAAGCCGATGAAGAAATTTGAAGTGGAAGCCGGTTACATCAACCAGGTACTACAGGGCGATAGCAGCGATGGTTTCTATGTCGGCGCCGTGTTCGATCTGAACAAGGATTTTGCCGTCAGCTTCCGGGCCGATGACAGTGATGACGCGGACGAGACGGATTATTTCCTTGGCCTGCGCCTGAATTTCTAGTTGCTGGTTCGATGCAGGTGAAAAAGCCCGCCGTATGGCGGGCTTTTTTGTTACCTGGGAAGCACGATGCGTGAATCCTTGCGCCGGGGACGGAACAGCAGGGCGATATTGCCGATGCGTTGCGCCAGTTCCGCGCCGCTGCGTTGGCAGATGTCGGTGATGATGGCATCACGGGCATCCCGGTCGCCGACGCTGACCCGGATTTTCATTAGTTCGTGGTGTTCGATAGACTGTTCGAACTCGTTCATAACCGCGTCCGTCAGGCCGTTGGCGCCGATCATTACAATCGGCTTGAGCTGGTGGCCAAGGGTGCGGAGGTGTTTGCGTTGTTTTTCCGAGAGCGTCATGGGTAATCCTGAATTCGCCGAGCAGGGCAGTATACCTGTACTGGCAGTATGCTTCCTACTCCCCCCCTTTTCCGGCCTGCTGGCCGTCCGTCCGGAGGTATGTCGTGGCGCGCAGTAAGAGTAGTCGTCGCTGGCTGCAGGAACATTTTGCCGATGAGTATGTCAAAAAAGCACAGCGGGAAGGCTATCGTTCGCGCGCGGTCTACAAGCTGGATGAGATTCAGCAGAAAGACCGGCTGATCCGGCCGGGGATAACCATTGTCGATCTGGGGGCGGCTCCCGGTGGCTGGTCCCAGTATGCAACCCGGTTGCTCGACGGACGCGGCAAAATTATCGCCTCGGACATCCTGCCCATGGATGGTCTTCCCGATGTGGAGTTCATTCAGGGGGATTTCCGGGAGGAAGAGGTTTTCAATCAGTTGCTGACGGCCATCGGCGATCATCCCGTGGACCTTGTAATGTCGGATATGGCCCCCAATATCAGTGGAGTAGAAGCGGTGGATTTGCCGCGCGCCATGTATCTGGCTGAATTGGCAGTGGATCTTGCCACCAGGGTGCTGGGGCCGGGAGGCGATTTGCTGTTCAAGGTATTTCAGGGTGAAGGCTTTGACGAACTGGTCAAGGACCTGCGCAGCCGCTTTACCCGGCTGGTGATTCGTAAGCCCAAGGCGTCCCGTCCCCGCAGCCGTGAAGTCTACGTGCTGGCGAGGGGGTATAAACTATAGTAAGGTTTCATGAATTGCGTCGAAAATGCCTTTAAGATTAAGGCGTTTTTGAATATCAGGCCGATTGATCATCGAGGTAAGCGTTTTGAATGACATGGCGAAAAATCTGATTCTGTGGGTGATCATCGCGGTCGTCCTGATGTCGGTATTCAATAATTTCGGTCCACCTACCCAGCGTGCCCAGACCATGGCCTATTCCGATTTCATTGCATCGGTGAAATCCGGCAATGTCGAACGGGTGGTGATCGATGGTCGCACCGTGCAGGGCGAACTGAGTGGAGGCGAGAAGTTCTCCACCTATACCCCCAATGATCCCAAGATGATCGATGACCTGCTGGGCAGCGGTGTCCAGGTGAAGGCCCAGGCGCCGGAGCAGGATTCGATCCTGATGCAGATTTTCATCTCCTGGTTCCCGATGCTGCTGCTGATCGGTGTATGGATCTTCTTCATGCGCCAGATGCAGGGGGGCGGGGGCGGCCGGGGGGCGATGTCCTTCGGCAAGAGCCGCGCCCGCATGTTGGGTGAGGACCAGGTGAAGGTCAATTTCAATGATGTGGCCGGAGTCGACGAGGCCAAGGACGAAGTGGCGGAGCTGGTGGAGTTCCTGCGCGACCCCGGCAAGTTCCAGAAGCTGGGCGGCAAGATTCCCCGTGGCGTACTGATGGTGGGCTCCCCCGGTACCGGTAAGACGCTGCTCGCCAGGGCCATTGCCGGCGAGGCGAAGGTACCATTCTTCACCATCTCCGGTTCCGACTTTGTGGAGATGTTCGTTGGTGTCGGTGCCTCCCGTGTGCGCGACATGTTCGAACAGGCCAAGAAGCATGCCCCCTGCATCATCTTCATCGATGAAATCGATGCCGTTGGCCGTCACCGTGGTGCCGGTCTTGGCGGTGGTCATGATGAGCGTGAACAGACCCTCAACCAGTTGCTGGTGGAGATGGATGGTTTTGAAGGCAACGAGGGCGTGATCGTCATCGCAGCCACCAACCGTCCCGATGTACTTGACCCGGCCCTGTTGCGCCCCGGCCGCTTCGATCGCCAGGTGGTGGTGCCGTTGCCCGATGTGCGCGGTCGCGAACAGATCCTCAAGGTGCATCTGCGCAAGGTACCGGTTTCTGACAACGTCAAGCCTTCCATTATCGCCCGCGGTACCCCCGGTTTCTCCGGTGCCGATCTCGCGAACCTGGTCAACGAGTCCGCGCTGTTCGCCGCCCGCGCCAACAAGCGCCTGGTGGACATGGAGGATCTGGAAAAGGCCAAGGACAAGATCATGATGGGCGCCGAGCGCAAGTCCATGGTCATGAACGAGGATGAGAAGAAGCTGACTGCCTACCATGAGGCGGGCCATGCCATCGTCGGGCGAATGGTGCCGTCCCATGATCCGGTCTACAAGGTGAGTATCATTCCCCGTGGCCGTGCCCTGGGCGTGACCATGTTCCTGCCGGAAGAGGACCGCTACAGCTACAGCAAGCAGCGTCTCAACAGCCAGATTTCGAGTCTGTTCGGCGGTCGTATCGCCGAGGTACTGATCTTCGGCGAAGAGATGGTGACTACCGGTGCCTCCAATGACATTCAGCGTGCCACCGAACTGGCGCGTAACATGGTCACCAAATGGGGGCTGTCGGAAAAACTCGGTCCGCTGACCTACAGCGAGGATGAAGGCGAGGTATTCCTCGGCCACAGCGTGGCCCAGCACAAGAGCGTTTCCGATGGTACGGCGCGTGCCATCGATGATGAGATTCGCAATATTATCGATCGCAACTATGAACGTGCCGAGCAGATCCTCAAGGACAACATGGATATCCTGCATGGTATGGCCGCGGCGCTGATGAAGTACGAAACCATCGATAGTGATCAGATCGGTGACATCATGAATGGCAAGGAACCACGTCCGCCGCAGGACTGGGACGACAGCCACAGCTCCGGTACCGGTACTGGCACCAGGGCCGCCGGTTCGCAGGAAGGCGGTACCACCGATGGGGCCATTGGTGGTCCGGCTGGCCAACACTGATTCGGGCATTATTCACCACCGGAACAGGCCGAAGCGCCCCGCACCGCGGGGCGTTTTACTTGGCAGCCCCGGTTTCGGCAAGCTGTGCAGACGGCTCGGTTCCGATCTCCGTCCCCTGAGTGGCATAGCGCATGGATAAAACTCCCCCTGCAACGATCCTTGATTGTGGTGGCAAAGCCCTGGATCTCGGGCAGCCTCAGGTCATGGGGGTACTGAATGTAACCCCGGATTCCTTTTCCGATGGCGGTCGGTACCGGCACCTGGAGGCAGCGGTGGAGCATGCCTTGCGCATGGAACAGGACGGGGCCGGAATCATCGATATTGGTGGTGAATCCACCCGGCCCGGTGCCCCGGATGTCTCACTCGAGGAAGAACTGGCTCGGGTCATCCCCGTGATCGAGGCATTGCGGCCACACCTTTCCGTGCCCATCTCCATTGATACGCAGAAAGCCGGGGTGATGACCGCTGCTGTAGAGGCGGGCGCCGGCCTGATCAACGATGTGAATGCCCTGCAATCCCCCGGCGCCCTGGATGCCGCCTTGCAGGCCGGGGTACCGGTGTGTCTGATGCACATGCAGGGCAACCCGCGCACCATGCAGGTGGATCCGGAGTATGCGGATGTGGTGGAAGAGGTGCGTAATTTTCTACTTGCCAGGGCAGCGGCCTGCGAGGCCGCAGGTATTCCCTCCGGTCGTATCCTGCTGGACCCCGGTTTTGGTTTCGGCAAGCACCTGGGCCATAATCTGCGCCTGCTCAAGACGCTGGACAGACTGACCGGTGCAGGCTATCCCATACTGGTGGGGCTGTCTCGCAAGTCGATGATCGGCAGGGTGCTGGGACTGGAAACGGACCAGCGCCTGCACCCCAGCGTGGCACTGGCCGTGCTGGCGGTCTGGCAGGGGGCGCGCATCGTACGGGCTCATGATATTCGCGCAACGGTCGAAGCTATCCGCATGTGCGCGGCTGTTGCGAATGCAGAATCGGGGGAATGGGAAACATCATGACGGAACGGAAGTATTTTGGCACCGATGGCGTGCGTGGACGGGTGGGCGAAGACCCCATTACCGCGGAATTCATGCTCAAGCTGGGCTGGGCCGCCGGGCGGGTGCTGGGTTGTGGCCGGCGCAACTCGGTGGTGATCGGCAAGGACACGCGGATCTCCGGCTACATGTTTGAATCGGCCCTGGAGGCGGGCCTGTCGGCGGCTGGCGTGGATATCCGCCTGTTGGGTCCCATGCCGACGCCGTCGATTGCCTATCTCACGCGCACCCTGCATGCCTGTGCCGGCATCGTCATCAGCGCGTCCCATAACCCGCATTACGACAACGGCATCAAGTTCTTTTCCGCGCTCGGCGCCAAGCTGCCTGACGAGGTGGAAATGGCCATCGAGGCGGAACTGGACAAGCCCATGAAGATCGTGGATTCCGCACGCCTCGGCAAGGCCGAACGGGTGGTGGATGCCCGTGGCCGGTACATCGAGTATTGCAAGAGCACCGTGCCCGCCACCCTCAGTCTGGCGGGCATGAAAATCGTGGTCGACTGTGCCAACGGTGCCACCTATCACGTGGCCCCCAGCGTCTTCGATGAGATGGGTGCCGATGTCATCAGTCTCGGCGTCGAGCCGGATGGTCTCAACATCAATCATGAATGTGGTTCCACCCACCCGGAATTACTGCAAGCCACGGTGCGCGAACAGCAGGCGGACCTGGGGATTGCCCTTGACGGGGATGGTGACCGGCTGATCATGGTGGATCATGAAGGCGAGGAGGTCGATGGCGATGAGTTGCTGTTCATTATCGCCCGTTCCCGCCTGGATGCGGGGCAGCTGCGCGGCACGGTGGTCGGCACCCTGATGAGCAACCTGGGGCTGGAGGTCGCGCTGCGTGAGCTGGACATCCCCTTCGCCCGCGCGAAGGTGGGCGACCGCCATGTAATGGAAATGCTGCAACAGGAAGGCGGGGTAATCGGTGGGGAATCCTCCGGCCACATCATCTGCCTGGATCGCACCACCACGGGCGACGGGATCATCTCGGCGCTGCAGGTGCTCGCGGCCATGGTGCAGACCGGGCAGAGTCTGCGCAGCCTGAAGCAGGGCATGACCAAGTATCCCATGCATATGATCAATGTCCCGGTCTCGTGCCGGGTGGATCTGGGCACGGTCACCGCGGTACAGGCTGCAGTCAAGGCGGCGGAGGCGCGTATGAATGGTCGTGGCCGGGTACTGTTGCGTCCCTCCGGTACCGAGCCGGTGGTGCGGGTGATGGTGGAGGGTGAGGATGCAGTGCTGGTCCAGGAGCAGGCGACGGTGCTGGCCGAGGTCGTGGCGAACAGTTTCTGAGCCTGTATCCCCGGCGAGGGAGGTACCGTTGGGGCGTGCCGCCCTGATTTTCCCATTGATTTTTACCCTTTCCACGGCTAAGCTTGCGGGCTGTTTTTCAAGGATAAATGGAGATGGGCATGCGGCGTACACTGGTGGCGGGAAACTGGAAACTGAACGGTTCTCTGGAGAGCGTCCGTCAGCTGGTGGCAGGCATCAAGGCCGGCATGGCGGATGTGAACTCCGATGTGGCGGTATGTCCTCCCTACGTGTATATCCCCGAAGTGGCGAATCTGCTCAAGGGTAGCGCGGTTGGCTATGGTGCCCAGGATGTGAGCGAGCAGACCTCCGGTGCCTATACCGGAGAAGTGTCCGCACCCATGCTCAATGATTTTGGCTGCAAATATGCCATTGTCGGGCATTCCGAGCGCCGTAGTCTGTATGGCGAAAGCGATGCATGTACGGCACAGAAATTCGCCGCCGCCCGAAAAGCGGGACTGATCCCGATTCTCTGCGTTGGCGAGCTGCTGGAAGAGCGCGAGCAGGGGATCACCGAGCAGGTGGTGGCCCGCCAGTTGGATGCGGTGATTGATCTGGAAGGGGTTGCCGTCCTGGCCGATGCCGTGATCGCCTATGAACCGGTCTGGGCCATCGGGACCGGTATGACCGCCAGCCCGCAGCAGGCCCAGGACGTACACGCCTTTATTCGCAGCCAGATCGCGGCACGTGATGCCGCGGTAGCTGAAAAAGTGCAGATTCTCTATGGGGGCAGCGTCAAGGGCAGCAATGCCGCCGAGCTGTTCGCCATGCCGGACATCGATGGTGGCCTGATTGGCGGTGCCTCGTTGCAGGCCGAGGAATTTTTGACCATCTGTCGTGCCGGCAAGTAGGGCAGGGCAGCATTCGCGCCCCTTTGCGGGCGTGGGGAAATGATATGTTTACCTTTTTGTTAGTGCTTCAGGTGGTACTGGGGATCAGCGTGATTGCCCTGGTGCTGTTGCAACAAGGCAAGGGCGCGGATATGGGGGCGGCCTTTGGTAGTGGCGCCTCCTCGACAGTGTTCGGCGCGCGCGGTGGTGGTTCCTTCTTCAGCCGTATAACCGGTGTGCTGGCGGCGGCTTTCTTCATCAACAGCCTGCTGCTGTCCACGCCGCTGGTACGGGATGTTACCGATGCTCCGGTGAGCGTGACGGAGAAGATCGTGCCGGTGGTTGAGCAGCCCGCTGCAGAGGTACCCAGTGTACCGGCTGATTTGCCGGAGGAGCCCGTCGTAGCCCCGAATCCAGCCAAGGGCGATCTTCCTGAGTAGATTTCCAAACTGTTTTTGCCGATGTGGTGGAATTGGTAGACACGCTATCTTGAGGGGGTAGTGGCGTAAGCCGTGCGAGTTCGAGTCTCGCCATCGGCACCATCCATGTAAAAAAGCCGTATGAGCGCACGACTCATGCGGCTTTTTTTATGTCTCCCAAATCCTTTTGTGGCATGGTTTTATTTATACCCCCAGCAATCATTCTAACATCATGATTACATGAGATATTTCAAGTTCAGCTTAACTTGACACATGTTAAGAAACTGCCCTAGACTGGCCGCGGTTTGCACTTTTGTGAACCAGGGTAGTGCACCATGGCGGGCCCCACTCCCGTCTGACAAGAGGCATCGGAAGCAGAGTAATGCTGGATAACTATCTACCCATACTGATTTTTATCTCCATCGGCCTGGCGGTCGGTGTAGTGCCGATTGTGCTGGGTTTCCTGCTGGGCCCACATAAGCCCGACAGCGAAAAGAATTCCCCGTATGAATGTGGCTTTGAAGCCTTTGAAGATACCCGGATGCGTTTTGATGTGCGCTACTATCTGGTGGCTATCCTATTCATTATCTTCGATCTCGAAATTGCCTTCCTGTTCCCCTGGGCCATCGTGCTCGACCAGATCGGCCTGTTCGGTTTGCTGGCCATGGGTGTGTTCCTGGGTATCCTGGTGGTTGGCTTTATATATGAATGGAAGAAGGGAGCCCTGGAATGGGAATGATTTCCATTGGTAAGCAGCGGGAGGTCCCGGACGCATGAGTATCGAGGGGATTCTCGAGGAAGGCTTCGTCACCACCAGTGCCGACAAGCTCATCAATTGGGCGCGTACAGGCTCCATGTGGCCGATGACCTTCGGACTGGCCTGCTGCGCCGTGG
>CBDUHN010000041.1:0-29016 GCA_965367295.1 uncultured Gammaproteobacteria bacterium | reverse complement strand
TCCCCGCTGGCACCGCCGAGAAGCACAGGGCACCCGCGCAGCCCGGAAAAGGGCAGAAGGAAAGCCATGAGCCAGCACACCAACCAAAAAGAGCACCAGCCAACACCCCCCTACAACAGTACCCGCTCAATACCCCCCGCCCGTGCCCGCGCCACAAACTGCTCCTGCCAATCCTCGCCGAGCAGGTGGTTGGCCATCTCCACCACGATGTAATCGGTTTCCAGACCGGTTTCGTCGGCATAACGCATCAGGCCCTGCTGACAGGCCGGGCAGGAGGTCAGCATCTTCACATTGCCATCCACGGCGCGCTCCGCACCAGTGAAGTTCCGGATACCCTGCTTGATCTCGGCCTCCTTGCGAAAGCGTATCTGGGTGGAGATATCCGGGCGTGAGATCGCCATGGTACCGGCCTCGCCGCAGCAGCGGTCCGACAGCACCACATCCTGCCCCATCAACCTGGAGGCCACGCCGGTGGGATTATAGGTCTTCATGGGCGTGTGGCAGGGATCGTGGTAGAGATACTGCACCCCTTCCACACCCTCCAGCTTCACACCCTTCTCCATCAGGTATTCATGGATGTCCAGCAGCCGGCAGCCGGGGAAGATCTTCTTGAATTCGTAGCTCTGCAGTTGATCCATACAGGTGCCGCAGGAGACGATCACCGTCTTGATGTCCATGTAGTTGAGGGTGTTGGCCACCCGATGGAACAGAACCCGGTTGTCGGTGACGATCTTGCGTCCCTTCGGCTCGTCGCCGCCGGAACGTTGCGGATATCCGCAGCAGAGATACCCCGGCGGCAGCACCGTCTGCACCCCCTGCTCATACAGCATGGCCAGCGTCGCCAGCCCCACCTGGCTGAACAGACGCTCGGAACCACAACCGGGGAAGTAGAACACCGCCTCGGAATCATCGTTGACCCGGGCGGGATCGCGCAGGATGGGTACCGTCTTGGCGTCTTCCACACCCAGCAGGGCACGGGTGGTCTGGTTGGGCAGTTTCGCCGGCATGGGGCGCTTGATGAAGTTCACTACCTGTTCCTGTACCGCCATCTTGCCGGTGGTGGAAGCCGGGAGCTTTTCCGCCCTGAACCACGGCAACCGCCGGGCCAGCTGATAGCCGAGCCGCTGTCCCTTGTAACCCCACTCGATCATACCCTTGCGCATCAGCTTGATGGTGGCGGGATCGGTGATATTGAGGAACGCCATGGACATCAGGGTGCCGATGTTGCTGCGCTTCTGGCCACGCTCGCGCAGGATGTTGCGCATACGCATGGTCACATCACCGAAGTCGATATTCACCGGGCAGGGATTGAGACACTTGTGGCAGATGGTGCAATGATCGGCCACGTCGTTCATTTCCGCGAAATGATGGATCGACAGGCCACGGCGGGTCTGCTCCTCGTACAGGAAGGCCTCGATGATCAGGCCGGTGGCGAGGATCTTGTTGCGCGGTGAATAGAGCAGGTTGGCGCGCGGGATATGGGTGTTGCACACCGGCTTGCACTTGCCGCAGCGCAGGCAGTTGCGGATATCGTCATTGAGCTCGCCGAGCGCGCTTTCCTCCAGCAGCAGGGCCTCCTGCTGCACCAGGCGCAGCGACGGCGTATAGGCGTTGTCCAGCCCGGAACCGGCCATCAGTTTGCCGCGGTTGAAACGGCCCTCGGGGTCTACCTTCTGCTTGTAGGCGGTAAAGGCCTCCACCACCGCCGGTTCCAGATACTGGATCTTGGTCAGGCCGATGCCATGCTCACCGGAGATCACCCCGTCCAGGGAGCGCGCCAGTTGCATGACCGCATCGACGATGCGTTCCGCCTCGTGGAGCATGTCATAGTCGTTGGAATTGACCGGGATGTTGGTGTGCACATTACCGTCACCGGCATGCATGTGGGTGGCCACGAACAGGCGGCTGGAGCGGATTTTTTTGTGAATGGCGTCGAGGCGCTGGTGCACCGGCATGAATTCACGGCCACCGAATATCTCCTTCAATGGCTGCTCCACCTCACGGCGATAGGAGATGCGCAGCTCACGGTGCAACAGCAACTCGATCAGGGTCACCCCCGGGGCGAGCCGGTCGCGCAATGCAGTGTCCAGCAGTTCTGTATGCTCCACCGCCGGCCGTTCGCGATGTTCGAGGATCTGTAGCCAGCGCCCGCGCACCTGCTGCAGGTGTTCACGTGCCGCCGCCTGCTTGCCGGCAACGATGGCGCGGGACTCCTCGCTGTCCTCGAAATCGGGATCACTGCGCAACTCCGGCAGCTCACCGCCAAGATAGTCCAGCACCGCCTCGACCATGGTCAGCTTGTTTCGCGTCGACTGCTCGATGTTGATGCGCTCGATGCCCTCGTTGTATTCGCCGAGACGGTCGAGCGGGATCACCACGTCCTCGTTGATCTTGAAGGCATTGGTGTGGGCAGCGATGGCGGCAGTGCGGGCGCGATCGGCCCAGAAACTGCGCCGTGCCTCGGGACTGACGGCAATGAAACCCTCGGCATCGCGCTGGTTGGCCAGCCGCACCACATGGGAGGCGGCATCGGCGACGGCATGTTCATCATCGCCGGACACATCCAGCAGCAATACCATCTTGGGCAGTTCCCGCCGCGGCGCCTTGGTGCTGTAGTTCACAGCACGCACATAACGCTCATCGAGATGTTCCAGGCCGGACAACACCACATCGCCGCGACCGTCGAGATAATCCTTGGTTTCCACGATGGCCGGCACAGCACGGCTCAGGTCGCTGCCGAAGAACTCCAGGCACAGGGTGCGCGTGAAGGCCGGCATACGATGCAGGATAAATACCGCTGAGGTGATCAGGCCATCGCAGCCTTCCTTCTGGATACCGGGCAGGCCACCAAGAAACTTGTCGGTCACGTCCTTGCCCAGCCCTTCCTTGCGCAGTGCCTGACCGGGCATCACCAGCAGTTCGGGTTCACCCACCGGCGTGCGGCCATCGGCCTGGTAACGATGGATGCGGAACCGTACCTGCGCCTGCTCGTGGATCTTGCCGCGATTGTGATCGAGGCGCTCCACCTCCAGCCACTGTCCTTCCGGCGTGACCATGCGCCAGGACACCAGGTTGTCCAGGGTGGTGCCCCACAGCACAGCCTTCTTGCCGCCGGCGTTCATGGACACGTTGCCACCGATGGTGGAGGCATCCTGCGAGGTGGGATCGACGGCAAACACATAACCGCCCGCCTCGGCGCGCTCGCTCACCCGCCGTGTTACCACCCCGGCCTCGGCCCGGATGACGGGTACTTCGCCCTCGACACCTTCCAATGCGCGCAACTCGATGATCCCGAGCCCCTCGAGTTTCTCGGTATTGATGACCACGGTATCGCCATGCAGTGGCACGGCACCGCCGGTGTAACCGGTGCCGCCGCCACGGGGAATGATAGTCAGCCCCAGTTCGATGCAGCCACGCACCACGGCAGCCATCTCTTCCTCGCTGTCGGGACTGATGACCACGAAGGGCAACTCGACACGCCAGTCGGTGGCGTCGGTGGCATGCGACACCCGGGCCAGGCCACCGAAGTCGATGTTGTCCTTGCGGGTGACGCGGCCCAGCTTGCGTGCGATGGCCGTACGTAACTGGCGGGTACGCGGGAACCATTCCTCGAAGGCACGCACCGCCCCGCGGGCACGCCCCTCCAACTGCATGGCCAGCTCGTTGCCATCGGCCCGTGCCACCACCTGGTCGAGACGATGATGCAGGGCATGGGTCAGGGATTCGAACCGCTTGCGGTTCTCCAGCAGATCATCCTGGATGTAGGGGTTGCGGGTCACCACCCACAGATCGCCCAGCACTTCGAACAGCATGCGCGCCGAGCGCCCGGTACGCCTTGAGCCGCGCAATTCCTCGATCACCGGCCACATGTCCGCACCGAGAAAACGGATAATGATTTCGCGGTCGGAGAAAGAGGTGTAGTTGTAGGGGATTTCGCGGATGCGGGCCGGCATGGGGAAACGATTCTCGACAGTATGGCGCCGGAACGGAAACCGGCGCGGTTCCAAAGCGGCATTCTAGCAAATGCAGACCAGCGCGTCTGTCAGTGCCACCTGCGGGTCGGAATTTATTCGCGCCTCCCTGTAGCCAGGCACTCTTCCGAATACATCCGGACCTACAGGAAGACCCAGACGATAAGGGCATAGCGTGCGCCCTTGCCCAGCACGATAAACAACACTGCTGCCGACAGGGAAATACGTAACCAACCGGCGGCCACACAGAGCGGATCACCCACCAGCGGCAGCCAGGACAACAGCAGCGCCGGACTGCCCCAGCGACGAAGCCGCTCCACGGCCCGGCGATGCCCGGGCTTCACCAGCTCACGCGCCGGGTAACGACGTGCGATCAGCCAGCCGACACCCCAGGAGGTCAGGGCCCCGAGACTGTTGGCCAGGGTCGCCACGCCCCAGAGTTGCGCGGCCGGGATCTCCCCGGCATGCACCAGCCAGGCCAGCAGTGCCTCGGAGCCACCGGGCAGCAGGGTGGAGGAAATGAAGGCGCTGGTGAACAGCGTCCAGAGGCCGGGGTCAGGCATCATGGGGGGAATGCGGTTTATGCCTGACCATCATATGTCACCGATGAACACGGACGTTATGATTTTGATCTTTCCCGCGTTCATCGGTGGCCATTCATTAGTTTGAATATCGCAGATCCCAGATCCGTACGCTGGCATCATCGGAGGTGCTGGCCAGGAATGCGCCATTCCCGGACAGCCGCACATCGCCGCCACACAGGGCATGGCGCTGGAATCGTCGCAGCGTGGCCCCGGTCTCGGGGTCGAGAAAGTTCACCGCGCTATCGGTCTGACGGCTGATGCTGACCAGCGCACGACCGTCGACACTGTAGTGCAGGGATTTGATAATGCCGTGATGCTCCGTGGGCAACAGGGTCAACTCACCATCGGGCAACCGCCAGCGATGCAGCCGGAACCAGCCGGCGCCCATCAGGATGTGGCCGTCGGGTGCGAAATCCAGGGTCCAGGTATCGCTGGGGCCCGCGGGCAACGACCGCCACTTCCCATCGGCCTCGACCAGCACCACCTCGCCCCCTTCACTACTGGCCGCCATCGAGCCATCCACCTCATTCAGCGCCACCGCCTTTACGGGATGCGCCAGTATGGGCAGCTGATCGAGCATCACCAGGGACGGCAGTGACCAGATACGCAACTGCCCGTCGGCGTGACCGGTGACGACCCGCTCGCGCGTCTCCGACAGTGCCATGGCCGTAACCGGTGAGGGACTGGCGCGTTCCAGCAACAATTCCCCCTGCAGGGACCACTGCGCCAGCCTGCCATCATAACCCGCCGTCAACAGCCGTTCGTCGTGCTGCATAAAGGCCGCCCCATTCACGGAACCCGCATGGGCCTGCCAGCTCCGCAGCCGAGCCCCCTCCGGAAGCGACCAGAGCACCACCCGCCCCTCCCAGCCACCGGACACCAGCCGGTCCGCGGCCCCATTGAACCGCACCAGGCTGCCGCCGGTGTGGACATCGTCGTGAATCAGCGTGGCGGGGATGCGCGGGAAGGAGGCGGTACAGGCCGCGAGGGAGATGATAGTCAGTATGCCGGCAACACGCGCCAGGAAGAGAAATACCGGGATCGTAGTCATGGCCGGGACCATAGCAGATCCCGATGGACAATAAAAAACGGGGCCCGAAGGCCCCGTTCTCTGGTTCTGCTCTGAAAAAATCAGATTAGAACTTGTGACGCATACCAACAGAGATGGTGTCGACTTCTCCAGCAGTATCCATATCGACGTTCGACCAGCCGGCATACACGTCGGTACGCTTGCTCAGGTGATGGTCGACCGCCAGGGTGATGGCGTCATGCTCGTAGTTGGCACCAACGGCACCCAGATCTTCGGCCTGGCCGTAGCCCAGGTACAGCATGGTGTTACCCATGGTAGCGGAGCCGGCAATCAGCCACTGGCTGGCATCTTCGTTCAGGGTCGTGGTCAGCAGAGCACCTTCTTCGTACTGTGCGTACACGGCGAACATGTCGTCGATCGCGTAGCTACCGCCAACCTTCCAGGCATTGTCGTCGGTGCCAGCACCGGCGGTACCGTTGTCGGTGGTGAAGTAGTCAGCGAACACCAGGATGCCGCCGTTCTTGTACTGACCGCCCACGCCGTAGGAATCGTTATCTTCCGGCAGTTCGTTTTCGTCGAAGGCATAATCGACGGTGAAGCTCATGCCGTTGAAATCGGGGCTGTCATAACGCACGTGGTTGTTCAGACGACCACGATCTTCACCGTTGGCACCAGAGTGCAGACGGGACTGCAGACCCTGATCGCGGTTCTGCAGGGAGGTGCGGTAGATCGGATCGATCATGGCGCCATGGGACTTGTAGGAGGTGGACAGGGTACCGAAACGCACCTTACCGAAATCACCGGCCAGACCCACGAACTGGTCACGATCGGAAATGCCGCTCTGCTCGTCGGCAGCAAACTGGAATTCCGCCTGGAAGATGGCCTTCAGACCATTACCCAGATCTTCGGAACCCTTCACGCCGATGGAAGAGGTGTTGCTTTCCATGTTGATGTCGTCGCTGCCGCCATCAACGTCCACGGAATCGATGGACACGTTCACGTTACCGTACACCGTTACGTCGCCAGCCTGGGCATAGCCCATGGAAGCGGCCAGTACGGCACCCATTGCAGTGGTCAGAACCTTCTTGTTCATGTGTCTCTCCTAATAGAGATTGGTCATTTGTCTGTACAGACAGGTAATCGTTATTGCACCGGCGCACTTTACCAAGCCGGAAGCGAAATGCAACAACTATTTTCAAAAAAACGACAGATGTTGTTTTTTGTTGTCTTACCGCAACAATGATTCCGGTTCTAGCGCCGTATTTTTGGCGAAATCCAACTGGAATCAATTGTTATGCGATACCTGCTCAAGCAGATTGGATGTATTGGTCGACCGCCTCTGCCGTATCTTTAGTGAGACGCGAAAAAACCACGCTTATTCCCATGCACCAGAAAAGGCGGTTTTGTTGGTTTTTTGCAGGCCCGGGTTTATTCGGGTGGTTTTGCGCAGGCCGGATGGATTCGAAGCAAGGCTGCTGACGGGCGAGATGGGGGCACATCCGGCAAAAGGCGTCCGAATGAATTCGGACTTACGGGTGCCGCCAGGTTGGGAAGTGCCACGGTGACATCGTGGTGCCGCCCGGGCTCCCGTTGGCGCCGCCGAGCATCGCAGGCAACACCGGATCAAGCGCGCAACCGTCTGAGCCGCGCAGCGGTGAGTTTTGCGCGCGCCGGTCTGGCCGAGAAGCGCAGGGGTGAAGCGGGACTAAAACAAGGTCCGGGGGACCTTGTTTCCGTCGAACGGGTGCACCCCAGGTTCACCCAGGGGCTGATCAGGAGCGGTGTCGCCGGGCCGCCTTTCTTTTGGTTCGTTTTCTTTGGCGGGACAAAGAAAATGAACCCGCCCGACAAAGGGCGGAAGGAAGGTCATGGATTGGCATACAATCGGAAATGGACATCCTGCCGGATGAATTCGAATCTACAGATAAAAAACCCCGCCACAGGGGCGGGGTCTTTCATTGACCGAGGGACAAGGATTACTCGGCCTGCCTTCGGGCCACCCTCGCAATGCTCCGGCGTTCACCCTCCCGCTGGTCGGGTATCGAACCTGGGGTTTTCATCCTGACCCCCATACACACAAAACCCGCCACATGGGCGGGTTCCGTGTGTATTGGCTGGGGGACAAGGATTCGAACCTTGGTTGGCGGAGTCAGAGTCCGCAGTCCTGCCGCTAGACGATCCCCCAATATCTTTCTCGTGAAACCGGCGAGTACCCGCCGGCCTGACGGGATTAACGCTTGGAGAACTGGGTGGCGCGACGGGCCTTGCGCAGACCGATCTTCTTACGCTCCACCTCACGTGCATCACGGGTCACGAGACCGGCGCGGCGCAGCGTGGGGCGCAGTTCTTCATTGTATTCCATCAGGGCACGGGCAATGCCGTGGCGGATGGCGCCGGCCTGACCGGTGGTGCCGCCGCCCTTCACCGTGGCCTTGACGTCAAAGCTCTCGGCCATGTCCACGGTTTCCAACGCCTGGCGCACGATCATGCGCGCGGTCTGGCGACCGAAGTACTGATCCAGCGGACGGCTGTTGATGGTGATGTTACCGGTGCCCTTGGTCAGGAACACGCGGGCCGTAGAGGTCTTGCGGCGACCGGTGGCGTAATTCTGTTCTTGCGACATATTGTCCGAACCTTCTTAGATTTCCAGGGGTGCAGGCTGCTGGGCGGCATGGTTGTGCTCGGCCCCACCGTACACCTTCAGCTTGCGATACATGGCACGGCCCAGGGTGTTCTTGGGCAGCATGCCTTTCACGGCGATTTCCAGCACACGACCCGGTGCACGGGCCTGGAGCTTTTCATAGCTGATGGACTTGAGGTTGCCGATGTAACCGGTGTGATGGTGGTACATCTTATCGGTTTCCTTGCGGCCGGTGACCCGGATCTTGTCCGCGTTCACCACCACGATGTAATCACCGGTGTCCACGTGCGGGGTGAACTCGGGCTTGTGCTTACCGCGCAGGCGCCGGGCGATTTCGCTGGCCAGGCGACCCAGGGTCTTGCCCTCGGCGTTCACCAGGTACCAATCGCGCTTTACAGTTTCCGGCTTGGCACTAAAAGTCTTCATCGGATGGCTCCAGATCCTAACTGCTCTCGTAAAGAGCGGGAATGGTACATAATGGGTTTGCCGGATTCAAGCACTGTGAGGCCTGATTCCCTAAATTCCAGACAAAAAAAAGCGCAGCAAGTAGGGGGCTGCGCTTAAAATACCACCAAAAGGAGGATTGGAGGAGTACTGACTGACCCGGAGGTTGGGGGGGGTTGGGTCAATCAGTATGTAAGCATTTTCTAATACGATTACCCCTCTGTCAACCCCTGTTGTGAATTTTTTTGCAGGACCCAACACCCCTCCCACAGGTGTGGATTTATTCGCAAGACCATCCCGACACCCATGGCAATGCGAATAAAATCGCACCTACAGGGGCTTACCGCAAAACGCGTGGCCGCCCCCTAGATCTTCAGCCGCTCCACCACGCGCCCGCCGACCAGGTGCTCCTCGATGATTTCATCGATATCTTCGCGGTCCACGTAGCTGTACCAGGTGCCCTCGGGGTAGATCACCATTACCGGCCCCTCGGCGCAGCGGTCCAGACAACCGGCATTGTTGATGCGTACCTTGCCGTGGCCGGCAATCCCCAGTTCCTTGGTGCGCTGCTTGGCGTAATCGCGCATTCCCTGGGCATCGAAGCGCTGGCAGCAGGGTCGGCCAGCCTCGCGCAGATTGGTACAGAAAAACACATGATATTGATAGAAAGACATAAGACATCCGGTGCGTGGGTTGGGATTTCGCTATTATACCCGGGCCGGCTGTCGCAGCCCTCACTCCGGATTCGAGATTACCCCCTTGTCTGCGCCGAACGACCTCAAAGACACCGATCGCTGTGTGATGTGCGGCCTCTGCCTGCCCCATTGCCCTACCTACAGCCTGACCCGCGATGAGGGCGACTCCCCGCGCGGCCGCATTGCCCTGATGCAGGGGCTGGACAACGGCATCCTGCCGGTCAGCGACCAGTTGTTCACTCACCTGGACCGCTGCCTGGAATGCCGCGCCTGCGAGGCCATGTGTCCTTCGGAGGTACCCTTTGGCCGGCTCATGGATGTGGCCCGCGCCCGGGTACGGCCGCTGCGCCCACAGACCCGCTGGCACCGGTGGCAGCAGCGACTGATCACCGGTCTGCTGCGACACCCGGGCCGACTGCGCGCCATCGCCACGCTGCTGCGTTTCTACCAGCGCAGCGGGGCACAATGGCTGACGCGCCGCAGCGGAATGCTGCGCCTGCCGGGACTGGCCGACGTGGAAGCCCGGCTACCAGCGCTGCAACGGCCATTGCGCGCAGGCACTCACACGCCCTCCAGCCCGACCCGTGGCCGCGTAGCCCTGTTTTCCGGCTGTATTGGTTCCGTAGCGGATGTGGCCACCCAGCGCGACACCGTTCGTCTACTGACCCGCCTTGGCTATGAAGTCGGCATTCCGGAGCGCCAGGTCTGCTGCGGCGCCCTGCTGGAACACGCCGGGGATCCCAGTGGGGCCCGGGGTCTGGCCGATGCCAACCTGGCCGCCTTCGACATCGCCCATCTCGATGCGGTGATCTCCACGGCCAGCGGTTGCAGTGCCCACCTGGCGGAATACGGAACCTTATATGGAGCGAGTCACCCTGGTGCCACCGCCTTCAGCAGGGCCCTGCAGGATATCGTGACATTCCTCGACCAGGCGGACTGGCCCGCAGATCCGGCCCTGCTCCCTCTGCCCGAAACCATCGCCGTGCATGATCCCTGCACCCTGCGTCACGGGCTGCGACAGCACCGCGCCGTATACCGGCTGCTGGAACGCATTCCCCAGCTGCAGACCCTCCCCCTCAATCCGACCGGCGCCTGCTGCGGCGCCGCCGGCAGCTACATGCTCACCCAGCCGGAGATGGCGGCTGCGATACGGCAACCCCATATCGAGCGGCTCCAGACTCTGGGGGTGCGTACCCTGGTGAGCAGCAACATCGGCTGCGCCCTGCACCTGGCCGCGGGCCTGCGGGAGGCAGGGCTGGAAATCGAGGTGTTGCACCCGGTGAGCCTGCTGGCGCGTCAACTCGCGGAATGAGGGATTGCCCGCCAGCAAGGACGCACGATACGAGGGAGATTCCATGATGCCGGCGTTCCGCGATAGCCGGGTATTGCCAACGCCTTCCCGTAGCCGCTAAGGTGCCGCCATGAACCAACGCCACTACAGTCCCCTGGATCAGCTGATCATCAGCTTCGATCAGGCCGTACGCACCGTGGCCGGCCGGCCGCTGGTGACCGACCGCGCCAATCCGTCTCAAACCACGGAAGACGGTACCCTGTCCGATGCCGAGCGGGAGGAATCCATCCGCCTGATGCGCATCAACCATGCCGGTGAGGTATCCGCCCAGGCCCTGTACCAGGGCCAGGCCCTGACAGCACGGCTGGAGTCGGTGAAGGAGCGTATGGAACAGGCGGCCCGCGAGGAAAACGATCACCTGGAATGGTGTGAACAGCGGGTCGCGGAACTCGGTGGCCGTACCAGCCTGCTGAACCCGTTCTGGTACCTGGGTTCCTTCGCCATCGGCGCCGGCGCCGGCGCCATCGGCGACAAGTGGAGCCTGGGATTCGTGGCCGAAACCGAGCAGCAGGTCATCCGCCACCTCGACGACCACTTGCAGCGTATTGCACCGCAGGATCACAAAAGCCGCGCCATCCTGGAACAAATGAAGACCGACGAGGCCCATCACGGCGAAACCGCCAAAGCCGCCGGCGGCGCGGACCTGCCGGCCCCGGTGCGCGGCCTGATGAAACTGATGTCGAAGGTAATGACGACGACGGCGTACCGCCTGTAGGCCTGAATTCATTCGGGCATTGCCATACGAGATGAACCCCGTCCGAATAAATTCGGACCTACAAAAAACCCGGCACCCCAGATCCCGTTGGCGCCGCCGGGCATCGCAGGCAACACCGGGACAAGCGCGCAACTGTCTGAGCCGCATAGCGGCGAGTTTTGCGCGCGCCGGTTTGGCCGGGAAGCACAGGGGTGAGGCGGGACTAAAACAAGGTCCGGTGGACCTTGTTTCCAACGGGTGCACCGCAGATGCACCCAGGGGCTGATCAGGAGCGGTGTCGTCGGGCCGCCTTTCTTTTGGTTCGTTTTCTTTGGCGGAACAAAGAAAATGAACCCGCCCGGCAAAGGGCGGAAGGAAGGTCATGAATCGGCATACAACCGGAAACGAACACCGCCCGAATGAATTCAGGCCTACAGGCCGTCCGCTTTCGCAATGGGTGGATGATAGATGATCTGCACCGAAACCCCTTCCGGGTCCTTGCAATAGAAACTGCGCGCACCATCGCGATGGGTGCGTGGCGCGGACTTGAACTCAACACCGTTGGCATCCAGAAAGGCGTACCACTCATCCACTTCTTCCGGGGTGGCAATGAAAAAACCGATATGGTCCAGCTGCTGGTGTTCTCCCGGGATAAATTCATTCCCACCACGATGCAGGGCCAGGTTGTCGTTCCCCGAGGTGAGGTAGACGTTGTCCGGATCGGGACGCCACTCCACCGTCATCCCCATCAGCTCCACATAAAAATGTTCGGCCGCTGCCAGGTCCCGGCAGAACAGCGCAACGTGACGCAGGCCGCGGGTGGGCGCCGGACGCTTCATGCCGCCCCCCCCGCCTCGATGATTTCGAAATCGTGGGTGATTTCAGCGGCCTTGCCGAGCATGAGGGATGCGGAACAGTATTTTTCCGCCGACAGCTTCACCGCCCGCTCCACCTGCTTTTCCGCAAGACCGTTACCCGTCACCACGAAATGCACATGGATGCGGGTGAACACCTTGGGCACCTCTGCGGCACGTTCGGCGGACAGCTCCACCACGCAGTCGGTAACCGGCTGGCGGGATTTTTTCAGGATCAGCACCACATCAAAAGCCGTGCAGCCGCCCATGCCCAGCAACAGCATTTCCATGGGACGCACCCCGAGGTTACGGCCGCCACTGTCCGGGGGGCCATCCATGACTATGGCATGGCCACTACCGGATTCACCCAGAAAGGTGGCGCCCTCGACCCACTTGACCCGTGCTTTCATGATCCGCTCCCAGACTTCAATTTTTGCGAAGCCTATCACAGTTGCCAATTGGAATGGTTCGACAGAACCTTCAGGCTTGCTTACACTGGCCGAAGGAACCCGTACGACGCGAAGAGTGCGTCTATGGCGCCAAGGGCGTTCTCTTTTTGCAAGGGGCATCGGAACGAATGGCAACAACCAAAATACTCACCACCGGCAATCCCTCCATCGACCGCTTCCTGGAACATTGCCACCGGCGGCGCTATCCCTCCAAGAGCGTGATCATCTATGCCGGCGACAAACCCGATGTGCTGTACTACATCCTCGAGGGATCAGTCACGGTACTGATCGAAGACGACGACGGCCATGAAATCGTACTGGCCTATCTCAACAAGGGGGATTTCTTCGGTGAGATGGGGCTGTTCAGCGACGATGCCCGTAGCGCCTGGGTGCGCACCAAAAGCGAATGCGAACTGGCCGAGATCAGCTACAGCCGCTTCCGCCAACTGGCCAGCGAAGACACCGAAATCCTGTTTGCGCTCTCGTCCCAGATGGCAGCCCGCCTGCGGATCACCAGCCGCAAGGTGAGCGACCTGGCCTTTGTGGATGTCACCGGCCGCGTGGCCCGCACCCTGCTCGACCTGTGCAAGCAACCCGATGCCATGACCCATCCGGATGGTATGCAGATCAAGATCACCCGTCAGGAGATCGGCCGTATCGTCGGCTGTTCACGGGAAATGGTGGGGCGGGTACTGAAATCGCTCGAGGAACAGGGACTGATTACCGCCAGGGGCAAGACCATTGTGGTGTTCGGGACGCGCTAGACCGGCGTCCGAATGGATTCGGACCTACAGGCATGTGCCCATGCCGAACAACTCCGCCAGTTTCGCCCCCGGGTCCGTTGCGCGCATGAAGGCCTCGCCGACCAGGAAGGTATGCACGGCATGGTCGCGCATCAGCTTCACATCTTCCGGCGTGAGAATGCCGCTCTCGGTGACCACCAGCCGGTCATCGGGAATCAGCGAAAGCAGATCAAGCGTAGTGTTCAGACTGGTTTCAAAGGTACGCAAGCTGCGGTTGTTGATCCCGACCAGCGGTACCGGCATACGCAGGACGCGCTCCAGTTCCGCACGGTCATGCACTTCCATCAGCACATCCATGCCCAGTTCATGGGCCAGTTCCAGCAACTCCCGTAACCTGGCGTCATCGAGGGCGGAGACGATCAACAGGATGCAGTCCGCACCCAGGGTCCGTGCTTCATACACCTGGTAGGGATCAATGGTGAAATCCTTGCGCAACACCGGCAACGCGCAGGCCGCCCGGGCCTGCTGCAGATATTCGTCCGCCCCCTGGAAGAAATCCACATCGGTCAGTACCGACAGGCAGGCCGCCCCGCCCTGCTCATAGCTTCTGGCAATGACCGGCGGGTCGAAATCCGGACGTAACACACCCTTGCTGGGCGAGGCCTTCTTGATCTCGGCGATCACCGCCGCATCACCGGCCGCCACCTTCGCCTTCAATGCCTCCACGAAACCACGCGGCGCATCGGCCCGCAGGGCCTGCTCCTGCAAGGCCGACAGTGGCGTACGCCGGCTGCGCTCATCGATTTCTTCGCGTTTGCGGTCGAGGATCCGGTTCAGGATATCAGGGGGATTGCTCATGATGGTTTCCGCTATTTCATGGATTGCGTCAGCTGCACCAGCGCGTCCATTTTCTGCCGGGCGGCGCCGCTGGCGATCACCTCCAGCGCCTTGTGTACACCAGCCCCCAGGCTGTCGGCCAGGTCCGCCGCATAGATGGCTGCACCGGCATTGAGGGCAATGATATCGCGCGCACCACCGGGCTGGTTGGCGAACACGCCCTTGATGATCTCGAGGCTTTCAGCGGCATCCCTGACCGCCAGCCCGCCGACATCAAACCGCTGCAGGCCGAACTGCTCCGGCGTGATGTGGTAGCACTCTACCTGCCCATCCTTCAGTTCCGCCACCTGGGTAGGCGCACCGATACTGATTTCATCCAGCCCATCCTCGGCATGTACCACCAGCACGTGATGGCTGCCCAGTTGTCGCAGCACCTGCGCCAGTGGTTCCACCCACTCGGCACCGAACACCCCCAGTACCTGGTTGGGGGCACCGGCGGGATTGGTCAGCGGGCCGAGCAGATTGAACAGGGTGCGCACCCCCATTTCCCGACGTGGACCGACTGCATACCTCATGGCGCTATGATGTTTCGGTGCGAACAGGAAACCCACGCCCAGTTCATCGACACAGCGCGCCACCTGCTCCGGGGTAAGGTCGAGATTCACGCCGGCGGCCTCCAGCACATCGGCGCTGCCACAACTGCTCGATACCGAGCGGTTACCGTGTTTGGCCACCCGGCCACCGGCCGCGGCGGTGACGAAGGCACTGGCTGTGGAAATATTGAAGGTGCTTGCGCCATCACCACCGGTGCCACAGGTGTCCACCACGTGCTCGCCACTCAATGTTACCCCGCTGGCCAGTTCACGCATCACCCGCGCCGCCGCCGCAATTTCATCGATGGTCTCGCCCTTCATGCGCAGACCGACGAGAAACCCGCCGATCTGGGCCGGTGAAGCATGACCGGTCATGATAGTGCGCATCACTTCGGTCATGTCTGCACTGGAAAGATTGCGTTGCTCGATGACGGCACGTATTGCCTGGGGCATATCCATGGTCAGCTCTCTTCTTTCATTGTCTTGTGTAACAGCACGGGCTGGCGTTTTTTGCGCAGGCGCAGGTTCAGCATTTCCACGCCGACCGAATAGGCCATGGCGAAATAGACATAGCCCTTCGGGATATGCAGGTCCAGCCCCTCCGCCATCAGCACCACGCCAATCAGGGTCAGGAAGCTCAACGCCAGCATTTTCACCGTGGGGTGTTCGTCGATGAAATCACTGATCGCCTTCGCGGCCAGCATCATCACCAGGATGGCAACCACGATCGCCGCCACCATCACCTGCACGTGCTGCGCCAGACCCACGGCGGTAATGACCGAATCCAGCGAAAACACGATATCGATAATGGCCACCTGCAGAATCACCAGCAGGAAGGATGCCCGCTTCATGCTCTGCTGCTGCTCTTCCGGAGACTCCAGGCTGTTATGGATTTCCATGGTGCTCTTGGCGAGCAGGAATGCACCGCCCCCGAGCAGGATCAGATCACGCCCGGAAATCTCTTCTCCAAGGATCTCGAACAGGGGCGCGGTAAGCCCCATCAGCCACACCAGTGACAACAACAGGGCTATGCGGGTCAGCATGGCCAGCGCCAGCCCGATAATGCGGGCGCGCTGCCGTTGCGCCTCTGGCAGGCGACCAACCAGGATCGCAATGAACACAATGTTGTCGATACCGAGCACGATTTCCAGCAGCGTCAGGGTTGCAAACGCCAGCCAGACCTGGGGATCCATCAACAGCTCCATGACATGCCCCTCTATGCGTGAAAACCGTCGTTACTGGTCGAGGAAATTGCGCAGCATGTCGTGCCCATGCTGGGTGAGGATGGATTCGGGATGGAACTGCACCCCCTCCACCGCCAGTTCGCGATGCCGCACCCCCATGATTTCGTCCCGCTGACCATCGGCACCCTCGGTCCAGGCCGTAACCTCCAGGCAGTCGGGAAGGCTGTCCTTTTCGATCACCAGCGAGTGATAGCGGGTCGCCTCCAGCGGGTTTGCCAGGCCATGGAACACACCGACGTCCTGGTGATGTATCTGCGAGGTCTTGCCATGCATGATGGCCCCGGCATGCACAACCCGTCCGCCGAAGGCCTGGCCGATGCTCTGGTGGCCAAGACAGACACCGAGAATCGGAATCCGCCCGGCATAGGTCCGGATGGCCTCTACGGATATCCCGGCCTCGTTGGGTGTGCAGGGTCCCGGCGAGATCACCAGATGCCTGGGATTCAGTTCACCAATCCCGGCCACACTGATCTGGTCGTTGCGATACACGTGCACGTCGGCACCCAGCTCGCCGAAATACTGCACCAGGTTGTAGGTGAAGGAATCGTAGTTATCGATCATCAGCAACATGACAGTCCCCTCACCGGTGCGTGCCGTCGAGGCCGGCTTCCGCCCTGGCCACGGCACGGAAAATGGCACGTCCCTTGTTCATGGTCTCATCCCATTCATTGCGTGGCACCGAGTCGTGGACGATGCCGGCGCCGGCCTGGATATTCAGGGTGCCATCCTTGATCACCGCGGTACGAATGGCGATGGCAGTATCCATATTGCCGTTCCAGGCGAGATAGCCTACGGCACCGGCATACACGCCGCGCTTAACCGGTTCCAGTTCGTCGATGATCTCCATGGCGCGGATCTTCGGCGCACCGCTCACGGTGCCGGCCGGAAAGGTGGCACGCAGCACGTCCATCGCGGACATCCCCGGCTTCAGTCTGCCTTCCACGTTGGAGACGATATGCATGACATGGGAATAACGCTCGATGACCATCTTTTCGGTCAACTCCACGGAACCGGTCTCTGCGATCCGGCCCACATCATTGCGGCCCAGGTCGATGAGCATGAGGTGTTCGGCCCGTTCCTTCGGATCAGCGAGCAGGTCCTGCTCCAGGGCAAGATCCTGTTCCTCATCCTTGCCGCGCGGCCGCGTGCCGGCGATGGGTCGCACTGTCACCACACCGTCCTCTGAACGGGTAAGGATCTCCGGGGAGGAACCGACAATGTGAAAATCATTCAGATCCAGGTAATACATGTAAGGCGAGGGATTCAGGCTGCGCAGGGCACGGTACAGATCCAGCGGCCGGGCATGGAAGGGGATTGACATGCGCTGTGACAGCACCACCTGCATGACATCGCCTTCGACGATATATTCCTTGCAGCGACGCACCGCCTGCTCGAAACCTTCTTGCGTGAAACCGGATACGAAATCCTCTTCCCTCACCTTCTTGGCCGCTTTGTTCACATGCAACGGCAGGTCACGCCGCAACATACCCACCAGGGTATCGAGCCGCGCCTCGGCCTGTTCATAGGCATCCTGAAGCGCCGGGTCCGCCTGCACGACCACATGCAGGGTGCCACTCAGGTTGTCGAACACCACCACCTCATCGGACACCATGAGCAGGATATCGGGCGTTCCCAGCAGATCCGGCTTGTCGCAGCGCGCGAGTTTTTCTTCCACGTAACGCACGGTGTCATAGCCGAAGTAGCCCACCAACCCGCCGGTGAAGCGCGGTAGCCCCTCCAGTTCCGGCACCCGGAATTCGTTCTGGAAGTCTTCAATGTAGGCCAGTGGATCGATCACCTGCCGCTCATCCACCAGCACGCCATCTGTAATAACAGTCACGTGATGGCCGGACACCTTGAGCACGGTGCGACTGGGCAGCCCTATGATGGAATAGCGCCCCCATTTCTCGCCACCCTGCACCGATTCGAACAGGTAGCTGTAGGGGCCGTTGGCCAGTTTCAGGTAGGTACTGAGCGGGGTATCGAGGTCTGCGAGAACAGTACGGCTCAGGGGAATACGGTTGTAACCCTGCGCGGCAAGTTGCTGGAACTGTGTGGCATCCATGAGATCACCTTGAGAAGATCAATTTTTATAAAGAGAAAACCCGACGTCAGCAGCTCAGCTGCACCATCGGGCACTCTTGATCTCGCACAGGCTCTCACTGAAAGGTCGCATATTTATGCCGTTTGTTCCTGTAACAGGTTCCGGATTTCCGCCATGGAATCGATCACCACATCGGGATGGGACTCGCGGATATCGATGCCGTGGTTGTAACCGTAGGTCATACAGGCAATCTGGAAACCGGCCGCCCGGGCCGCCTTCACGTCGCTTACCGAGTCGCCGATCATCAACGCCTGCGCCGGCTCCACGCCGAAAAACCCCGCCGCATGCAGCAGGGGCATGGGATCCGGCTTCTTCTTCGCTAGCGTATCACCGCTGACCACGATCGAAAAGTACTCGTACACGCCCAGATCCTTGAGCAACGGCAGGGTGAACTGGGCGGCCTTGTTGGTAACGCAACCCAGCTTGTAACCCTGCGCCTTCATCCAGGCCAGTCCTTCGACCACCCCCGGATAGAGAATGCTGCGCTTGGAGGTATTGTCGGCATACAGGTCCAGGAAGATCGGATAAGCCCGCTCGAACAGGGCGTCATCGGGCTCTCCGTCCAGCTGGCCGATAAGCGCCCGGCGCACCAGCCGTTCCACACCATTGCCGACCCAGTTGCGCACCCTGGCCTCACCATGGGGCGGCATATCCAGCAGCTTCATCATCTCGTCGACGCAATAGGTGAGGTCCGGCACGCTGTCCACCAGCGTACCGTCCACGTCGATAAGAATCATTTCGGGGTTTTTCAGCATCGTTACTATTCAGCGTCTGGCCAACGATGCAATCAGCCGGCCTTTGCCAGTTCGGCGCGCATCTGCTTGATGATGCTGTCGTACTTGTTGGCATCGGCGTCGCTCTTCTTGCCGAAAATGCCGGAACCGGACACAAAGGTGTCAGCACCTGCAGCGGCAATCTCGGCGATGTTGTCGGCCTTCACGCCACCATCGATTTCGAGGCGAATATCACGGCCTGATGCATCGATGATCTTGCGTGCCGCCCGCAGCTTGTCCAGCGCGGAGGGGATGAAACTCTGGCCACCGAAGCCAGGGTTCACGGACATCAGCAGGATCATGTCCACCTTGTCGATCACATATTCCAGCACGTCCAGCGGCGTGGCCGGGTTGAACACCAGGCCGGCCTTGCAACCTTCACCCTTGATGAGCTGCAGGGTACGGTCGACGTGCTCGGAGGCCTCCGGATGGAAGGTGATGTAGGTGGCACCGGCGGCGGCGAAGTCGGGGATGATGCGATCCACGGGTTTGACCATCAGGTGCACATCAATGGGGGCGGTCACGCCATGCTTGCGCAGCGCCTCACAAACCAGCGGGCCAATGGTCAGATTCGGAACGTAGTGATTGTCCATCACATCGAAATGCACAATGTCCGCACCGGACTTCAGGACGTTGTCCACTTCCTCGCCCAGGCGCGCAAAATCCGCCGACAGAATGGAGGGCGCAATTGCATAATCCGCCATGATCTCAACCTCTTAGTTCGTTAATTCGGGCCCTTAACAGGCAACAAGAGGCGCACTTTACCCTAAGCGCAGGGGTTTTTCAGCCCTTCGACTCGCAGGGACACCCGTCTATACTACGGGATCAGCACAGTACTCACCCGGAAGCCACCATGCGCATTATATTCAAGCTACTGAAATCAATATCTTTTACCATCGCTCTCATCACCGGGGTCAGTCATGCCTCGGATACCGCCAAGGAACAGCGCTGGTCGGAACAGATTGTGGACATGCTGCTGGTGGGCGAAGCCGAGACCCTCAAGGCCGGCGATACCGAGTTCCTCGCCATCCACACCGAGGCCAACGAGGGCCCCGGCAACCGCGCCGCCATCATCCTGCACGGCATCGGCGTGCACCCCAACTGGCCGGAGGTGATCCAGCCGCTACGCAGTGAACTGCCCGATCACGGCTGGGCCACCCTGTCGCTGCAGATGCCGATCCTGGCCAATGAAGCCAGCCTGGAGGATTACGTTGCCATCCTGGGCGAGGCACCGCCGCGCATCCAGGCCGGCATTGATTTCCTCAAGGCGAAGGGCATGAACACCATCGTCATCGTCGCCCACAGCCTGGGGGCCGCCATGGGCAGCAGTTTCCTGGTGGAACCCGGCAGCAAGGACATCCAGGCCTTCGTCGGCATCGGCATGCCGCTGTCCACCCTCGCCCCAGGCGTCGACACGGCCGCCAGTCTGGAGAAGATCAAGCTACCGGTACTCGACCTGTACGGTAGCCGCGATGTGGACGTGCGCGACAATGCCGGCAAGCGCAAACAGGCTGCCCGCAAAGGCGGCAATGAACAGTACCGGCAGATGGAGATCGAAGGCGCCGACCATTTCTTCAACGGCATGCCGGACGAACTGGTGCGTATCGTGCGCGGCTGGCTGCATACCACCTTCGACAAAGAGCAATAACCCAAACCATAGCCCTGGATGAATGCGGGGAGGAATTCATTCGCTCCTGCACAGCGTTATTTGTAATGTTGTTTTTATCCGCGTGGATACGGTCTTTACACCCCCGGATTGCCTGCACCCACCACACTGCGCACCCTGCACCACACTGCGCCACGCCCAAACCACAGGAGCCCCCCCCCAATGCCCAATCTGATGTCCCTGCTCATCACCCTGCACGTCCTTTCCGCCGTGGTCTGGGTGGGCGGTATGTTCTTCGCCTATATGGCGCTGCGCCCAGCGGCCGCCATGCTGCTGCAGCCACCACAGCGCCTGCCGCTGTGGACGCTGACATTCCGTCACTTCTTTCCCTGGGTCTGGGGGGCGATCCTGCTGCTGCTGGCTACCGGTTACGGCATGGTGTTCAACGGATTTGGGGGCTTCTCCGGTGTCGGCATCCATGTACACATCATGCAATTACTGGGCATCGTGATGATCCTGCTCTACATGCACCTGTTCTTCGCCCCCTTCAAACGCCTGAAGACCTTCGTGATCACCGAGGACTGGGCCGCGGCCGGCGCACAACTGAATCAGATCCGCCGCATCATCGGCATCAATCTATCCCTCGGGCTGATCGTGGTGGCGGTGGCCAGTGGCGGACGCTATCTCTGATAGCGCGCCCTTGCAGGTCCGAATTCATTCGCACCTGGGGCTTACTGGCGCGAGTCACGCACCAGATCGTAGGCCTTGCGGATCTCCTGGGTCTTTACCGTCGCCAGTTTGATCATTTCCTCCGGCAGCCCCTTGGCCACCAGCTTGTCCGGGTGATGCTGGTTCATCAGGCGCCGGTAGGCCTTCTTCACCTCGGCCTCACTGGCATCGCGACCGACACCCAGTATCTGATAGGCCTCCGCCAGTTGCTGCCCGCGGGCCGGCGCCCCCGCCTGCCCCTGACCCGCATGCACACCACGCACCAGGGCCTCCAGATGCGCAAACTCCGCCTTGCTGAAACCGAGCCGGTCACAGATATGCAATAGCACCCGTTTTTCTTCCGCATGCAACGTGCCGTCGGCATAGGCCGATTGCAACAGGATCTCCAGGAACATCTGCAGCAGATTGCGGCGCCGGTGACATTCACGGCGAAACTGTTCGAGCACTTCGTCGAGAGGAAAATCATCCGCCTTGCCTTCATTGAACAGGCCGATGGCGGCTTTCTTCAGATCCGCATTGAGATTCATCTGCGCCATCAGCGCACGGGCCAGCTGGATCTCATGTTCCGACACCCGGCCGTCAGCCTTGGCCAGATGCCCCATAACGGAAAACGTGGCGGTAAAAAATGCGGTCTGTACCCGCTCCTGTGCTCCGGGCGAGAATCCCGGTAACGGCTGTTCATTGAAACCGCGAAACCCTTTATCAAAATTGTGGCCCAGGGCCGCACCGATCAGCGCCCCCAGCGGGCCACCCATCAGAAATCCAAAGGTGCCACCCAGTACCTTGCCCCACCAGCTCATAGTCGTGTCCCGGTCATCATGCGTCCTGTCCGGCGCGCTGCCGCAGAAAGTGATTAATGATATCAACGATGCGTCCGCAACCCGCCTCGGCCTGGGCCGGATCCCGCCAGTCCACATCGATCAACTCCGCCACCTCGATCCCTCGTTCATGCAGCAGAGCGGTATCCACCAGTTCATCCGCCCGGCGACCAAAAACCAGCAGCTGAATCAGCTTGAATTCGGCAATACAGGCGGCATCCAGCGGCGTCGCCAGGCTGATCACGATATTGCTGCGCCAGCAGGTGGGCGCAATTTCCCCGTATTGAAGCTGCGGGTATTGCAGCCAGCCGTATTTCTCCGCATCCAGCGGCGGAAAATCCGTTCCCGGCGCCAGTTGATTACTATCCAACACTACAATATTCATCGCTTCTCCACGCCGTCCGCTTGCCATTCCGCCCAGGCAGTCTATACGTTGTGCTATAGACTTCGCATTCTAACCTCAGTTTCCACCATGCAAACCCGGCTTAGGGTATCAGCACAGCCATGACGGAGGTACCGCAATGGCGTCCGAATATGAACCACGAATCGGCGATTGGTACAGAAACGTCTATGGTGACATTTTTGAAATCGTCGCCTATGACCGTGATGATGAAACACTGGAAATTCAGTATTTTGATGGCACGCTGGAAGAACTCGACCGGGAATCCTGGCAGGAACTTCCGGTTGAACGCGCCGAACCACCGGAAGACTGGTCGGGCTCCATGGATATCGAACGTGAGGATTATGGCGTGGATCTGGAACAGAATGCCGGCGGTTTATGGGCAAACCCGCTGGACAACCTCGATTACGAGCGATAACTGCTCCTGAAACAACCTATACTCGGATACACGGACACGATATCCACCCCCGTTCTCCACCAGTGAAGTGCCCCTGCCACTAACGGCGTTTTCAGGTAAAGGAGATCACCATGCGCAGAAGACTCTATTTCCTGTTACCCAACGTATCCATGGCCCACCAGGTGGTCGATGAGTTGCTGTTGGCCCGCATTCAGGACCGCCATATCCATGTCCTGGCCCACGAAGATATCCCCCTCGATGATCTGCCCAAAGCCAATCTGCTGCAGAAATCGGATTTGGTGCACGGTCTTGAAACCGGTCTCAGCATCGGCGGCGCCACCGGCATCCTGGCTGGCCTTGTGGCCATGGCCTTTCCGCCTTCGGGTATGGAACTGGGTGGCGGTACGCTGCTCATCTGCGCCATCGCCGGCGCACTCATCGGCGCCTGGGTGGCCGGCATGATCGGCACCGATATCCCCAACAGCCAGTTGCGGGAATTCCATGACGCGGTGGAGCATGGTCAGATCCTGATGATGGTGGATGTAGCCAAGGAACAGGTCGATCCGGTCACGCAGATGATCAAGCGCCATCACCCGGAGGCGGACATGCACGGCATCGAGCCGACCATTCCCGCATTCCCCTGAGACTCCCGCCTGATTGCATTCCCTCCCCCATGCGGCGTGCCGGTGCCGCATGCTTTTTTTCCTGCAACCTGCTGTATGGCTGATGGAAAAATAATCCTGTTCAACTTCCCACCACGTACGCCGTTACAGAAACTGAAGGCCACATCCATCCCCCCACGCCTCGGCAGGAGGAACCCTATGACCCTCATTATCGAAATGGCCAGCGGCTTGCGCTGCGATGACGACCGCCACTCCCGTTGCACTGCAAACCCGGTACTCACAGCCCCGCGCGGAGACACCTCCGACAGCGGCCTGGGGCTGACACTGGTGCCGGTCATGGAGGTCACATCGACGACCGTGGCCATGCCCGCTTCACTGCGCACCACCGACATCACGACCTTTCTGGACGCAATGGACTGAAGCACTAACGCATATCTGACACTGGAACGCCGGCTAGATGCCGGCGTTTTTCATTCTCCCACCTGCAGCAGCAAACCCCGTTGCCGGGCACTGCGAAAAGCACGCAGGAACACCGCAACACCCAGCCCCAGATACAGCAGATTGAGCAGGCTCGCCAGCCGGAACAGGTCCATGCGAAACTGGTGTTCGAACATCACCGCCCGCATACCCTCAAAGACATGACTGGAAGGCAGCAGCCAGGCCACCGGCAGCAGCCAGTCCGGCAGTACACTGATCGGGTAATAGATACCACTCACCGGCGCGATGGCGAAGATGGCCACCCAGGCGAGGCTTTCTGCACCCAGGCCATAGCGCAACACCAGCGAGGCCACCAACAGTCCGATGGACCAGCCCAACGCCAACAGGTTGAAGAAGAACGCCAGCAGGGGCAGGCCCAGTTCGAAAATGGAAAAGCCATACAGCGGGATCGCCAGCAATGCCGCACCACCGGTACCTACCAGGGTACGCAACAAGCTAGTCAGCAGCAGCGAGGCCACCATTTCACCGGGCCGCAGAGGACTGACGAACAGGTGACCGAGATTGCGCGAATAGAGTTCCTCGAAAAATGCCAGCGAGACGCCCAACTGACCGCGAAACAGCACATCCCACAACAATACCGCACCCAGCAGCACGCCCGATGCCTGCGCCACCCAGGTGCTGTTGGTGGCAAAGAACTGGCTGATGAAGCCCCACAGGATCAGCTGTACCGCCGGCCAGTAGAACATTTCCAGAATGCGCGGCCAGGAACCGCGCACCAGATAGAGATAGCGCAGGGCCATGGCCCACACCCGGCCGGGAGAAAAACCACCGCTGCTCACGAGCCCGCCTCCACCGGTACAGGCTGCTGGCGTGCAATGTCCAGAAACACCTCTTCCAGGGTGCCGCGACCATAACGGGCAATCAGGGTCTGTGGTGTACCACGGTCCACCAGTTGGCCAGCGCGCATGATCAGTACATCGCTGCACATGCGTTCCACCTCCTGCATGTTGTGCGAGGCCAGCAATAGCGTGGCACCGGTGCGGCGCTGGTATGCCTGCAGGTATCCACGTAGCCGGTCGGCGGTATCCGGGTCCAGCGAGGCGGTAGGTTCATCAAGCAACAGCAGTTCCGGTTCATTCAGCAGGGACTTGGCCAGCGCCACACGGGTGCGCTGGCCAGCGGAAAGGGTGCCGTAGCGGCGCTGGAAAAAATCTGCGATATCCAGCTCATCACCGAGGCGCTGCAGGGTCGCCCGCCGGGCGCGAATCCCATACAGCCGCGCATAGACCGACAGGTTTTCGTACACCGTGAGGCGCTGCGGCAGATCCACATAAGGCGAGGAAAAATTCATACGCGCCAGCACCCGGTAGCGGTGACGCCCCATATCCTCACCCAATACCCGAATGGTGCCGCTGGAAGGCAGCAGTAGTCCCAGCAGCATGGACAGCGTGGTGGTCTTGCCGGCACCGTTACCTCCCAGCAAGGCACATACCGTGCCGACCCCGAGCTGCAAATTGAGGTTCTCCACGGCGCGCACCGCACCAAAGGATTTGCTGACCCCGCGCATCTCGATGACCACCCGGTCGCCCATTACCCGACCCTTCCCCTGCACAGGGGCCCACAGACCGCCTGGATCGGCCATTGGGGCACCCCCCTGGCAACACAAATACTCGTTGAAATAAAAAACATTTTTATCCTTTCCCGGAGACAATGACCATATCATCATCACCCTTTCCGGGTTCAGCCACCCGCACAGGCGCCGATAGCCACTGGAACACCTTACCTATTTTTCGGGATGTTTCATGGACGCACTTGCCATCAGCGAACTGGCTATTACTTTTGTGGAGCCCTCATCGGTGCAGGGACAGATCATCCAGGGGCACCTGCGCGACCTCAACGTGCAGAAAACCCAGCATGTCAAAACCGGCGCCGAGGCCCTGGCCAGTCTTGCGGACTACAGGCCGGACCTGGTGGTCAGCGCCATGTACCTGCCGGACATGACCGGCGCCGAACTGGTGACCCAGCTGCGTCAGGATGCGCAACTGGAGGATCTGCCCTTCATGCTGATCTCCAGTGAGACCTCCTTCACCATGCTGGACCCCATTCGCCAGGCCGGCGTGGTGGCCATTCTGCCCAAGCCCTTTGCTCCGGCCGACCTGAAGCGCGCCCTGTATGCGACGGTGGAATACATCACTCCCGACGAAGCGGCCCTGGCCGACGTGGTACTCGACGACCTGATTACACTGGTGGTGGACGACAGCGCCATGGCCCGCAAGCATATCTCGCGGGTGCTGAACAACCTTGGCATTCACAATATCACCACCGCGGAGAATGGTCGCCAGGCAGTGGAACTCATCGAACAGAATTTTTTCGATCTGGTGGTCACGGATTTCAATATGCCGGAAATGGATGGCGAGGCGCTGACCCGCTATATCCGCGAACACAGCAGCCAGCGCTCCATCCCCGTCCTGATGGTCACCAGCGAGGAAAGCGGCAGCCGCCTGTCCGCCGTGCAGCAGGCCGGTGTTTCCGGCATCTGCGACAAGCCCTTCGATACCGCCACGGTGAAACAGATGATCCGGCAGATGCTGGCGCAGGATTAGCAAAAAGAACGATGGTCATCAATAACCAAAGATAAAGTCAGAAGATGTAGTGGTTGCAGGTACGAATTCATTCGCATAGCCACGGAGTTCATTGCTGCCCTGGTGATGGAATCACACAGACCTAATCACCGGAGGGGCAGAAACGCACAGGCCAGAAGCATGCTGTGGCAATGCGAATGAACGCGTACCTACGATTGCCAAAGCACGGGTTCCGGGGATTGTCTGTGTTCATCCGTGGCCATGATTGATTACCAGCATCACCTGCCCCGCCTCCACCCGCACGGCCACCGGCTGCAGCGACTGCCCGGCGCAGGGGCCGGCCACGCAAAAACCATCCTCGGCGCGGAAACGGGCATCGTGGGTCGCGCACTGGATGTAGCGTTTATCCAGGTCCAGGAACTGGTCCGGCACCCAGTCCAGCGGACCGCCGGTATGCGGGCACTGGTTGCGGTATGCGGTCAGCCGGCCCTCCTTGCGCACCACGAAGATCTCTTCCGGACCGCGTGCCCCTTCGATGGCAAAGGCCTTGCTGCCCGGCTCGGGGATCTCATCGAGATTGCACAGGTACCGGTCGCTCATGGCATTCCCTCTTCACCTAGTATCGCGGCCAGCGGCAGGGCATTCAAACCCAGTTGCCCGACCTTGGCACCGGCGACGCGGCAGGCCCGGCCCAGCACCTCCCCGACCGGCAGCGCGCGCAGGTAGCCGTCGATCACCGCCGCGTTGAAGGTATCCCCGGCCCCCAGCGTATCGATCACCTGGCTGGGCGGAAAGGCCCGGCTGCGAAACAGTTGGCCACCACGACCCAGGGCCATGGCACCGGCCGCACCGGCGGTACAGAACAGATCAGCCAGCGGCTGCTCCCGGTGTACCGCGTGCAACAGGGTTTCCAGGGCCGCACCACGGGAGCGGGCGTAGTCCGGCGAGAACAGCAACAGGTCCGCGTCGATAAACAGCGCCTCGATCCCGTCACGCGGTTTTTCCACTTCCAGGGAACGGGGGATCTGCGGTGCCACACTACGGGCATGCCGCAGCATGGCGGCGGTTTCCGCCACATTGCGGCCCTCGAAATGCAGCCAGTCAAAACCGCTCAGGTCGATGCGCTGAAAATCCTCGCAGCGGAACTCGGGCAGATCACGATAATGCACAATGGTGCGCGAGCCGTTGCACTGATTCAGGGTGATATAGGAGGTCGGCAGCTTGCCGCTGTCCAGGTGTCGGCAGCCGGATCGATCGATGCCGTGGGCATCGAGGTCGGCCTGGACGTGCCGCGCATCCGGCTCCTCCACCCACACCCCGCCCCAGCTGACCTGGTGACCAAACTGGCTCAGCACCGCCAGGGTGTTGGTGGCATTGCCGCCACGACACACCCGCTGCGCCACGGCGCGGACCTCGGCATCCTCCGCAGGATATCCGTCCACGGTGTTGATGATGTCGAGGGTGGCAATGCCTATCGCAAGTATGCGGGCCATGGGTGGCGCAGGGTACGGTCCTGGAGGGGGAAGTCAACCCGTAGCAGGGATCAGTTGGTACGCACGACCCGGAAGCCAACGTGATCGAGGCGACTGTCCGGCTCCAGTGAGGCGCGGGCGGCACTGCGCAGGATCTCGCTGGCGTTGGTATAACCGCCGCCACGCACCACCCGGCGGCAATCGCTGCCCTCCACCGCCCGGCCATCCGCCGGCGCACCCTGGTAGGAATCACGGTAGCAATCCTGCACCCATTCCTGCACGTTGCCGTTCATATCCTGCAGGCCGTAGGGGTTGGCAGCAAAACTGCCCACTGGCGCGGTGCGCTTGCCGCCCCACTGGTCACCGCAATCAAAGCAGTTGGCACGATCGACTCCCACTTCACTGCCCCACCAGAAACGTTCCTCACTGCCGCCACGCGCCGCGTATTCCCATTCCGCCTCGGTGGGCAGACGGTAGGTCTTGCCGGTCTGCTGGGACAACCATTCGGTATAGGCCACGGCATCGCCCCAGCTCACATTGATTGCCGGCTGGTTGTCGCGCCCCCAGCCCATATCATCGGGCAGCGCCCGCCCGGTGGCGCGCGCAAAACGATCATACTCGGCAAAGGTCACTTCCTGACGGGCAATGGCATACACCCCCAGGCTCACTTCATGACGCGGTCGTTCGTCGAAATTGGGAGAGGCTTGGCCACTGCCCATCACGAACTGCGTAGCCCGCAATTCCACCAACTGCGGGCCGCGACTGCCATCACGCAGGCTGTCGGAGAAATTACGGGCCACCGGTATTACTGTAGGCACCGGTGCCGGATCAGGAACGACAACGGGTGTCGCAGACACTGCAACAGGCGCCTCCGGTTCATTAACCGGCACCACCTCCGGCACCGCTTTTCGTTCCGGTTCCGGCACCGCCTTCACCACCTCCGG
>CBDUHN010000040.1:0-30856 GCA_965367295.1 uncultured Gammaproteobacteria bacterium | reverse complement strand
CGATACGTTGCCGTATACACACTTTCCAGGCGTGCTCCTTCAGCCGCTCGGACACCTCTCCAGAAATCGGTCTTTCGTTGCAGGAACCGGTTGCCGGTTTCATGCAAGGGAGCATGCGCACATGCTCGTTGGCCGCAAGCGACCGGCCATCCCCGATGGCGTCGTTCCAGTACTGCCGATTGGCTTGGTGAACCGGAAAACCACTGTACGGAAGGGGCCTCCCCGATTTGGGGAACGCGAAGGGTATACCAGTTCGCGGCAGCTTTCAATGCCATCCGGGATTTCGCACGCAACAGCTTGCTATACAAGCCATTTCCTGGCGCGTTACAATCCCCGGGCAATCCTGAAACCAGAGGTGGAACCTTGTCCGATTACAGCCCCCGCTCCCCTTTCCGCGGCTTTCTGCCGGGTCTTTTCACCGTGGCAATGCTGATGGCGGCGGGTGCCGGCCAGGCGGGCGTGCCGGACAGGGATGCGGAGATCCTCATCCATTCCCAGCCCGAAGGGGCCACTGTGATGGTGCTGGGTAAAACCTGGGGGGTCACGCCCATGCGGCTGCAGGTGAAGGATGCCTTCCCGGCCCTGTACCGGCCCGAGCAGCCATATATAGGTATGGCGGTGTATCTGCGCAAGGATGGTTGCAGCGAGTTCCGGCAACCCATTCACCGCCGCAATGTGCCGACGGAGATCAAGGCGGAGCTGGATTGTGAGCCGGGCATCAATACCGAAGCGGCGGCTCCGGCGGCCATCGCGCCGGCGGGCAATGGCACCTCTCCGACAGGGGTGCCAGCAGGGGTGCCGGCAGCGGTGCCAGTATCGCCTCCCGCACCGAAAGTGGTTGCACCGCCTGCGAAACCCTCGATCAGCGTCACATCCAGTGTGCGCAGGAAGCTCGAGGAACTGGAAGAGCTGCACAAGGCCGGGCTGGTGACGGAGCAGGAATACCAGCAGTTGCGTAAACGGATCCTCGCGTACTTCTGATCCGCCTGACCTGCTAGCGTCGGAACAGCGAACCCAGCAGCCCCCGCACCAGCGTGCGCCCGAGCTGACTGCCCATACTGCGTACAACACTCTTCGCCATGGCTTCCATCACGCCCTGCCGGCTACGTCCGCGCGACGCTTTCGCGGCCGGTGCCGAACGCGTTTTTGCCCCTGGCGACGGAGTATGCCGGGGCTCCACAGCGCTTTGTTCGGCCTGTTTCTTCAGGCGTTCATAGGCCGATTCACGATCCACCAACTGGTCATACTTGCCCGACACCGGGCTGGCCGCCATCCGGCTGCGACGTTCCACTTCGCTCAGCACACCCAACCGGGAATCCGGCGGACGGATCAGGGTGCGTTCCACCGGCATGGGGATGCCCTTGCGATCCAGGGTGGAGACCAGCGCCTCGCCGACACCGAGTTCGGTAATCACTTCGCTGGCATCAAAGGCCGGGTTCGGACGGAAACTGTCCGCCGCGGCGCGGACCACCTTCCGTTCCTTCGGCGTGAATGCCCGCAGTGCATGTTGAAAGCGGTTGCCCAACTGTCCCAGCACCGCATCGGGAATATCACTCGGGCTCTGGGTGACGAAGTACACGCCCACCCCTTTCGAACGAATCAGGCGTACCACCTGTTCGATCTTTTCCAGCAATGCCTTCGGCGCGCTGTTGAACAGCAGGTGTGCCTCGTCGAAGAAGAACACCAGTTTTGGCTTGTCTGGATCGCCCACCTCCGGCAGCTCCTCGAACAGCTCGGAGAGCAGCCATAGCAGCATGGTGGAGTAGAGTCGCGGGCTGGCCATCAGCTGATCGGCAGCGAGGATGTTGACGATGCCCTGCCCCTGTTCGTTGCACTGCATCAGGTCGGCCAGCTCCAGGGCCGGTTCGCCAAAGAACTGCACGATGCCCTGCTGTTCCAGTACCAGCAGGCGCCGTTGTATGGCGCCGATGGAATTTTTGCTGACATTACCGTATTCCAGTGTCAGCTCGGCGGCATGTTCACCGATGAACTGCAGCAGTGCACGCAGATCCTTGAGATCCAGCAGCAACAGGCCCTGTTCATCGGCGACCCGGAAGGCGATATTGAGAATGCCTTCCTGGGTGTCGTTGAGTTCCAGCAGTCGGGCCAGCAGCACCGGCCCCATCTCGGAGATCGTGGTGCGGACCGGGTGTCCCTGTTTCGCATAGAGATCCCAGAGCTGGACCGGGTAGGCCGCTGCGGCGTAGTCCTGCAGACCGATCTGCCCGGCGCGTTTGAGGAACGGTGGAATGAGTTCGCCGGTCTGGCTGATGCTGGCGAGATCGCCCTTCACATCGGCCATGAAGACCGGCACCCCCATGCGGGAGAAGCCTTCAGCCAGGATACGCAGGGTCACTGTCTTGCCCGTACCCGTGGCGCCGGCAATGAGGCCATGGCGGTTGGCCAGCCGCATCAGCAGGCGTACGTCCTGCGCACCACCCCCGACAAAGATGTGATCCTGCTCCATTCGGTTTTCCTTGTGATCCGCGTGCCCTGTAGCGGCACGGTCAAGCCTACTCGTAACGCCGGCCTTCATGCTCGATCCAGCCACCCGGGCTACCACCGGGATCATGATGCGTCCAGTGCAACACTCCTCCGCGATCGTTCCATTCAAAGCGGCCATAGGCCTGAATGCTATCACCCTTGCGCAGGGGGATGCGGGGTGCCAGGTCGATATTATGCGCTACCAGCAGGGTATGGTCTTCGCCTACCGCCAGAATGAAACGCTGATGTTGGGAGCCATCCCGGTCATCGGCCAGGGTCCTGATCACGCGCCCCTGCACCACGGCCCATTGCCCGGATGTGGCCCGGGTCAACGTGGCTGGTCGCGCAGCGGATTCCGGTAGCGATTGTGGTGCGGGACCTGTCTCGTGCTGGTAATACTGGGCCGCGCCCCCTGCCAGTAGCAGGGCCAGTATGATCAAGCTGGGATAGCGGGATCTGCGCGGCATCCGCCAAGGATACACCGAATCACCTGCCGGTCAGTTGAATAATCCCTTGGCCAGGCTGGCGAGTTTCGTCACCCCACCGAGACCGGGGATGTCCTTCATCCTGCACAGGACGCTGGGCAGCAAGGCCGTGATGCCATTCTGCGCGAGTTCCCGGTTGCCACCCAGCAGCCCACTGAGCGCGCCCATATCCAGCTTGCCCGATACCGCCGCCACCTGTTCCGATGTCCCCATACCCAGCAGCTTGGTGATATCCATTCCCTTCACCGCACCCACGATACCTTCCAGCGCAGGCGGCAGGAATGCCACGGCCTGATCCATGGAAAAACCCTTGCCGGTCAACGCACCGATCAGTTCCATGTTTTTATCACTCTTCAATGCATTCAACATATCCATTTTTTATCTCCTTATTCCATAATCAACATCAGGGACGACCGGCTCAATACCTCACCATGGCCGGCAGCGATTTCGCCTCTTCAACCCATTCCATCACCTGGCTGGCACTGGGCGTCTGGCGCACCAGCTTCTTTTCCGTGTTCACTTCAAGCAGTTTCGATATCAGGTGTTCCGCATTGCGGGTACGCAGTTCCTTGACCGTATCCACACCCGCGGCCTCCAGCAACTCGGCATACTGACCGGCAACCCCCTTGACCCGAAACAGATCACACATATTGACCCACTTCAGCAACCGCTTCTCATCGACACCGGATTTTTCAGCCAACCGTTTACGGCCTTCACGACTGCCACCCTCCCGCAGGAGTTGCTCCGTAGTGCGCACACCGCTTATGCGCAACATTTCCCCGTACTTGGGGCCGATACCTTCAATATCCTCTATATAACGTGTCATGTTTTTTCACTCCTGATTCACTGTTGTCCATGACGGACCGGGGCAAAGCCCCGGCCGCCCATTCCGATCAGATCACACCCAGGGATTCCAGGGTCTTGATGGTCAGCCCACCGGTCGGCAGTCCTTTGGCCTTCTGGTAGCTTTGTACCGCACGCAGGGTCTGCGCCCCGACAATGCCGTCGATGGTGCCCGGGCTGTGTCCCGCATTGTTCAGCGCAGTCTGCAACTGTCGCACCACATCCGGAGTGATGTTGGTGTCACACAGTACCGGCCTCCATTCCACATGCCCCTCTTTCACCATGCTACGCGTGGGCACATCGACATACTCCGCAGGAATCTCGATCACCCGTGAGCTGGCATCCGCCACCAGCTTGCGCACCTTCACGGTCTTGTATTCCGCCGGGATCACAACCTTGCGGGTCGTGGGCGGCGTTTTCATCACCTGCTTCTTCACCGTTTCGTATTGTGCGGGCACTTCGATTTCCCGCGTGGCTTCCTTGCTTACCAGCATCCGCTTGGTAACGGTCTTGTAGGTGGCCGGCACTGTCACCAGGCACATGATTTCGCCGGTTGCCTCGTCGATCCGGGTAATGGGGCCACTGCCTTTTTTCCATACGGTATGTTCGGGCTTGTCCAGCACCTTCTCGTTGATCGTCTTGTATTGTGCCGGCACAACCTCGATACGCTTGGCGGCGGGCTTGATCAACACCTGCTCCGTCATCCATTCGTAACTGGCGGGCACTACTTCAAGTCGTTCCGAAGCATCCTTGACCATCACCCGTTCTTCGACCCATTCAAACTTCGCCGGGACGGTTTCCACTCGCTGGCTGGCTTCATTCTTCATCACGTTCACCTTGCCGGTTTTATATACCGGCGGAACAAACACCCGCGCATAACACTGGCCCGGCTTTGCATTCGGGGGCAGCAGTTCCTTGCCATCACCCGGAACAGTCGCCTGGCGGCCACGCTCCTCACTCAGGCTTGATTCCATTGCGCTGAGGCGTTCGTTGAGGTTCACAATCTCGCGATCCTTTTCCATCAGGACGCTCGCATCCACCAGGCCGGCGTTCGAGGTGCCTTGGGTATTCGCACAGCCCGTCAACACCGCGCTGGAAACCAGCATGGATGCCGCAAGTACTTTTTGTGTATTCCTGTTCATTGTTACTTCCTCCGCTATAGTTAATTACTGGCTGCTTGAACCCAGCTTCTGCGCGATTACGCCGGGTTATCACAAGCAGATTCATCCCGGCAGCACATGGAGGAAATTGTTGTCGCATGAAGACCCTGCCGCAATGCCACAACGTTACGTGTTGTGCAAAATCTGCAAAATGAATGTCACGTACATTGCCGGCATCGTGACGACACAATTTTTAACAGTTGCCGTACATACGTTTACAGATATGACACCTAACGGGATTGCCTCGTCGTATCATGGCCCGCAGAATACGCCTCCTACACAAGGATCGAATCCCGCCGCGCACCTGATACGCCCGGTGCCCCATTTCACCACCAGGAGAAACAACCATGAATCCGAAAACCCTAGCCATTCTGTTCATTACAGCCGGCATGAGCGCATGCGGTAATTCATCGGACCCACAGGACAAGGACACCAGCGGTGGCATGCTCGACAAGGCAAAAAGCCTGGCCGAAGATACCGCCGACGCCGCGCGCGACATGAAGGACCAGGCCGCGAATGGGCTCGATAACATGGTGGATAGCGCACGTGAAACCACTGGCGAAGCCATTGATGCGGTGAAAGACACGACACAGGAGGTCGTGGACGGCAGCAAGGAAATGGCGACATCCGCCATGGCAAGTGCAGGCGAGGCAATGGACACTGCCAAACAGGCCACCAGCAACATGGCCAGTGCCACGATCGAGAAGGGTAGCGAGCTCACCACCGCCGCCGTGGATGGTAGCAAGGCACTGGCAGCCTCCGCCGCAGGGGCCACCCGCTCTGCCGCTGAAAAAACCATGTCCGCCATCACTCCGGCCAGCAGCGACACCGAGGCATCAGCGGCTGATCTCAAGCAGGGGGAATCGGTTTACAAGAGCAGTTGTTTCGCCTGTCACGGAAGCGGTGCCGCCGGCTCGCCCATTTTAGGTGACGCGTCTGCCTGGAGCGCCCGTATCGAACAGGGTATGGACGTGCTCACGCAACATGCCATTGCCGGCTACAAGGGCACCACCGGCTACATGCCACCCAAGGGTGGCTTCACCAACCTCAGCGATGAAGAGGTCAGAAACGCCGTGCACTACCTCGTATCGGAAAGCCGCTGACACAGGGCGCACAAAAAACCCGGGCCTCGCGCCCGGGTTTTTTATGGCCACCACATGCCACCCGCGCCAGTTATCCGCGTCAGGTATCCGCGGCACGGTGCAGTATCAGGCAGAAACGGGAACCCGTATGTTCGCTGCTTTGCACTTCCACCTGCCCGCCGTGGCGACTGATCACGGCATCGACAAAGGCCAGTCCCAGGCCGGCTCCGGATTCTTCACTGCTGTACTGCCGGTGGACCCGCTGGAAACGGTCAAACAGGCGGGGTAGCTCTTCGGCGGGTATACCGCGCCCCTCGTCACGTACGCAACAGCGATAATATTCGCCTGCCGATTGCAGGTTCACTTCCACAACCTGACCCACGGCACTGAACTTGATGGCATTGGTCAACAGGTTGACCAGCGCCCGTTCCAGCAGATTGCCATCGCCCAGCACCCAGGCCTCATCCGGCTCGATGTGTTGCTGAATGCTGATCTCCCTGGCCTGTGCCTGCGCCCATACCTGTTCACAGGCATTCCATACCAGGTTGACCAGGTCCACTTCATAAAACGGCAGTTCCACACCGCTTTCGGCGCGCGCCAGTTGCAGAAACTGTTCGGCCAGGTTGAGGGTTTTTTCCGTGTACCCTTTCATGCGCACCAGTTCGTTGCGTATTTCTCCAACCGAGGTTTTCCGGTTCGCCAGTTCGAACAGCGCCATCAGCGAGACCAGCGGAGAACGCAGGTCATGGGACAGGAAGTGCAGCAGTTCATCGCGTTTACGTTCACTGGCCTTGAGGGGGCTGATATCCGAGAAGTTCAGGATCAGCCCTTCCATGCAACCGGTGTCCACCGTCAGGGGAGAAATCTGCACCAGAAGATCGCGGCCATTGCGATGCCGCACCGTGGCCTGTGCACGGCTGTGTTCCAGGATGGCGACCTTCAACAGTGCCGACCAGCTGCCGCCGTCACGGATAATCAACTCCTCGAGCAACTGCGGCAGGGGATGGCCGATCAGTTCGGCATGGTCATCCCCCAGCAGGTACCAGGCGGCACGGGCGTTGGACAGCAATACCTGCCCCAGCGGATCACATACCAGTACCCCGTCCGCCATATTGGCCAGGCTGTTGTCCACGAAACCTCGTAATTGCTGCAGCTCACGGGTAGCCTCCTGCACCTGCGCAATGCGTGCCTGCAGCACGCCATGGCGCGTCGACAATGCCGGTGTCGCCTCTCTGGCGTGTTTGCCCAGCGCATCCAGCAGCATCCATTCGTGCCTGCCCGGTGGCTCGATACCGGCCCAGCGCACGCCCAGCTGCCGGTGCCGGTCGCCGTCCTCGATGCATTTCCACAGTCCGTCATGGGTGTGCAACCAGTATTGCGCCGACAGCGCCTCTTCGGGCAAGGCCGGAGAACAGCCTTCGCTATCCAGCGTCCTGCCATCCGCATCACGCAGCACCCAGCCATCGATGGGTAGCAGTTCACCGAGAAAAGACAGTGCCGGCCGCAACGGCCCCTCGCGGCCGATGGCCAGGGCCGCCCGTTGCCGGGTCAGTTCGTCCAGTTCCTGGTTGAGGAACCGCATGGCCTGTTCCAGGCGCCGCCAGCTCCACAGGGGATAGCTGATCGCCACCGCCACCAGTGCCGCCGTCGGCGGAAACCAGCGCTGCCCCAGCCACAGCCAGGCACTGCCGAACAAGAACACCGACAGCAGCAACAGGCCCGCGGCCGGCAACGAGGAGCGCGGGGCCAGGCGGGGATAGACCAGCATCGGCAATATGGCCAGCAGCGCAGTGAGCGCCAGATACCCGCCGTGGGGGATGGGTGTGATGCGGATTCCGCTGCGCAATGCAGCCAGCACATTGGCATTGAGTTCGACACCGGACATGGCGTGGCTGTAACCCGACATCGGGGTCGGCAGGGCATCGCCCAACCCGGCCGCCGTAGTGCCGATCAGTACATATTTATCCCGGAAGGTATCGGGCGCGTAGTTACCCTGTATGACCTGCAGATAGGAAACCTGGTGAAAGTGTCCGGGTGGACCGGCATAGGGGATCAGCATGGGCGTCTGCCGCACCCACAACATCGGACTGACGGGAGCCGCCGCGGGAGCCGGGCGCTTCTGCCCGCCCAGCTCCAGCATGGCCAGACTGATATGCGGCCAATACGCTCCACCCAGTCCTTCGCGCAGATACAGGCGCCGGGCCATGCCGTCCGGGTCCAGCTCCACATGCACATGCCCGAGCCCGGCGGCGGATTCGGCCAGTCCGGCCAACGGCAGGGTTTCCACCGGCTGGCCGCCGTTGCGATCCTGCTCCATCAACACCGGCAGCACCACCCGGCCGTTGGCGGCAACGGCCTGTTCCAGCTGTCGGTCAGCGGCGGGGTGGCGAAGATCGGGTTCGGCAAAGATGACATCAAAGGCCACGGCGCGGGGTTGTTCAGCCGTGAGCCGCTGCAACAGGCGGGCATGCAGTTCACGATCCCAGGGCCAGCGGCCAAAGGCCTCCAGGCTCGCCTGGTCGATGGCGATGATGACGATGTCATCGGGTGCCGGCCGCGACCAGAAACGCAGCTGGGCATCGTAGATCAGCTGATCCCAGCGCCACAGCCAGCCGCCCTGCGCCAGCAGCAGCGCCAACCCCGCCAGGATGGCCGCCAGACCAAGCCGCTCACGAAGCGCGAGGCTGCGGCCGGTGGCGGGCATTACAACAACAGCATCAGCAACGGTACCGCCAACGGCCAGTAACTGCCGGGCGGCACATCGATCTGCTGGGTACCGCCGAAGGGCCCGGCATAGCCGCTGTCATCGATGGCGCGAACCCGGAAGTAATACCGGCGTGAAGCGGGCCGCCGGGTGACCAGCTGCGGCTCATCCACATTGCGTTCCAGCACGATTTCCCGGAAAAACTCATCCTCTGCCAGCTGGAAGTGATAGCGCAGGCCTGCGCCTGCGGATGTCCAGCGAAATGCCAGTTCGTCCGCGCTGATCGCCGGTGCTTCCAGTGCCGGCGCATCGGGAATCGCCTTGTACTCAAATCCCTGGGCATCACTGTAAGGGCCTTGCTCACCGGCAGCATCGATACTGGCCATGCGCCAGTAGTAACGCCCCGCTTCCAGCGGGGTTGCCGGCGTATAGCGATTCACCTGCAATGCCGCCTCGTCGATCAGCAACTCGGTAAACCGCGTGTCACGCGCCACCTGCAGGTGATAACCCTGGGCATCCGGTGCCGTCGACCAGCCGAATTCGGGGGTGGCATCCCGCACCACGATCCCCTCCACCAGACCGATCAACAAGGGTGGTTCCGGGCGCGCATCGACCCGGAAGGCCTGCGTGGCATTGAGCCCTTCAAGACCATCCGCATCAATGGCCCGCACGCGCAGGACGTAGTCACCATCGGGAAGATCCTTCCAGAAGGCGCGATGGGTCGGGGTGGTGCCATCCGCCAGCAGGGATTTGAAGCCCGCATCCGCTGCAATCTGAAACCGGTAAGCGCTGGCCTTAGGGGTTTCCGCCCAGGCAAAGTTGAGCGGCAGGCGCTGCTGCAGGGTCTCCACGGTTGCGAGGTCCGGCGCCGGCAACAGCGGCCGGGGTTTCTCCGGCGGTGTGCCCGCCTTTGCCACCAGACCAAAACCGGCCGGCACCAGTTGCGTGGCCCCTGCCCCGCTGACCCCGACCTTGCCCTCCAGCACTTCGCTGCGGGTAACGGGCTGATCGTGTTCACTGCTGACACGGAAATTGGTGCCGCGTACCGCGGCCACTGCGGCAGGCGTGATGATTTCATAGCGGCTACCCGGGCCCCGGTTGGGCTGAACCTGGGTGTCCACCTGGCCACCCTGCAGGCGAATGCGGGTATCCACCATGCCGGTCGTGCCATAGGCACTGAGGCTGTCCATACGCAGATCGCTGTTGGCGGATACCAGCAGCTCGGAGCCATCGGCAAAGCGGATCAACAGATTGCTGTCGGCTGCGGTCTGCACCTGGTCGCCGCTATGCAGTTGCATCCCCGGCGTCACCGGCTGGCGGCTGTTGTCGGCGGCACGCACCAGGCTGGCCTGCCCCTGTATCTGCACAATCTGTGCGCTGGCCGGCTGGTGCTTGAGTATGGACAGGGGGAAGCGCAACTTGCGGCCCGAGCGCATCAGCAGCGCCGGCTCATCGGGGAGGCGATTGAGCTGCTGTAGCCGTTTCCAGTTGAGCACGCTGGTGGTATGGCGCTCGGCCAGGTCCCAGATGGTGTCGCCGGGGCGCACCGTGTACACCCAGTAGGGTTCCTCCGCCAGCAGAGCCAACGGATACAGGACTCCGCCCAGCATCAACAAAATGCCACACCAGGCTGTCCGGGTTTGCCACCGGTTGTTCACGCTTGATCCCCCCCCTGTTTCTACCGGATCAGGAACCTGCATCCACCTGTTCCAGACGATAGCCATGATGATACACCGCGCTCAATCGCCAGCCCCGCTCCGGACGCAGCCCCAGCTTGTTGCGCACCCGGCTGACGTGGGTATCGACGGTCCGGGTATTGAGCTCCACACTGGTACCCCAGATGGTTTCCATCATGTAACTGCGTGACAGCAGGCGCCCGATATTGTGGAACAACAGCACCACCAGTTCGAACTCCTTGTGGGTCAACTCGACCGGCTCACCGTCCACCAGCAGCTGGCGCTGTGCGCGATTGATCACATAGGGTGGAAATTCCTGGAGATCCACCTGCGATTCCTGAACATTACCACGCCGCCCGAGGGCTTGCAGCCGCGCCAGCGTTTCCCCCTGCTTGGGTGGCTTGGTCATGTAATCATCGGCACCGGCATTGAGCGCCGTGACGATATCTTCCTCGCGGTCGCGACTGGTGATAAACAGCACGGGAATATCCCAGTCCAGTTCACCGCGCACCCAGCGCACCACCTCGATACCACTGGTATCGGGCAGATTCCAGTCGACGATCAGCAGGTCGTAGGTATCATGGCCCAGCGCCGTACGCAGGGCCTCTCCCGTGGCGTAGTCATGGCAGTGATGACCGGCCTCGCTGAGCCAGGACTGCATGAGTTCCGTCTGCGCCGGGTCGTCTTCCAGTAATGCGATCCGCATGGGCCTTCCTCTTTCCTGGCTGCGCCCCATCGGCTGCGTAGCCATATTTTATATCGAATCCATACACTTATGGTATGGGTGCATTATATGCAATGCCCGCCCGGGATTTGTTCCGTTTTCGTTAAACCTGCTCCCATCGCCGATTTGATTCAGATCAAAGCCCACCACCCGGCAGCTGCCTATGCTGAGCGCACAGAAAATTTCGTCGAGGTATTCAGCATGACCGGGACCACACAAGCACGCTACCTGCACAAATTTCTCCTGCTCAACATCGCCGTTGGCATTCTGGTCGTGGCGGGGGCGCTGTATTTCATTATTACCGGAGAATATGCCAGCCTGCTGGAACGCCAGTATACCGAAGGTCTACTCAATCGCGTCGCGCTGGCGGCCTTACTGTATTCGGTCTTTGCCTGGTATGCCGACGCGTACTTCTCACCACGCTGCAAAACCCGTTCCGCCGGTTATCACACAGAACGGCAGGTGAAGTGAGGCCGATCAGGGCTAGGGGGATTCCTTGCGCAATGGCGCAAAGCGGTACGGTACGGCAATCATCAGTGCCAGACCGGCGCCGTTCAGCGACCATTCCCATACCGGCTCGGTCACGAACAGGGCAATCACCATCAGTACCGTACCCGGTATCATCGCTACCAGCCAGTCACGATAGGTGATTCCGGAGGGTGCCGCGCACTGGGAGCAGCTGGCGGGCATGCCCGGGCTCATCACCAGTTTACGCAATGGGGAGATCCCCGGTTGATGACAATGGGGACAGTTCAATTTGGTCATGTGATCTGCTACTAAGCCTTATTGGAATTTTTAGACGCAAAGTACACTGACCAATCCGGAAATACCAGCCACACGACACCCCATGTAACCACCAAAGGCCTCTTGCAAGGCCCTGCTGGTCGTGCGACATATGGTTGCAAGACACCTGAGGCTACAGCGGTGTCGATGAGACGGATAATGGGAAAGGAATGGCCGGGGCCGCTACCGCAGGTTCGGTTTAACCCGCCCCACCCCGGGCCAGCTTGCATCGATGGATCGCGTGAATGTCGGGGAACAGTTCAAACAGCTTTTGCTGCGCCTGATCACCGTATCCGAGATCATCGGCCAGGAATCCAACAATGGCCCGTGTATCCGCGGGTGCCTGGTGTTTATTTCGATATTCGCGCATGAACCGGAGTATTGCCCAGTGGGCCTGCGTCATTACGGCATTATCGATTTCCAGCGCCACTGGATCTGATTGCTCGCCGCCTCCGGATACGGGTGAGCAGCAGTTATCCACCCTGGCAATCGGCATGGTTTCTTCACTGTGCACATCCCGAAGCACCGGCTGCCGGGCTGGGTGACTGGCCTGTGTCGTCATGACTATCCCCTCGGAAGTGGGCGGTCTTCGCATCCGGGGCACGCCTCGTAGATGCATATATTACACACCTTATAGCATCGTTCGCGCGTCGGTCGCAAGCATGGCGACAGGTCCATGGGGCGGGATTGACTCTCCCACCGGGGGGTATATGACAGCCTGCGGAAGAAGGGGGTACGGACAGGGAAGCTAGCCGGGTTTACGCGCCTTGGGCTGTTTTTTCCGGGACAGCTGAACCGGGATGTCCACGGACTGCTTATTGGCGATCAGATCCGCAACGGTATAGGTATCGAGGGTTTGCAGGAAATTCTCCCGTGCCGCGATCAAGGCCGACTGCAATACACAAGCCGGCAACATGGGGCAGTCACGATTGCGGGGATCAAAGCACTCCGCCAGGTCCATGGTCTCTTCCATATCCCGAACCACGGCACCGATGTGAATCGTCTCCAGACGGCGGGCGATTCGCATGCCACCGCCTTTGCCACGCACCGTTTCGATATACCCGTGTTGCCCCAGCCGGTGGACAATTTTCATCAAATGGTTTTCGGAAACCTGGTATTCCCTGGATATCTCGGCGATGGTCACCCGTCTGCCCTGGTTCAACCCCAGATAGATCAGGGTCCGCAACGCATAATCGGTGAATCTCGTTAACTGCATCGGCATTCCTGTTGATCGAAAGGTCAGGCATGAGCTTCAAGGACGAGGGCAGCCCCCGCTCGTTGCCTACCCGTAGTATACAAGCAGAACGCGGCATTCGCCGCCCCGATTACCCCCCTCCCCGGCTGCATCTGCAGCTTCGTCCCGAGCACCCTGCCGCGGTCACCCGCAGTGCCAGCCAGTCGAACCCTGGTGAATATGCGCAGCAGCCCAGACCTCTTGACAGCCGTTTTTTTTAAGATATATTTCACATGCATCTTTTAGCGACCTTACTGGAGGCCGGAAGTGGGACCTACAACCACAAGCAAAACCCATCATTCCCATGCACTTGCTGCGTTATCCCTGGTGGCGGCCCTGGCCCTGCCGATGCTGGCCCGGGCGGAAGCCCATGTCTTCGAAATGAACATCGAGGACACCAAGATCACCCTCGTGGACAAGCAGCAATTCCATACCTTTGCCTTCAACGGCCAGGTTCCAGGGCCCATGATCCATGTACGTGAGGGGGACGAGGTTACGGTCAACGTCAACAACCTCACCACCCTGCCCCACACCATCCATTGGCATGGACTCCTGCAGCGTGGAACCTGGCGGATGGATGGGGTTCCGGATATCACCCAGCCGGCGATCAAGCCAGGTGACACCTTCACCTATAAATTCATCGCTGAGCCATCCGGCACCATGTGGTACCACTGCCATGTGAATGTAAATGAGCATGTCGCGATACGCGGTATGTGGGGACCCTTCATCATCGACCCGAAGGAACCGGTACCGGTCGAAAAGGAAGTCACCAGGGATTTCACCCTGATGCTGTCCGACTGGGCCTCCGCCTGGGCCTTCAAACCCGGCTATGGCGGTGTACCCGGCGATGTCTATGACTACTTCACCATCAATGGCAAGGCTTTCCCCGACTCCCAACCGATCCGGGTAACGGAGGGCGATGTGGTACGTCTGCGCCTGATCGGTGCCGGCGAATTTGCCCATTCCATCCATATCCATGGACATGTTTTCGAAGTGGCCTTCAAGGATGGTCGCCCGCTCAAATCACCGTATGAAGGCGACACCATCGTGGTACATCCCGGTGAACGCTATGACCTGATCCTGCGTGCGGACAATCCAGGACGCTGGATGGTGCACGATCATATCGACTCCCACACCCTTAATGGCGACAAGCCCATGGGCGGCATGATGACCGTAATCGAATACACCGAGGTCACTACAAAAGATGATTACTACGCATGGAAAAACAAGGAATTCGTTCCTGACTTCTATTACGAGGAATCCATCAAAAAACCCCATGGCCTGCATAATTCAACGGTTTTCCAGGGCCAGGCCATCCAGTAAACCCCTGACTATCCATCACACACCAGGAGTTATGTATGAAGCGTTCCATCTTCGTTGCCGCAGCACTGGGTCTTGCTGCAACAGGAAATGCAGCTGCACAGACCGGGTCGGAGATTATCCAATCGCAGTGTGTAGCCTGCCATGCCGTATCCAAACCCGAGAATCCCGGTATTCAGCACCTGTGGGAAAGGCAGGGGCCGGATCTTCACTATGCCGGCAGCAAGTTCAACCAGGACTGGCTGGAAACCTGGCTGGAGAACCCGGTGCGGATACGCCCCGGGGGCGAACTGTATACCAAGCATCTCAAGACCACGGATGAAGAGGATGCGATTGACGAAACCACACTCAAGCCGCACATGAAACTGTCTGCAGGGGATGCCAAGGCCGCTGCTGCTTATCTCATGACCCTGAAGGCACCAGAGGACCTTGTTGTGTCCGGTGCCTACAAGGGAGGAAAGGTGAACGCCCGCATGGGAGCCATGTTCTTCAACAAACTGCGTGGTTGTGGAGCCTGTCACACCGCCACACCCGGCCACGGCGGTGCCAGCGGCCCCGAACTGATCACTGCCGCGGAGCGCCTCCAGCCGGATTACATCTACAGCTACATCAAGCACCCCCAGGCCTTCGATGCCGGGGTCTGGATGCCCACGCTGGAACTTTCCGAAGCGGACCTGCAGCGCCTGACCGGCTATATCGTTCAACTCAGCAGCAAGGGAGCGAACCCATGAAGTACCAAAACACAATCCCGGCGCGGGTAGTGGCTGCAATGGGCGGTGCCGCCCTGATGCTGACCATGACTCCATCCGGGGCAGCATCAGATCAATATGCCAATGCCAGTCGTAACTATGACACCTATTGCGTCCAGTGCCATGGCATGAACCGGGATGGAAAAGGCATCAATAGCCGGGATATGTCGGTGCAGCCGCGTGACCATTCCGATGCCAAAGGCATGGAGGACATCCCGGACGATGAACTCCTGCATGCCATTAAGGATGGCGGCCTGGCGGTCAACAAGTCCGTTTTGATGCCGGCCTGGGGCAATGTCCTGACGGAAGATGAAATCAGGGAAATGGTCGCGTACCTGCGGCACATCTGCAATTGCGGTTTGGATCAATAACAACGAGGAACTGATAATGCTGACAAACAAACGTTCGTTACACAGGATTGCGATGGCCGCCGCCCTGGCAGTGCTGGCTGCACCGGTATTTGCCAAGACGGTAAAAGTCACCATCCATGCCAAGGAGGTTGATCTGCCGATCGACAACAAGGGCACCATGTACAAAACCTGGACCTTCGACGGCAAGATCCCCGGTCCCCTGGTACGGGTCACCCAGGGTGACACTGTGGAATTCACCCTGGTCAATGACAAGGAGAACAAGAACTCCCATTCGATGGATTTTCACGCTGCACGGGTGGACGTGGTGCAGGATTTCGGATCCATCAAGCCGGGAGAAACCAAACAGTTCACCTATAGCGCGGACTATCCCGGCATCTTTTTCTACCACTGTGGTTCCGACCCCATGATCCAGCACATTGCCAGGGGAATGTTCGGCGCGATCATCGTCGATCCCAAGGACCCCAACGCAATGCCCAAGGCGGATCGTGAATATGTCCTCATCCAGTCCGAACTGTACCCGAACCCGGATGCCAAGGAAGAGATGATGCAGAACAAGTGGAGCAATGTCGTCTTCAACGGTGGCATCTTCAAATACGATCCCGTGCATGATCCCGCCGCCACGCGCTGGCTGCAGGCCAAGCCGGGTGAGCGCGTACGGATCTATTTTGTGAATGCCGGCCCCAATGAATTTTCATCATTCCACCCGATCGCCGGTATCTGGGATCGCGTCTATGGCAGCGGCAACCCCAAGAACGTATCAGAGGGTATGCAGAGCTTCGTGGTTGGCCCCGGTGATGCGGCCACCTTCGACATCATATCGCCGATCGAAGGCGCCAATGCCATAGTCACCCACTCCCTGAAAGGTGCGTTGACCGGCGCCATTGCAGTCATCATGTACAGCGATGATGCCGATCCTGACATGGGTCATGGAGAACAGATCATCGTACGGTGAGGGAGCGCTGAAACACTGATACAAAGCGTTTCTCCAAGGCACCCTCTCCGGCGGTAAGGAGAGGGCGCCATTTGCGGGAGGGGATACATCCGGGTATATCCATACGCCCCTTACCCAATCACATCAACATCCGCATTCATCGTCGCGCCCAGCCAGTAGCCTTCATATGCCTACAACCTGGTCGAAACGCTGAACCGGTAACTGAACATACGGGATGAATCCATCATGCAATGCAAACAATGCAAGAAAACCATCATAACCACCATCGTTTTCATCGCCTGGGCCGTCAGCTCGGTGCACCTGTTCGGTGCCAGCCGCACTACCCAGGGGCAGCCAGCGCAAATCGATACACAGATATCCGACACAAAACCGGAATGGGTATGCCCTATGCATCCCGAGGTGCAGGCACATGAGGCGGGACGTTGCCCGGTATGCAAGATGAAGCTTGTTCAGGAATCCGAAAAAGACCAGTAATGGCACCTCCATGCGGCCTGTGATGGCACAAGCAATCTCCGATCGACAAACAGAATTCCCTGTACATGACCAGATCCGTTTATCCAGCCATCAGCATTATCCTGTCCATCCTCCTGGTGGGAGCGGGTTATTTTGCAGTACAAAGCATTGGGTCACCCACGGGTGAAACACCCGCAACAACCCAGGCAGATTCAAACCTGCCTGGTATCGCAGGCGAGACAAGCGATAAAAGCAGTTGGGTCTGTCCCATGCATGCCCATATCGTGCAGGATCACGCCGGGAGTTGCCCGATCTGCGGCATGGACCTGGTGGTTGTCGATGATGAGCCGGTTAGCGATACACAACCCGACGAGATCGCCCAGGTATCAGACAACAACAGCCTCTGGGTCTGCCCCATGCATGCCCATATCGCGCAGGATCATGCCGGTAGCTGCCCGATCTGTGGAATGGATCTGGTTCCCGCCGACCATGACAATACGGCGGTCGACTCGGGCATCCGCATCGATACTGCCACCACGCAGAAAATGGGGGTCCGGCTTGCCGAGGTCCAGGAACAGCCGTTACATCTGGAGATACATACCGTTGGCGAGATTCGCCTCGATCAAGACTCCCTGCTGGACATCACCCCCAAAATAGACGGATGGATAAAGCGTCTGGGCATCCGCTATGCGGGGCAGCGGGTACGCAAGGGTGACCTGCTGTATGAGATCTATTCACCGGAACTGGTGCAACGCCAACGCGAATACATCGAGCTGCTGCACCGGCGCGACCAGTTACTCGAAAGCATGAACAAGATAGTCGGGCAGAATGCCCAGCTGCTCGCCAGCCTGGCACGGGAACGCATTCGCTTCCGGGAAAAATTCGCCTATGCGGATGTAGGTTACAAGGTGCTGGAGACGCTTGATGCCACCCGGAGAACCGTCGACTACATGCCGGTGCATGCCCCGCAATCGGGTTATGTTGTCGAGCTGAACACCAGCACTGGCCGCTATGTTACTCCCTCTACCACATTACTTTCGATCGCGGATCTATCCCGTGTATGGATCGATTTCGCGCTCTATCCTGATCAGCTTGCCTGGGTACAGGCAGGTGACAGCGTCCAGGTGCGGTTGCAAACGGATCGTCCGCGTACCGTGCGCGGACACATTGAATTCGTCAACCCGGTGACCGACACCCCCAGCCAGACCAGGACCGCACGCATCATCGTGGACAACCCGGATGAACTCCTGAGCCCGGGTATGTTCGTGGACGTGGTGATCAGCACTGCAACCCGCCAGGTCGTTGCGGTGCCACGCTCCGCCATCATGCACACCGGCCAGGGCGACCGGGTCATGCTCAGCCGCGGCGACGGGCATTTCATGCCTGTTCCGGTCGTCACCGGGCTGCAGACCCGTGATTATGTCGAGATCAGCGATGGGCTCCAGGAAGGGGCGCAGGTTGCCGTCAATGGCCAGTACCTGCTTGATGCCGCCGCCTCGCTGCATGACACCCTGCAACGCATGAAGAGCGTTGACTAGGCATGATCCGGCGCATCATCGACTGGTCACTGTCGAACCGTGTACTGGTGTTGCTGGGGGCACTGATCCTTACGGTATGGGGCCTGTACGCCTCGCAGAACATGGTGCTTGATGCCATTCCCGATCTTTCGGATACCCAGGTAATCGTCAAAACCTCCTTCCCCGGCCAGGCCCCGCAACTGGTCGAGGACCAGGTCACCTACCCGCTGGCCAGTGCGCTCCTGTCGGTACCCGGTTCCAGTGCCGTGCGCGGCTTTTCCATGTTCGGAGAATCCTTCATTTATGTCATCTTCGCCGATGGGACCGATCCCTACTGGGCACGCAACCGGGTCATCGAGAACCTCAGTCAACTCAGTTCCCGGCTCCCCGCCGGGGTCACCCCGACCCTGGGCCCCGATGCCTCGGGGGTGGGCTGGATATTCCAGTACGCCCTGGTCGACCGTGATAACCGCTACGATGCCGGTGAACTGCGCTCCGTGCAGGACCACTTCCTGCGCTACGAATTGCAGAGCCTGCCTGGCGTGGCCGAGGTCGCCAGTGTCGGCGGCAAGGTGCGCCAGTTCCAGATCGAGGTCGACCCGGACCGCCTCGCCCGTTACCGGCTCAACCTCGACCAGATCAGCCAGTCGGTGCGGGACAGTAATCGGTCCGGTGGTGGATCCGTGGTGGAGATCGGACATGCGGAATACATGGTCACCTCACGGGGCTACCTCGGCACCCTGGATGATTTCCGCGACATCCCCGTCGGCCTGAGCCCCCGGGGAGTGCCGATCCGCTTGCAGGATGTGGCCCATATCCAGACCGGCCCGGAACCGCGTCGCGGCGTGACCGATCTCGATGGTGAAGGCGATGTTGCCGGGGGCATCGTCGTCATGCGCTACGGGCACAATGCCCTGGACACCATCGCGCGGGTGAAGACGCGCCTGGAGGAATTGCAGTCCGGCCTGCCACCGGGGATCGAAATCGTCGTCACCTACGACCGCTCCGGACTCATCACCCGGGCGGTGGATAACCTGACGGGCAAGCTGATCGAGGAATCCATCGTAGTGGCACTGGTCTGCCTGGTGTTCCTGTTCCACATCCGCTCCTCACTGGTCGCCGTCATCACCCTGCCGATCGGGATCCTGGTTGCCTTCATCATCATGCGGCAACAGGGCGTATCCGCGAACATCATGTCCCTTGGCGGTATCGCCATTGCCATCGGTGCGATGGTCGATGCCGCCATCGTAATGATCGAAAACATGCACAAACACCTGGAGCGCGCCGGCCGGCATCCGGACTACTGGCAGGTGGCACGCGCCAGCGCAATCGAGGTCGGGCCGGCCCTGTTCTTCTCGCTGCTGATCATCACGGTATCCTTTTTCCCGGTGTTCACCCTCACCGGCCAGGAAGGCAAACTGTTCTCCCCGCTCGCCTTTACCAAAACCTACTCGATGGCAGCCAGCGCGATACTGGCCATCACCCTCGCCCCTGTATTGATGGGTTATTTCATTCGTGGCCGCATTCCCGGTGAACAGCGCAACCCGGTAAACCGGCTGCTGCAGCGCCTGTACCGCCCGGCACTGCAGCGTTCGCTGCGTAACGGCAGGACGACGCTGCTGGTGGCCGGGCTGCTGTCCGCCAGCGTGCTCTGGCCGATCTCGCAGACCGGCAGCGAGTTCATGCCCTCGCTGTACGAGGGCGACCTGCTGTACATGCCCACCACCCTGCCCGGCATCTCCATCGACGAAGCCGCCAACCTGCTACAGATCACCGATCGCCTGATCCGCCAGATGCCCGAAGTGGAACGGGTCTTCGGAAAAGCCGGCCGCGCCGACACCGCCACCGACCCGGCACCGCTGTCGATGCTGGAAACGACCATCCTGCTCAAGCCGCAACATGAATGGCCTGATGGTGAAAGCGTCGATGAATTCATCCGCAAGCTGGACCGGACCGTGCGTATCCCCGGCTTGACGAATTCCTGGGGCTACCCGATCCGTACCCGCATCGATATGTTATCGACCGGGGTCCGTACCGCAGTCGGGATCAGGATCAGTGGGCCGGACCTGGATGGCATCGCCGCCCTGGCAGGCGAAATGGAAACCGTGCTCAGGACCGTGCCCGGTACCCGGACCGTGTTCGGTGAGCGCGTGGCCGGAGGCCGTTACCTCGATATCGAGATCCGCCGCACCCAGGCCGCACGCTACGGGCTCAAGGTGGCCGATATCCAGCGCTTCGTGGAGAGCGCCGTCGGCGGCCGGACGATCGACACCCTGATCGATGGCCGCGAACGCTATAGTATCAACCTGCGCTATCCGCGGGCCTTGCGCGATTCGCTGGATGCCATTGCGGCCAGCCACATCACTACTCCCGGCGGAGAGCAGATCCCTCTGGGCACCGTCGCCAGGCTGCGTTTCATCGAGGGTCCCGCGCAGATCAAGAGCGAGAACGGTCGACTCATCGGCTACCTGTACATCGACCTGGAGGGGGATGACCTCGGTGGCTACATCTCAGCCGCAAAACACGCCATCGAGACCCAGGTTACTGTCCCGCCGGGCTACGCCTTTAGCTGGGCCGGTCAATACGTGAACATGATGCACGCCGAGTCCCGTCTCTACTGGGCCATTGCGATCACGGTGCTCCTGGTGCTGCTGTTGCTGTACCTGCATTTTCGCCGTTTCTCCCATGTCGTGCTGGTGGCGATCTGCATGCCGTTCTCACTGATCGGCGGGTTCTGGCTGGTCTACCTGCTGGATTACAACCTGTCGGTGGCGGTGGCGGTGGGCTTTATCGCCCTGGCGGGGGTGGCGGCCGAGTTCGGTGTGGTAATGCTGCTGTACCTGGACAATACCCTGGCCGAGTTCCGACGCCAGGGACGACTGGTCGACCGTGGCGCATTGCGCACGGCGATCGTGCAGGGTGCGCTGCTACGGGTCAGGCCCAAGCTAATGACGGTGGCGGTGATTATGGCGGGCCTGTTGCCCGTGATGTTCAGCGACGGTACCGGGTCGGATGTCATGAAACGCATCGCCGCACCGCTGCTGGGTGGCATGGTCACGGCGCCGCTGTTGTCGTTGCTGGTGATCCCGGTGCTGTATGAACTCTGGCTGGCCCGGGATATGGCCACGTCGCACCCGGTGGGCCGCACCGTCCCCTGATGCCACCCCGCTCCTGTAGTGGCGACATAGCCAGGTGTCCTGAGACCCCGGTGTGTCCCTCCGCATCAGTCCAGCGCATAATGAACGGGGTGTACCCGGCGGGTGATCGTAGCTGACCGGGCATGGTTACTGATGATGACGGGATTCTCCGTGCAATGATGCAAACGATCCGCGAACTATCGGTACTGGAAGGCATGCGCCGCCGGGACGGTGGTTTGTTGATCCTGTTCGGTGCTGCCGACTGTGGCGTCTGCCAGGCCATCAAGCCAAAGCTGGAAATGCAGTTGGCAGAGCGGTTTGTGGCGCTCCGGCAGGCCTACGTCGACTGCAATCAGGCCCGCCCGGTATGTGCGCAGTCCGGCATTTTCTCTCTTCCCGTTGTACAGGTCTGGTTCAACGGCATGAAGTTTATCGAGGTGGGCCGAGCATTCAGCCTGACCTCATTAGTGGCGGATATCGACCGCCTGTATCAACGCTTCGACGGTGCCTGATCGCGCTTGTCCGCCACAGGCCGATGTCGAACCCTCTTGTGGAGTATTCCCATGCAGCTAATGACACATCCGTTCCGAGCCTTGTTTCTTTTGTTCGTATTCAGTGGCTTTGCCTGGACCCAGGGTGCCATGGCGGCCCCTCCGATCAACGATGCCGCGGCGTTGGCCGAACTCAAAACGGGCAAGGGGGTATTCCTGGTCGACATCAACGGTCCCAAAAAAACCGCCTTCTACCTGGAAACCATCCTGGGTACCTACCAGGGCATGAAAAGCCAGGGCGTGACACCGGATTTCGTACTGGTGTTCATTGGTCCGACCGTGCAATACCTGAGCACCGAGCCATCCGACGAACTGGAGTTCGAATACCAGGCCGAACTGCAATCGATCGCCACCAGTGTCGAGGCACTGAATACACTGGGAGTGCGCCTGGAGGTATGTGCCGTGGCAACCCGTGTATTCGGTATCGATAACACCACCATCCTGCCCGGCATGCACATGGTCGGTGACGGCTTTATCTCCCTGATCGGCTGGCAAAGCCAGGGCTATCGGTTGGTACCGGTATTCTAGGGCCTGTTCACCCTAATCCAATCGGCGCTGTTGTACCTGAAGGGGTGAGCGTAGCGGATAATCTACAGGCAACCGGTTCTACGCCATGGGATTGCCTCGCTCGCGACCGTAGCGAAGCACAGGAGCTACTTCACGAACCGCAGTAGCGGTTCTGAAATGCTCGCACTGACGAGGAGATTTCAATCAATCCGAGATCCCCTGGGTCCGAAAGGTCCCTGGAACGTTACCGGTGTCGCACCGCAAAAAACCCCGCGCCTATGCGATCCACCGCTGATGTTTCCCGCTGACCGCCGCCTCCGGGGTCCATTTCAACCCTGTATTGCCAACAGCCCCGGTCAGGCTTCTCGCTCTCCCTCTGCCACCGAATTAATATCGCAAATTCCGATTGGAGGCACCGAAAACTATCGTTTTACTAACATTGAACGCGAACGCTATATTAGCAAACACACACATACAGGAGAGCACGACATGCAGGCTAATACGCAAACTGTACGTGACGTCGAAGGCTATATCGTCGATCCCGAAGGCTGGAATGAGAGTCTCGCCCGGCAGCTGGCCGCAGATGAGGACCTGGAACTGACCGATCAATACTGGCCGATCCTATGCTTCATCCGGGAATACTGGCAACGGGACCGGGTGGCACCGGATGTGCGTCATGTCATCCATTACCTGGTCGAGGAACACGGTTATAACAAGAAGACGGCCAAACAGCACCTGTTCGAGCTGTTCCCCTATGGCTATGTAAAACAGGCCTGCAAGATCGCCGGCATGCAACGCCCGCGGGCCTGGAGTACCGGCTAGCCGTCACGTGACCGGCTCGAACCGGGGTGTGGGCCATTCTGCTCGCACCCCACGCGCCGCCTGGCGCCATTGCCCGTGTCCTGCGCGACGCCAGCCAATCTGAACGAGCGTCTTCGTTTTATCCCTGCCAGGTCCAGTCCCGGATCTCTGGCATATCCTCACCGTGTTTTTCAATATAGGCCCTGTGATCAAGCAGCTTGTCACGCAGAAACTGCTTGGCGTAGGCGGCACGTGAGCCCAGCCCCGGCACCCGGTCGATGACATCACCCGCAAGATGAAAGCGGTCAATATCGTTCAGCACGGCCATGTCGAAAGGTGTGGTGGTGGTGCCGTTTTCCTTGTAGCCGCGCACATGCAGTTGATGGTGATTGGTACGACGATAGGCCAGGCGATGGATCAGCCATGGATAGCCGTGGAAAGCAAATATGATGGGCCTGTCGCGGGTGAACAGGACATCGAAGTCCCGGTCGGAGATGCCATGTGGGTGCTCGCTCTGCGGCTGCAAGGTCATCAGGTCCACGATATTGATGACGCGGATCTTCAGTTCCGGAAAATGCGCCCGCAGGATCTTGACCGCTGCCAGTGTTTCCAGCGTCGGCACGTCTCCGCAGCAGGCCATGACCACATCGGGATCACTGCCCTCGTCGTTGCTGGCCCATTTCCAGATTCCCAGCCCGGCAGTGCAGTGTTTGATTGCCGCTTCCATGTCCAGCCATTGCAGTTCCGGCTGTTTACCTGCGACGATGACATTGATGTCATTATGGCTGCGCAGGCAATGGTCCGTGACGGATAGTAATGTATTGGCGTCGGGCGGCAGGTACACCCGGATGACTTCGGCTTTCTTGTTCGTCACCAGGTCGATGAATCCCGGGTCCTGGTGGCTGAAACCATTATGATCCTGTCGCCATACATGTGATGACAGCAAATAGTTCAAGGAGGCGATGGGCCGGCGCCATTCAATATCGCGCGTCACATCGAGCCACTTGGCATGTTGATTGAACATCGAATCAACGATGTGGATGAAGGCCTCATAACAGGAGAAAAACCCATGGCGCCCGGTCAGCAAATAGCCTTCGAGCCACCCCTGGCACTGGTGCTCACTCAGCATCTCCATCACCCTACCATCGGGTGCAATGTGGTCGTCGCCAGGGAGGATTTCGGCCGTTGAGCAGCGGTTGGTCACTTCGAACAGCGCACCCCAACGATTCGACGCGGTTTCATCGGGACTGAAAACACGGAAGTTACGTGCTGCGGCGTTGAGCTTCATTACATCACGTATAAATTCGCCCTGGGCACGTGTGGCTTCGGCCTTGAGCAAGCCGGGTTCCGATACCTCAACCGCATAATTGCGGAAGTCCGGCATGCGCAGATCACGCAGCAATACGCCGCCATTGGCGTGCGGGTTCGCCCCCATGCGCCGCTCCCCCTGTGGCGCCAGTTCGGCCAGCTCCGGCATGAGCCTGCCGTCCTCATCGAATAATGCTTCCGGCCGGTAACTCCTCATCCACCGTTCGAGGATCTCCAGGTGCTTGGGCTGCGTCCTGAAACCGGTAACCGGCACCTGGTGCGCGCGGAACGTCCCTTCGACCGGCTTGTCATCGACGGATTCCGGGCCACTCCAGCCCTTTGGTGAGCGCAGGATAATCATGGGCCAACGCGGGCGTTCGCTGAAGCCATGGCTGCGGGCATCCTGCTGGATGCGCTGGATCTCGGTAACCACCGTATCGAGTGTGGCCGCCATCAACTGGTGCATGACCTCAGGATCATCCCCTTCGACGAAGTATGGGCTGTAGCCGTAGCCACGGAACAGCGCCTCCAGTTCGTCGCGGGGAATGCGTGCCAACACCGTGGGGCCGGCGATCTTGTAGCCATTCAGGTGCAGAATGGGTAACACGGCGCCATCGTGTACCGGGTTGAGGAATTTGTTCGAATGCCAGCTGGTGGCCATGGGGCCGGTTTCCGCCTCGCCATCGCCGACCACGCAGGCGACCAGCAGGTCGGGGTTGTCGAACGCCGCACCATAGGCATGTGACAGGGCATAGCCGAGTTCACCACCTTCGTTGATCGAGCCCGGCGTTTCCGGTGCGACATGACTGGGAATGCCGCCGGGAAAGGAAAACTGGGTGAACAGTTTCTTCATCCCCTGCTCATCCTGGGAGATGTTCGGGTACAGTTCGCTGTAACTGCCTTCCAGCCAGGTGTTGGCCACCAGGCCCGGTCCACCATGGCCGGGACCGGTGATATTGATAATGTTCAGGTCATACTGCCGGATGATCCGGTTGAGATGGACATACACAAAATTCAGCCCCGGCGTGGTGCCCCAGTGCCCCAACAGCCTGGGCTTCACATGCTCCAGCTTCAGTGGCTGCTTGAGCAGCGGGTTGTCATACAAGTAAATCTGGCCAACCGACAGGTAGTTGGCAGCGCGCCAGTAGGCATCCATCCTGCGCACAAGATCCGCAGATAACGGCTTGTCAGTGGATTCAGGTGTTTTCGTCTTGCTGGTCATATTCAGGTTCCTTTTGATTTGACAGGCCCAGTAACCGGCACACGGACTTCGCGATAATCAGCTCCTCATCCGTATGCATGACCCGGACAACGACACGGGCAGTTGCAGTGGAAACCACATCTGCATGTTGTGCATTGGCGCTTTCCTCGACCTCAATGCCAAGAAACGCCAGTCCGTCGCAGATCCGAGCACGAACCGTGGACGCGTACTCTCCGATACCTCCGGAGAAAACCAGGGTATCCAGCCCGCCCAGAGCTGCTGCGTATGCCCCGATCCATTTTTTAACCTGATAGCAAAACAGCTCGACAGCTTCCGCCGCTCGCTCGTCACTTGCTTCGCGATCGAGCAGGTCACGCATGTCGGAACTGGTGCCGGAGATGCCGAGCAGTCCGGATTCATGGCTGACGAGATGATTAAACTGCGTGGGTGTCAGGTGTTCACTCTGCATCATGTACCAGGCCACACCCGGATCCAGGTCACCGGAACGGGTACCCATCGTCAGCCCCCCCGTCGGGGTAAACCCCATGCTGGTATCGATGCTGCGTCCGCCGCGAACTGCGGCAAGGCTAGCACCGTTACCCAGGTGCGCAAGGATCACACGGCCCTGGGCCGCCTCTGTGCCGGCGACATGTGAGAGTTCCTCGACCAGGTAAGCATAGGACAGACCATGAAATCCATAGTGCCGTATCCCCTGCGCTTCGAAGCGACGCGGGATGGGCAGGATCTGGGCTACGCGCGGCAGGCTGTGGTGGAATGCCGTATCGAAGCAGGCCACCTGGGGCAGCTGCGGATAGCGGCGCCGAAAGGCCTCGATCAGCTCAATCTCACGCGGAAGATGGTCCGGGGCATAGGAACTGATACGCTGGAGTTCATCGAGCAAGTCCGGCGAAACCAGCTCCGGCTCGGAATATTTCATGCCGTGGACCACGCGGTGACCCACTGCCCTGACCTGCCCAAAACCGGTCTGCTGTTCAAGCCAGTCGATAAAAAACTCAGTTGCCGAATGATGATCGGAAGCCTGAAAGGCAATACGGTCTTGTCGACCCTGGAAGATATCACTGAAAACCAGCTGCGTACCGGGTAAACCGATGCGGTCCATTTTTCCGGATAACCGTGGTACCAGCGTCTCTTCGATCTGGTACAGGGCGAACCGGATGCTCGACGAACCCCGGTTGATCGTCAGCACACTTTCTTTCGCTGGGCTCACCATAAATTCCCTTGCGTTCTCATCGTGAATCGACCGGTTGCTGCGATCTTCATATGTTCAATACCGGATCACCGCTGCCACAGGATATGGGACTCTTCCAGCGGAACCGCCACGCCATCGCGATACGGCAGGATCCGGACTGTATAATCCGTCGCCGGGCGACCGGCAGGTACGCTTGCACGATAGACGAAACCGTTCATTGCGCCCACCAGCTGCCGCACAGACTGCATCTCCACCCGTTCCGGGACATTGCCATTTACCCCATTGGCATACAGCTCGACCCATACCGCCTCCGGTGCAAGGTCGTCCAGATACACCTGCACTTCGAACAGGTGTTGCCGGTCATCGGTCTCCACGGTCACTTCACCGATGCGCAGTGCGTCCCATTGCTGTTCCAGCGCGTGCCCCCAGTCCACAATTTCCACACCGGCCTTCCCCTTGTCAGCGGCCCGCTCCAGGTAGGCCGAGGCTGCGGGCAGGTAGTGTTGCTCGGTGTATTCGCACACCGCTCGGTTGGTGGAAAAACGCGGCGTCAATCGCGCCATACTTTCACGCATCCGGGCCACCCAGGCGACGGGGATACCCTGTTCATCACGAGTATAGAACTCCGGTATCACCTCGCGTTCGAGTAGATCATAGAGGGCTTCTGCTTCCACTGCGTCCCAGGCGGTATCATGATCATGCTCCTGCCCGTCTCCCAATGCCCAGCCCACATCCGGCGCATAGGCTTCCGCCCACCAGCCATCCAGTTCCGACAGATTGATACCTCCATTGACCAGCACCTTCATGCCGCTGGTCCCACAGGCCTCCCAGGGTCGGCGCGGCGTGTTGAGCCAGACATCCACGCCTTGCACCATCTGCTCGGTAAGATGCATATCGTAGTCACTGAGGAAAATGACATGCGGACGTACCTCGGGACGCCGGATGAACTGTGTCCACTGCTGAATAAGGGCCTGGCCTTCCTGGTCCGCCGGGTGCGCCTTACCGGCCATGATGAGTTGTACCGGGCGGTGCGGATTCGTCAGCAGGTGCAGCAACCGTTCCGGATCATGGAGCAGCAGATTGGGTCTTTTGTAACTGGCAAAACGGCGGGCAAATCCCAGCGTCAGAATATTGCAATCAAACAGATGCCTTGCAGCCGCCACTGCCTCGGGAGACGCACCGGAAGCGGCCAGTTGCCGGGATAATCGTGTGCGGACATATTCGACGAACGACCGGCTGGCGGCGGTACGAAATTTCCAGAGCCTGGCATCGGGAATCCGACGCATATCCTGTTCCAGTTGCCCTGCTGTGCCCAGCCAACGGTCCTTGCCACAGGCCTGCGTCCAGAGATCATCAGCCGCTGCCGAGTCCCAGGTCGGCATATGAACACCGTTGGTCACATGTCCAACAGGCACCTCTTCCGTGGGCCAGCGAGGAAACAGTGGTTCAAATAGATGCCGGCTGACCCGTCCATGCAATTCACTCACGCCATTCACTGCCCCGCTGCCACGAATCGCCAGATAGGCCATATTGAAGGGTTCGGAGTCATCGCCCGGGTGCGCACGGCCCAGGGCCAGCAGATCCTGAATACGTATACCAAGTTTCTGTTCGGCATATCCACCGAGGTACTGCTCGATAAGGGCCGGCGCATAACGATCGAACCCGGCGGCCACCGCCGTGTGCGTGGTGAACAGGTTGCCCGCGCGCGTAACGGCCAGGGCGACCTCGAAGGGTTGCGCGTTCTTCTGCATAAAGCTGCGTGCCCGCTCCAGCACCGCGAAGGCGGCATGGCCTTCATTCAAATGACAGACTTCCGGCTGGACTCCGAGCGCTTCGAGCAACCGCCATCCGCCGATCCCGAGCAGCAGTTCCTGCTTGATGCGCAACTCCGGGCCACCGCCATACAGTTCAGTGGAAATGCCGCGATGCGCGGGGTAGTTCGCCGCGTCATTACTGTCCAGCAGGTACAGGTTTACGCGACCCACCAGCACCTGCCAGACACGCAGCCACACCGAGTAACCGGGCAACGCGATCTCCAGGCGCATCCACTCGCCGCTCTTATTACGCAAAGGTGTGATTGGCAGTTGCCCGGGATCGTTATAGGGAAACAGCGCCTGTTGCGCGCCATCCTTGTCGATCACCTGGCGAAAATAACCTTGCTGGTACAGCAGCCCCACACCGATCACCGGCACCCCCAGGTCACTGGCGGCCTTGAGTTGATCGCCGGCCACATTACCCAGACCACCCGAGTAAATGGGCAGGGCCTCACTCAACATGTATTCCATACTGAAATACGCGACACAGCTCAATTTCGATTGTGGGTGGGTTTTCTGAAACCAGGCGGGTGATTCCACCGCCTCGCGCCTGGCTTGCGCCAGATCATCGATATTCTTGCGGAACACGGGATCGGACAAAATATGCTGTAGTTTCTCCCGCGATACCGTCTGCAGGACCACCCAGGGATTTTGGGTAAGTTCCCACAGCACAGGATCCAGTTGCCGCCATACCGCATCGATGGCGTGATTCCATGACGAATGCATATCCAGCGCAAGCTCGGCCAGGACATCGTAACCCTCGACGTCTGCGTGTACAGGACGCTGCGGCGGGAAATTGCTCATAACGGCAGGATATGTTTCATAACTTGATTTTCCTGAAAATTGTCAATCCATCGTAAACTGTGACCTGGTTTCCCGAGGAAAATTCAAGTGGGATGAAAATTGTTTTCTGGATGAACAAGGCCGCATCTGCGCCAGAAGAAAAGCCTGTAATTCCAGTCAGCTACAAGTAATCGCGTAGGCCAGCATTCCCCAGCGATGAGACCCCCCCGGATCCGGGAAAGGTAGGTCAAAACTCACCAGAACACATCACCTTGCCGAAGACTGCGCCTGGTTCAATGCAGATAATAAAGTAAGCGATTTTAGAATAGCGGGATATGACAACGGTCAAGTCAGACCATGAATACAGGTTACGGAAGCGTATAAGACTCAGGATGTAAATCCGGCTCATTCCGGGTATTGGGACATTGGCAACACCTGGTCTTGCGGCACCGCAGTATTGTCTGGCGGAGAGGATTGGGCGCTCAAATAAGGAAATACCAAACACAAAAAATGACTTATTTATACGCGGTGAAAACTGTTTGTACTAGTGCTTTGTACCAGTGTTGTTGCTTGCTTCAGTAGGATTTCACCTGTAGTGCTTGCGATGATTTTCATGGACACGCCCTCGCTGTACCTAGCCACCCCGTTCCTCAACATCAGTATTGCGGCGACATCCGGCCAATAGCGGACGTTTATAGAAAAGGCTAACATTTTTCACAATTACTGGATTTAGAATCACAATCGATTACATTGCCACGGTGATCAAGCCTAAGGTGACAACAGTTTTCGAATAATTCTGGTAGTTGGCTTCTACTTTTTTGCGCACCGGATTTTACCGTGGAAACTAATACCATGACTTTCAGCATAATCCTTCTGCGTGACACCTTGAATATAGACTGAAGTGAGAAGCTCAGCATTTTACATGGTGGGCTATCAACTGGCCCTAAATCAAAGCAGAACAAGAAGTGGAGCACAATGAATGGCAAAAGGCCCAAGAGAAGGCGAAC
>CBDUHN010000039.1:0-30934 GCA_965367295.1 uncultured Gammaproteobacteria bacterium | reverse complement strand
AGTCACTGCGCAGCGCACCCGTGGTGCTACTCAATTTGGCTGGGCCGCCAGGATTCGAACCTGGGTATGCGGAGATCAAAACCCCGTGCCTTACCGCTTGGCGACGGCCCAAGAAAACGACTGGCGCCCCATCAGGTGCGCATTGACAACCGTGCCAGCAGGGGCGAGTGATTACACCCCCGGGCAATGAAACTGTTCCACTCCGGCGGCAATGTGTCGCGCACCCTGCGGGCCGCGGCTTCATCGTCCAGGGGCAGGAAGACACAGCCCCCGGTGCCCGTCAGGCGTGCTGTTCCGAAGCGCTGCAGATGGGTCAGTACCGCATCGATCGCCGGGAAATGCCGCCGTACCACCGGCTCACAATCATTGTGGCCAGCGCCCGAAAGAAAGTCGGCTATTGTGATTCGAGGGGTGTCCCGTGTCAATTCCGGGTCGGAAAAAACAGCGGCGGTTGATACGTTTACCGGCGGCACCACCACCAGGAACCAGGGCTCGACCGGGGTGACGGGGGTGAGCCGCTCCCCCACCCCCTCGGCCCAGGCGGCGAAACCCCGCACAAAGACCGGGACATCGGCACCCAACTGCAGGCCGAGACCGGCCAGACGGTCCTCGCTCAACCCCGCCTTCCAGAGCCGGTTCAACGCCACCAGCACCGTGGCGGCATCGGAACTGCCGCCCCCCAGGCCACCGCCCATAGGCAAACGCTTGTCGAGCCGTATGGCGACACCCATACGCACCCCCGCTTCCGCCTGCAACAGGCGCGCGGCCCGCAGGCACAGGTCCTGTTCCCCGGTCACCCCGGGCAGGGCGGCATGGCGAAAAATCCGCCCATCAGGTTGCAGGGAAAACCACAGGGAGTCGCCATACTCCAGGAACTGGAACACCGTCTGCAGCTCATGGTAGCCATCCCGGCGTCGTCCGGTGACGTGCAGGAACAGGTTGAGTTTGGCGGGTGCCGGCCAGGGGCGCGACCAGTCCTCCAGCCCCTCAGACATCGCCGCCGACTTCCGTCCGCTGCCAGCGATCCACCACCAGCCGCACCTTGAGATCCCCGCTCTGCAATCGCAGCCGCACCGGCAGGTACACCTTGCCCTGGGGCGCATACCGCTGGTATTCCAGTTCCCAGCCGGCCTCCTGCAGACGAGCCAGCTGGCCCTCGGCATCAAAGGCCGGGACCGCCGTCCGCTCATCCTGCGGCAGCCCCAGCACCCAGCGCTGTAAACCATTCACCGGCAGGCTCCAGCCCAGTTCCTGCTGCATCAGGGCCTCGGCATCCTGCGCCACCGCAACACGCTTCCCCTGCACAAACCGCACCTGTGCCGCATCCCCTTCAAGGCGAATACCCCCCTGACCAAAAGGGCCGCTGAGCTGAATCAGGTAATGTTCGGGAAACTGTTGCCACAACAGGCTGGCGTGCCAACCCTCTTCACCGATCTGCACGGCGACGCGCCCCTGCAACTCCCAGGACTGCCAGGTGCGTACCGCCTCGGCATGCTGCCGCCACCGGATGGGGTACTCCTCGGTCAGCGGGGGATGGCTGGCACATCCCGCCAGCACCAGGGTCACCAGCAGAAAAACCCGGCGCATCACGGCATCAGGCGTTTGATAGTGGCCTGCAGTACCGGGTTGTCGGGATCGGCCTTGCCGGCTTCCTGCCAGATGCGCCGGGCCGCATCACGCTCCCCGATCACCCACAACACCTCGCCGAGGTGGGCAGCGATTTCACTGTCCTGGTTCTTCGCATAGGCGCGCTGCAGATATTCGCGGGCCTGCTGCAGATTGCCCAACCGAAAATGCACCCAGCCAAGGCTGTCGATGATCGAGGCATCATCCGGCTCCTGGGCCGCGGCCCGTTCAATGAACCCCAGGGCCTCCTGGTAGCGGTCGGTACGATCCGCCAGGGTGTAACCCAGGGCGTTGAGGGCGCGGGTTTCCTCGGGATTGCGCGCCAGGATGCTGCGCAGATCCGCTTCCGCCACGTCGATCTGGTCGAGCCGCTCCGCCACCAGCGAGCGGGCATAGAGCAGGTCATCGTTTTCGGGATAGACCTGCAGAACACGGCTGTAGAGCGCCATGGCCTCCTCATATTTCCGGGCCTGGGATAGCAGGCCACCTTCTTCGATATACAGGAGTACCGCCTTGGAGGGGTCGTGGGCACGCAATTCCTGCAGACGGGTACGGGCGTCCCCCAACCTGCCGGACCGGGCTTCGATGCGCGCCATGCGGATCTGCACTTCCAGCCACTGTTCACCGGATTCCACCTGGGAATACCAGTCAATGGCCTGCTCGTACTGCTCGCCAACCTCGGCAATATGCCCCAGGTAATAACGGGCCTCCTGCTCGTGCTTGCCGAGCTTCAGCAGTCGCTTCAGATAACCCTCGGCATCCTTGTACTGCTCCGCCTCCAGCGCCAGCAGCGCCAGGGAATACAGCACCTCGGAGTTATCCGGTTCCTGTCTGGCCAGAATACGAAACTGCTCCCGTGACGCGTCGATGCGCCCTGTCTCCACCAGCAGACGCGCATATGCCAGCCGCAGCGGAAGATCCTTGGGCTGATCGGACACTGCCTGCGCCATTCCCGCCAGGGCGGCCTCTGGCTGGTCCTGCTGCATCAGCACCTGTGCCCGCAACACCAGTGCCGGTGCCAAGCGGGCATCCAGCGCCAGCGCCCGCTCCACTGCCGCCATGGCCAACGGCCAGTCGCTGTTGTGAGCCGCCAGGCGCGCATGGGCCAGTTGTGCGTGAGCGTTGTCGGGATGACGGTCAGCCAGCTGCCCCATGATGGAAAGGGCCGCCACCTCGTCGGGCTCCCGCGCCAGCAGGGCGCTCAACTGCTCGTAACCCTGGGCATCCCGGGCACCGGCATGGGCCAGCAGATAATCCAGCTGCTCCAGCGCCTCTTCCGGCTGTCCCTCCCGCAGCGCCAGCGCCGCCAGTGCCTGCCGGGCCTCAAGATTGGCGCTATCCAGTTCCACCCAGCGCCGGGCCGCCAGCAACGCAATCCCCTGCTGCTTGGCGTATACGGCCACGCGCAGGGCGCGTTCGGCGATGCGAGGGTCCTGCGCTTCCTGGGCGGCACGCAGCAGATGCGGCAGTGCAACCTCCAGCGTGCCGCGTTGCCCGGCAATCTCCCCCAGCAGCACGTCATACAGCACCGGCGCTGTCAGGGCCGTGCTGGGAGACGCTGCGGGCTCAGCCACCACAACCGCTGGCTCCGGTGCCTGCGTGGCGGGCACATCAAGCCCGGCAGGCCCGCCCAGCTGGGCACAACCACTCAGCAGGCCGACCAGCAGCCACCCAAGCTGTGCGCGTAAAACCATGTCCGTAAACAGAGAAGACTTCATAAGAGTTTGCATTCTAACCAGTTAATGGAATCGGCCCGGCATAGCATCCTGACCGTCACTATACGCAATTCTGGTCTTGCGCGCGCCATCTCCCCAGACGTCGCTTGCTTGTATTCGCCCTGCGCATCCGTCAGAATTTCGCGTTGACCCCGAAAACAGTTCGCTCCATGCCCCTGATCGCGCTTGGCATCAATCATCGCACGGCCCCCGTGGAACTCCGCGAACGCGTCGCGTTTGCCCCGGAGCGGATGCAGGATGCCCTGAAGGAGCTGACCCGGCTGCCCGAGGTCCAGGAAGCTGCCATCCTTTCCACCTGCAACCGCACCGAACTATACGTGGGTTGCGAGGAAAACCGTACGGATGTCGTGATCCAGTGGCTGAGCCGTTTTCACCACCTCGATGAAGCCACACTCAAGCCTTATGTCTATACCTTGCCGGGCCCGGAGGCGGTGCGCCATATCCTGCGGGTAGCGGCCGGACTGGACTCAATGATTCTCGGCGAGCCGCAGATTCTCGGCCAGATGAAGGGCGCGTACCAGAGCGCCAACCAGGCCGGTACCATAGACAGCCTGCTGAGCCGCTTGTTCCAGCACACCTTCTCGGTGGCCAAACAGGTGCGCACCGATACCGCCATCGGTGCCAGCCCGGTATCGGTGGCCTTCGCCGCCGTCAGCCTGGCCAAGCAGATCTTCGGGGAGCTGGAAAACCAGACCGCGCTGTTGATCGGCGCCGGCGAAACCGTGGAACTGGCGGCACGCCACCTGCATGAACACAAACTCGGGCGCATGATCGTCGCCAACCGCACCGTGGAACATGCCCACAGCCTGGCTGCCTCGTTCGACGGCTACGGCATCGGGCTCGACGAAATCCCCGCCCATCTTGCGGAAGCCGATATCGTGGTGTCCTCCACCGCCAGCCCGATACCCATTGTCACGCTGCCGATCGTCAAGCAGGCTCTCAAGGCCCGCAAGCACCGTCCCATTTTCATGGTGGACATCGCCGTACCGCGCGACATTGACGCGCAGGTCGGCGAGCTGGATGACATCTACCTCTATACCGTCGATGACCTGCAGGAGGTCATCCAGGAAAACCTGAAGTCACGCCAGGCCGCCGCCATGCAGGCCGAGGAAATGATCGAGGTACAGGTCAACCACTTCATCGCCTGGCAACGTTCCCTCAATGCGGTATCCACCATCCGCCGGCTCCGCACCCAGGCGGAACTGCAACGCGATGAAATACTCAACAAGGCACGCCAGCAACTGGCCAGTGGCAAGGACCCGCAACAGGTACTGGAGTTTCTCGCCCACACCCTGACCAATAAGCTGATCCACCAGCCCAGCGTCAACCTGCGCCAGGCGAGCGAGGACGGTCGCACCGACCTGCTCGACGCCGCACGGGAACTGCTGAGCCTGCCCGATTCCGAATAACCCCAGCCGTTTCGACCACGGCACCACATCGGTCACCTACACATTGTGAAAGCATCCATCGTCCGCAAACTGGAAACCATTGCCGAACGCGTTGAAGAGGTCAGCGCCCTGCTGTCCGACCCCGACATCATGGCCAACCAGGACCGCTTCCGCAGCCTGTCCCAGGAATATGCCCACCTGCAGCCGGTAGTGGAGACCTTCCAGGCCTATCAACTGGCCCAGCAGGACAAGGCTTCGGCGGAAGAAATGCGTCGCGACAGTGACCCCGAACTGCGCGCCATGGCCGAGGAGGAACTGGAAGCCGCCGAGGAAAAGCTCGCCACGCTGGAACTGGAACTGCAGAAACACCTGCTACCCAAGGACCCGCACGACAACAGCAACATCTTCCTGGAAGTGCGCGCCGGCACCGGCGGTGATGAGGCCGCCATCTTTGCCGGCGACCTGTTCCGCATGTACTCCCGTTTCGCCGAGCAGAAGCGCTGGCAGGTGGAGGTCTTGAGCGAAAGCGCCGGCGAGCACGGTGGCTACAAGGAAATCATCGCCCGCATCGTCGGTCAGGGCGCCTATTCACAGCTCAAATTCGAATCCGGTGCCCACCGTGTGCAGCGTGTGCCGGAAACCGAATCCCAGGGCCGCATCCACACCTCCGCCGCCACCGTGGCCATCATGCCGGAAGCGGAGGAGATGGAGGCCATCGAGATCAATCCCGCCGACCTGAAGGTGGATACCTTCCGTGCCTCCGGTGCCGGCGGCCAGCATATCAACAAGACCGACTCCGCCATCCGCATCACCCACCTGCCCACCGGCATGGTGGTGGAATGTCAGGACGAGCGCTCCCAGCACAAGAACCGTGCCCGGGCCCTGTCACTGCTGGCCGCGAAACTGCAGGCGGCGGAAGAGGACAAGCGCCATGCCGAGCAAACCGAAACCCGCCGCAACCTGGTGGGCAGTGGCGATCGTTCGGAACGCATCCGCACCTACAACTTCCCGCAGGGGCGTATGACCGACCACCGCATCAACCTCACCCTCTACAAGCTGGAGGATATTCTGGGCGGGCACCTGGACCTGGTGATTCAACCGCTGATCAATGAGTATCAGGCGGATCAGCTCGCGGCCCTGAGTGGGGACCTGCATTGATCCGCGAATAATCCCGGTCTTGCAAATGCCCATGCCATGTAAAGGTTCACCTGCAGGTCCGAATGAATCCGGACCTGTAAGTAAGCGCATGCCATGACCACCTACAGCATCCATACCCTGCTCACCGAAGCCACGGGCGCACTTACCTCCACCAGCGACAGTCCGCGCCTGGATGCCGAGCTACTGCTGGGCCATGCTCTGCAGCAGACACGCAGCTATCTGCACGCATGGCCTGAGCACCACCCAACACAGGAACAATCAGCAGCGTTCCAGGCACTGCTGCAACGCAGGCGGCAGGGCGAACCCATCGCCCACATTCTTGGCACCCGGGAATTCTGGTCGCTGGAACTGCAGGTCACGCCGGACACCCTGATCCCGCGCCCGGATACCGAGTTGTTGGTAGAACACGCACTGCTACATATTCCGGCAGATCGCCCGGCTGCCATTGCCGACCTCGGCACCGGTACCGGCGCCATCGCCCTGGCCATTGCCAGCGAACGGCCGCGGGCCCACCTCGTGGCTACCGATCGTTCCACAGCGGCGCTGGCCGTGGCGCACGAGAATGCCATACGACTCGGTATAGCCAACGTGGTATTCCAGGAGTCGGACTGGTGTGAAGCACTGGCCGGACAGGCCTTCGATGTGATCGTCAGCAACCCGCCCTACATTGCCGAGCAGGATCCGCATCTGACCCAGGGCGATGCCCGTTTCGACCCCATCACCGCCCTGGTGTCCGGGCCGGAAGGACTGGATGACCTGCGCCGTATCAGCCACGAAGCCATGGCCTGCCTGAAGTCCGGCGGCTGGCTGCTGGTGGAACACGGGTATGACCAGGGCCCCGCGGTGATCCAGCTGCTGTCCGGGGCGGGCTACCAGGAGGTTCGGGACCTTTCCGATCTTGCCGGCAACAGCCGCGTCACCAAAGGTCAAAAACCCTTGTAGCAGGTCCGAATGAATTCGGACCTGCGGGGAGCTTGTTTTATCGTAAAAGCGAGGTCATACAGCCCGCAAAAATAATTAGCACATGCTAATACGCTAACCTCTCCTTGCTGCATCGAAATAGCCCTTGCTTCCGATCCGGGAATGGTTAGGATGAAGCCATGGGCGATTCCATACCAGACCGCGTCAAGCACCGTGAAATCCTGTTTCGCGGCCCCCACCCGGACCCTCACCAGGCCCAGAGTGCTGCGTTGTTGCTCAGTGATCTCGATGGCATCACCCGCGTCCACCTGGCACAGGCCAACAGCATGTTGCTCTGTGTCAGCTATGACGTGCACATCATCTGCCTGCAGTTCATCGAGGAGATCCTTATCGAAATGGGGTACCACCTCGACAACAACCTGATGGTGAAAGTCAAGCGGGCCATCTACTACTACACCGAGCAGGTGGAACGCGAAACCCATGGCTGCAAGAGCGGCAACTGTACCCGCAACATCTTCATCGAGAACTACCGCCGCCACACCCACGGCTGCCGTGACGAACGTCCCGAGCACTGGCGCAAATACCTGTAACGCAAAGCCCATGGGACTGATTTGATGATATCCCTCTCCCCCGGGAGGGGCCCGTCGCAATGAATCCCGGCCTACAGCAGCCACTCCCATTCCCGCTATACTCCCCGCCCATGAATGACGAACAACTGCTGCGCTACAGTCGCCAGATCCTGCTGCCGCAATTCGGCATCGAGGGTCAGCAGACCCTGTTGGACAGCCATGTACTGATCATCGGTGCCGGCGGCCTGGGCTCCCCGGTGGCCATGTACCTTGCCGCCGCCGGGGTCGGCCACATCGGCATCGCCGATGGCGACAGGGTGGATCTCTCCAACCTGCAACGCCAGATCCTGCACACCCAGCAGGACATCGGCCGCCCCAAGGTGGAATCCGCACGGCAAAGCCTGCAGGCCATCAACCCCGATGTCCGCATCGATATCATCGCCACACGACTGGAGGGCGCGGCACTCGATGCGCAGGTACAGGCCGCGGACCTGGTACTCGACTGCACCGACAATTTCACTACCCGCTTCGCCATCAACGAGAGCTGTGTGCGCAACCAGACACCACTGGTGTCCGGCGCCGCCATCCGCATGGAAGGCCAGGTGGCGGTATTCGACCCACGTGTCGCCGATAGTCCCTGCTATCGCTGCCTGTACCGCGAGGAAGGCGAGCAGGAGGAAACCTGCTCCGAGAACGGCGTGCTGGCACCGACGGTGGGGATCATCGGCAGCCTTCAGGCCATGGAAGCCATCAAGCTGTTAGCGGGAATCGGGGCACCGCTCACCGGCAGGTTGCTGGTATTCGACGGGATGACGATGGAGTGGCGGGTGATGAAACTGCGTCGTGACCCGGGTTGCCCGGTGTGCGGCACCCCATAAAAAAGGCGGCCAGTTGGCCGCCTTTCGATGCATGGCATGAGTGAAACATCAGCCGCGACGGCGCGCAAATCCCACCAGCCCCAGCAGACCGGAGCCCAGCAACCAGACTGCGGCCGGCACAGGTACGGCGGTTAACGCCAGATTGCCATCCGCGGTGAGCAGGAAATCGGTTCCGGCGTCATAGGCATGACCTTGCACTGAGTTGGAGCCACTGGTGATGCTGGAAAGAATGCTATTGTCACCGTTCACCAGCTGCAGGGTAAACACCGAACTGCCTGCGACAATGGTGTCAGGGTCGAAGACAGCGGTGTCATAGCCAGTGATCTTCACATCGATGGAAGTCACCCCGAGCACACCATTCAACACCGTGCCGCCACCCCCGACAATGCTGCCGGTCAGGATGGCGGAACCATCAGTAAATCCGCTGTCACCGCCAAAGCTGTAATTGGTACCGGTATCCAGGTAGATCTCCGCCAAACCGTTATCGATGCTGAAATCCACGTTGCCCCCGGAAACATTCGTTATGGTTTCCGTGAAATCAGCACGCAGGGTAAGTTCGTATGCAGAGTTGAGCCCGGGGGCGCTAACCAGGCCGGAGCTGTCGGTATGCCCTGCCACATAGGCATTCAGATATCCGCTGAAGACATCATTGACCTGTGGATTGGTGGGGCCACCGCTACCGGACAAGGACTCCAGCAGGAGCGCCCCCACACCAAAGTCATAGCCGCTGAAGGGGCCGATCGTCTCCACACCATAGTTGGCGGTACCTACCCAGGGAACCGTAGCGGCCTGGGCGGAGGTGGCTGCGAACGTTACCCCAACCAGCGCCAATGCAACCCTTTTGGCTGAAAAATCCATCTTCATCACTCCTCCGATAATCATCCTGCTATTTCCGACTGGCAGCCTGCTTTTGTATAGTGAATTCCGGCGCCAGCGGTATCATTTGGTCATCTCAGTCGATCACTTGTATTTCCATGCATAACTCAAACCAAAAATTATTTTTTCTTTAAATCCAATTTGTTATGACATACCGGGCTGGCCACTTACCTCTGCGGGGAGAGCAAAGTGTAATGCCTGCCTGACAGCCTGCAGCGCCCGGACCCTGCCCGCTCGTATCATTCCGGCGATAAATGATGCAAATTCATACGATTGCCACAAAGCACTGATGTAAATTTTTCCGACAAACGGCATGCCCAACCATGTATTTCCGGCAAGCATTGTCCTAATGCCGCGTGGTGGGCACCTCGGGCTGATCAGAGGCTGCGAACAGGGACTCCACATCGACGGAGTCGAATTCATAGTGCTGATTACAGAACTCGCAGTCCACCCGCACGGCGCCCTGCTCTTCGATAACACTCTGCACCTCGCCATGCCCCAGGCCGCGCAGCATGGTCTCGATGCGCTCCCTCGAACAACTGCAGCGAAAACTCACCGGCTCCCCCTCGAACAGCCGCACATCCTCTTCGTGATAAAGGCGATGGAGAATTTCGCGCGCCGGTAGCTGCAATAGTTCGTCGTGACGGATGGTTTCACCCAGGTGCACGTCGCGCGCCCAGGCGTCATCATCCTCGGTTTCGCGCGGCAGTTCCTGCAACAGCATGCCACCGGCGCTTACCCCATCGGCCGCCAGCCACAGGCGGGTGGCCAGCTGTTCCGACTGGCGAAAGTAGTCTTCCAGGCATTGCGCCAGACTGTCCTGCTGCAGATCGACGATACCCTGATAGCGCTCGCCCATGTCGCCGGGATCGATGGTGATGGCCAGCCGCCCCCGGCCGATCAGTTCCGCCAGACTGCCATGGGCTACATGACCTTCCCAGTGAGCCAGGCCACGGATATTACGCTGCGCCGTGGCCTGCACCACCAGCAATGTCACCGGGCCATCGCCCTGTACCTGCAGGGTCATGGAGCCGTTGAATTTGATGGTGGCCGACAGCAGGGCGGCGGCGGCGAAGGCCTGCCCCAGCAACTCCTGCACCGGCGCCGGGTAGTCCTTGCGCTCCAGTGCCGCCTGCCAGCTGGCATCGAGATGCACCAGTTCGCCACGCACATTGGTGTGTTCGAAGAGAAAACGGTGCAACGTGTCTTTATCGCGGGGATTCATAACGATGACTGCGAATTCCGATCAAGGTGTTCGAATACATTCGGATCTAAAACCCTGCCCGTAGGTGCGAATTCATTCGCACCTACGGGTGACAGGATTATCGAGCAATGATGGTTGCGCAGGCGTTGCCAACCGCAGCGACTATCAATCCCCTGCCAGCCGTTTCTTCAGCAGATCATTCACCTGCCCGGGGTTGGCCTTACCCTGGGTGGCCTTCATCACCTGGCCGACGAAATAGCCGAATACCTTTTCCTGGCCGCCGCGATACTGCTCGATCTGCCTGGGACTGGCGTCGAGCACATCCTGGATGATCTTCTCGATGGCACTGGTGTCGGTGATCTGCTTGAGACCTTTCTTTTCGATCACGGCATCGGCATCGCCCTCACCGTTCCACATGGCCTCGAACACCTGCTTGGCGATCTTGCCGGAAATGGTGTTGTCACTGATGCGCTGCAGCATGCCACCGAGCATGGTGGCACTCACCGGGCTGTCGGCAATGTCCCTGTCTTCCTTGTTGAGCAAGCCCGCCAGCTCGCCCATCACCCAGTTGGCTGCCAGCTTGCCATCGCCACCTACCCTCGCGGTTTCCTCGAAGAATTCGGCCATTTCGCGACTCGCCGTCAAGCCCGCGGCATCGTAGGCGGACAGGCCATACTCCGTCATGAAGCGCTGCTTCCTGGCATCGGGCAATTCCGGCAAGGTGTCACCCACGGCCTCGATATAGGCCGTCTCCAGCTCCACCGGCAGCAGGTCCGGGTCCGGGAAATAGCGGTAATCGTTGGCCTCTTCCTTGCTGCGCATGGAACGGGTTTCATGCTTGTCGGCATCGTAGAGCCGGGTTTCCTGCACCACCTTACCGCCACCTTCCAGTACATCGATCTGGCGCTCAACCTCGAAGTTGATGGCCCGTTCAACGAAGCGGAAGGAGTTGATGTTCTTCAGCTCGGTGCGAGTGCCGAACTCCGCCTGGCCTTTCGGACGGATGGAAACGTTGGCGTCACAGCGGAAGGAACCTTCCTGCATGTTGCCGTCGCAGATCTCCAGGTAGCGCACCAGGGAATGGATCTTCTTCATGTAGGCCACCGCCTCGGCGGCGGAACGCATGTCCGGCTCGGAGACGATTTCCAGCAACGGCGTACCGGCGCGATTGAGGTCAATACCGGTCATACCATGAAAATCTTCATGCAGCGACTTGCCGGCATCCTCCTCCAGGTGCGCACGGGTCAGGCCCACACGCTTGGTGGTGCCATCCTCCAGTTCGATATCGAGGTAACCGCCATGGACAATGGGCAGTTCAAACTGACTGATCTGGTACCCCTTGGGAAGATCGGGATAGAAGTAGTTCTTGCGCGCGAACACGGAACGCGGCGCGATGGTACAGCCGGTGGCCAGGCCGAACTTCACCGCCATGCGTACCACCTCCTCATTCAGCACTGGCAGCACGCCGGGCAGACCAAGATCCACAGCGCATGCCTGCGTATTGGGCTCGGCACCATAACGAGTGGAGGCACCGGAGAAAATCTTGCTGCGGGTCGCCAGCTGGGCGTGGATTTCCAGGCCGATTACCGTTTCCCATTCCATTTTTCTACACCTTCGGTGTTATGTATATTGCACCGCAAAGACACAAAGTGCGCAAAGAAGATCAACAATCCGCAATTCGCGTTATCACCATGACTTTCCGTATCCGGGCAAACCTGTGTATTCGTCATTCATAACCAGATTTTCTTTGCACTTTTGCGGTGAATCGAATTAAAAACCCTCCGGCACCTGCCGGTGCCAGTCCGTCACCTGCTGGTATTGGTGGCCGATATTCAACAGCTGCGCTTCAGCGAAATAATTGCCGATCACCTGCAGTCCCACCGGCAGGCCGTTGACGAAACCGGCGGAAATGGACATGCCCGGCAGCCCCGCCAGGTTGGTGGCGATGGTATAGATGTCGGACAGGTACATGGTGACCGGGTCGTCGGCCTTTTCACCAAGTTTGAACGCGGTACTCGGCGAGGTGGGCCCCATGATCACGTCCACCTGCTCAAAGGCCTTGAGAAAATCATCACGGATCAGATGCCGGATCTGTTGCGCCTTGAGGTAATAGGCGTCGTAATAACCGGACGAAAGGGCATAGGTGCCGATCATGATGCGACGTTTCACTTCCGGACCAAAGCCTTCACCACGGGAACGCACATAAAGATCCTGCAGGTCCTGCGGATTCTCACAGCGATAGCCAAAACGCACGCCGTCAAAACGCGACAGGTTGGAGGAGCATTCCGCGGGCGCAACCACGTAATACACCGGCACGGCAAGATGGGTATTGGGCAGGCTGATGTCCACTACCTCGGCACCGAGCTTTTTGTATTCGGCAATGGCGGCATCCACCACACGGGCCACCCCAGGGTCCAGGCCTTCCCCGAAATACTCCCTGGGCAGACCGATCTTCAAGCCCTGCAGGGAGTCGCCGAGCCGGGCGGTATAATCGTCCACCGGGCGTTCCACACTGGTGGAATCACGCGGATCGAAACCCGCCATGGCACCCAGCAGCAACGCGGCATCCTCCGCGGTCCGCGTCATGGGACCGGCCTGGTCGAGGCTGGAGGCAAAGGCGATCATGCCGTAGCGCGATACCCGGCCATAGGTGGGTTTGAGACCCGTCAGCCCACACAGGGCGGCCGGCTGGCGGATGGAGCCACCCGTGTCGGTACCCGTGGCCACCGGCGCCAGTCGCGCCGCCACGGCCGCGGCCGAACCACCGGAGGAGCCACCGGGCACGGTATCCAGGTTCCAGGGGTTCTTCACCGGGCCGTAGAAACTGGTTTCGTTGGATGAGCCCATGGCGAACTCGTCCATATTGGTCTTGCCGAGCATCACCGCACCGGCGGCCTGGAGCTTTTCCGTTACGGTCGCGTCATAGGGGGCGGTAAAGCGGTCGAGCATTTTCGAACCACAGCTGGTCTTCACCCCTTCGGTGCAGAAAATATCCTTGTGTGCATACGGGATTCCCAGCAATGGACCATGCTCACCCGCGGCGCGCCGGGCGTCGGCATCGCGGGCCGCGGCCAGGGCCGGCTCAGCGGTCACGGTAATGAAGCTGTTGAGACGCTCGTCATAAGCGGCGATCCGGTCCAGAAAGGTCTGGGTCAGCTCCACACTGGAAAACGTCTTGGCGCGCAGGCCATCGGCCAGTTCACGCAGGGTCTTGCGATACATAGGTTCGGTTCCAGGTGGGTTATTCGATGACCTTGGGCACCAGGTAGAGACCGGCCTCCACACTCGGCGCAATGGCCTGGTAGATTTCCCGGCGATCGGTCTCGGTGACCACATCGGGGCGCAGGCGCTGGGTGGTATCCAGTGGATGGGCCAGTGGCACCACTCCGTCGGTGTTCACCGCATTCAACTGCTCCACAAAGGCCAGGATATCGGACAGGTTGCGAGCGTAATCGGGAATATCGGCCTGCTCAATGCCCAGGCGGGCCAGATGCGCGATCCTGGCCACTGCAGCGGAATCCAATGCCATTCTTTGCCTCCGAATCGGCGTCGTGCTGGAGTAAATCGGGAACGGTAGCATACTTGGCGCCTTGCCCAAAATCCCCCCCGTTGCTAGATTACCCACCTTAACTTACCCACGGATGTCGGTTTCGCAATGTTCAAACGTTTAATGGGACTTTTTTCCAATGACCTGTCCATCGATCTGGGCACGGCCAATACCCTTATCTACGTGCGCGGTCAGGGAATCGTGCTGGATGAACCCTCGGTGGTCGCCATTCGCCAGGACCGCGGGCCGGGTGGTCCCAAGAGCATTGCCGCCGTAGGTGCGGAAGCCAAGGCCATGCTGGGCCGTACCCCCGGCAACATCACCGCCATCCGCCCCCTGAAGGAAGGCGTCATCGCCGACTTCACCGTCACCGAAAAGATGCTGCAGCATTTCATCCACAAGGTGCACGAAGCGCGCTTCTTTCGCCCCAGCCCGCGGGTGCTGGTGTGCGTGCCCTGTGGCTCCACCCAGGTGGAACGCCGCGCCATCAAGGAATCCGCTGCTGGCGCCGGTGCCCGTGAGGTGTACCTGATCGAGGAACCCATGGCCGCCGCCATCGGCGCCGGCATGCCCGTCGATGAGGCCCGTGGCTCCATGGTACTCGACATCGGCGGCGGCACCTCTGAAGTCGCCGTGATCTCCCTCAACGGCATCGTCTATTCCGCATCGGTACGCATCGGCGGTGACCGCTTCGATGACGCTATCATCAACTACGTGCGCCGCAATTACGGCACATTGATCGGTGAAGCCACAGCCGAGAAGATCAAACAGCAGATCGGCTCTGCCTACCCGGGCGCCGAGGTACGCGAAATCGAGGTCAAGGGCCGCAACCTGGCCCAGGGTGTGCCACGCAGCTTCACCCTCAACAGTAACGAGATCCTGGAAGCCCTGCAGGAACCCCTCTCGGGTATCGTCGGTGCCGTGAAGACCGCCCTGGAACAGACCCCGCCGGAACTGGGGGCCGATGTGGCCGAGCGCGGTATCGTCCTGACCGGCGGTGGCGCCCTGCTACGCGACCTGGATCGACTGCTCATGGAAGAGACCGGCCTGCCGGTGGTGGTGGCCGAGGACCCACTCACCTGCGTAGCCCGCGGTGGTGGCCGGGCCCTGGAACTGATGGACGAACGCGGCGGCGACATGTTCGCGGTAGAGTAACCCTGGACGCCGGACTCCAGCGGCGGGAAGTGCACTATTAAGCTCATCTTTACAGAAGGACCGTCCATCACGATCCGCACGATCGTGCTGGTGCTGCTCTCGATCGCCCTGATGACGGTGGATCACCGTCAGCATCACCTGGAATCGGTACGCTCCACCCTGTCGGTAGTCGTCTACCCCCTGCAGGCGCTGCTCAATCTGCCCAATAGTGTCGGTGACTGGTTTCGCGAATCACTCTCCACCCGGCGTCAGCTGCAGGAGGAAAACGCCAGCCTGCATACCCAGCAACTGATCCTCAGAAGCCGCCTGCAGAAACTCGAAGCCCTGGAAGTGGAAAACCTGCGCCTGCGTGAACTGCTCGGCTCCTCCTTTCAGCTTGGCGAGCGGGTGCTGGTGGCGGAGCTGATGGCGGTCAACCTCGACCCCTACAAGCACCTGCTGGAACTCAACAAGGGCGACCTGCAGGATGTCTATCTCGGCCAGGCGGTACTGGATGAATCCGGCGTCATGGGCCAGATCACCCACGTCGGCCCGCTGACCTCCACGGTAATGCTGATCACCGACCCCGATCACGCCATCCCGGTCCAGGTGAACCGCAATGGCCTGCGTACCGTGGCGCTGGGCACCGGCGCCATCAACCAGCTGATCCTGCCACACATCCCCATCACCGCCGATATTCAGGCCGGCGACCTGCTGGTCACTTCCGGGCTCGGCGGGCGTTTTCCTCCCGGCTACCCCGTCGCCGTGGTGGATGCCGTGGTACAGGACCCGGGCCAGGCCTTTTCCTACGTCACCGCCACCCCACGCGCCCGGCTCGACCGCAGCCGCGAGGTGCTGCTGGTGCGCCAGGCCCACGAGGCCAGCCCGCTGACCACGCCACGGCCCGCCGAGGACGCGGCCACGCCCGCCGCCGGGGAGGCCACACCATGACCCTGGCCCGGCGCCATGGTGGCGCGATCATCATTTTCAGCTTCATTGTGGCACTATTGCTGACCACCATTCCCCTGCCCGACGGTCTGCGCCCCTATCGCCCGGACTGGGTAGGCCTGGTACTGATCTACTGGTGCCTGGCGGTACCGGATCGCGTCAATGTCGGCTACGGCTGGGTTACCGGGCTGCTGATGGACGTGCTTACCGGGACCCTGCTGGGCCAACATGCCCTGAGCCTCACGCTGATGGCCTACCTGACCGTCAAATTGCACCAGCGTATCCGTCTCTATCCGATGTGGCAGCAGTCACTCACCGTCCTGCTGCTGCTCACCCTCCACCAGCTGTTGACCATGTGGGTACATGGCATCACCGGACAACCGTCCCATGGCTGGTTCTACTGGCTGCCGTCCTTCATCGGCATGGCGCTGTGGCCTTTCGTATACCAGTTCCTGCGCACCCTGCGCCGCCAGTTCTCCGTGAGCTGACCCCCACGCATGTTGCGCACGCCCACCCTCAAGGATCATTTCCTGGAAAGCCGCCTGTTCATGGGGCGCGCCATCGCCATGCTGGTATTCTGCACACTGCTGGCACTGGCGCTGGTGGGACGACTGCTGTACCTGCAGGTCATTGCCCATGATCACTTCACCACCCTGTCCCATGACAACCGGGTGAAACTCCTGCCCGAGCCCCCCAACCGCGGGCTGATCTATGACCGCAATGGCATCCTGCTGGCGGAAAACCTGCCCACGTACCGGCTCGAGGTCACACCCGAACAGGTCACGGATATGGATGCCAGCCTCGCGGAACTGGGCAAACTGGTGCAACTGCGCGACATCGACCTGGAGCGTTTCGAGAAACTGCGCAAGCGCAGCCCGCGGTTTCGTGCCATTCCGCTGCGCCTGCGCCTCAGTGAAGAAGAGGTGGCGCGTTTCGCCGTCAATCGCCACCTGTTCCCCGGTATTGATATCGCGGCCGGCCTGTCACGCCACTACCCGCTCGGTTCACTGGCAGTACACGCCCTGGGTTATGTGGGCCGGCTCGATGAACGCGATCTGCAGAACATCGTGGAATCCGATTACAGCGGCACCAGCCACATCGGCAAGACCGGCCTGGAAAAGACCTATGAAGCACAACTGCACGGCGATGTCGGCTACCGTCAGGTGGAAACCAATGCCCAGGGGCGCGTACTGCGCGTACTGGAACGCACACCGCCGGTGCCCGGCGAGAACCTCTACCTGACCCTGGACTCGCGTCTGCAGGCGGCCGCCGAAGCTGCCTTTGAAGGCTATACTGGGGCAGCGGTGGCAATCGATCCCGATAACGGCGATGTGCTGGCCCTGGTCAGCCTGCCCACCTACGATCCCAATGAATTCGTCAACGGCATTGAGGTAAAGGATTACCGCGCCCTGCAGGAGGATGAGGGCCAGCCGCTGTTCAACCGCGCCCTGCGCGGCCAGTACCCGCCCGGCTCCACCATCAAACCCTTCGTCGGCCTCGGCGGACTGGAGATGGGCATTACCAGTATGGCGGCCAACACCTATTGCCCGGGCTTTTACATGCTGCCGGGCAAGGAACGCAAATATCGCGACTGGAAACGCAGCGGCCACGGCACCATCACCCTGCGCGATGCCATCACGCAATCCTGCGATGTCTATTTCTATGATCTGGCGCTGTCCATGGGCATCGACCGGCTGCATGAATTTCTCGACCATTTCAGCCTCGGCCACGCCACCGGCATCGATATCACCGGTGAACTGGACGGCCTGCTGCCCTCGCGGGAATGGAAACGCGCCGCCCGTAACCAGCCCTGGTTCCCGGGGGAAACCCTGATCACCGGCATTGGTCAGGGCTTTATGCTGGCGACCCCCCTGCAACTGGCCAATGCCACCGCAATGCTCGCCAACGACGGCCACAAGGTACAGCCACACATCGTGCATGCCACCCAGGCCGGTAACGAGGCCGAACTGGAACCCGCACCCATTCCCCAACTCGGCAATATTCCCAAGGTGAAAGAGGAAAACTGGCAAGCGGTGATCAGCGCCATGACGGACGTAGTGCATGGTGCGCGCGGCACCGCGCGGCGCATCGCCAACGACCAGTACCGCATCGCTGGCAAGACCGGCACGGCCCAGGTATTCGGCCTCAAGCAGGAAGAGGAGTACGATGCCGAGAAACTCGAGTTCAAGCTGCGTGACCACGCCCTGTTCATCGCCTTCGCACCGGTGGAAAAACCGCGTATCGCCATCGCGGTGGTGGTCGAACATGGCGGCAGCGGCGGCAGTGTGGCCGCGCCTATCGCCCGCAAGATCCTGGACGCCTATCTGCTGGACAACCCTGCATGAGCATGCTGATCGACAAACGCCGTGAAGACGCCAGCCAGCGTGGTTGGCTGCAACTGCTGCACATCGACGGCACCCTGCTGTTCGGGCTCATCATCGTCTCCATCCTCGGTCTGGCGGTACTGTACAGCGCCAGCAGTCAGAGCCCCGATGCCCTGCTGCGCCAATGCATCCGTTTGGGCATCGCCTTTGGCGCCATGTTCATGCTGGCGCAGATCCCGCCGGCCTGGCTGTTCCGCTGGGCACCCTGGCTGTATGGTGCCGGCATACTGTTGCTGCTCGCGGTACTGTTCGCAGGCGATATCGGCAAGGGGGCGCAGCGTTGGCTGGATCTCGGTTTCGTGCGCTTCCAGCCCTCGGAGATGATGAAACTCAGCCTGCCGCTCATGGTCGCCTGGTACCTGTCCGAGGCGCGCCTGCCACCACGCCCGCTGAAGTTGCTGGTGAGTGGTGCGATCATTGTCGTGCCGGTCCTGCTGATCGCCAAACAACCGGATCTCGGCACCTCGCTGCTGATCGCCAGTTCGGGGTTCTTTGTGCTGTTCCTGGCCGGACTGCAGTGGAAGCTGCTCGGAGCCCTGATCGGGGCCGCCACCGCTGGCCTGCCTATCCTCTGGCATTTCATGCGCGACTATCAGCGCCAGCGCGTCATTACCTTTCTCAATCCGGAGCAGGACCCCCTCGGGGCCGGCTACCACATCATTCAGTCCAAGATCGCCATCGGCTCCGGCGGCCTGTTTGGCAAGGGCTGGATGAACGGTACCCAGTCACACCTGGAATTCCTGCCGGAACGTTCCACCGATTTCATCTTCGCGGTACTGGGCGAGGAATTCGGGTTCATCGGTATTATGGCCCTGCTGCTGGTCTATGCCTTTATCGTGGTACGCGGCATCTATATCGCCACCCAGGCCCAGGACACCTTCACGCGCCTGCTGGCGGGCAGCATCTCGCTGACCTTCGTGGTCTATATCATCGTCAATACCGGCATGGTCACCGGGTTGCTGCCGGTAGTCGGTCTGCCGCTGCCGCTGATCAGTTACGGGGGCACCTCCATGGTGACCCTGATGATCGGTTTCGGTATGCTGATGTCCATTCACACACATCGCAAACTGCTTGCGACGTAACAAGGAACGGTTATGAGAAACTGGTTGCGCCTCTGGGGATTCATGGCACTGCTGCTCGGCACCACCTGTGCCTGCAGTACCAGCCCCGCCACGACAGACAAGGGCGCTTTCAGCGCCAATCCCGAAGTCAAATCCTTCATCGACGACATGGTGCAGCGCCATGGCATGGACCGCGCCGAACTGACACAGCTATTCGCAGGGGCGCAGCTGCGCGAGGATATTATCAAGGCCATCTCGCGGCCAGCAGAAGGCAAACCCTGGCATGCCTATCGCCCCATCTTCCTGACTTCGAATCGCATCACGGGTGGTGTGCAGTTCTGGAATGAAAACGCCGACATCCTGGCCGCCGCCGAACAGGCCTTCGGGGTGGATGCGCAGGTGATCGTAGCCATCATCGGCGTGGAAACCCGCTATGGCAATAACACCGGCTCCTACCGGGTGATCGATGCCCTTTCCACCCTGGCCTTTGCCTATCCGCCGCGCGCCAAATTCTTCCGCAGCGAACTGGAGCAGTTCCTGTTGCTGACCGATGAGGAACATGTGGATCGTACCGAGGCGAAGGGTTCCTACGCCGGCGCCATGGGTCATGGCCAGTTCATCGCCAGCAGCTACCGCCGTTACGCCGTCGACTTCGACGAGGACGGCCGGCGTGACCTGTGGCAGAGCAAGCGCGACATCATTGGCAGCGTTGCCAACTACCTACATGTCCATGGCTGGCAACTGGGTGCACCGGTGGCGGAACGCGCCCAGGTGAAAGGCACGCCGGATACCGCCCTGACCAAGGCGGGGCTGAAGCCCACGCTGACCATCGCCGATCTGAAGGCACAGGGCATCACCACCCGGCAGTCCCACGGCGCCGACCAACTGGCCGCACTGGTTGAACTGGAACAGCAGAATGGCCCGGAATACTGGCTCGGCTTCAACAACTTCTATGTCATTACGCGTTACAACCGCAGCCCCTTATACGCCATGGCGGTCTACCAGTTGAGCGAGGAAATCCGCAAGGCACGCGCCACACAGTAGGCCTCCGGTTGCGCATGCGCCACCGGGCGCATGCGCCTTGCCCGTACGCTGATTGAATTCACAGCCCCGGCGGGGCAAACTACCCGCATGAAACCGCGTATTCTGCCTGCCTTTTTACTGATCAGCGCCCTGGCCCTGCTGATCAACGCCTGCAGTAGTGGCCACTATGTCAACCGGGACGGGGCACCATCACGGCCGGTGGATGTATCGAATGTCCCGGATGCCGTGCCACGGCTGGAAAGCCCGAGCCGTTATGGCAATCCAGCCTCGTATGAGGTTGCCGGCAAGCGCTACTACCCGATGAAGGCCAGTGGTAATTTCGTGGAGAAAGGGATCGCGTCCTGGTACGGCACCAAGTTTCACGGCCGCCGCACCTCGAGCGGTGAGCCCTATGACATGTACGCCATGACCGCCGCGCACAAAACGCTGCCCCTGCCCACCTATGTGCAGGTCACCAACCTCAACAACGGCCGCCAGGTGGTGGTCAAGGTGAATGATCGCGGCCCATTCCATGACAACCGCATCATCGACCTGTCCTATGCCGCGGCTTCCAAGCTGGGCATCCTGGGTACCGGCACCGGCCTGGTGGAAATCCGCGCCATCGACCCGCGGGCACCGGATACGATCATGGCAAAAGCCCCGGTCCGCAGTTCCATCAACCCGTCCCCCATCTCTACCGCCCATGCTGAACCAGTACCGAACCAGCCCGGCATGTTCCTGCAGGTCGGCGCCTTTGCCAGCCGCACCAATGCCGAACGCCTGCGCGCTGATCTGCAAAAAGCCTCCCTGGGCAAGGTGCTCATCAGCACCGTCAATGGCCTGAGCGGGCCGGTCTACCGGGTTCGTATTGGCCCGCTGGCCAGTGTGGAGGAAGCCGACCGCATGGTGGAATCCCTGAGCCAGTACAGCGTCGGCACCCCCCACGTCGTCATTGATTAAGCGCAAGGCGGGATAGCCGCGCGTACAGTTGGACGGTTTGCAAATCAGACGCCAGCCGCGGACAATTGGCCGCTGAATTTGCCGAATGGAATCCATACCCGAAGCCTTATGACCCACTCACCCATACGCCCGCTATACCCGCTGCTGTTCTGGTTTCTCAGTCTGCTGACCTGCCATGCATGGGCTGCCGCCCTGCCGGTCCCCAAGGCCCCGGCCGTGGGTGCCACCGCCTTCGTCATTCAGGATTTCCAGAGTGGGCAGACCCTCGCGGAGCACAACGTCGACATGCGCATCGAGCCCGCCAGCATCACCAAGCTGATGTCGGCCTACGCGGTGTTCAAGGAACTCCAGTCGGGTCAGATGCATCTCAACGACCTGGTTACGATCAGCGAAAAAGCCTGGCGTACGCAAGGTTCACGCATGTTCATCGAAGTGGGCAAACAGGTCAGCGTCGAGGACCTGCTACAGGGGATGATTGTCCAGTCCGGCAATGATGCCACCGTCGCACTGGCGGAACATGTGGCGGGCAGCGAAGACACCTTTGCCGGCCTGATGAACCGCTATGCCCAGGAAATGGGCCTGACCGGCAGCCATTTCACGAACAGCACCGGCTGGCCCGACGAGAATCACTACACCACGGCGCGCGATATCGCCAAACTCGCCCACCAGCTGATCGCCGAATTCCCCGATTACTATCACTGGTACTCGCAGCGCCAATTCACCTTCAACGACATCACCCAGTACAACCGCAACAAACTGTTGTGGCGCGATGAATCCGTAGACGGCATGAAAACCGGCCATACCGACTCTGCCGGTTACTGCCTGGTCACCTCCGCCCAGCGGGAGGGCATGCGCCTGATCACCGTGGTGCTCGGTACCAAGAGCGAGGAGGCGCGCGCCAATGCCAGTCAGGCGCTGCTGAACTACGGCTTCCGCTTCTTTGAAACCCACAAACTCTATGATGCCAATGCCAAACTGGCCGATGCCAAGGTATGGAAAGGCGCCACCGACCAGTTGCCACTGGGACTGGGCCAGGACCTGTACGTAACCATTCCGCGCGGCCAGTATCCACAGCTGGATGCCTCCATGACCATCGACAGCCGCATCATGGCCCCCATTGCCAAGGGCCAGCCCCTGGGCAACGTGCATATCCGGCTGGGTGACAAGCAGGTGACCGAGCGTCCCCTGCAGGCGCTGACGGACATCCCCGAGGGGGCCTTCTGGCAGCGCATCGTCGACGAGGCGATGCTGTACTTCGAATAACCCTATGCGGCCTCATGGCCGCCTTTCCTGGCAGGCACTCCATGACCACGGTCTATCTGAACGGCAGCTTTGAACCCCTGGAAGAAGCACGCATCTCCGTAATGGACCGCGGCTTTCTGTTCGGTGATGGCGTATACGAAGTCATCCCCGCCTACGGCGGCCGCCTGTTCCGGCTGGAGCCCCACCTGGAACGGCTGCAGAACAGCCTCGACGGCATCCGCCTGCGCAACCCCCTGTCCGGCGACCAGTGGCGTGAAGTGATGGAACAGCTGCTGCGCATGAACCGGGACCCCGCTGACCCGCGCGATGATCAATCCATCTACCTGCAGATCACCCGTGGCGTGCATATGAAACGCGACCATGTCTTCCCGGCCGAGGACCAGCCCACGGTCATGGCCATGAGCACGCCCATCCCCCTACCCCCGCCGACCCTGGCGGAGCAGGGTGTGCGCGCCATCCGTCTGCCCGATTCGCGCTGGCAACACTGCCACATCAAAGCCATCACCCTGCTGGCCAATGTACTGCTGCGCCAGGATGCAGTGGATGCCCACGCCGTCGAAGCCATCCTGGTCCGCGATGGCCTGGCCAACGAAGGTGCCGCCAGCAACCTCTTCGTGGTAACCGGCGGCGTGCTGCGCACCCCGCCGAAGAGTCCGAAACTACTGCCAGGCATCACCCGCGACCTGGTACTGGAACTGGCGCAACGGCACGGCATCCCCTATCGCGAGGAGGATATCCCCGCCGCCGACCTGGATACCGCCGAGGAAATCTGGCTGACCAGTTCCACCCGCGAAATCCTGCCCGTCACCGAACTGGACGAAAAACCCGTCGGTACCGGCAAGCCCGGCCCCGTGTGGCATCGCATGACGAAGCTGTACCAGGCCTACAAGGAACAGGTGCGCAACGGCTCCGCGGTATAATAAAGAGCCGGTAGGCCCATAATGACCGCACAGGCGGGCTGGTAATATGCGGTAGCCCGTTACTGCTACAATTTGATCTTTATCAAGGCCGGCCACCTCGCCATATCGCTAGCATGGCATCACTTACCACCCCTATAAATCGCACATTATGTCATCTACCGCTACCATCACGGCGCCCCGCCATCCCCCGGGCGATCTGGCCATCTGGATTTTCATCCTCGCGGAGTTGACCGTGTTCGCGGTGTTTTTCAGCGCCTATGCCTTCACCCGCATGCAGCATGTGGAGCTGTTCAACCAGTACCAGCAGACCCTGGACCGCACCACGGCCCTGCTCAATACCCTGGCACTGATCACCAGCAGCTACTGCGTGGTGCGGGCGGTGGCCGCGATCCGTCGTGATGCCAACGCCGGCTGTGTACGCTGGCTGCTGGGGGCACTGGCCCTCGGTGCGTTGTTTCTGATCCTGAAATCCGCCGAGTATGCCCACCACATTGGACAGGGCATCCAGCTGTCCACCAACACTTTCTACATGTTCTACCTGTCACTGACCTTCTTTCATTTCATGCACGTAATCATGGGCATGGCGATCCTGGCTGCGGTAGCCTGGAAGGCCCGGCAGGGCGCCTACAATGCCCGCGAGCATACCGGAGTGGAAACCGGCGCCGCCTACTGGCACATGGTGGACCTGGTATGGCTGATCCTGTTCCCCCTGGTCTATGTGATGCACGGATGAATACGGAACCAAACCGGCTAATGCGCCCCTGCACGTGGGTTTGGCTGGCCATGGTGGCGCTCACCCTGTTGACCTATGCCATCGGGGAGGCAGGCATGGGTGGGCTGAAGGTGGCCCTGCTGGTACTGGGGGTGGCCCTGCTGAAAGGACAGCTGCTGGGGGATTATTTCATGGGACTGCGACCGGTACGCGGGCCCTGGCGCTGGGTAATCCTCGCCTGGTTGCTGATCCCGGGCGGGCTGATCGCCATCGCATTCTGGCTATCGGGGTGAATGCGAACCTACCGGGTCCTGGAGGCTGACCGGCCCACCATCCTGATGTATTTCCTACGCCCTGACCAAGTAGCCTCCGGATTGGTCGGATGGAAACTCGTCCAGCCTACCCGACCTCCGATGCCAGGTATTTCACAGGCCATCCGTGCGCAGCACGCCTACACCCAGCCCCTCGATCACCAGAGACTGCTGGCGCAGATCCACCCGAATAGGCTCGAAGTCGGGATTCTCCGGCAACAGGCGTACAATATTATTTCGCTGCTGGAAACGCTTGACCGTGACCTCATCGTCGATGCGCGCCACCACGATTTGACCATTGCGGGCGAGATGGGTGCGATGCACCGCCAGCAGATCGCCGTCAAGAATGCCGGCGTCCTTCATGCTCATGCCGCGCACCCGCAACAGGTAATGGGCCCGGGGATGAAACAGCGCCGGATCGACGGGGTAATGATCCTCGATGTGCTCCTCGGCGAGGATGGGACTGCCGGCCGCCACCCTTCCTACCACCGGCATGCCGATCTCCTCCAGTAGCCGGATGCCCCGCGAGGAACCGGGCACCAGTTCGATCACTCCCTTGCGCGCCAGGGCCTTGAGGTGATCCTCGGCGGCATTGGGGGAACGGAAGCCAAAGTGGTCGGCGATATCGGCGCGGGTAGGCGGGCAACCCTCGCTGAGCATGAATTCGCGGATCATGGAAAGGATTTCGGCCTGGCGCGGGGTAAGCTCGCTCATAGGTGAACCTGTACTGTTGATTTATCCAGCTGATGACTGGAAGTATATACAGTTACCCTGATAGCGCAAGCGTACATCCCTACAACCTCCAGGGTTGGGCTGCTTTGGCAGATCAGCCCGGGAATCCGGTATCATAGGCACCTCCGAGCAACTGCAACCTGCCTCCCATGATCCAGCCCCCATTCCCCCAGCGTCACCCCACCGTGCCCGTTCTCGTGGGACACATCCTTGTCGGTGGCGGCGCACCAGTTGTGGTGCAGTCCATGACCAACACCGACACCGCCGATATCCAGGCCACGGTGAAGCAGGTGGCACAGCTGACACGTGCCGGCTCGGAACTGGTACGTATCACGGTAAATTCCGAGGAGGCTGCCGCGGCAGTGCCACACATTCGCGAGCAGCTCGATCGCCAGGGAAATAACGTACCGCTGATCGGTGATTTCCATTTCAACGGCCACAAGCTGCTGACCAACCACCCGGCCTGCGCCGAGGCACTGGCCAAGTACCGCATCAACCCCGGTAATGTGGGCCGCGGCAAGAAGCGCGACGAGCAGTTCGCCACTATGATCGAGACTGCCTGCCGCTACGACAAGCCGGTGCGAATTGGCGTCAACTGGGGCAGCCTCGACCAGGAACTGGTGGTGCGATTGATGGACGAAAACAATCGATCCGAAACACCGCGCAATACCCGGGACATCACCCACGATGCGATGGTGACCTCCGCGCTGCAGAGCGCCGCCAAAGCCGAAGAACTGGGTCTTGGTAGAGACAAAATCATTCTGTCGGTAAAAATGAGTGGCGTGCAGGATCTGGTCTCGGTATACCGGGAACTGGCCACGCGCAGTGAGTATGCCCTGCACCTGGGACTGACCGAGGCGGGCATGGGCTCCAAGGGCATAGTCGCCTCTACTGCAGCGCTGGCATTGCTGCTGCAGGAGGGCATCGGAGATACCATCCGCATTTCTCTGACCCCGGAACCCGGTGGCAGTCGTAGCCAGGAGGTCATCGTCGCACAGGAAATCCTCCAGTCCATGGGACTGCGTTCCTTCACGCCGATGGTGGTGGCCTGCCCGGGCTGCGGGCGCACCAGCAGTGACTATTTTCAGCAACTGGCACAGACCATCCAGGGTTACCTGCGCGAACAGATGCCGGTCTGGCACAAACAGTATCCGGGCGTTGAGGATATGACCGTGGCGGTGATGGGATGCGTGGTCAACGGCCCCGGTGAAAGCAAGCATGCCAATATCGGCATCAGCCTGCCCGGCACCGGTGAACGCCCCGTCGCTCCGGTCTATGTGGATGGCGAGAAAACCGTTACTCTCAAGGGTGAGCACATTGCCGAGGAATTCCAGCAACTGGTCACCGAGTATGTACAACGCACCTACGGTGAGCCCGTCTGAGCTACAGGCTCACACGGTTAAGGGATAACCGGGCGAGCCGACATAACGAATAACCCCCGCACCAGGAAGGCAAGGATGCCTGCAGCACCCAGTCCGAGTAATCAGCAAGCCAATCCCCGCGCCAGACTCGTCCCGACGCGGGTGGGCCGTGCACATTCCTGCTGTTACCTGTTACTGCTGCTGGCCGCGCTCATGCCGGCCGGTATCCTGGCCGCACCCCGCGATACAGAAAACCGGGTCAAGGCTGCATTCCTTTACCACTTTACCAAATTCGTGGAGTGGCCTCAGGAAAGTCTGCCTGATGAAAATACCCCGCTACACATCTGCGTGCTGGGCGACAGTGCGCTGAAACCGCAACTGCTCCCCCTGCAAAACCGCCAGGCAGGCACCCACCCGCTGAGCGTACGCCACATCGAAACCGGCGGTGATTTTACCAGTTGCCAGCTGCTCTACCTCCCCCGTCACCAGCAGGTACGCCTGCAGCACCTGCTCGACAAGCTGGAACCCTATCCGATACTCACCGTCAGCAGCATTCCGGATTTCGCAGAGCGCGGTGGCATGATCGGCTTCGTACTGCGTGACAACAGGGTGCGCCTGCAAATGAACCTGGGCGCCATCCACAGTGCTGGACTACAAGTAAATGCTCAGCTCATCGAGGTCTGCGAACGGGTATTCCGACCCGGAGCCACTACAACTAATGCGGAGCACACACCATGATGTTCATGGCCAACCTCCCCATCCGTAGCAAGCTCATGATCCTCATCATGAGTGTCAGTCTGTCGGTATTGCTGCTGGCCAGCCTGGCCTTTATCAGCTATGACATTCGACTGGCCAAGCAGACCATGGGACAGGAAATCAGCACCCTGGCCCGCCTGCTGGGTAATCGCAGTACCGCCGCACTGGTATTCGATGATCCGACCCTGGCCCGCGATAACCTGCAGGCCCTGGAGGAATCCCCTAACCTCACCATGGCCTGCGTCTATCGAGCCGATGGCGGGGAGTTTGCATCCTATCGCCGTGAGGCGAGCAGCCCCCCATGCCCGCCCGCACCACAGACGCCAGAGATACTCACTCATCTGGAATCCCAGCGCCTGCACGTACACGGTCCGATACGCTTGGCAGATGAAGTGGTCGGTTATATCTATCTGGAAGCAGAACTGAAAAGCATTGATGAACGGCTACGCAAGCAGGCCTTCGCCGCACTGCTGATTGCCATTACCGCCGGGCTGGCCGCCTACCTGCTTTCCAACCTGGTACAACGACTGATTTCCAATCCCCTCAGCCATGTGGCCGCAACCGCCACTACTATCGAACAGCAACGAGACTATTCCCTGCGAGCGCCAGAATACGGCCGCGATGAATTGGGCAGGCTATCCCATGCCTTCAACGCGATGCTCAACACCATTGAGCACCAGAACCTGCAATTGACTCAGGCCAAGGAACACCTGGAAAACATGGTAGCCGAACGCACCCATGAACTGGAAGTCACCAACCAGGAGCTCGAATCCTTTGCCTACTCGGTCTCCCATGACCTACGCGCACCACTGCGCGCCATCAACGGCTTCAGCCAAGCAATCATGGAGACGACAGAAGGCAAACTGGCCCCGGAATCGCATAATTACCTACAGCGAATCTGCAAAGCCAGCACACATATGGATGAGCTGATCAGCGCTCTATTGACCCTGTCCCGGACCTCAAGCCAGGAGATGCACCGCTCCACCACCAACATCAGCAGGATTGCGCAGGAATGCCTTCAGGAACTACAGGATGCGCACCCCGAACGCCAGGTGCACACACAGGTAGAAGCGGATCTTTTCGTCCATGCGGATCCCAAGCTACTACACATCGTGCTGCACAACCTGCTTGCCAATGCCTGGAAGTTCACCCGCCATTGCACAGATGCCCGCATCGAGCTCGGCATGCAGTCGGCAGATGGCATGAGGGTATTCTACGTGCGGGATAATGGCGCCGGTTTCAGTATGGATTATTACGACCGGCTGTTTGGCGCATTTCAACGCCTCCATGATCAGTCTGAATTTGAAGGTACCGGCATCGGACTTGCGACGGTGTCGCGCATCATACATCGCCATGGTGGTGAGATCTGGGCCGAGAGCGCCCCGAATCAGGGTGCCACCTTCCGGTTCACCCTGGGAAAGGGCAACAGCACCCGGACCAATAACCGGAATACTGCATAAAAAAACCGCCTGGGCATCTGCCCAGGCGGTTTTTCAAAATAATATGCGTAATAGTATGCGGTTCAGATATGGCTCAGCATCTGCTCAATACAGTCGCGGTCCTGATCAGAAATACAGATCACATGAAAACCGCTCCAGTACTGGGTACCATCGCCGCTCTCGCGTGCCCACAGGCTTTCCACGCCAAGGCGAATCTCGTTACAACCCTCCAGCGACATCGGTAACGGGATCAACAGCTGGAAAATCCGGTTTACCTCGATCGGAGTCTGGCTAATCAGCATCAGGCCTTCCACGGAGATGTCCACCACGCGTCCGATCTGGCGCTCGGAATGAATATCGAACACCTCAAGAATATCATCTACCGTGCAGCGAGCGAGCTTGCGCTTGTCCTGCATACAGAGATTTTCTGCGTTACTCATCCCCTCTACCTCACTGTTTACCGATACCGCGGTTATGCACTGATCCTGTCCTGGCGTCGCAGCAGGTTGCGCACCGTTTCCATGGCCCGATCCACAAAGGGCCGCTTCTCCTGCACAATAATCCGGGCCTTCCCCGCCACCATTTCCTGAGCCAGGGTATTGCGGGATTTTACCGCCGCCTTGACGCCCAGGTTGTCCACGAACATATAGTGACCCGCCATATGGGTATACCAGGCCAGCTTCAGCCGCTGCCGTAGCTTGTTGTCACCCTCGTCAAACTCGAACCAGGTACCAAACTCGATATATTCCAGCACATCCAGCATTTCCTCCATTTCCGGGGAAACCACCTCGGCGGGCACATCCGCTTCTTCGGAATGGATACGGGTATTATCGGCCGATACCTCCCCGGACTGAGCACTTTCTTTCCGTTGTATTTCAGCCTGATCCTGCACTTCCTGTGCACGCAGGGGGTCCAGCGCGGCATACTGACTGTCGGTGATCAGGTTATACAGACGGTCCGTGTCACCGGTGCCGAAATTGGCCAGCATATCCAGCCCTTCGCGCAAATATTGCTGTAGTTCCGGGAGGTCCTCGCGCAGTTTCTGGCGGGCATCCTCGGTGGTCCTGGGTTCTGTGCTCCAGACGATGTCCTGCGCAATACGAACGGCGGTCTTCCAGAACTGGCTCTGTTCACCGTCCTTGTCACGCAGCAGAATGAACATCAGTTTGTCCGTCCATGCCTGGCGCAATAGCTGCGTAATGGTACCGGGCAGTATATTGCCCTGGATCAGATCCTGTATGACTTGCTGGGCATGCTGTCGTGCCTGCTGGAGTTTTTCCTGTCCAGTCGCGGCCTCCCGGGTACGCTGCTCGGTCACCTCAGCCGTATGTTTCATCTGCTCCAGGCGAGCCTGGAATTCAGCCTGCACCTCTGCAAAGATGGAAAGCTGGTCCTCGAACTCATTCAGAATCCGATTCACCACAGATCGCATATAAGGGAAGATGCCACGCTTTAGGTCGCTTTCCACCACGTAGCGCGCACCGACATCTGCCATGATATTGAGCAACTGGCGTGCAGGGTGGTCTTCCTGGGTAAAGAAGTGTTTATCGAGAATGGCTACTTTCAGGAACGGCGTATGCAAACGACTGAGTAGCGCCTTTACTGCATTGGGAATATTGTCATCGTTGAGCATATACTCAAATAGCATGCCCACCAGGTCGATCACATCGGCATCGGCACTGGCCACGCGACGACGATCTACCCCACCGAATAACTTCTCACGCTGCTGAACCAAGGTCAGCTTGATACTGTCAATCAGTGCCGTGTCGAGCTGAATCTCGGGTATCAGCTGGCCATCCAGCGTTTCCAGGGAAACGGGGGATGCCAGGTCCTCCTGCTGCAGCTCATGTATAGCAGACACCAGCATCGGCTGGGATATCATCTCCACCGCATCAGTACTACCACCAGCATCAACACTACCACCGCCAGCCCCGCCCGACCGACCGGTCCGGCCTGTAGCCGTGGTTCCCCCCTGATTGATGCCCTGGTGACGACCAGCCAATAGCTGGCAGATAGTGTCGAACAGT
>CBDUHN010000038.1:0-34065 GCA_965367295.1 uncultured Gammaproteobacteria bacterium | reverse complement strand
CGGCGTGGCCGCAGCCCGGCCAAGGCCCTGGAGCGCAAGGTGCTACAGGCCCTGCGCACGCTCGATGACCCCGGCGTGGCCTGCAACCTCGTGGACCTGGGGTGCATCTATGCCCTTTCGGTAACCGACACCGGCCTGGTGCAGGTCCGCTTCACCATTACCGAGCGCGGCCATGCCGATGGACTGGTGATGCCGGGGCGGATACGCAAACTGCTCAGTGAAATCCAGGGGGTAACGAAAGTGGAAGTACAGCTGGTGTGGGAGCCCGCCTGGTCCATCGAGCGCATGAACGATCATGCCCGGCAGTTACTGGGCGTGGTGGGCTAGTCCTCGCTCAACCACATGACACCGGGCCATTGCCAACCGTAACGATCAGCCGAGAAAGGCCTCGTCGGAATGCAGGTAGGCCTCTTCCGCCTCGGTATTCTTCCGCCCCAGGGAATGATTGCGATGCGGGAAACGCCCGAAGCGCTGCACGATATCCCGGTGGTGCAGCGCGTATTTCGCATTCTCCCGCAAACCCGCCGCCTCATAGAACGCAACGGCGCGCTCCTGGTCGGCCGGATCCTCGCTATGCATATAGGGCATATAGAGAAAGACCTTCTGCTCATCATTCAGCTGCTGGTCAAAGCCACGCGCAATGGCGCGCGCGGCCACCTGCCGTGACGCGGCTTCAGTGGAAAAGGACCGTGCCTCGCCGCGATACATATTGAGCGGAAACTGGTCCAGCACAATCACCAGGGCACAGGCCCCTTCCGCGGTCTGCTCCCAGTCCGCCAGCGCGCCCTCCTGCGCCGCCTGCCAGGTGGCCACAAAGTGCTCCCGGATCTGTTCATCCAGTTCCGGACTGGAGTTGAACCAGTGGGATTTCACGGGCTCAGTGAACCAGAATGCAAGGATTTCCTCGGGTCGGGTCATGATTTTTCAGGCATCCGCCGGGTAGCGCACACCACAGCCACCATGGCCACAGTAGCCGTCAGGGTTCCTGGCCAGGTACTGTTGATGATAGTCCTCGGCATAATAAAACTCGGGGGCGGCGAGGATCTCCGTGGTGATCATTCCCTTCCCTGCCGCCTCCAGCGCCTGCTGATAATGTTCGCGGGACGCTTCAGCCGCATCATTCTGTGCATCGGTGTAGACATAGATCCCGGAACGGTACTGGGTGCCGACATCATTGCCCTGGCGCATGCCCTGGGTGGGATCATGCATTTCCCAGAAATGCTGCAGCAGGGTGTCATAGGCAATGCGCTGCGGATCGAACACCACCCGCACCACCTCGTTGTGGCCGGTCATGCCGGTGCAGACTTCGCGATAGGTCGGATTGGGCGTATAGCCGGCGGCATAGCCGACCGCGGTGCTGTATACCCCGTCGAGCAGCCAGAAACCTTTTTCCGCTCCCCAGAAACAACCCAGCCCGAACAGCGCCAGCTCCATTTCATCGGGGAATGGCGGCGCGACAGGATGGCCATTGACGAAGTGCCGCTCCGGTACGGGCATGGATTCACTGCGACCGGGCAAGGCCTGCTCCGGACCAATCATTTCCAGTGGCTTTCCAAACCCGAACATGATCTGACTCCATTCCCAGTAATAGGCCGGCTATTGTAGAGACGAACCGGGACGTAAAACCACCCTGCGAATACAGGGGCAATCGCGACTGTGACCAAAATCGCATCTATCACAACGTGCTCCCAGGCAAGCTCTGGTCAATGAAACATCCACGTCATTTGAGCCTTTCAGAACCGCCACCGCGGTTCGCCACGGCCGTGAGCGCGGCAAACCCATGGTGCAGAATCCATTGGCTAGTGATTGCCGCGCAATACAGGGGCATTACAGGTCCAGCTGCCCGCTCACATTGCGGTCGTATACCAGCTCGGCCGATTCCCGCCGGACCTCAGGGCTCAGCACATGCTCGTGCTGCTCACCGGGTTGAATCAGGTGGACCACCCGCGCACCCTGCAACAGCAGATAATCGGCAATCAGCCTGCGATGACAATCCTCGGGCCTGCGTTCGGCGCAGAGAATGGCCGTCGGCGACTTGCCCGCCATTTTGATCAGCTGCATCGCGGCTGTGTGAAACGCAGCGCTTTCCATGTAATCGGCATACCCGCGCACTTCCTCGCCCAGGGCGATGTGCCGGGAACCGGCCTGCAGCGGCCGATGGCCACCCAGCTGCCGACCCGCCCAGTGATACTGGATGCCTTCCTGCTCCATTGCCGCACGCAATGGATCGGTGGAAAACTGCGGGTAGCGGCTGGAATGGGGCTGGGCCCGCACATCCACCAGCACCTGGATGCCCGCGCCCCACAACAGCGCAATGAAATCATCGAGGCTGCGGTTGCTGTGCCCCAGGGTATAGAGGGTTACCGGTTCCACGAAATACGATCTCCTGTTACTGGCCAGGCAGTGCCGGAGCTGTTGCTTGATTCGTCATGCAGTGCCGCCCTGTTCCTTACCGAGCAGGCAATCCTTGGCCTGGTTGATCTTGGCGGCCAGGTAATCGGAACCACCGCGATCGGGATGCAGCTTCTGCATCAGCCGCCGATGTGCCGCAATGATGGCCTCCCGGTCCGCGTCCGCATCCAGCCCGAGGATACGACAGGCCTCCTCTCGGGTCATGGCACCACCAAAGGCCGACTCTGATGATCCCTGCGACTCCTCCTGCGTGAAGCCGGTCCGCCACTGCGTGCCATGCACCCGTTCCAGATAGGACTCCAGCAGGCGCGCGGAATCCGTGTCGTCGTGCCGATACTGTTTCAGCAGGGCCTGCAGCTGTGCCAGCGAAAGCTCACCCAGCCGGGTACCGGCATGGGTGCCGGACAGCACCTCACCATCGAGAGTGCCGGTATCGTGGTCCAGGGTCATGCGCAGGAAACGGCTGTTGACCTGCGACTGCCGGCCTGCCGTGGCACGCGGTCCGCGGGTGGATTTGAAATGCGTGGCCAGGCCGCGCAGCAGCGGGATATAGCGTAGCAGCGGCACCAGACGTCGCAGCAAGGGCAACACCGCCGCCCCGAGCGCCACCAGCCAGTGCAAGCGGCCGGTGGCGGCCAGCAGGATCAGGCTGCCGATCAGCAGTGCAATGGCGGCGCTCAGCAGGTATCGCTTGATCGTGGCCGGTGGTGTGCGCACAAACCAGCGCAATAGCAACACCACTGCCACGATGGCCAGCAATCCGACGAGAATGCGCGAGTACACGGATCAGATGCCCTTCAACTGCCGTGACAACTGCAACACGACACCACCCTTGCGCTCACCCAGCTGCTTCAGTGCCTCACCGCCGCCGGCGGCATAGACCGCCACCGCTCCGAGCAAATCCCGCAATTGCTGTGCACTGGCCGCATCGAAGGGACACACAGCACCACCGCTGAGTCGGGCCAGGTGTGCAAAGGCACGCGCCGCCACCGCATTACGCCCCTCATGAAACAGGAACAACGGCACCCCGAGCACACCCAGTTCTCCGGCCAATGCACCGAGTCGGTCGACCGACTCCTCCATGCTATCCCCAACAAACACCAGGGCATTGACCCGCTGATGACGGGTTTCATCACGGGCATGCCGCAGCACTTTCTCGATCTGCGTCTGGCCGGCCCGACAGGATACGGCGGTCATACGTTGCAGCAGATCCGACCCATGGCTGCACCAGGGGCTGATCTCGAATTCATGATGACCACGGTAATAACACAGCTGCACATCCAGTCCACCCAGGTCCTCGGTGGCCTCGAACATCTGCGCCTGGATATGTGCTGCACGATCCCAGGCGGCTTCACGACTGGCGGTGGCATCCATGGCAAAGACCAGCCGGCCGCGCCCGGCTGCCGCCCGCACCGTAGGCATGGCCGCCACCTTGCCCAGAAATGCATCAATTTCCTTCCCGGATGTTTGCCGTAGGAATGTCTTGTCGTCTTTGCTCATCGTCAATGTGATACCGTTACCGCATCAAAGTTCGCTTGTGTGCTGTCGCCATTATGCCCGATCCCGCCACCCCGATTCGACTCATCAGTTTCGATCTGGACGATACCCTCTGGCCCTGCGCACCCGTGATCCAGCATGCGGAGCAATGCCTGTTCGACTGGCTGCAGCAGACGGCCCGGCGCATCACGGAAAACCACAATATCCTGACACTGCGCCAGCATCGACAGCAGCTTGCGCAGCAACGCCCGATGCTGGCCCACGACATGACAGCACTGCGCATCCATTCCCTGCGTATGCTGCTGGCGGAACATGGCTACCCGGACTCACTGGCCGAGGAAGCCATGACGGTGTTCCTGTCGGCACGCAATACGGTGCTGCCCTATACCGAGGTGCAACCGGTACTGCGGGCGTTACAGGCGCGTTTCCACCTGGTATCGATCACCAACGGCAACGCGGAGGTGGCCTGCACACCGCTCAGGGATTGTTTTCATGCTTCCTACACCGCTGCGGGAGTTGGCGCCGCAAAGCCTGATCCCGCCCTGTTCCTGCGGGCCATGGCCGATGCCCGTGTGACACCGGAACAATGCCTGCATGTCGGCGATGATCCACAACGGGATATCCATGCCGCACAGCGGCTCGGCATGCAGACCCTGTGGATCAACCGTGAACAGCGTGAATGGCCCGCCACACTGCCGTCCCCGAATGCGGTATTTACCGACTTGCGACCCTTGCCCGACTGGCTTTTCGGCCGCTGACGGCTACCCTTGCGAAACAGACAGTGGAATAAATGTGGGGCCAATACAGTCCAGAAAGCATCTCCATAATTCGTCATACCAGACTTGATCCGGCCTGCATCCCAAGGGTATTGGTTACTGCGACCGGACACCCCGGAAGTACCGGTCGGGAATCATTCCGTGACTCTCCAGGGCCTGTTCCCGCAATCCGGACCGTGGCGTTACCACTCCAACCCCATCACAACAGAAAGAAGGAATGCATCATGAAGATCAAAACCACCCTGGCCGCCCTGTTACTGGCTTGCGCTGGAATCCAGGGCTCCGCACATGCAGAAGAGCCGGCACTGATCACGTTTCAGACCCTGTCTCCCGACCTGGCGATGAAACTGGCGCAGGCGACGCTGAAGGCCTGCCGCAGCAAGGGCTATCAGGTGGCGGTTTCCGTAGTCGACCGCATGGGTGTGCCACAGGTCATGATCCGTGACCGCTATGCCGGAGCCCATACCCCCGAAACCGCCCGTCGCAAGGCCTGGACCGCCGTGAGCTTCCGTACCGATACCCAGACCATGATGGAAGAAACCCAGGCCGGCAAGATCCAGTCCGGGGTGCGTTTCATCGCCGATGCCATGATGGTCGGTGGCGGTGTGGGCATTGAAGCCGCCGGTAGCCTGGTGGGTGGTATCGGCGTATCAGGCGCACCCGGTGGTGACATGGATGATGCCTGTGCCCGTGAAGGGCTGTCCGCTATCGAGGAACTGCTGTTCTAAGACCTGTTGACACCCTCCCTGGTTCGGCATGTCCCAACCGGGGAGAGGTCAATGTTTATGAATCAGGACCAGTTCCGGGCTGATTCCCTGCGCATGCTCATTGTGCGGTGACGCAAAACTGAATTGCGCCGGGTCCAGGGCCTGCCCCCACTCACGTACCGCATTGGCCTCCTCCCGCCCCCCGGCATGTGCGGTGTAGGCCAGCACTGTCAGCACACCTCCCGGCGCCAGCCAAGCCAGACTTTGTTGCAGTGCCGGCAACGTGGTCACCGGCGCGGTGACGCAGGCCCTGTCGCTGCCCGGCAGATACCCCAGGTTGAACATGATGGCCTGTACCCGGCCATACGCCGCTGGCGGCAATTGCTGCGCCATCTGTTCATGCCCGCACCCGATCAACGTCACACGGTCCGCAACACCGGCCTCCTGCAGACGTTGTCGCGCCGCCTCCAGGGCCTGCGCCTGCACATCGAACCCGAACACCCGCCCCGATACCCCGACCTGCCGGGCCAGGAACAGTGTGTCATGGCCATTGCCGACCGTGGCATCGATGGCCAGGCCACCCTCGCCCAATACTGCGGACACGGTGTCGTGCGCTTGTATCACCAGCGCGGACCTAGCCCGCATGGGGATTCCACCAGCGCATCAGGCTCACCTCGTCCGGTACCGGCGTGGCATGCTGCAGGGCATCGGCCATCCGCCGGGCATAGAACGGCGCCATCATCACGCCCTTGGAGCCGAAACCATTGAACATCCCCAGCGCAGCATGCTCCGGATGCAGTCCGACCAGCGGCATCTTGTCGGGCGTACCCGGCCGTACACCGGCCGCCTCGCCGGCAAGCTGCCAATCGATATGCCCCGCAAACAGCTCCCGGGCCGCAACCATCAGTTGTTGCCGGGCCGCTGCGGTGGGACCCGATTCGACGGCATCGCGTTCGTAGGTCGCCCCGATACGGGCGCGCCCGCCACCAACCGGTACCAGCCAGGTGCCCCGGTTCAGGATGACATCGGGAAGGCGGTCACGGGTTTCCAGGGTCAGGATCTGCCCCTTGCAGGGGCGGAAGGGCAACCAGCCAAACCAGGGATGCTGCTGGCCACGATAGCCTTCGCAGGAAATGATGCAGCGTGCCGTAAGATCGTGCCAGCGGGCATGGTCCTCCCGCAGTTCCACCCCGGACCAGTCAAAACCGGTTTCCCGCAGGGCCGACTGGTGTATGAGCCACTGCCGCCCCGCGGCCAGAAACACCGGTGTGTCGAGGTATCCGGTCTGATGCTGCAGACCCGCGCCAAAGGGGGCATCGATCGGTACGGGAATGTCCGCCTGTTCCAGCGGCGCATCCAGGTAGGCCTGATAGTCCGTTGCACGCCGGCGCTCCAGCCAGTCACTGCGTTGACGTTCGGTGCGAAAGATCCGCAACAGGGGTTTGGCGTGATAGAACCCTGTGCCCCAGGTCTGCTCCAGGCCCCGGTAGGTCTGCAGTGCCTGGGGGATGAAACGATCCGCCTGACGTATGCGGGTCAGACGCATGCCGGTGACCGGATTCAGCAGTCCTGCCGCCATGTAGGTAGAGGAACTGCGGTGGCCGTCGTCGATTACCATCACCCGCAGGCCGCGCCCGATCAGCTCCGCCGCCAGCAGGGTGCCAGCCAGTCCCTGACCGACAATCAGGGCATCCAGGTACAGCGTGTCTGTCATATCAGCGTCAAATCGTTGCGGGAGAATGGCTCCAGGGATCGGGTAACCGCGTTCACGGCTGGCATCTTACCCTCCATGCCGCTTTTGCACTACACTAGTGCCGGTTCTTGATCCGGCAATGGAAGTATTCATGAAATCAATCAGCGCGCAGGGCATTCTGCTCCGCTTTATCGCCGCCCTCGTACTCGTGTTCTGTACCTACAATCCGGAAGGCTATTCCTATTATCACTGGGTGATACAACAGCTTCCCGATTATTCCGTACTGAAGATCTTTCTCGGCGTGGTACTGGCCATTGGCTGGACCATCTTCATCCGTGCCACCCTGCGCTCGCTGGGCGCACTCGGACTCGCCCTGGCATTCGCCTTTTTCGGAACCCTGCTGTGGCTGATCGTGGATTACGGTCTGGTGCCCGCTGACAGTGTACGCGCCCTGAGCTATATCGTGTTGCTGGTACTGTCCGGCGTGCTGGCCGTTGGCATGTCCTGGTCCCATATCCGTCGCCGCCTGTCCGGTCAGGCCGACATGGATGATGTCGATGAGGACTGATATTCTCGTTACCCGTTGCAACCAGTATTGAAGGGATTTCATGAGTAGTCTGCAGGAACAGATCCTGGCCAAGAAGGCAGCCCTGGCCGATACCATCACCGAACCACTGGCACAGCTGGCCAAACGCTGCGCCGCCTGCTGGCCCGATGCCGAGCAGCTGGACCGGGCATTGTCCGAATCCATCGCCAGCATCCCCTATTGCGAACTGCTCTATGCCTGGGATGTCAACGGCATTGAGCTGTCTTCCATGGTGCGTAGCGATCACATCGGCCGGGAATGGCGCGGCACGGATTTATCAGAGCGTCCCTACCTCAAGAATAACCTGCCTTTCAAGGGCATCATGCTGTCATCGGTTTACCGCAGCATGTATAACAAGGAGCAATGCGTGACCGCCCTGCAGGCCGTACGCGCCGATGACCAGCTGCTGGGTTTCATCGCGGCCGATTTCCCCGTCAATGCCCTGCTGCACGACACCCGGCTCACCATTCCCAGCATTCACTGGCAGCAGTTCCGTGGCGATCCGGCGGTGCGCAGCACCGTGTTCATGCAAAAGCGCGCACACAGCCTGCTGGAAGAGCATATCGACGAGGTACTGGAGCTGTTCGATACGCTGATTCGCGAACACGGGGTGTTTCACTGCAAGATCCATTTCTCCAGCGGGCGCTGCTCAATCTGGCTGATTGACGATCCCTTCAGCTATCAGATCATTTCCGTCAATGAGATCATCGACCCCGACTTCTGCCTGGCCTACCCCCTGCGCCCCTATCCGGCACGCGCCAAGGTCACTCCCGAACAGGTGCATGGGGCACTGCAGCAATTCAAGGCCCTGCGCCTGGCGGACGAAACGATCTATCTTCGTTCCGCCTCCCTCAACATCATGAACGGCATGCTGGGCCTCACCTTCTCCTGCGATGGCTCCCATTACATGCCCGTTGCAGAATTTCTCGCCAAGGATCTTGGTTTCTGGTTTGGCAGTCCGCAAGCCTCGCTGGCGGCATCAACGAGCGGGAATGAAGGCTCGGATAAAGCGGGCTAGCATGGCTGGCTCCCGCTCGATCCAGCCAACCTGACAGGATTATCGGATCACCATGAACGAGCCACAAACACCGCCCCGCGCCACCCTGTTCATCGCCAGCCAATGCCCCCATTGTCCGACCGTACTGCAGGGCATGGGTGAACTGATCAAGCAGGGCAAGCTGCGCGAACTGCAGGTTTTCAATATCGAGCAGGCCACCGAGGAAGCGTCGCATCGCGGCATTCGTTCCGTACCCTGGATTGAGATCGGCCCGTTTCAACTGACCGGCCTGCATTCTCCACAGGAACTTGCGCATTGGACCGAGCGCGCCTCCTCTCCCCACGGCTTTGCGGACTACCTGGTGGAACTCATCACCCACAGCCAGTTGCCGGAAGCCCAGGCATTCCTCACCCGGGACAGCGACCATCTGCGCGGCATCATCGAACTGCTGGCTGATCCCGCTACCGAATTATCGATCCGCATCGGTGCCGGTGCCTTGGTCGAGGAACTGGCAACAACGGACAGCATGGCATTACTGGTACCCGGGTTGATCAGACTCACCCATCATCAGGATGCCCGCATTCGCGGTGATGCGGCACATTATCTCAGCATGAGCCATGAAGCCGTCGTTGCGAGCGAGTTACAGCGACTGCTCGAAGACCCCGATGCGGAGGTGCGGGACATCGCGCGGGAAGGACTCGAATCACTGGCCGAAAATGGTGTACTGAATAGCGACCACACTCCGTTGTAAGAACAAAAAATACCTGAGTCAATGTATCAGGTACTCAGTCTTCCCATCGCTTTCATTGATTCCCCTAATACGCGACGAAAATTTTTTAGCTGGTCATGCCCGGCACGCTGCGTTATTAAAAAAGCGTCATCTCGCTGGAAGGAAGTAGTGGTATGTTTGATCAGTACAATGCGTTAAACCAATCCCCTCTCGAAGCCGGTATAAGCTATCAAAGACCCCCGCAGGACCTGCCATCCAATGTCACCGCTGACAGGCCTGCCATCGATGTAATGACTGATTTTCGCCGTGTCGCCGCCATGACCATGGGCCCCTGTGCGACCCTGGACGCCGCCAATCAGCGCATGATTTCCACTGGCGTGCGACTGTTGCTCGTCACCGACCAGTACAACGCGGTCATCGGTATCATCACGGCAACGGATATCCTCTCCGAAAAGCCCATGCGCTACCTGCAGGAAGTCGGTGGCCGCCGCGAGGACATTCTCCTGCGTGACATCATGACATTGCAGGAAAACATTGAAGTGCTGGATATGCAGCAGGTGGAACGCGCCAGTGTTGGGGATATTGCCAGAACCCTGATGCGTGCCGGCCGTCAGCATGCCCTGGTGGTGGAGCGTGACGGAAACGGCAAAACGCTCATTCGCGGCATGTTCTCCAGCAAGCAGATCGGCCGCCAGCTCGACATTCACTTCGAACCGACCGAAATCGCCAACTCCTTCGCCGAGGTGGAAGCCGCACTGGCCTCCTGAGCAGAGATCGGATACAAACAGACCCGGCACCACATGCGCCGGGTCTGTTTTTTTTCCTATTGCACCGGCATCTGCTGCGGATTTCCCAGCGGGATTGAACCTTCCGAGGAAAACGGAATGGCCGCCATGCGCCCGGCCATCGAAATCCTGCCGTACATGCGATAGGGGATCGATTCCGTACCTCCCTCACCGAAACCCCGCAACTGTCGCGCGATCGACCATAGGCTGGAGGAAACCTCCACCTGCAGCAACGCCTCACCGTAGGCCGGCACTTCGACCGCCGCATTGGAAACGCCATCGGCGAAGTGCATCCGGTTCAGTTCCATTTGAAAATCCATGCCCTGAATCCGTAACGGGAAATCATTGGGATTACGAACCCGCAGTTTGAGGGCATAGCGCAATTCCAGCAGTTCGGACTGCAGCAACTGCACCCCCACCAGGCTGATGCGTGGCGGTTCCGGCTTCGGCGGCAACAGGGAACATCCCGTCATCAGCAAGGCCATCAGGCACCACAACCAGCCCGTTGTTGCTTTCCATCCTGTCCGCGACATGAAACCACCTCCCTCTATCACCTGGAATACCCGGGACCACGTCAGGACCGGGGAAACACCTCTGTTCCCGCCTACTCGGAACAGGTCCCCGCTCAGCTCAGCTGCGCGAGCTCCGCTGCGATCCAGTCACGCGTCAGCGGTTGAAAATGGGCCAGCCCTTCCAGGATGCCCGCGGTATAGTTTCCATTGAGATCGAAAAATGACCCGCCGGCGCAATACAGCGCCTGTTCGCAGCCATTGTCCCGGGCCTGCCTCAAGGCCTCCCGACGCACCTCATCCTGGGCATTGCACACCAGCACCGAAGGGATACCGCTGGCCAGCACGGGTAGATCATTGCCACTGTCTCCCGCGAACACCGTGTTATCCGCAGTAAACCCGGCGTGCTGCATAAGGAATTCGATCGCATGGCGCTTGGAGGCCCGTGACGGCAGCACGTCCAGCAGACCGATATCCAGCAACTCATCCACACTCCAGATCAGATTGGCGGAAATCCCCTGCGCGGCAAGCCGTTCCTGCACCTGCTTCAGTAACGTATCAACAGGGATGTCTGTCGCCACATAGTAGCTGAGTTTGTGTCGATTCTGCTTTTCCGCTTCCTGCAGGCGAAGTCCCGCCAGATCCTGCAGATCAGTATGCAATGATGCGGCGGTGCGACCCTGCCAGTCGTCGCCGACATGATCGGACCAGGCCAGATCCTCGCGCCACTGTCCGGCTTCAATGTGATACAGCGTGGTCCCTACATCGCCAATGGCGTAATCGGGCACCGGGATGTCGTACTCCGCAATCGCCTGCAGCAGCAATGACTGATCACGGCCGCTCACATAGGCCAGGGTGATTTCCGGTCGGGCCACAATGCGGGCAAACAGCGGGCGGGCAAGATCATTCTCCGGCGCATGGCCATTGGGTAACACGGTGCGATCCAGGTCACAGCAGAGCAATATTTTTCGGGGATTCATCATGGGTATATATCACATTCGCATCAGGGGAAGCGGTGTACCAACTTCATTACAGCAGCATAACACCATCGTGCCCTGCTCACTGCCGGTAAAAAACGGAAACATCCCTGATTTGCACAGCACACCAGATAGTACCCATGCAGTCTTCGAGCTGATTGAAATCAAAACGGGGGAAATGATGCTGTGCGGTTTCTGATGGGCACGGATGTGTATTTCCCCTGCAACAATGACCTTTCCACTTCCATCCAGGCCTTCCGCACTTTTCTGCAGACGCTGGAGCACAATGTAGTGCTGATCGCTTCACGGTAAGGAGAGCATGAACGGGATGATCCTGGCATCCTGTGCGTAGTGTAGCGTCGCGATTCATTCCAATGGACTCCGGGGATCGGCTTATGCGCTGGTATGTCACTATTCAAGGCGCCGGTGCAATGAGGCATACCGGAGCCTTCAATAGTCCGGAACCACAGGAACGCCTCCGTCTCGAGGCCTTGTGGAAAGTGCAGCACTGGTCCGCCGACACCATTGTGCGGCGGCTTGAAGGCCGGTATTTTTCGCTTGCCCTACACCCGTTCGGTGCGCGACAAATTACAGCGGTATAGCGGTGAGCATCCTGGTATCCCCTGCCCGGTCAACTGCCTTTCACCACCAATACCGCGCAGGGGGATTCGTTGAGGATGCGCTCGGAGGTACTGCCGAGCAGGACGCGCTCCAGACCGGAACGGCCATGACTGCCGGTTATAATGAGATCGGCATGCTGTTCTTTTGCCACCGCCACGATCATCTCGTCCGGACGCCCATGCAGCACACGACCCTCCGCGTCGATCCCCTCACTGCGCAGATGTTCCAGCACCCGCTGCACTGCCTGCTCCGCTTCCTCGCGACGTTCCGGACCATGACTCGGCACGGTGACCGATACCACCGTGATTCTGGCCATACAGCTACTGGCAAGGCTGGCGGCGGTAATAGCCGCGGAATCGGCAAAGCGCGAGCCATCCGTCGCCAGGATGATGTGCCGTGCCTCGATCCGGGCGGCACGCGGCACCACCATGACATTGCAACGCGCCTGGCCAATCACCTGTGCCGTGGCATGCCCCAGCATCATGCGCGCAAGTCCACGGCGACCCCGGCGGCCCATCACGATCAGGTCCGCGTTGACCTGTTCCGCCAGGTCGACGATTTCACGATCCACTGTCTGACCATGAATCAAATGGGTTTCGCAGGACACCCCGGCAGCGGCCGCCTGCTCCTGGATCTGTTCCAGGTGCGCCTGCGCCGTATCCATTTCCTCCTTGAGCACGGCCTGTCCCAGTCCTTCGTGCTCGGCACCGGTAGCCAGCAACGACATCACATGTAACTGGGCACCGCATTTCCTCGCCATGCTGATGGCTTCCCGTACGGCGGTGGCACTGAATTCCGAACCATCACTGGCCACCAGGAAACGTTCGAAGCGGCCCAGCGGGGAAAGCTGCGGACTCGGTGCCACCGACTCTTCCTCCACCGGTACGACTTCCGGCGTAGCCACCTGTACCTGTGCCTGACTGAGACGGTGTTCACGCATTCCCTTGTATAGCGCATGCAGAATCATCACCGCACCGAACAACAGGGCAAAAATCAGTGCGCCTTCGCCGATGCCATTGAGCAATTCAACCGTGTCAGCGGCCAGTTGCTCGATACGACCTAACTCGGACAGATAGCCCGGGATATAGAAGAAACGACTGACCAGCACCAGCAACATGATGGACGCCATTACAAATTTCACTACATAGTCTTTCACATAGGTGGTACCGATGGCCCCGATCTGGATGCCGAACAACGAGCCGGCGAGAATGATCATGGACAGGCGGATATCGACGAAACCATCCAGCGCATAGAACAGGCTGCCGCCCATCCCCATTACGAAGGCCACCACCAGCTCGGTGGCACTTGCCATCAATGCCGGCAAGCCCAGCACATAGATCATGGCCGGTACGCCGATAAAACCACCCACCGCGATACTGGCTGCCAGCAGGCCGGTGGCGAAACCGAGTGGTGCAATGACCAGGAAGGAGATACGGGCATCGATGCTTTTGAAATAAATCATGGTGCCGGGTATATGCAGCTGGCGTACTCGGCGCGCCAGGGCATTGAGCGGTTTCGGTTCCGCCTGGTCCCCTTCCCCCCGTTGCTCCCGAATCCCGTCGCGCAGCACGAAACCGCCCACCAATGCCAGCACCACCACGAACACCATGGACACGTACAGGTTGGTACCGGCTGCGCCATGAGCCTCGCGAATCCCCACCATGACGTGCTTGCCAAACAGGACACCCACCTCGGCAAACAGGCCCATGACCACCCCAAGCTTCACATCCACCTGGCCGTACTTATTGCGTTTGTAGGCGCCTACCAGCGCCTTGGGAAACTTGTGCGCCATATTGCTGGCCACTGCCACTACACCAGGCACTCCCAGGGTCATCATGGCCGGAGTCAGCACAAAGGCACCGCCCGAACCGATGAATCCGCTGACCATGCCCCCCACGAACCCCACCAGGAACAGGATGATCACTGAGGTGGCAGTAAGATCGATAAACGAAATGGTTTCCATCTTCTGTCCTCCGCCTTATTTCTTGGCGCGCAAGCCAAGCAAGTCCCAGAAATGTCCGGTAAAGGCACCGTGGACAAAGGAGAACACCAGGGCAATCAATATCGGCACCAGGGCATAGAGCTTTTCGCCCTCGCGGGCGGCAGCGGCGAGTCCCGGCAGATGGTCCGAAAACAGGTACAGCAACAGATAAAGACCGGCGCTGGCGGCGCCCAACAGCAGCGTATAAGCGAGCGCCCGCGGGGATCGGGTGTCGGTAGCACTGGAGGTCGTCATGGCTTTTCCCTCGATAAAAAACCGATTGTTGTGTATGGGATTCGCATCCTCTCACAGGCATAGAAAAAAATCTAAGCATGCTTTCACACTATAGAAATAGGCACTTATATACTTATGAATTACCTTTTCAGTAGCCGGATCGACCCGTGACAACAGGACATGTTCAGGGGCGGATTTTTCGCACTGTGACAGGGTGTAGCACTGATAAAAAATGACTCACCGCAAAAACGGCACCTATGTCGGTGGGAATTTATTCGCACGATGTTGGCGGGAATGAGCGCCGAACCAAAAGCGTCCGTATGAAGCAGGACCTACAGGTGGCTTATAGTGAAGCGGCCCGGTGTCGGGGCCGACTTGTAGCAAGGCCGGGATGAATCGATAGACTGAAAAATCCCCGCCTGGGCGGGGATGATCAAGGACACTGCGCAACAGCAGGCAGCCGCGGATCGTCTGCCGCCAGATCCTTTCCCTCAAGGGGATTGCGGATACACCAGTTGACCATCTCCCGCATGGGACCACCCGCCCCAGCTGCATCTGGAATTTCGGGTAGGTTTCCGGGTGGGTGTTGGCGGCGTTGGGATGACACTGGGCACAGACCACACCATTGCTGCCCAGCCCGGGATCGGTAAAGGCCTGCCGCCCCTCCTTGACCACGCTGTCAAAAGCCGCTTCCCAGTCCTGGATATCTGCCGTGGCATCGCGCTCGAAGAAGGGATCGGCCCGGTTCATCTTCACCGTCAGTTTCGGTACGTGACTGGCTGCCTGCCGGTAGGTTGACGGATACGGCCAGGGCCAGGCAGTGGCCATGGCGGAGTTGAAACTGATGTTGCCGATCTGGTTGTACCGGATCTGGTGTACATGGCCGTACAGCACCGTCACCTTGTCGAAGGGCTTGAGCAGGGCCTGTGTTTCCTCGGCATCTTCGGTCCAGAAATTCCAGCCATTGTAGATCTTCTACAGCGGCGAATGGGACAGCACCACCACCGGCATATCCTTGCCCACTTTATCGAGATCCTCCTTGAGCCACTGACGCTGCAGCTCACCGACCATGAAGGGTGAGCCGTTGGGGTTATCGAGACCGGCCATCACCCCCATACGCTCCGCACCACTGGACCAGCAGTTATAGGTCCAGTCGTCACAGGTCAGGACGCTGTTCAACACCACGAAGTGCCCCCCCTTGTGATCGAAGCTGTAGTACTGCGGACCCAGCTGGGGGTCCATGAGATTCGCTTTCGCCACGGCACGCATCAGGCCACGATCGAAATTGCGCACGAACTGGTTGCCCTTGATCTGCTGGATATGCGAATCGGAAATATAGGCGAAGGTGAAATTCTCGCTGGATTTGGCAGCGGTTGACCGGACTGCCCTTCCAGGTCCGGCTCGCGTCCGTCCCAGAACAGCGTATGCATATAGGCGGCATTGACCACGGTGGGCGCATTGCGGGTTCCGGTGAACTTGTTGATGCCTTCGGACACCCGCAGCGGGCTGTCGGTGAAGGCCTTCGCCTGTTCATGACAGGTGGCGCAACTGACCTTGCCGGTGCTGCTGAAACGGGTGTCGTGGAACAGTTGGTCACCGAGCGGGATCTTGGCGGGTGTCTGTGGATTGTTCTCCGGTACCGGCACGGTGGCAAACCCAGCGGAGCGGCACTCACCAGTCCGGCATACAGCCCGGCCGGCAGTAAAAACGTAGGGTTTTCATACGAAACATCGGCTTCCCTCCTCCTGGTACAGACACCGTGCCCGGGCCCGCAGGTCGGTATGTCTGTCAGCGGTTTCCCCTTGTCATTTAAACGTAGACCAAGTTTAAAAAACAGGAGTAGACCGGGAAGGGGGGACGTGAAGACCGATGCAGGAGGAAATCTCAGGTCAAGCCGAAGCCGGGGGGCATGCGCAGACCGGGAGCGGCCTGGTGGACCTGAAACAGGCGCATGTCGGCATCGCGCAGCCGGCGGCTGACCTCGCGTGCCATATTCATCATAATGAGCGTGAATTGCTCCAGGTTGTCCTGGTACAGCTCGTACAGTGCAGTGCGCGGGATCTCCAGGGCGATACAGGTGTCCAGGGCACAGACCGTGGCACTGCGCGGCAACATGTCCAACAGAGCAACTTCACCAAAACAGTCACCTTGCTCCAGTTCGCGCAACCGGTGCACCTCCCCCTCCCATTCCTTGAGCACTTCGGCATGACCGCTATCCAGCACGAACATCGAACCGGCCGGTTCACCTTCGTGGAAAAAGCAGTCCCCCGCTTCCAGTACCCGCTGCTGTGCCCGATCCAGGAGAAACTGTAACGAGGCATTCTCAAGGCCGCCGAAAATTGCCATGTCCTGCAGCATCTGCAGCCTGTTCCTGTCCATGCGCCGGCTCCCTGTGTAGATGTGGATTGTTATGCTGTTCCGGGACCACGATGTTCAAAGTATAGTACGCAGCGGTGAACTCCCCGGACACGGCATACCAGGAGTCAATCAATCCCGCACTTCGACAGAGCGGGTCTGCCCCTGGTCATGCTCCGCCTCAAAGCGGTAATACAACACAGCCGCTTGCTTCGGTAACAGGGGCAACCGCACGACATGCACACCAAGGCCGAAATCCCGCGTCGTGATCTGTTGCTCCTCCGTTATATCCGACCACCAGACCACGCGTGCGGGCCAGGGCAGGCAAAAACCCAGCCGTACCGAACGGGAGATGTGCCCAATCGGCGCCTGTGGCGACCAGTAACGGATATGCACCTGTGGGCAAAGGCCATGGTAGCGGCTCCATAACGGGTCGGGTCGATCCACCGGGCGACCTTCCAGGATGGAATATGCCAGCTTCACATACTCGGCATGGGTCCAGGCCAGCGGCATTGCCGAATGGGTCGGTCTGCCGCGCAACAATCCACACTCCACGATGTCGGCCTTGTCCCATACCTGTTCCGGCAACATGCCACCCTGCCCGGCCATGTTGGCCATGGCCTGCAGATAGGGTATGGCATCGGCACCTCGCACCAGTTCGTAATGTCCCCGCTCCCCCGTGAGCAACGGCCACAGACGTCCACGGCCGGTACCATCATAGGCACGGCCATCTTCATGCTCACCATAGCCATCCCCGGTATAACGATACCAGCAGGGGCCCTGCGGAAGTTCCACGCGCAGGCTTGCATCGACCACTTTCAAGGTATCACGCACCAGTGGATCATCTGCACTGCGCAGACCAAAACGCACCAACTGCAGAACATCCACCCCGAGCTGGGCATTGGCCGCAAGCCCCGGATCATTGCGGCGGTTCTTGATCGATTGAATCCGCGTCAGCACCTGTGGGTCATGCAGGGCCTCCGCGGGGGTGATGCGCAGGTAGTATCCCTTCACGCCCTGCTGGCGGGCCAGCACGGTATCGTATACCGCCGTCCAGGTCTCGAGGCTGGCGTTCCAGTAATCCGCAAGCTCCAGCACGAACCCTTCCGCTGCCGTGGCCAGGAAGCGTGCACCCGACACCATGCCTGCGATACAGACCGACAGGGTGAAGACATTAACGCCGCGCTTTTCCTCCCAGCGATCCTGGGGACTGACGGGCCCGTTGCGAATAATGAAGCCGACGGCACGACGTACCATGTCGCCGACCTCGATGCCATCCAGTTCATCCCGATCCGCCAGCATGCCTGCCAGCAGAATGGGAAAGGCCACCTGGTCAAGCTGTATGCCGGTCCAAAATGGTTTACTACCCAGCCACTGGTTCTGGTACCAGGAACCGTCTTCACGCTGTGTTGTGATGAGATAGCGCAGCACTTCGCGCGCCTCCACCACGGCACCCAGCGCCAGCAGGGCACCTGCACATTCCACCAGGTCCCGCGGCCACACCAGATGATAGCCGGGGCGTTCCTCGGTATGTTCCCCCCAGGGCACACTCAAGCTGGCCACCATGGCACCACGGTAGGTTTGATCATGGTGGGTACGCAGCACCATCGCACTGATATGCAGCTGCTTACGTAGCTCCGGTGTAAGCGAATCCGTACCGCGCGTGACGGGAGATGCATGGGTCATATGCCAGTCTCGCCAGTGATCGCATTGCTGTTGCCAGACCATTTCAAATGGCTGCAACAGTGCGGATAGTGCGAGGGTGGCCGCCGCCTCGCGGCTGGTAGCAAACCCCAGTGCGAGACAGGCGCGACGGGGCAGTTCACCGGCCAGGGCCACCTGACCGGGGCCGGCCCGGGTATAACGCGATTGCAGCTGCCCATGGCGGTCGAAATCCTGCCAGCCATCGGAAATGCCGGTATATCCCGCGCTGCAATGACCAAAAACATCGGACTGGGCTTCATTCACCGCCATCAGGGCCAGTCCAAACGGCCCCTGCTGCGCCCACAGGGCCCGGCGCCCACGAAAATGGCCGGCCTCGGCGTGATTATGTTGTCCGGTGCCACCCAGGTGGGGTGCCAGCAACACATAGGGCCGCAGTCCCGCATCCCCTTCCAGGGCGATTTCGAGCAGCATGACATCCCGGTTGGGCTCGGGTACCAGGCGTTGTATCAGGGTGAAGCGTGGGTGGCGATGGACGATCTGTACCGCGGGTATGCCGGGCTCCGGGGTGGTGATCTCACATGCCTGAAGCGCTTTCACTTCCACCCAGAAACCGGCGCCGTCCGCGACAATAAACCCCAGGTCACGGATCTGCGGTATATCCACCCGCGGATAGTACACCTCGTTGAGTATGCCCTGCCCCACCGTGAACCACACCCGCGCCGGCCCAAGGCTGGTACCCACCATCTGTTTGGCACCATCGCACCAGTTGAGTGCTATACCGGGAGCACCCGGCGCATCCTCGCCATTGTGCGCATCCGTCATTCAATTGCTCCTGAAATACCATTGGCGATCACCACACTGGATGTGCCCGACCGCAACAGCACTGGCCGCCCTGCCCCCGTGACCAGGTAGACTACGGGAGTCCATCGTGGTTCAGGGCAAGCAACGCACCCCGGAAATGAACAGGTACAAATCGGCGAATCGCCCATTCACCAGACACCGCGCCTGGCGAACCAGATAATGTGTCGCGCTCCCTTCGATCCATGGGCATGCACGCGTACTTCATCCACCTCGAATCCCACCTTTCGCAGTCGTTGCATAAACTCCTGATCGGGGCCGGCCGACCACACCGCCAGCACTCCCTGCGGGCGCAACGCCGCGTATGCCGCATTCAACCCGTTCACGCTATATAGCCAGTCGTTTTCCTTGCGCGTAAGGCCCTCCGGACCATTATCCACGTCCAGCAGGATCGCATCATAGGCTTGCTGCTCGGCCACCAGCACCCGGGCGATATCTCCCTCGCACACCGTCACTCGAGGATCCTCAAGTGGATGACCGGCCTGTCCACCCAGTGGACCCCGGTTCCAGGTCACCACGGCCGGCACCAGCTCAGCAACCACCACCTGTCCCTGATCACTCATATGACGGAGCGCTGCGGCCAGGGTAAATCCCATGCCCAACCCCCCGATGAGTAGTCGTGGCGTGATGTCATCCGCCAGCCTGGCACAGGTTTGCTCGGCCAGCGCATCCTCGGAGCCATGAACGCGACTGTTCATCAGTTCGCCATGGCCTGCAACGCTGATCGAAAATTCATCATTCCGCTGGTACAGGCGCAATTCGCCACCGTTGCCAGGCACGGGTGCCCGATCGAGCAAAATCCAAGGGGTCATAGATATCTCAATCCGCCATCCCCAGACTCCGCACATACAGGCCTTCCACCTTCTCCCTGGCCCAGGGCGTTCTGCGCAGAAATTTCAGGCTCGATTTGATGCTGGGTTCATGGGTGAAACAGTTGATGTTGATGGCTTGTCCCAATTCCTCCCAGCCATAGCGCTCCACCAGGCGGGTAAGGATCACCTCTAGCGTCACGCCATGCAGCGGGTTATTCGACTGGGAATGACTCATGCCACCACCTGATTCATTGCGCAATTGGCGTTGATCATGAACCGGGGGCCTCCGGATGTTTATCGGCCCCGCCTTGCTCGCTCTTTTCGGCTTTTTTCACCCGAATCCGGTTACCGCCCACATCCTGCGCATTCAGCCTTTTGATTGCCGCCTTGGCCTCACCCGGGCGGGGCATTTCAACGAACCCGAATCCTTTTGATTTTCCGGTCCTGGCATCCATCACCAGTGTGCAGTACTGCACATCCCCATACTCTTTGAACAGGGCCAGCAGTTCCGCTTCCGTTGTGTCCCGGGACAGGTTTCGCACCAGAATTTTCATACTCGTACCAATGGGTGGGGTGAAAGGATATATATAATCACTAGTAAATGGCCTGGCTCATACTCACAGCAGAGGGTGACCTTTCGGTAATTGTTTCGCGTACCAGATGGCCAGTTTATGCCGCATGCTTTGCTGGGATACCTGGTCCTCGGGCAAGGCCTGGATTTTCCCGTCGTGCACCAGTAGCCGGTAGAGGTATAAAATCTTTTCGCTGGCCGAATCCGTTGGCTCAAATACCGCGGCACCCCGCTCCTCGGCGTATTGTACACCCGCCAGTATGGCCGCCTTCACCAGCTCCGCTTCATTTTTCAGCTTTTTCACGGCCGCTCCTGATGTTCATATGATCACCGGCAACAGGGCTCATTGTGCAGCACTCCCCCGCCCCCGGGCTGATGGTTACTGGAGTTTCCTGACCCGGTAATACCGACCCTTGATTTTTCCCTTGGACAGTTGTTGCAACGCCCGGTCCGCCATCCCCCGCTGGATGGCCACGTAGGCCTGGCGGTCAAAGAGATCGATCTTGCCGACCTGGTCGCCGGCGATACCACCCTCGCTGGTCAAGGCACCCAGTATATCGCCGGGACGCATCTTGTCCTTGCGTCCCCCATCAATGCACAGCGTAACCATGGGCGGCCTGAGATCCAGTTTCCGGTTAACATGCAAACTGCCGATGGCAGCATAATTGATCGGGCTTTTCTGATAATCCTCAATGGCATTTACCCGGTATGACTCGGCAGCGGAAAACAGGCTCAAGGCCAGCCCCGTTTTTCCTGCGCGGCCGGTACGGCCGATGCGATGAATATGCACTTCCGGGTCCTGGCTCAGTTCAAAATTGATTACCGCCTCCAGGTCCTTTATATCCAGACCACGAGCGGCAACATCGGTCGCCACCAGGATGGAACAACTCCGGTTGGAAAAGAGAACCAGCACCTGGTCGCGATCCCGTTGTTCCAGGTCACCATGCAGGGCAAGTGCACTAAAACCCTTTTCCTGTAACGTATCCGCGATCTCCTGGCATTGCTGTTTCGTGTTGCAGAAGATTACACAGGAGGCCGGATTATAATGGCCCAATAGCGTCAGCAGCGCGGGCAGGCGTCCGTCACGGCCCGCCACCTCATAAAATACCTGCTCGATATTGTTTTGGGTCTGCGTCGATGCAACGCTGACCCGGACCGGTTTTCTCTGCATGGAGGCACTGATCTGCTGAATCGCCTCGGGGTAGGTCGCGGAAAACAACAGGGTTTGCCTGTCAGCGGGCGTAGCGGCGACAATTTCGGCAATGTCATCGTAAAACCCCATATCCAGCATCCGGTCCGCTTCGTCCAGCACCAGGGTTTGTAACGCATTCAACGCAAGCGAACCCTTGCGCAGGTGTTTCAACACCCGCCCGGGCGTTCCCACGACGATATGAGCACCATGTTCCAGCGAGCCCAGCTGAGGCCCAAACGGGACCCCGCCGCACAGCGTGAGCAATTTCACGTTTGGAATGGCGCTCGCCAGGCGACGTATCTCCTTGCTCACCTGGTCGGCGAGTTCCCGGGTCGGACACAACACCAGCGCCTGCACGGTAAAGTCGCGCGTGTTCAGCCGGCTGAGCAAGCCGATGCCAAACGCCGCCGTCTTGCCACTGCCGGTCTCCGCCTGGGCGATAAGATCATTGCCCGACAGCACCGGGGGCAAACCTTGCGCCTGAATCGGTGTCATGGCCTGATAACCCATGGATTCAAGATTGGCCAGCAAGGAGGCGTCCAGCCCCAGTATTGAAAAAGCCGTTGTCGTCATAAAAATTACCTGCGGAGTCCCTGCGATGATCCGCCATCCCGGGATCACGGACAGCAGACCGACTTGCGGATTTGGTGAAGATCAAGACTGTTTTACATGCCCGGTTCAGGTGCTGCGCACCGCTATCGCTTAGGTGGACTGATTTGGTGCAACACGACCGTATCCACACCAGGATTGAGCTTGATCGGCAATTCGAGAGTATACAGGTGTAACCTTACTTATTCATTAGAATAAGTGCCGATTGCATCCGCCAATGCTAAGCTGCAAGCAGTAGCATACCGAATCGGCAAGCCGGCCTGGATTTACTTGCGTTGAGCACACGGAACCCAATATGACCATTCGAGTAGCCATTCACCACGTCACTGAATATCGCTACGAGCGCCCCATCGCGTTAACTCCCCATGTGTTCCGTCTTCGCCCCGCCGTGCACAGCCGCACACCTGTCGAGGCCTACTCCTTCAAGATCACCCCCGAAGAGCACTTCATCAACTGGCAGCAGGATCCATTCGGCAATTATCAGGCACGCGTCGTGTTTCCCGGCAAGGTGCGCAAGCTGAGAATCGAAGTCGACGTGATCGCAGATATGACCGTGATCAATCCGTTCGACTTTTTTTTGGAAGAATATGCAAAACATTACCCGTTCGAATACGACAGGCAACTCCGCAAGGAGCTGGCTCCGTATACGGAAGTTACCGAATCAGGTCCACTGCTGCAGCAATGGCTGGCACAGATCGACCGTTCAGAGCGACCGATCGTCGAGCGCTTTCTCGTACCGCTAAACCAGCAGTTACAGCAGGCGATTACATACAACATCCGCATGGAACCGGGCGTGCAATCCTGCGAGGAAACGCTGGGCAAAGCGAGTGGTTCATGCCGTGACAGCGCCTGGTTACTGGTCCAGATTCTACGCCACCTGGGGCTGGCTGCCCGCTTTGTTTCCGGCTACCTCGTCCAGCTTACTCCGGATGTAAAATCCCTGGATGGCCCTGCGGGCCCGGATCAGGATTTCACCGATCTGCATGCATGGGCTGAAGTGTATGTACCGGGTGCCGGCTGGCTGGGCCTGGACCCCACCTCGGGATTATTCGCGGGTGAAGGACATATCCCCCTGGCGTGCACCCCGGACCCGATCAGCGCCGCTCCAGTGACCGGCGGCAGAGAAGAGTGCGAGGTGGAGTTCGCTTTCCAGAATACCGTGCAACGTATTCACGAGGACCCCCGGGTTACCAAACCCTACTCGGAAGAACAGTGGCTGGCCGTGAACACCCTGGGACACGCGGTGGACGCTGACCTGAAACACCATGATGTGCGACTGACGATGGGAGGCGAACCCACCTTCGTATCCATCGACGACATGGAATCCAGTCAATGGAATACCGCGGCACTGGGCACACATAAGTTGCAACTCGCCAAGGATCTCGTAAAGCGGTTATGGAAGCGCTTCGCGCCGGGAGGCATGCTGCATTATGGCCAGGGCAAATGGTATCCCGGGGAACTCCTGCCCCGCTGGGCACTGAACTGCTACTGGCGTGTGGACGGGATGCCCATATGGCACAAGCCAGAGTTGATCGCCACGGATGAACAGGACTATGGCCACACCGTAGCAGATGCTCAGCAGTTCATCGCACACCTGGGGCAGCACCTCGGGATCGGCGCCGGGCATGTCGTGCCCGCCTATGAGGATGCTTTATATTACCTGTGGAAAGAGGGTGAACTACCCGTCAATGTCGATCCCCTCAAATTCAAACTCAAGGATTCCATAGAACGCAAGCGCCTGGCACAGGTGCTTGCGCAAGGCCTGGAAGAACCGGTGGGCTATGCGCTACCGCTGCACTGGAACGCAGAGCGCCAGGCATGGGACAGCGCTCGCTGGCAATTTCGTCGTGGCCACCTGTTCCTGGCACCGGGAGATTCTCCCATGGGCCTGCGCTTGCCACTGGACAGCCTGCCCTGGCAAGCACCCGAAAAACGCGAACCACACCATGAACAGAGCCTGTTCGCCCCGCTACCTCCATTGGGTGACTACTATGATGAGGTGACGCGACGCTACAGTCAGTTCGTTGCTGACACCACGTCTCCCGAAATCATCCATGAGCAATCCTCCGCAGATGAGGATCACCTGGTCGATGTACCACACACGGCACTATGCGTTGAATCCCGTGCGGGTTGTCTCCATATTTTCATGCCGCCGCTGACCCACCTGGAACACTACCTGGACCTGGTCGCCGCCGTGGAAGCCAGCGCCGATGCGATGGCAACACCCGTGCGCCTCGAGGGGTATGCTCCTCCCAAGGACTGGCGTATCCGGCAGCTGGCAGTAACCCCGGATCCCGGGGTAATCGAAGTCAATATTCATCCTGCCCACAGCTGGGATGAACTCGTTGCCAACACTACGGGGCTGTATGAAGAGGCCCGCCTGGCGCGCCTGGGAACTGAAAAATTCATGCTCGATGGTCGTCACACCGGAACTGGTGGTGGCAACCATGTCACCCTGGGCGGAGCGACCCCTGCCGATAGCCCGATGCTACGACGACCGGATTTACTCCGCAGCCTCATCACCTATTGGCAACACCATCCCGGCCTCTCCTACCTGTTCTCGGGCATGTTCATTGGCCCGACCAGCCAGTCACCCCGCGTGGACGAGGCCCGCAACGAAGCCCTGTACGAACTGGAGATTGCCTTCCAGCAAATGCCGGATGGGGAAGTGCCCCAACCCTGGCTGGTCGATCGCCTGCTGCGACACTTGCTGGTGGACATCACCGGTAATACGCACCGTTCGGAATTCTGCATCGACAAACTGTATTCACCGGATACCGCAACCGGTCGTCTGGGCCTGGTGGAATTCCGCGCCTTCGAAATGCCACCCCATGCACGCATGAGTATCGTGCAGATGTTACTCTTGCGTACCCTGATCGCCTGGTTCTGGAAACAGCCCTATCGGCATGACCTGGTACGCTGGGGCACCGAACTTCACGATCGCTTCATGCTGCCACACTATATTCGCGCCGATGTGGCCGAGGTGGCTGCTGACCTGCAGCACGCGGGCTACCCCTTCCCGATCGACTGGCTGGAGCCCTTCCTGGAATTCCGCTTCCCCCATTATGGCTCGGTCACCCTACGCGATATCCGTATCGAACTACGGGCCGGCATTGAACCCTGGCACGTACTCGGTGAAGAGGTCAGCAACGTGGGGACCGCACGTTTCGTGGATTCCTCGGTGGAGCGGGTGCAGGTGCGAGTCAACGGACTCACCGACGGGCGCTACGTGCTGGCCTGTAACGGACGACGGGTGCCCTTGCAGAACACGGGAACCCACGGCGAATATGTGGCCGGGGTACGTTTCCGGGCCTGGCAACCTCCTTCCGCACTCCACCCCACCATCGGGGTGCATGCACCGCTGGTGTTCGATTTGATCGATACCTGGAATGGTCGTTCTGTCGGGGGATGCACCTATCATGTCGCCCACCCTGGCGGGCGCCATTATGATGTATTTCCCGTCAACGCCTATGAGGCCGAATCGCGCCGTGTAAATCGTTTCTGGGGTTATGGGCATACGCCCGGCGTCAGCGATATCCCTCCTGATATCAGTCGTTTATCCAGCTTCTCCCCGGTAGCGCATCCACCCGGGCCGATGGAACCTCCATACGGGCAGGTCAATAAGGAGTATCCTTACACCCTGGACCTGCGCCGCAAGCTGTAATCCCGATTTGAAGCGTGGCCGTTGGCCGTAAAACATCATAAAAAACCATACCTATGGAACCCACCCGCACCGATACTGCTATGAAATCGCCGGATACGACGGATGCCAAGAGCATGCTGGATTACGCGTCGGAGGCCGGCCTGTACGATGAGATGTGGGCGGCCGACGGGCAGGTACATCCTCACTGGACGTACTTATTCGAGTCACTCCAGGCAATGGGGGGCACCGAACTGGAAGGCCGCCGCAACGAGGCGCGCCAACTGCTACGCGAGAACGGCGTCACCTATAACATCTACGACGATCCCCTCGGAGCCGCGCGACCATGGGAATTTGACCCGGTCCCTGCCCTCTTCAGCAGCGAAGAATGGTCCGAGGTGGAAGCCGGGCTGGCACAGCGCGCAGAACTGCTCAACCTCATCCTGACGGATCTTTACGGCCCCCAGGAACTCATCAAAAAACGCATCGTTCCCCTGGAACTGATCTACAGCCACCCGGGATTTCTGCGTCCCTGTATGCATGTGCGGCAGAAAGGTGAACACCAGCTGATCCTGCACGCCGCTGACCTCGCCCGCGGACCGGATGGCAAAATGTGGGTTCTTGGGGACCGCGTGCAGGCGCCCTCTGGCGCGGGCTATGCGCTGGAAAACCGCATGGTAACCTCGCGAATCGTCCCGAGCCTGTTTCGCGATTGCCAGGTACATCGCCTGGCACTGTTTTTCCGTGCCATGCGCGCCACGTTCAGTGCCATTGCGCCCGCGCATAGCGACGACCCGCAGATTGTCGTACTCACACCCGGCCCGCGTAACGAAACCTATTTCGAGCACGCCTACCTGGCCAACTACCTGGGGTATTCCCTGGTGCAGGGCGACAACCTGACGGTAAGCAAGGGGCGCGTCTGGATGAGATCGGTGGGCGGACTGCAGCCGGTGGATGTGATTCTGCGCCGGGTGGACGATCATTATTGTGATCCCGTGGAACTCCGCGGCGATTCCCAGCTCGGGGTACCCGGCCTGCTCGAGGTGGCACGCCGCGGCAATGTGGCCATCGCCAACCCGCTGGGCAGCAGTGTCCTGGAAAATGCCGGCCTGACCGCATTCCTGCCGAATATCGCCCAATACTTTCTCGGCCAACCGCTTCAGTTACCATCGGTTGCCACCTGGTGGTGTGGTCAAAAGAAAGAGTGCGACCATGTCCTCAAGCATCTGCACCGGATGGTGATCAAGCCCAATTACCGTTACCCGGGCAGTCACTCGGTTTTCGGCGCACAGCTGAGTAAGAAAGATCTGGCCCGCCTGAAGGAACGCATCAAATCTCGGCCATACATGTATATCGGGCAGGAACAGGTGGGCTTCTCGACGACCCCTTCCCTCGTAAACGGACAGCTGGAGCCACGTCAGGCGGTTTTCCGCGGCTTCTCGGTGGCGCGTGACGAAGGTTACGTGGTGATGCCCGGCGGATTGACCCGCGCCGCACCTGAACGGGATCGTATTGCGGTCTCGAATCAGGCCGGTGCCATCAGCAAGGACACCTGGGTGCTGGCCTCGGAACCCGAAAAACAGGTCACACTCTGGACCCAGCCCTCTGCAGCAGGTGTTGCAGCCAGCATCGGCGCATTGCCCGGCCGGGCGGCGGACAACCTGTTCTGGGTTGGGCGCTATGCGGAACGCTCGGAAGGCATGACACGGCTCCTGCGCACGGTGATCAATCAGGTCAACGAGAATGAGGAACATCAGGATGCCACGGGTTCCGAAGTGCTTGGCAACCTGCTGCGGGCCTTGACGCATCTCACCAAACTGTATCCCGGCTTCATCGGTGAGGGGGCGGAGGAACGACTAAAGCACCCCGAACTGCACCTGATGCAAATCATTAGTGATACAGAATCCCCCAACAGCCTGGCAACCACCTTGCGGAACTTCACCCAGGCGGCATATACGGTCCGTGATCGATGGTCGAACGACACCTGGCGAGTCGTTGATGATATCGCCGAGCAGGCACAGCGCGTGGCCAGCACGACAGAGCGAATGGTAAGCCAGGCCCAGGACAAGCTGGATGATCTCATCACGGTGCTGGCGGCATTCAGTGGGCTGTGCGGGGAGAGCATGACACGCAACCACGGCTGGCGCTTTCTCGATACCGGCCGCCGACTCGAACGCGCGATGCAACTGATATCCCTGCTGCGAAGCCTGCTGGTTTGGCGCCATGAAGACCTGGTGGAGCAATTGCTTCTCGAAGACACCTTGATCACCAGCGAAAGCCTGATCACCTACCGGCGCCGGTATCGGTCCATGTTGCGCATTGAATCCGTGCTCGACCTGTTATTGTTTGACGCAAGCAACCCACGGTCTCTGGTCTACCAGCTCGAACGTATGCAGGAAAATATCGCCGTATTGCCTCGCGAGCGAATCAATCATCAACTGAGTCGGGAAGAACGCCTGGTACTGGAAGCTATCAGCCAAATCCGTCTGACCGATGCAGACACTCTGGCGCAGGCTAGCGAGGATGGCTCCATTGCCAATGAGTTGGAACAACTGCTGGCACGCCTGAGTCACTTGCTCACCAGCACTTCAGAGGCCGTTACCGATGCGTTCTTCAGCCATGTGGAAGGCCCGCAACCTCTGGAACGTAACAGCACAGAAGGTCATGTACAGTGAAATACAAGATCGTGCATCGCACAGAATATGCGTATGACAAATTCGTGAGCCAGTGCCACAACGAAGCACGGCTGTTACCACGAGACTTTGCGAGACAGCAATGTTCTGATGCACAACTCACCATTACCCCAACGCCAAGTGATTATAGTGAACGCGAGGATTTTTTCGGTAATCGAGTGGCACACTTCACCGTAAACCAGTCTCACCGTAATCTGGTGGTTACCGCGAGCAGCCTGGTGGAGGTTGAGTCTGGCAACAGGCAGCTTGACATCTCCACTGATCAACCATGGGATAGGCTGCCTGAACGTTTGCATGCGGGCAGCAATCCCGAGCATCTGTTTGCCCGCCAGTACCTGCTTGATTCCCCTCTCGTCACATCGACCCAGGACCTGGCTGATTACGCCCAGCCATCTTTCAAGCCTAATCGTTCGTTGCTCGAAGCGGTCCATGACCTCATGGAACGCATCCACCGTGATTTTACGTATGACCCCGGCTTCACCACACTTTCGACACCATTGGCCGAAGTGTTACGCCACCGGCGTGGCGTCTGCCAGGATTTTGCTCATCTCGCGATTGGCTGCCTGCGGGCACAGGGCGTACCCACGCGTTATATCAGTGGATATCTGGAGACAATACCGCCTCCCGGCACAGAACGCCTGGTGGGTGCCGATGCATCCCATGCCTGGTTTTCGGTATACCTGCCCGATAATGGTTGGCTGGATTTCGACCCCACCAACAATCAAATGCCAATGGACCGGCATATTACGGTTGCCTGGGGAAGGGACTACTCCGATGTGAGCCCGTTAAAGGGCGTCGTCTTTGGCGGCGGAGCGCATAAGGTCAGTGTATCGGTGGATGTATGTAACCTGGCCGGCTGATACGGCTTATTTGACCGCGGCATACCGGGCGCATGCCCCCCACTCTCTCTACATTGTCCCCTCGCCATTACGAACAATACTCAACGAATATCCAGGCAGGCCTTTCCATCATAACGGGTACACCAGAACTCCCCGGGAAACTGCTGGAAGGCAGTCGCATTTCACAGCACTCACCTACCGGATTGCATACGTGATCTTCGCAACCATGTATGACGTGCGGAAAAGTGGTCCATTTGCCCCCCCCCGATTCCTCAAAGGAAGAATGGGGGCTTATGCGTATGAACAGGCGGTCGAAGCGATCCAACAGCTTTCGTTGCCAATGGACGAGATCGAGCAGCAGATTCGCCGTACATTCCCGAATATCCTTACCCACAATCATGACGATCACATCAAAAATATCGCATTCCTCATGAGCAATAGGGCGAATGGCATCGCTCGCCCATGTTCGACCTGGCGTACACGTTCAACCCTGATGGTGCCCGGACCTGTCGACACCAGATGAGCCTGAACGGGAAACGCGATGGCTTTCAGATTGACGATGTAGTCGCGTTTGCACGAACAGATGGCTTAAGGTAAGCCAAATGCATCACCCTACTCCGGGAGGTTGTTGGTGCGCTGGATAATCGGAGTCATTGCACAATAGCTGCTGAAATCTCCGCTCAGGACACGAATCACATTGTGAAAACCTTTCGAACCGACCCGGTTCCATAATCTCTAACGCCATACAGAGTGTTGCAATGACCGGTTGAATGCCCAATATAGCTTTTATAAACAGCCGCTTGATGAGTTTTCCGTCTTATGCCACAATCAACTTTTCATTCCCTATCAGTCACTTACAGATCACCGCGCTTCCAAACTGGCACAAATACCAGGCAGCCGGGTTCATCTCCAATTACCTTGCCCACCACGCCGGCTCGCAGGATTCCCGCTGGCGATAACGGGCCAGTGGTGGAATGGTCACTGTTACCGGGTCGACCGCGACAAGTCTGCGAGTAAACATACAGAGAAGTGATTCACATCGAGGGGACTCGAATCAACAAGGCGGCTGCTCTGCGTGGCTTGTTGCGGCGGTGTTGTGAAAAGCCATCTGCCATACCGGACCCGGGAAAGAGTGGGTATTTTTATCCTTGCCCGGAATTTCGGGATAATATATAAGCATTTGTAGTTTAATCTTTTTTAAAGATGGCTGCAGTGTCAGCCCGGTATGTTTTTTGGGTCTACCCGGCTTCAAGCCGAGGTCACGAACGCCTGAATACTGGCGCGCATGAACATCACCCCGTTACTGTCGCCGATCTCGCTCAGATCTGGCTGGTGCAATTGACAATGTCCGTATCGGACGGGAATTCTTCATGATGGAACATCTCGCACAGATTCTTATTCTTCTAAGCGTTGCGGTGGTTGTTGTCGTCACGTTTCAGCGCCTGCATATCCCGACCAGCCTTGGATACTTGCTGGTAGGCGTGATTCTAGGACCCTATACCATTGGGCCGACAATTCACGTACCGGAGTTCAAGGCACTGGCAGAATTTGGCGTGGTATTTCTGCTGTTCACGATCGGCCTCAATTACTCGATTCCCCAGCTGCATGCTCTGCGAAACCAGGTCCTTGGACTTGGGATGGCGCAAGTGACGTTGACAACTTTTCTTGTGGGGGTAATCGTATGGCTGGCTGGGCTATCCCCGGCTGCCGCGTTCGTGATCGGTGCAGTCTTCGCGCAGTCATCTTCTACCATCATCGGCAGTCAGTTATCCGAGCAGGGGGAAGAAAACAGCACCCACGGCCGGCTCGGACTTGCGATGTCCGTTTTCCAGGATGTCACCGCTGTCCCCTTTCTCGTGATCATTCCCGTACTGGGTGTAGGGGTCGGCATGGACGCGCTGGCGGGAGCGCTTGGATGGGCGACGCTAAAAGCCCTGGTGGCGGTCGCGCTGGTGCTGTTTGTGGGTCGCTGGCTGTTACGTCCGCTTTTCCAGCTTGTTACAAAACACCGGAACGCCGAGGTATTTACGCTTGCGGTATTGCTGGTCGCACTGCTTGCAGCCTGGTCCACCAACAGCCTCGGTCTGTCACTGGCATTCGGTGCCTTCCTTGCCGGGATGATGCTGGGCGAAACCGAATTCCGCCACCAGGTGGAATCAAGCATACGTCCTTTCCGCGACGTTCTGCTGGGCCTGTTCTTTGTCGGCATCGGCATGATGATCGACCCGGCAGCCATACCGGCCATCTGGCACTGGGCCTTGCTCGGCACACTCCTCATCCTTGGCAGCAAGATACTGATCGTTGCGGCGATAGTGAGAAAGAGCGGTATCGATACATTCGCCACCTGGCGGATAGCGCTGTTACTGGGCGTTGGCGGAGAATTCGGCCTCGCCCTGCTTGCGATAGCGCTTGAAGCTCAGGCGGTCGATATACGAGTGGGCCAGATAGCGTTCACCTCAGTCCTTTTATCGATGATTGTCGGTTCATTACTGATTCGATTCAATCATGTCATTGCACATAGACTCGCAGGGCCGCAACGCAGTGAGGATCAGGGCATAGCTGAGGAGCTACCGGACCTGCCGGAGCCACAGGTACTGCTCGGCGGTTATGGGCGCGTGGGGCATACGATAGCCGTATTGCTTCACGCCAGCGGTATTCCGTTTATGGCCTTCGACCACAATCCGAAGCGGGTGGCCCAGGGGCGGGCCGACGGTCACCCGATACTGTATGGCGATATCTCCGACCCGGACCTGCTGGCTACCGTGCACGTGGAACGAGCTGCTCTGGTTGTGATAACGGTGGACGATGCAACAACCGCGATACGGACGGTCTCGCATCTGCGCAGCCAGTGTCCGCAGGTGCCGGTTATCGCAAGGGCAAGGGATCTCGAAGCGAGCTCGCGGCTTATCGATGCCGGCGCCACCCATGCATATCCGGAAGCCATTGAAGCGAGCCTGCGCCTGGGCGCAACCGCCTTACAGATGCTTCAGGTTGCCGACAAAGATGTCGAACTCATAATCCAGAGCGTTAGGGATTGGGATTATAATCCTGTACTTGAAGAGAACCGGGACAAGTAGGGCCAGAACGAAACGGCACCGCGCGTATCTTTGGAAGATCTAGAAAATCTTGACTGTGAAGGGAAACAAGATGAAGCAACTCAAGAACATCCTTTGTGTGCTGACGCCTTCGGATACGTGCAAGACCGCTTTGGAGCGAGCCGTATCACTCGCGGAGAATAACCAGGCCCGGCTTACCGTGGTCGACGTGGTGGAACGCGTTACGATGGGTATCGGAATGCCGGATGGAGGACCGATTTCCAGCGATCTGCAGGCCATGGTGAATAGCGATCATTTGCGGACGCTGGAGGCTTTTACGGCGGCGTACCGTCAGCGGGTCGAAATCAGCCACGATGTACTCACGGGTACCGGGTTTATCGAAATTATTCGCACCGTCTTGCGTAATGAACATGATCTTGTGATCAAACCCGCTGAAAACCCGAGTTTCGTAGAGAGGATCTTCGGCAGCGATGATATTCAGTTGCTACGCCAATGTCCCTGCCCGGTCTGGCTGATGCAACCGATGGAGAAGTCCAACTATGAATGCATTATGGCCGCGGTCGATTTCGACCCCCTGGAACCCGAAACCGTGGGACGAGGCCTGAATATGGAAATACTCGAACTCTCCAGCTCGCTTGCGTTGTCCGATTTTGCAACATTGAATTTTGTACATGTCTGGGACGTGCCCGAGGCGGGATTCGTAGAGCTCTGGAGCGACAACCCGGAAGCAGTCACCGCAAAATTGTTTCAGGGAGCAAAGACGCATCACCAGAACGGCATGCAGATGCTGCGCCGGATATTGCATGACCATATAAGTCAGAAGGCGTATGAGTACATCTCTCCCCATTTCCATGTTCTGCAGGGTTCTGCGAAAACGGTAATACCGGAAATGGCAACGCAGCTGAAGGCAGACCTGGTGGTTATGGGAACGGTTGCGCGAACGGGTATTGCAGGACTTCTTGTCGGAAATACCGCCGATACGATTCTTGAGCAACTGAGATGTTCCGTATTAGCCCTTAAACCGCCGGGCTTCGTAACGCCGATTAAACTCTGACCGGGGCGGTCTGAATTGCCAACCGTGATCAATAGGGTCAGAGTCATTGATTACTTCCGGGAGAACCGATCATATATGGACAAGCAAAAAACCTGGTATTGCCCTGAACCCCTCTTTCGATAACTACTCTGGATTAATTCGTTTGGATTAGGGTTATGAAATCAACGATACTGGCCCCATTGATCCCAATCCCATTGATCCCAATCCCATTGATCC